>NZ_JOPG01000093.1 GCF_002153605.1 Acetobacter malorum | reverse complement strand
TGCGTGCCTTTACGCAGGATGACGCCCATATTTTCTGCACGCCCGAACAGATGGAAAGTGAGACGCAGCGGATTTGTGATCTGGTGCTCTCGATTTACCGGGATTTTGGCTTTGATGATGTCAGGATCAAGTTCTCCGATCGTCCGGAAAAGCGGGTGGGGTCGGACGAAATATGGGACCGCTCAGAAGCTGCGCTGCGCCATGGTGTCGAAGCTGCCGGACTGACATACACCCACAATCCCGGCGAAGGCGCCTTCTACGGCCCGAAACTGGAGTTCGTGCTGCGGGA
>NZ_JOPG01000092.1 GCF_002153605.1 Acetobacter malorum | reverse complement strand
TCGTCCGACACTGCTTAACAGACACGGAGGATTCCAAAATGCATTTTTCTCGTATGATTCAGGCCGGCACCTTTGTTGCAACACTGGCCTGCGGCGCGGCTGCCCTGCCTGCGCAGGCTCAGGATACGTTGCGCGTCGTTGATGCACGGGGACACCAGGTCGGTATCCTGGTCCCGGTCCAGGGCATCGCAACGACAGCGGCAATGCCTGATATCGACATCATGTTCGAGGCCGTTGATCGCATGATGGCACGCAATATGGCTCTCATGGAGGCGGTCGATCGGACAT
>NZ_JOPG01000091.1 GCF_002153605.1 Acetobacter malorum | reverse complement strand
GTTTTTGATCCCATCAAATTGAAAAATGCCCCTGCCATTTTCCATCCTCATGAAAAACCAACATTCCTTCTTTGCACCGATGTCCTGAAAGATGTGGTCGAAGCATCCGGGCTGGTGGGGCTGACATTCCAACACCTCTGGAATGAGACAACGGGCGGTGTGTGGGTTGAAAGCCCCCCTGTTCTCGGCCCCATAGCAGCAAA
>NZ_JOPG01000090.1 GCF_002153605.1 Acetobacter malorum | reverse complement strand
CAGCTCATGGTGATTGCGGACTGTCCGCTTAGGAGCTTGGCGAATGGGGGCTTGTATGTCCGGGATGAAGGCGGAAGCTGACTAAAGCCGTCTCTCAGAAACCAGTTAAAAGTAGATCAATAGCCTGAGTGATTTCATCCTGATAAAGAGATAATGACGTCACGACTTTTTTCAGATCACGGTCAGGCACAGCAGCCATAAACTGTGTCATCATAACGAACGACTGGTCATCGACTACGAAAACCGGATTCAGTCTCTTTGCCGGCCTGGGTGCCACTTTCTGTGATAAAAGCGGCACCACGATGCGGGTGCCCAACTCGTCCAGCAGGTCTGCCTGCACATCTAAAACGAAACGCGCTTCACCTCGTCCGGCCAAACAATACACATCAAAACGGGCCATTCAGAAGTTCCGATAATCCGCCAGAGGAAGACCATTCTCTTCGACATACTGTCGGGATTCTTCAAGGGAGGAGCGATTTTCTGCGAGCCA
>NZ_JOPG01000089.1 GCF_002153605.1 Acetobacter malorum | reverse complement strand
GTTGGTTTTTCATGAGGATGGAAAATGGCAGGGGCATTTTTCAATTTGATGGGATCAAAAACCCAGCGGTTGACGTCGTACCACTTATTGAATTCTGGAAGCAAAATGTCTCCCTCGATTTGCCCCTTAACAGTACAGTCATATTCAAGGGTGCATTTAAACCACCAGTACAGGCGCTCTCCCACTTTGACAGGCCGGAACTCTCCACAGTCCTGTATCCGAGGCTGCAACAGGACTTTGGCTGTTTCATCCACAATAAAATTGTCACCTGCGTAATAAGGAATGAAATTTACATCTGTTGTAAATTTTTTTAAATGAACCGGATACAGTTCCCAGTTTTCCAGTTTGATGTGATTGGGTAAGATTGCTCGTCCGTTTTCATCCCAGATTTTTACATTCGGCGAAATGCCGCCATACTGAAGATCACTGCTGACTCGATAGACATTCAGCTCTGACATTGTTGCTGTCCTTATCCATTGACAAGAATATCAAAATCCGAAACGGTTGTATGAAGTTTTATAGCTCGTTTATCCTTACTGTTCTGCACAAGCTCCATCCCGAAATTCTTGACGGATGATAGCCTGTCCCGCTTTAAATCGGCCTGTCCGAAACGCGGCCTCTGCAAGCTGATCAGCCTTGCGCAAAACTACGATAATTTTGTCATAATAATTTTTAAAAGCCTCTTATCCTCCATGATGCACATTCATGGAGGAAGGGTATGAGGAAGTGAGAAAATAAGGCCGAGTTCCTGTCAGAGCAGTGTAATCCCCTCTTTGTCTTTCAGCTTGTCATAAAGCAGGCCATATTTCTTTTTGTTCTTTTTCCACTTGTCCTCCAGTTCTTTCC
>NZ_JOPG01000088.1 GCF_002153605.1 Acetobacter malorum | reverse complement strand
GACCACCAATTGTCGTTCCACCACCAGTCGTGGTCGCGCCGCTAGCTGTCAGTTGGGGTGGGCGGTCTCCTTCAGAAGGTTTATCAATGCCGGTATGGCACATCAATGCCGCAAGGAGGCCTTCCACCCCATCTGACATGTCTTGTTCTATGATACGTTCTCAGAAGGGGCTGCTCTTATGCAGCCGAGCGGAGAATGCACTCGGGTGGGAGGAAACTCCATCAGCTCATGGTGATTGCGGACTGTCCGCTTAGGAGCTTGGCGAATGGGGGCTTGTATGTCCGGGATGA
>NZ_JOPG01000087.1 GCF_002153605.1 Acetobacter malorum | reverse complement strand
GGAATCGATCCGATCAACCAGACGATCTTCCAGGCGATTTTTGGCGCGATCTTTACTGTTATCATCGCGCTTGAGTTCAAACACTCCCTGCTGGTCGTTCTTGCCCAGCATGAGAACGTCATCCGGGTACGGACCATCGTCCTGATCGCCCTCCTGGCGATTGCCCGCAAATTCATCCTGCTGGATATGCATGATGTGACTGCCATGGAACTGTTCGCTCTCTCGGCGGCTGTTCTGGCGCTGGGCGTCGTCTACTGGCTGGTCCGCGAGCAGGATGCGCGTGTCGCGCGCGATGCCAGGGAACAGGCGCATCTCGAAGATAATCCTGCGGCCCGCTGTGAGCCTGAACGGTCTTCATCCTGAAGAATCGAGGTAAAGGCGGTCTATAACGCCGCCTTTACTCAATCCCCACTACCTCCCGTGCGATGAGGACGTCTTCTCCGGCGTCTCTGGCCCTGACGGTGCCAGATGATCTGTGTCGATGGGCCGGAACGGCGGAATGGGTTGTCCGGGATAATAGACCGGCCCCTTGTAGTTCTGATCCAACTGGCTTGCGTTCAAGCTGTCGACCAGCATATCACCCGTGCCGTCTTCGTAATGAGTGCGAGCCCCGGTTTTGGGGATTGTGGACGTGCCCTCAGTCGCCCTCGCATTGAACGATGTTGCAGCCGTCCGGACAATATCACCAGCATGTGCGCCCGACTGGCTCAGTAGAGACAAGCCCAGAGCAGCGCACGACAGAAATATTTTCATCCTCTTCATGCTCATGACCTTTCGAGATTCTTTCCCGGCCGGATGAATGGCCGGGGGAGAGTTTTCGTCACGCCATCAGGCTGCCTCTTTCCGCGCCTCGATCTGGGGTACGGCTTCCTCCGCACGGGTTGTAGAGGACGTAATCGCGATACGACGCGGCTTCATCGCTTCGGGTATCTCACGTTTCAGAGTAATGG
>NZ_JOPG01000086.1 GCF_002153605.1 Acetobacter malorum | reverse complement strand
TTTGCTGCTATGGGGCCGAGAACAGGGGGGCTTTCAACCCACACACCGCCCGTTGTCTCATTCCAGAGATGTTGGAATTTCAGCCCCACCAGCCCGGATGCTTCGACCACATTTTTCAGGACATCGGTGCAAAGAAGGGCTGTTGGATATTCATGGGGATAAAAAATGGTAGGGACTTGCCTCAGTTTAACGGGATCAAAAACCCAGCGGTTGATATCGTACCACATATTAGCTTCTGGAAGCAGAATGTCTCCTTCGATTTGCCCCTTGGCCGTGCAGTCATATTCAAGGGTACATTTGAACCACCAGTACAGGCGTTCTCCCACTTTGACAGGTCGGAACTCTCCACAATCTTGTATCAGAGGCTGCAACAGAGCTTTTGCGGTTTCATCGACAACAAAATTGTCACCAGCGTAATAAGGGATGAAATTCACATCTGTTGTAAATTTTTTCAAACGAACTGGATACAGTTCCCAGTTTTCTAGTTTAATGTAATCGGGCAAAACTGCTCGTCCGTTTTCATCCCATATTTTTACATTCGGCGAAATGCCGCCATATTGAAGATTACTACTGACACGATAGACATTGAGCTCTGACATCGTTGCTGCTCTTATCCGTTGAAAAGAATATCAAAATCCAAAACGGTTTCGTGAAGTTTTGTGGCGCGTTTATCGCCACTATTTCGTACAAGCTTCATCCCGAATTTTCGTAATTCATCGACGGATGACAGGCCTGTCCCGTCTCACGCAAAACCACGGTAATTTTAGCAAAATAATTCTCGAAAACCTTTTATCTCCCCTAAAGCACATTCATGAAGAAGGAGTTCAGGCGAGTGAGGAAACAAAATAAGGCCCTTGTCAGAGCAGTGTAATACCCTCCCTGTTTTTTAGTTTGTCATAAAGCAGGTCATATTTCTTTTTGTTCTTTTTCCACTTGTCCTCCAGCTCCTTGCCCAGTTTTGCTGCTATGGGTCCGAGGACAGGGGGGCGTTCAACCCACACACCACCCGTTGTCTCATTCCAGAGATGTTGGAATGTCAGCCCCACTAGCCCGGATGCTTCGACCACATCTTTCAGGACATCGGTGCAAAGGAGGAATGTTGGTTTTTCATGAGGATGGAAAATGGCAGGGGCATTTTTCAATTTGATGGGATCAAAAAC
>NZ_JOPG01000009.1 GCF_002153605.1 Acetobacter malorum | reverse complement strand
TCCCCTGTTTTTCGGCCCATGAAACCACCGTATGACTGACATATTCAGGGCCATTGTCCATTCGGATATCGTCCTTGTTCTGGGGCAGATTGTCTTCCAGACGACGCACGAGGTCCGGATTGGCGAGGAAAGGCCGACCAAACGCAATGGCGTCCGCAACACCGGTAGCGACTGTCTCGATCGCTTCTTCCCGTGTGTAGTCCTGATTCAGAACCAGCGGCTTCCTGAAGACTTCGCGGATCGGACCATGCAGCTTGGGCTGGTCGGTCTTGCCGAACGTGCCGTTCGGTCCGGGCTCGCGCAGTTCAAGGAAAGCGATATCGAGGTCATTCAGCAGCTTTGCGGCCGGCACAAAAACCTGCCCTGGATGACTGTCGATGCAGCCCTGCGTATTGCCATTGGGGGACAGCCTTACTGACGTTTTGTGCGCGCCAATCGTTGCGATCACGCGTTCGGTGACTTCACGCAGGAAGCGGATGCGGTTTTCCATATCCCCACGGGCGCAGTAGATCTGTTCGTAAAGGTGACGCGCCTCGGACGTTGCCTGCGGCAGAGTGGTGACGATAAAACGATGATAGCGGTTGCCGTGGCGCCATTCGGCCTTGGCCACCACCAACCTGCGGCGCGCCCAGCTGTCCTTTGTGATCCAGTCAAAGGAGGCAAAGCCGCGTGCCGCTTTGCCTGTCGCGGTGGCTGCGTCACAAACCTCGGCGGACAGGGAGGCAATCCGGTCATACAGGCGGGTGTTCCCTGCAAGCCCGAACAGGAAGTCAACGTGGTTGAGAGCCTGATCCGGCATTACGGTTGTGCCCCACCTGGCGCCGCCACTCTCCGCATCAACATGCCGCAACGGCTCGGCGCCATCATTCCGGAGGTTCTTCTGGACTCAGTCCATATTCCGGATCCCAGGATCTACAATCATGTGGTGGTAGGGCATGTCGCGATCGAAAGACTGGCCCGAAACCTCTCCCGCGCTTCCCAGACGACGACCGAAGAGACGCTCAAAATCATTGTTCATCATGGCCTCGAGCCCGTGCCCGACCGACGGGCTGTCAAGAATGCGCAGCAGGGACGCGACGCTGTATCGCGATCACAGAATGAAATCGAACGGCAAGCCGCCACAGGAAAAGCTAGAGGATGGGATATAGATTTTTAATATTTGTATTTTTTATTATTCTATCTTGATGGTTACTTATGACGATTTGAGCGGTGGTTCGAGGGTTCTTATCTTTTCTCCTCATGAGGTCTCATACCCGTAATTCCCCAGAGGATTTTTACCTTCTGACGTGTATCGGTCGTGGGGGTGTGAGCCTCGTTCCTCCAATATCGAACGAGAAAATCTTCATGTCTCAACACATCGTCTTATCGTCCCGCATGGAAGCGGACATCATGCAGATCGCCGCATTACACGGCCTTCTGGATTTCGCGCTCAGCGAATGTTTGGCTGGCAATGACGTCGACGGCACGGTCCTCGAAGGGGCCGTCGTGCTGACGCGTCACATCCGCCGAAGGTTCAGGCACCTGACCAACGCACTCCTGAGCCGTGAGGCCGTGATGCCGTAAAACGCGACTGAGCGCTGCACGCCAGACCAGTGGCAGGCTTGCCGTCACCTTATCACCTTCCCTTACATTCCGCGCGTTTTTGCATCGGGCTCATAGACCTGAGGGAGACGTGCGCCCTTTTGGATTATCCTCATGATCAACGACCATCTGAACAATACCCTCCCAAACTGGGTCTCCCGCACTCTTTTCCGCGACGAGGATCTGGATCGCTATGCCGCTCTGTCAAAGGAACTTCTCGTCACGCCGACGCAACAGATGCTCAAGTTCTGCGACGGCGGTCGCGCTCTGGTCGACCGCTACAACCGCGACAAGCCTCTGTGGAAGGCTTTCCGTCAGGCCGTGACCCAACGCCATCCGACGTTGCCGGCCTGGCAGGGCGACGTCCGGATCAAAGGCTATCGCATTGAATCCATCGTCGAGCTCGCCGTCTATCGCCGGATCGAGCGCATCTGTCCGCAAGCGGTGCGCGTGATGGTTCAGCCGCCTGTCAGAGAGAGTGTTGTCCAGGCGCGAGCCGACTTCGGGCTCTACGTCCGAGGGAAACCCACGTTGTATGTCGAAGTGGTCGGCACCGTCACCCGTGACGGACGCTCGATCTCAGAAGACGCCGAAGGCCTCCGCAACGCTATCGAGGAACGCCTGCTCCGCTATGTCGGGATGGCTCCGGTCGAAGTGCTGCACATCGATGAAGTATGCGATCCTGCCAGCCTGACGGCGCGTCTGGGGCAGGCTTTTGTCAGGGCTCAAGCCTTGTGAGCGCCTGACCTCAGTGAAGGCGAACGGGGGCGTGCACCAGGACAAGCGCCCGTCGGCTCCGGGTCAATGATGGAGCATGATGAATCGTATCAGCAAGGCCGCAGCGATCAGATAGAAAATGAGTGTCTCCAGGGCCACTGGAAGAGGCTGGGAACAGGCCCGACCGCGACGCGTTGAACCGCAAGGTCCACCTGATTCCATATCAGGGACATCCGCCCGGACCACCAGCTTGAGGACGTCCGCCAGAAGGAAGAGCGTTTTCCGGCCGAACTTGTATTTCGGGAGGAGCCCCTTGGCGACGTATCGGTCAACCGTCGCAACGTCGCATCGCAGATAGATCTCCGCTGCCTCGAGCCGGGTGATAAAGCGCCCCAATAGGCCAGACGTCTGTATGTCGTGCACCGCATGCACTCCTCAAGCCATGACGGTCGACCATCGACCGTCTTGTCGAACCACCTTGCCGAGGAGCTGGGGGGATCGGAGCTGGGGCTGTCTTGGGGAGGACGTTTGCCCTCGGTCACGAGGGGCTATGCTATGTTCTGTCGGGATGGAGAAGTATTAAACGAAAAGGCTCCTCAGCGTATTCTTGTTTTGTTCTATCAGAACACGCGGCGTTCTGCCAACACAAATCGTTCCAACGCGGTTTGAAGCCGCCCGACGCCACAGGAAACCGCAAACCATAAGGTGGGATGGATGATGGGAGCGTAAAATAAATCACTCGCAACACACTGATTTGTTTGATGTTTTTTGATTATGTTGGCGGAGGGGATGGGATTCGAACCCACGATACAGTTTAACCCGTATAACGATTTAGCAAACCGTGGTGACTACCCCCGTAATCCGCTAAGCCATTGTTTTACATATACTTGCTAGCGCAGGAAATGCAGTAAAAGCGCACGAATCCAGACGCATCCCCCACATAATCCCCCACAATGCGAATCGGGCCACTTTCTGCTTGTACCCCACCCCAAACCGTACTAGGCTTTGAGGGCTGCGGCGGCGTGGATGGACACGCAATACGGGACAGTTCGGTGCTGCGCACCAAATCAGGCCACGGCCCCCATTGAACGGCGGGGAGTTCGTATCAGGAGCCGGTATCAAGCCCGGCCCGCAGCAAAGACGAGCGAAAGAGCGCGATACTGGTTGACTGACAAGGATACTGGTTGAGAGGCGAGCGTGTCGTTACGAGGGGGTGGGAGTTCCCCCTGCCGAGTTTCTGAGGTTCCAGCCGTCAAGCAATCCTTGATAGCTGGCGGGTGCCAGACCCGAACCGCTCTGGTCGCTATAAATGCCCATCGGTCTCTCTGGTAGTCGTCGGATGCATACGGCGCAGATGCGGCAGGCAGCGACCGATGACCCGCAGCAGACGGTGGAAGCCCGTCACTTTCCGCATTCGTAACCTGTTGCGCGAATTTTAATTATGAACTACCTGCGCAGTCATGGCAGAGAAAACCACAGCATGGGATAAGGCGCGCCAATGCGGCGGGTGGATTATGTTTGCTTGCAACTTGCTTATGTTCGTTGTGTTTGTTTTTGCTTATTCAGTGCATGCAGTAACATTCGGGGGAGACCCGACGAAATGGGACGGCCCCACCGTCGCCTCTTTAGTTCTAACCGCAGCGGCACTTGTGATGGCCGGGCTCACTCTGATGGTGGGCATTGTTGCTATATGGGGATACTCTACCCTTAAAGCTGAGGCGGAAAAGATCGCTGAAAGAGTAGCGCTCGAAGCAATCGAAGCGCGTCAGAAGCAGGATATTCTTAATAAGATATCACTTCCAAATACTGACGGTGAGGATATAAGCTCAGGATACAACCGCGAAGAAAGGGGAGGTTAGATATGGTTTCGACAGTAGACGCTAGTCCTATCGTAACGCCCCTTGATATTGCGGGCCGGTATGTGGACAAAGCACCGGTAGACCTGCTTGCAATGGCCCGTGCGCTAGGAATTTCCGTAGATATGGATGCGGAAATGGAAGATCCAGATGTATCAGGTATCATCAGGCGTAATTCGAATGGTCGGTATGCCGTTCAGATTAACGGTCGCGATAATGCCAAGCGGAAAAAATTTACGTTAGCTCACGAGATAGCTCACTACCTTCTGCACAGAGATCTGATCGACCAGGCAGCCGTTGTGGATGACGGTATGTATAGAAGTGGCTTGCCCAGCTATGTTGAAACACAAGCGAACAGACTGGCCGCAGAACTGCTGATGCCTGCCCCACTGGTTAAAAAGCTGTGGAAAATGGGGGTTTGTTCAGTGTTTCAGCTTTCGGATATTTTCCAAGCATCTGAAGCCGCCGTTCGCATTAGATTGAAGCAACTCGGTTACAACGCGTAAGATGGATGAGGCGCGATAGCCAGCAACACTCAGTTATTGCGTCACTCGCACCCTTTTCTCACACGCCAGCACCAATGACCGACAAGCCGCATACGGCCCGGCCAGCGTAGCACTCGGCCCGGTGTATTCCACCTGAGCCACACGCCCAGCCTGTATCCGCGCAACCATATGGCACGTCCCGTGGCCGCCAATATCCAGCTCCAGAGACAATGGAGTCTTGATCGTCAGTGGCCCCTGCACCTGCTGGTCCTGCCGCCACTCCAGCACCTCGCCGTCTGGCAGCGGCTCCCGGTTGTCCGGAACGCCCGCGCAGGCGATCAAATCCGGGCGAGACATACCGATCAGGTCATGTTTGGCACGGGTTGGCAGGCTGGAGCAGGCGGAGAGCAGGATGGTGGCCAGCAGCCCGGACCATTTTCCTGGCGTCGGGAATATGATCTTACCCAAACGGATCATCGCGCCGCCTCCCCCACGCCATCAGGGCCGCGAGCCCAGACCCCAGCACCAATGTGCTGAGGCTCCCGAGGATCAGACCGCACTCAAATCCGCTCATTTAACCGCCAGAGTAGAGAGCGCCGTGGCCTCCTGCGTGGTCGTAACGCTGGTCAGGCTGATGCCGAGTAGCCCTTCAAACGCATCAATCACGGTCAGCAGCGCGTTAAAGGTGGTGATGGCCGTGCTGATCACGCTGTTCGTCACAGTCTGCTGAGCCGCAACCAGTCCGGCCCGGAGTGCGACGGCCGCACTGTTCAGATCCACCAGCAGCGTATCAATCCGGGATTTTGCATCCGTGTTGTCGTAGCTGACTGTCAGGCTGCCGTTGGTCTCGCTGGCGAACGCAGAGAGCGAGACAGACAGCGTGCCCCCGGCGGCCTCAATTGCGGCCACAGCCGGAGCGCCCATAGCCGTGGCAACCGCCGTGATACTGAGAATCGTCGTGACCGCGTTGATGCCAGCTTGCCCATACGCCTTGACCTTGGCTGTGTTGAGCGTGAGCGTCGTCGTCTTGCCACTGGTCGTGACCGTGCAGGCGGTGAGCGCACCGGCGGCGGCAACGAGGCCGGTGGTGCGGAGGAAATTACGGCGGGACTGGCTCATGTCTTATACTCCGGCCTGAGAGGTTTCGGTCTCAGTGGTCGCTATGGGCAGCGCGCTCGGCGCGGGGGACTTGGCCGCCACCACAGCTTTGTTGATTCCGGTCAGCGCATCGGTCGCTCCGGCCAGTACGCCGTCCAGGTCAAAGGAGACTCGCTCCGCCACGGCGGGCAGCAGGCCGTCCAGAACGGACATAATGCCCCGGGTGATCTTGGTCGCATTATCGGTCAGGGGCTTGCCGGTGATGGTTGTCACCAGCCCCTCCCCAGCGGTGACCAGAGGCGTGATAGCGGCGGAATTGGTCGCGATGACATCAGTCGTCATGATGGGTTCCAGTCAATTTTTGGGTGTGGATGTGTTGGCGGGGGCAATGGCACCCTGAGAGGCATTGACCCGCGCTCCGAGGTGGTTGGCGGCCCAGCCGAAGTTGATCCCAATAAGCGAGACCAGTTTGTAAGGGAGCGTCCATTTGCTCCCGACCGGGGGCGCGGGCACCGCCGCGGCAATGCCACCGCAGACAATGATCACGCTGGCGACCACCGTGCTCCACGGCTCAGGGATGGCAGAAAACAAAAGGGGCACCACCGCAGTGATGCCCCCTATCTTGGCCGCGTTGACCGCGACGGTCTTTTTGGGATCAGTCATTTTCCGTCTCCGCGCAGGCCAAGCCTGTAAAATGTGTGGTGGCCGATCACGCACCGGTAAGCACGGCCCTTGGCCCATGACGGCACCGGCCCGCGATGGTCGTAATAGTGGTCCGATCCGGCGGTGAGGTCAGGCAGGTGGTCCGCGACAAGACAGCCGGCCAGAACCAGCGCCTCCCGAAACTGCGGATCCGCATCAGTGACGGTCAGCAGTTTGGAGCGGTTGGGGTCGGCGGCGCCCCAGCACGAGAACTGCGCGTAGGCCTGACACACCCCGGCCACGTCATGCCCCCACCAGCCCGGATGTGTTGCCCTGTTACCGATGACATTCAGGACCGCCTGCATGCCCCGTGCTCCCTCGCCCCGCGCCTCGCCCCATGCCGTACGGGCTGCCGCCTGCACGGGGTCAGTGATTGGGAGTTGCATTGATCTGCGCCTCTACGTGCGGTGTCCGGAAATGTCCCCAGAAGGCCGCGTCAAATGTTTGGGAGGAAAACAGGGTAGCCCCGAGCATGCCCAGCACACCGGTCATAATGCCAATCCAGATCGACAGCCTCTTGAGCGTTTGCGTCCGCTCTTGAGACTGTCGATTGCGTTCCTCCTGCGCCCCGGTCAGCTTGGCAATCTGCTGCGCGAGACTAGTAAGGGCGGACCGATCCTGCACTCTGTCCTGAGCGCGGTTTCGTTCCCGCTCCTGCCCCTGCGCCTCGACCGAAATCAGGCGCTCCATCATGGCCTCCTGACCGGATTTAAATGACCGTACCTCGCCCTCAACACCGTCAAGGCGGCCATGCAGTTTTATGATTTCCTGCGTGTGGCCGTCTACGATTGGGCGCAGATCACCATCAGTCGCGACGTTTCCGCCGCTCTGTGTTTCTGTCATCAGTTTTTCCGGTTTGTATTAGACCGCTGTGCCGAAAGACAATGCGTATTGGCGTAGCCAGTTTGTAACTGCCGTAATGTCACTTTCGGACAAAACGCTGTCCCAGATCAGGCAAGACGACATTTTATGTGTAGCCGTCAGAGGATTGGTCGGGTCGGTCCCTAGTTTGAACACATTGCCGTTGACCGTCTGCGCAGTAATAGCCGTTGTATTGTTGGAACTATCAATGGAGAGCGTCTTGTTGAAATAACGGTTTTTGAGGACCGTCCCAGACATATCAACCTGCCAGCCATGGATCTGCCACGATCCCAGAGTCAGGCCGGGATTGATCGTGTTGCTTTGCCCAGATGCCGCCCATGCAAAACAGTTCATGACCGGCCCCCCACGTGAGCCGGCGGCAAAAAATGTGCTTGCTCCAGATACGTGGTTGCTGAGTAATGAGCACAATCCAACATCTGTTGTCGGCACCCAGAGCAGACTGATAACGGTAAACGCAGGCGTCTGGGCTACCCCGGTGTTAATGCCTGCGGTATTATTGAGAGATGCAAACGGCAGAGACTGTCCTGAGACACCCGCCGTCAGTACAGGCGTACCCACATCTGACGTGGGCGCACTGCCGCCAGCTGCCAGGTTTTTGATAGCACCCCCCGTCACGAAAATAGCTGCGTTGGGCTGCTGCGTAGAGGGAGCCTCCCAGCCGATAGAATTTCCGGAATAGTCTGCATTATTAACAGTAATGGCCAAAGTCATGGTTAGCCCTCCACACTTTTAAGTGCATAATTAATCATGGGGTTTTGCAGGGAGTACGGCTTGTTCAGGAGATCCGAAATATTCTCTGAATATGGAGCGCCGTTTCCTTCCCACCACTGGTACACATCGCGGGATACTGCGGGATCGCTATCAAAAACATTCCCGCTACCCTGATGACTGGAATCCCCATATGTGACCCACACGGGGGCAGATGGCGCACTCCCAAGCGTAATTTCGATCTGGGTTTCCCCAACGATTTCCGCTGAGGCAATCGGCAGAGTAGCGCCTGTAGCGCCGTCATAAACGCCAAATCCGAGGTCATCAAAAGTGACTGTAGACTGCCCTCGCCAGCACGGTAAAACCTGCATGGGTGAATAAGGAACATGGCAGTCGAGCAGAATGGTTTTCCCTCGGAGCGTGGCTTTTTCCATGATCAGAGGCCGCCATGCCATACCCTGATTTATAATCCTGTGCCGCACCTTGGCGCGCATTGCAGCAACGTAACGCTCGCCATTGCTTGAGTAGTGAAAACCATAGTCAATGGCCGGGTAGCCTACTGTCGCGATATATGCGCCCGGAGTTTTTTTGACATAATCAACCTGTGCTCGAGCGATATCATTGTAACCGATGGACGGCATATTCATGCCGCTAATGGGGACAATCTCAATAAACGGATCAACATCCTGACCAAATATGGGCATCAAATCGTCTTTGATGTCAGAAAAATACGCAGACAGCAGCGCGCCATACGTGTCGTAATTAGTCGTCGTTTCCGAGCCGCCCTGACAAAACTCGATCAGGAAAATTCCTGAGCTGACGCCTAATTTATCTGCTTGCTGTTTGGCAATAGTCGCGCTCTGAAGGTTCCGGAGATAGACGTTGTTATCCTCCCCTTTGCTCAGGTTATACAGTGGCATCCCTGACACGCAGGTTGACAAAAGAGCCAGCCGGCGCGTGCTGTCAGATACCATCTGGCGCTGATCCAGCTGCAAACCTCGGAAAAAGTTAAGCGCTGCGATAGACTGCTGCTCGCCAAAATCCCGAGTGATCCGCAGGGGGGCAATTGAAACCCCTGTTGCACCCGTTACTGCGACAGGAGTCCACCCCCACCAAACACCGTCGCAGGTCCCTGTTATGGTCTGCGCAGCAACGCTAGTGAGCGTGACATAATTGCTATACCAAAGGCCGCCCGTTTCGTTATTTTTTGCTGCGGCCCCGGTAAAGCCCGCGCACTGGATAACCTGCCCTACGGAAAAACCTGTTGTAAAATCGATAGATGTATCATTAGTGCTCAGCGTTATCTTAGGATTTCCTGACGTGACCGCAGGAACAGTTACATCCACCGTTGATGGTTTATAAACCAGCGCAGACGGGAACTTTAACGTGCTGAAATCAGTCTGGCTCACATTGACCGCAACCAGAGGCATGGGTGACGGGTCGCCGCCTCGAGGTGTCCATGCGTCCTTACTGTCCCCGAACACCTGCCCGCGGGGATCTTGTCCAAAAGTGATGTTGTCATGTGGCTGTGTGATTGAGAGCGCCGGCAGGGATACGTAGCCCATCATTTCTGACTGGCCAGTCGCCAAGGAAACAGAGATCCCCCATACAGGGCGCGCCCGCAGGAGGTCACCGGGTCCGGCCATTACTGCGGCAGATCGAGCCAGCTGCATCCGGTCGCGCTCTGCAATCTCCTCAGCGCTAAAATCAACGGCGCTTGTGCCATATGTCCCGGACGTATCCAGGACAATAAAGCCGTTTTTGTCTTTTATGAGTACGCCAGCTCCCCCGGAATTTGTCGTTACCGAGATCGGGCCGAGGTCGGCGCGCGCTGCCCCCTGAGGGAATGCCGGCGACCCATCCTCACGTACGCCCCACGCGACGTTGCCCATGTTATCGCGTTGCCGGAACAGGAAGTTTCCTTTTGCATTGCAATCCAGCAGCGTAGAGCCAAGCAGGAGTTGCTTCCCCGCCGTGCTAATATTGCCCGCACCATCAATGGCGGTAAGCACGTAGCCAACCACATCGCGCAGCGTCAGAGCGTGCCCCGTCTGGCTGTTGAGCGTCACGCCATCGGCAATAACACCCTGCAGGCCCTGAAACACCTGAGCTATGGTTGGGTAGCCTGCGTTGGCCAGACGTTGCCATGCGCCGTTATGGTACCATGCGCCGTCAAGGAGGGACCAGTCTGCAACACCGTCCAGCGTGGCAGCCCCGGCTACGGTGACAATATACAGATCCCCCTCTGCACCCACCCCGCTGGCCAGCGCCGGGCTATTTTTGGCGGCGTCCCAGCCGCCCCGGTTGGTAAACTGCGCCGGGTTATTGGCAACAAGGCTGGCTAACGCTGTGTTTTGGGCGAGAGTAGCTGCCGCGCCAGAAATAGTCGCCACAGCACTATCCGCAGCATTGGCGGCGGCATCAGCAGACTGAGAGGACGATTCTGAGGTTTGGTATGCTCTGTCTGCGGCATCCAATGCTTGTGATGTGGCCTCATTAACTGCCTTGGTATAGTCAACAATGGACATATCTCCGACATTGGCGCCCGAAACATCAAGGCCAGACAGTGATTCCTTAACGATAAGTGCGGCAACCAGCGGGGCTAACTGCCGGAGAGGAATAGGCGTGTATTGATCCGCGTCAGCCATAAGCCCTCGCATAAAAAAAAGCCGCTCGAGGCGGCTAAAAATTGGGAATGATTACAGCGTTATGTCTGCTTATAAACGCTGCCTATGGGGTAAGCTCCGCTTAGATCTGCAACCAAAGCTAACCCCTCTCCGGGATTGTAACTTGTGGTCCCATTCCAAATTATACGGTTAACGACAACACCAGGCACATCTTCTCCAGATGCTGCCGTGCGATATACTGCATATGTCATTACCTCAGCTGTCATCGTAGCCTCAGGAATATTCATAAACGATTACGAGGCCAGAGGATCCCTTGCCGCCATTCAAAGCTGCACCACCCGCTGGGGAAAAAGTTCCGCCACCGCCAGCGCCATACCCCCCTCCATCTGACCCTTGGATACCTTGTGCAGAATTACCGCCCCCCGCGCCAAACTTAGAACTTGCACCACTTGCACCCCATCCGACGCCAGTTGAAATTGCCACCCCCTCACCACCCACAGAATCACCGAGTATTTCTAAAACAGAAACCTCGTCAGAAAATATTGGACTTTTCCACGAGTGTGCTCCGGTTACCCATGGGGCTGAAATTTGATTTGCCCCAGTGGGTGCCCCGCCTCCAGGACAGTTTACATACGCCCCAAACGCTGTCGTATTCCCCTCAAGGCCTGAACCATTAGTGCCATTTTCTGTTTGTGCGGCGATTGTCACAAGGCATTCGTTCGGGTTGGAAATCATTCCTTTCAAATACGTCCCCGCATTTCCTCCAGAACCAACGGAACAGGTTCCTGTTGCGGCTTGGCCAGTGCATCCATATCCTGATGCCCCGCCCCCCTGAACCTCTACTATGATCGTCTTTGTGCCCGCGGTGGGCGTGTAAGTCCCTGATGAAACAAAGCGCTGCACATTCAGTAAGCGCCCGCGCGCAAGCTCTGGAATCGTCGGATAAAATAGGTCGTAATATGTAACAACAGATGAGCTTGTATTGGTGGCTCCAGAGGGAACCGAAGCAGTGAAGAGTGGAATAGTGAACCCGATATCTACTGATGGTTCCTCAATAGATACAATCAGATCAACAACCCCGCTCCTAACAGTAGGAAGAGGATTGCCTAAGTTATTTGGTCCAGCTTGTGTCTGACTTGGATTGTTGGCGTTATAAAATGGTAAAACTGTGTTGCCAGCATCCTGCTCATAACAGTGAGCATAAACCGTATAAACCACTCCTGTCGCTGGGATTGTAATTATCGTATTGTTTGTGGAGTAATATTGGTTTTCTGTTGTTCCCGTGTCCGCGGGCAGGCCACCACCATTGCCGCCTATAGCCGCCGCATCTACTGGCGCAACAGATAACACAAATCCTGGCGCAATGGTTAAAGTCATATCTGATGTTGAGCGCGTAATGCCGAACCCCCACGCGGCGGACTCTGCGCCGTAGAGCTGCATGGCTAAATTTCCCATGCCAATTTTGGCATATCGCCCAACTCGAAGAATATCAGTATCAAGCGGGATCTGACCACCATACGTGATAAGTCTATCCATCAGTTTTCAACCTTCACCCATGCCGTCACACCTTCGGCCCGCACGTTATTGATCGCGGCATAAATCGCCGCAGTAGATGGCGCCCTGCCTCTCTTGGTGCTTACGAAAAACTGGCCCCCATTCAGGGTGCCGTAGCAAAACCCCGGTACCCCGTATCCGTAGCCACCGCCCACAGCAGGAGACGTTGAGGTGGCCAGCCCTTTGCAGTCTGCGGCCCGGGTTGGCTCCACAATGGTCGGCACCTCTCCCGTTATAGTCTGGAGCGCCTGCGCGATTGCCTCTCTCGTATTCTTGGCTGCAACTAGAGATTGCTGAATGCGCGTTCTGTAGGCATCGTCCGTCTCGCTCGATGCCCGTGGCAGGCTATCGCCAAAGTAATCGTAAGCGATTATGCTAAGTATATCGCCGGTTGCAGTCGACAAACGCATCTGGGTGTTGACTTGAGTAAAAAGGTCAAACGCCCAACCGAGGACATTCCCAGCTCCCTGCAAAACGCCATTCAAAACCGGCGCTTTTTCTTCCTGCGTCTGAGTGGGAGGTGCGGGGAACCAACCAAACGGCAAAAGCTGCCTTATCCGCCGAGCGAAATCCGCCTGATCTCCTGCGGCCATCAGCTTGCAGCCTCCAGCACATTTACTGTGACGGTCCCGGCACGGATAACCTGCTTACTTTCGGCAGTAAGGTCTGCCTGCGCCCCGTTCAGCAGGACGCTGGTGATAGAAACAATATCGACCCCAGCATTATTGTAGGCCACCACCGGCAGGCGACTGTAGGCATACCCAGCCCCCACCTTCTGCTGGTCAATATCGGCGGTAATGGCATTTTGTATGTTTGTCTGGACCAGAGCCGTTTCTGTCCCGGCTGGAACCGTAACTGTCATGCTGACTGTGGCCAGAACCTCAATGGGACCAATCACTGCAAAACCAACACCACCAGCCCGGACCGCATCGATTGCGGCATATATGGACGCCACCAGCGAATTTGATGGCGCGCCGGTGCCGTCATCGACAACCACGGTGAAATATCCAGGCCGGAAGGAGCCGTCCGTAGCTTGGCAATTCAGGATCTGCCACGTTAGATTGGTTTGGACGCCGACAATAGCGTTCTCAATGGCAGCACTGCTCGCAGTCGCTTTTGCTGCCAGCCATTCCGGGAAGCGCGCACGGAGCTGCGCGTCAGTCTCTCCGTCAGATCCGTTCACAAACGCCGCCTCATTGGTGACGGTATCAATCCCCGCGATGCTGGTGCCAAGTAGGCAAATCGCCCCTGCATTCACATTCCCAGAGCTGCCGGTTGCCTGGCACTCCACCGGAACGGAAATTGAGCCGATCCCTGCAGGCCTGATGTAGGACTGCGTTTCTGCTGACCACGCCGAATTGGCACTATCTTCGAGCACCGCGAAATTCACGCCCGCAACAGTCCGCACAATAGCACCTACTTGAACCGAAGCTGATTGCTGATCCGGCTGGAAAGAGGTCAGCGTGACAGATCCTGTTGACGCCGTGCCCGGCATACGCACCATGCCAAAATCAGCAACCCAGCTATCAGCGTCCGCACCATCTGAAGTGGCAAGGCGCGACCGGCAAAGGATCAGTAGAGCTATATATTGCAGCCAGATGCCTACCCCCGCCATCGCCTCCATGATGGCCCGCAGCGGCGTTCCAACTGCCATATCTATCAGCGACGAGCATGCGCCTTGTGTCGCGGCCACCGCTTGGGCGACCAGCGCACTATACGTTCTCAGAGGTAGAGACATGTGTTTCCCGTCAGGCCAGCGCCAAGGCCCGCACGCTGTTGGTTTGAGCGTCTGTGTAAGCAATCAGGCAGGAGTATCCGCCGTTACCGTTGTCATTCAGCGTCACGGTAACGGGCTGCGTCTGATCGATGCCGGTTTCAAGCGCGCACTGAGATCGCACGATCGCATAGAGTTCTTCTTGGGTTGTGACCGCCCCGACCCTTTTAGGGAGGCCCGCGCCATAGTCAGGCTGCCAGATATAGCCGTTCTGGGGTGTCATAAGACGCCGAAGTAATCTCTGGCGTACGCCATCGTGATTGCTGGCAATCTTCAGGCCCCCAGAAGCATCAAGCTCAAGATCGCCGCCCCATTCATGAGACAGACAACTCATCCAACCGGCCCCCCGGTATTGTTCCCGTTATTCCCGTTGGTATGCTCATGCCCGTTCAGGCTATGTGCGTTTGTTTGAACATCCCCTGCAGCCTGAACATTTTTGTCTGTAGAAATATCGCCTCCAGAAACTGAAAAGCCGGCTTTCGACAACATTGCTGTAACGCCGCCCGCTTTCCAGATATGCTGGCCGTCCGAGATGGTGGCGGTCGCGCCCTTCCCTACCCCGGAGTAAAGCGTATCCCGCGTGACATGCATCCACGACGCGATATCCGCCACTTGCCCCATGTCTCGGCTCGTCGCATCCGTGGGCGGCGCGCCGCAGCCTGCCATCAGCAAGTATTCCCCAGGTTGGGCCGGCTTCCCCGTGGCGGGTGATATCGGCGGCGGCATCACCACACAAAACACAGGGCAGGCCACTACGGAATGTTCTGGATCGCCATCCACAGGCATCAGGTGGACCTGCGTCCCAACATTGGGAGGGCAGGCAATACGCAAATCACCCACTTGCATGGCGGCAAATGGCAACCAGCCTGTTTCGTTTCCACCCGGCTGGAGTGTAACTTTCACATCGTGCGTTGTGGGGTCAACGGCGGAGATCAGGCCATGATGCACCGCTCCGATCATTCCGATCGCGGATGACGCTATAGACCGTACGTCAGTCATATTCCTGCGCCTCGTCTTGCGTTACATCTCTATTCCTGAGCGTGGCTGATTGACGAAACCCCGCGCCGCTATAGGTGGTCACTACAGAGTCAACTGCGTGGGTTCCGTCCCATGTCGAATTAGTCCCGGTCAACCGCATGAAATGTCGTGGCGCCAGATTAATCATGGCCGGCGCCTCGTATGAAATGATCCGCTCATGCGCAACAATCTCATGGTACAGCTGTTCTGCTTTTGCCTGCACTTCGTCCATGCGGAGACCGGGGAATTGGAAGCTGTGCAAATTCCCGGCTTCTGAGGCCTTACGGGCAGACCCGCCATCGGGACCAAAATACCACTCTACCTTCGTGCGCTGACGGCTATCCCACGACAGGACATGCACCATAACGCCTTTTGCAATCTGGTAATCACGCCGCAAACTGAGGTCTGACACGCTCGACCGGATCGGAGTATTGACCCCAACATCAACATACTGCAGCGCATGGACTACCGCTCCATCTGAAGACGGAGAAAGCATCGGCTTACAGGTCAGTGTCTTACCGTCTACATACAGATCGGCCTGAGAGCTATTGGCAATATAGCGGGCCAGGTCAAAGGCTGTACGGAATCTGTTATTGCTGACGCCGGAGTGTCTCTTGTGTTCCGTCTGACGAAACTGCCCCTGCATGCCGCCTGTAATAGAAACATCAGCTGACAAGCCAGCCTTAACCGCCATAGCCTCAACGATCTCTGGCCCGGTCATGTTCATCCATGAGCCAAGAACGCGCATATCAATTAACTTGGAGAGGTAATCCCTGCACTCAACATTCAACGCGGCTTGTGCTGGCTGATATGTGACAGCATCAACGATCCCCTGAAACATCGTTGTCCACTGCGCACCCGACAATGCCGCATCTTGCATTTGCAGTGTAACATCTATCTCCGGGCCGACCGCTGCGCCAGAAGGATTTGGCTGGTCAAACCACCCAGCTCCACTGCCTTCTCTCGCCTGCAGCAGAGATGCTCTATCGACAACGCATGAAAAAGAAAGCGTATCTGCTCGAGAGTATCGAGTGCGCGTCAATGAAAATTGCTGGAGTGGCGTTTCCGCTCTTACTGCCCCATTTATCAGCAGGCGGCAGCGCGGTGCGCGACACCAGTTAGGCGAGCCTGAGCCAACCACTGTTGTGATATTCGTAGCGGCGGTCATGCTGTATAATCAGGAATGCCAGCAGTTTGTGTTTGATCCAAAGACGGCAAGACAAGTGTTATTGGCTGAGAAAATCCTGAAAGATCAGGATCACTTAATCCATTGAGCTGAGCGATCCGCCACCACTGGGTGGCATCCCCCAGCTCACGGCAGGCAATATGGTAAAGCGTTCCATCGGCTGCGCTGACTTTCACCGTAGCTGCCATCAGGTTGCTGATGTCACAAGTTGCCAACTTCCAGTTTTGTCGGCAGCAGTTAAAGTGTTCGCATAGCTTCGATTTACGAGCGCGCCGGCATCAATTGCTCCGCTCTGAGCACCCGCATTAGCCGCCACCGCAGCAAGACTTGCTCCATTGCTGACGGATATACCGCCAATGTTTGATGCTGTTTGGCTAATAGTTGTCATCAAGCTGCTTCCAGCGCTTTGCAGACCCGTCGCGATCGATGCGAAATTCTCTGGCGTAGACGCAAGATTTACTCCTGCCCCTGAAAGCCCCTGAACCATCGTGAGTTTGTCGCTAACTGACGCTAGCGCTCCCCCTGCCCCCACAATATTGGCGAGCGGGGCGATTTGACCAATCACAGATTGACCCTGTGCAGCAATATTAGAGAGCGCCTGCGCGCCTGTCGCCAAGGTGCTCGTTACAGTCCCTACGGCGCTAGCTGCATCGTTACCGATTAACGCTGACAACGCAGACGTTCCCGCCGCATTATTCTGTATCGCCGCTGGTTGCCGCTCTAACTGTATCCGATAAGCGATAATTGCTCCCTTGCGGGAGTAATCAAACGCATACTCAGCAATGACGACCTTTTCGCTCACGCCGGGAGCAGAAAATAATACAGGGATGCCTGCATCGCGCATTTGCGCCACAGCCTGCGCGCGAGATAGCGCGTTAGGGCCAGTAAATTTTGCAGACCACGAGAAACGGTCGGGATCATTCCCGAGGCGATCAATGACTTTCGCGCCACCGGGCAGCCATTGTGCCACAATGCGCTGCTGGCCGCCGTTGGTCAGGACATCAGGAACTTCCATCCCGTAAAATGTGACAGAACCCAAGGCGACAGGCGCAGTCGTGCTATAGCGCCCTATTGACCCGATAGCGGTTTCAATACTGAGCAGACTGGCCATAGCACCAACAAAAAAGCCACCCCGAAGGATGGCCGACGCATGTAGTGAATTTTGGCAACGTTAGAATTTTATGTCGCGTCCTGTCAACAGATAGATCATTACTGGACTACGCCCTGATTAGAAAACACAGGCCATTTTTGAAGAGGTGTTTTGGAATCACGTGGCACGAAAGCCCGGCGGGAAATATTAATATTCGGGTTCTCTGCCATCGTTTGCAATTCAGGGTCTGCGCGCAGATCAAGGGGAAGGTTCCTGGCATCATACACTGAATGCGTGGCAAGGTTTTCTGTGCGGACGCAAACACTCGCGGCCATATCAAAATCAATTGGCCCTTTCATATTAGGGGCCGTCAACACGCGACGCATGCATTGCGCGTCAGTTTCCAGCATGTCACGACTGTATGGAGTACCGGGATGCGTGCAGGACGCCAACGCGCACAAAGACAAGATCAAAAGAGTATTCCGCATACGATAGATCGTGCGCTTGTCAGCTTCGTATATCAACCAGTTTTGGCTCATAACGACCCATCAAGAAAACCTTGACTGCGCCTCCCGTACTGTTCTCTTTATGTTCTCATTATGGAGGCAGGAGCATGAGCGCATACGCAGGAGACCGGACAACAGGATTCGCCAGCCCCGCAGCGGATGCGATTGAGGGGCCGATTGACCTGTCAGACGTGCTGGATTTGCGCAGACCCAGCCGTTACCCGGTGCGTGTGCGAGGCGCGACTTTTTCCGCACGAGGCATTCTGGACGGCGATGTGCTGATAGCGGACACGTCTGGCCAGCAGGCTTCCGGGCAACTGGTGATCGCCTGCGCTGCCGGGCAGGTTCTGCTTGCAGAATTGCAGGCCCGGCGCGGGCATTGGTGGCTGGTTTCCGGTGATGACAGCCGCGAACCCATCCGCGTAGACCCGGCGCAAGACGTAGATATCTGGGCAACGGTCACGGGCGTGGTGCGCGAAAAGCCATGACGGTTTACGGGCTGATCGACTGCAATTCGTTCTACTGCTCGTGCCAGCGCGCCTTTGAGCCGAGGCTGAAGCGCCTGCCCGTGGTCGTGCTGTCCAACAATGACGGCTGCGCAATCGCCCGCACCGCTGAGGCTAAGGGGTTGGGCATCAAGATGGGCGATGCCTGGCACCTGATCCGCAACGAGCGAAAGCTGTCTGGCGTGCAGTGGTATTCCAGCAATTACCCGCTGTATGCCGATATGAGCCGCCGGGTCTATCAGGTGCTACTGGAGCATGTGCCCCGCGTTGAGCCCTACTCTATTGACGAGATGTTTCTGGATCTGACTGGGTTGCCGGGGGATCTGGCGGATCGGTGCGAGATGATCCGGGCGCGCGTAGAGCAGATCACCAAAATTCCGACGTGTGTAGGCTGGGGGCCGACAAAGGCCATCGCTAAGCTGGCCAACTACATCGCCAAGGATCGGCCGGAAATGGAGGGGCTGTGCGACCTGACCGACGAGCTGGTGCGGATGCGGTTCTATCGTAATTTGCCTGTCAGCGAGGTCTGGGGCATTGGCCGCCGACTGGTTCCGCGCTTGCAGGGCGCAGGTATCCGCACCATTGCGCAGTTCGTTGAGGCGGACCCGGCCCAGATCCGCAAGATTATGGCGATCACCGGCGTGCGATTGCAGGCCGAACTGCGCGGGGAATCCTGCCTCAAGCTCTCCGAGATTGCCGAGCAGCGCAAAGGACTGGCCTGCACGCGGTCATTCGGTCAGCCGATCACGTCTTATAGTGATATGCGCGAGGCTATCGCGGGGTTTGCGGCCCGAGCGGCTGAGAAGCTGCGGGCCGAGAAGATGGACGCCGGGCACGTCTCCGTCTTCATCCAGACCAATCCGCACAGACGGCAGGACGGATGGTATGCTAATCAAGCCGCCATTACCTGCGCGCCGACTAATAACGCGCTGACGCTGATCGGCACATCAACGCGGCTGCTGCGGGCTATCTGGCGAGACGGATTCCGCTACGCCAAGGGCGGTGTTCTGTTGAATGACCTCGCGCCGGCAGGCCAGCAATCGTCACTCTTTGACCAACCGGAAGAGCAATCCCCGGCCCTGATGGACGCAATGGACGCGATCAACCGGCGCTTTGGCCGGGAGGCGATCAAGCCGCTCAGCACAGGCGTTGAACGGGCTTGGAGGCCCCGGCAGGGGATGCTTTCGCCGAGGTTTACGACTGGGTTTGGGGAGGTAATGGAGGCGCGAGCTTGGTAGCCATGGTGATCTGCCATTAAAAGGTCAAGATCTCAAAATGCCTTTATTTTCCTACGCGCGGTCGGAAAATTATCATGTACAGCTCTTCACATGCTCGTAAGGTACAGTTAATGAGGACCTTGAAACGAGAAAGGAGCGGGACGGCAATCCCACTCCTTTCGATTCCACGAGCGTACGAGCCGCCTGTGGAAATGCTACTCTAAACCTAGCGGTGCTTTACTGCATCGCTAAATAAGCATCGGTCAAGGCGGTTCCTTTAATTTAATTTTTAAACGGATTGCTAACGATGGTTAAATCTTCCGGGCGCGGGCCCGTTAAACCCAGCACTTCACCCAGCGTGAAAACAACTGCCGGCAAGGTCCTGAATACAGGCCGGGCCACGCCTTCTCAGGCAAAGCAGCTTGCGGCCTCTGTTATGCGGCATGAACCTGCTCACAAGGGCTCAAAGAAGTAAGGCTGACTACCGCTGATCGCGGTATCTGCATTACGCCATTGGCTTGGGGGCGTTCACTCGTGACGTCCCCAATGCTTAAGGCTATTGTCAGGCAGTTTTCAGTTTCCTTCAGCAGAAAGCCAACAGACTGACAAAGCACTGGTTTGGGAGAGGGTAATTCATCCACCCATCCCCACGATGAAGAGGGCTGAGTGCTGTCTTCCCATTCGACGCAAATTATCTTGTTTCCATCCATATTTTTTCCTGAGGGTTAAAATTTTGAACTAGAAGCACATTGTGCTGAAACCCATGATATCCCCGAACAAGCGTCGTTAATGCAACAATTCTTAGAGGAACCAAAAATGCAGAAAGGACAAGTTATGACTGATCTAGAAATAGACAATGTTTCGAATGCACAAGAGTATCTGAAGAGCAACGATACCTATTCGGATCAAAAATTTTCTGCGAATGTTATCATTAGAGGATTTGGAAAATGCGAAGATATATCAAATATACGTGTAAAAACAAATATATATGATACTAATTTAGTATTTGAGTTTGATATTGATGATATTGGAGAAGAGGAGTCCGGCAAGTGTCCTTCCGCATTCCATACTAAATCATTCCATGACAATAAAAGCATATGGTCCTTTAATGAAGACACTCTTACAATTAAAGGAAAATATTTTGGCAAAGAGTATACGGCCGAATTTTCTCCTGTTGAATAATCAGAAAAAGGCGGTCTCACGACCGCCCTCCTTTTGTCAGGCCAAAGCCTTACACCCAGCCCGCTCCTGCTCTTCCAGATCCCGCCACATCTGCATGATGGCCCGCGCACCTGCCTGAAGGTATTCCCGCGCCATTGGCGACGGAAGCTTCCCCTCCTCCATGTCCGCTACGACGCGCAATGTCAGGCCGAGGTTTGACGCGAGAGTGTAGCAGTTCATTCTCCCGCCAGCGTTGCCACCCCCGAAGGGGTGGCTGGCCTGTGTCAGGCTGTTTGCGCTGGCGTTTTGGCGAAAGGGCGCAGGAACTCAATGGCCGATGGCTTCCATTTAAGTTGCTGCTGAGACCCCCTGCCGCCTTTCCGGGTAGTGTCGAACATTCTCCCGTAAGCGAGGCCGCGCTCGGTCATGCCCCAGTCGCTTCCGGAAGACGAACCCGGTGTGGGCAGCTGAAGGCGCGCTTCTTTCCAGAGGATCTGGTTGACGCGCCGGCCTGTCATCCCGACTTCGCTCCCGAGCTGCGTTGGCGTCATGTAATTGTCCTGCGTCTGCGCGGGGAGCGCCGTGTAGCCCATCACCTCAAGAGGATTGATGCCGCACAGGTTCTGAGTGCCGCGCGCTGCCATCAACACCTTCTGGTTTTCGTCTACGTTCGGAAGATGAGCGACAACCTTCATGCAGCGGTCGAAGGTCACGGCGAAGGATGGTTTACGGATGCGTTTTGGTTTGGGTGCTGCATTGGGGATCTGACCAGTCACCAGCGCGTCAAACGCCCGAATGACAGTGAGGTGGAAGTCAACATTGATCCACATAGCATAGGCGTAGACTAACTCTTTAGCGACATAAGTACCGCCATTCCGACCCTCATTGGTAACTACCGACTTTCCGGTAGTTTCAGAATCAAGGCGTGAAGCCAGCTTCTGGGCATCAGTTGTAGCAAGCCAGTAGGACGGCCCGTCCTTTTTTGCTGCACCAGCAGCCTTATGGCAATCATTCAGGCAATACCGCCCTTCGGCATCACGATGGATAGTGGTGGAAAGAATGGTCAGTTCTGTGTTATGCGGCGTCATGGCCGTTTTCCTTTTCGGCTGAGGCATCGGGGGATTGTTTGGCGACGTGCCCTGATGCCTTTTCTGTGTTTTCGAAATGGTCTTCCAAAATCTTTACGATTTGAGCATTTATTGAGCGCCGCTCATGCGCCGCTGAATTTATGATTTTTTCATAAAGTTTGGGCGGAGGCCTAAAGCGCATTTGGGAGTATAATCGGCTCACGTTTGCTCCTTCTCGCTGTGAACGAACAAACGATGGCACACCGTGTGCTATTGATGCAAGAAGAAAAATAGCACACGGTGTGATTATGGCACGTGATGACCCGATGATGCGCTTTAGAGCGCCCGCGCACTTAAAAGAACGCATAGAGGAGGCTGCCGCAAAAAACGGCAGGAGCCTGAACTCGGAAATTGTTCAAAGGCTGGAAGAATCCTTTGATCCCTCGTCTATCCCAGAAATTGTCTCTCTATATTCTGAGAGTTCAAGCGTAGAGCACGCAATAGTAAACCTTACGTTAGCATGTGATGCGTTAGAATATTCTGAAGAATTACTTAATAGCACCCTCAAAGATGTAGGAGCAAGCGACCTTGACGTGGCGCTATCAAGGCATGAGGCGGCAAAAGCCAGGAAACATTTTGAGTTATTGGCTCATCGGGCAAGAAGTGACCTTTCGGCAAATGACCTTAAGCGGATCCCAGATTACGTCTTAGCACGAATCCGACGAGAGAAAGACTGACTCCCCAACCCCACCCACTGCCGCTACCATTCTCCAAAAGAGGAGTCTCAAATGGCAGTGCAAATGGTCCTCCTGAGCCAAGCGGTATGGTCAGGACGAAATGGCGAGATGATCACCACCTACCCCCGCACGGGTGTGGATGAGGCCTTTCTGGCCATGCAAACATTCAAGCATACCAACGGGGCGGTGGTGGCGCTTGAGAAGAATGAAAAAGACCAGGTCACCGGAGTGGTATGCGCGGCGATCTACTGCGCCATTGCTCCTTTCGACCCGAAAGAACTGCTTGAGCTGGCGGCCACAGAATTCGAGCGGGAGCCTCATCTTAGGGCAGCCATAACCGGGAAAAGCGTTTTCTTCCGCTCACTCCAGTTCCCCGGATTTGAGCTCACCTACCCCTTTGATGAGAAAGAGTTCGGCGCGCTGTATGCTGAGATCTACATGAAATATGCGGTGGCGGGGCGGGCCTGAATTTTCTCGCCATTCTGCCATGCGTACATGACAGACGATTCATGATTTGTTCATCTTACTCACCAATACACCTTCGCTTACATTTTAAAAAATACTGCTTTAGATCACCTCCCGCCGAGCTTTGCCGGCAGGGTAAAATTGTTTTTTTTCATATAGTTATAGGTGTTTCCCATGACTTTACCGGCGCCCCCCCAATACAGCTTAGACTTAACCGTTGAAGTTGAAAAAAATGTCAATGGGATAGAGATGGGGGTGCTAGAAAATGGCATCCCATATTTAACGCAAACTGGCCTCGCCGCGCTGGCAGGTGTGGCCAGAAGCATTATTTTCGATTTGTCTCAAGAATGGGAGCAGCAATTTCAAGATCCTATTGGAACAAAAACGAGAAGTGATTTCATTCGAAATTATCTTTTTTCGGCCGGCTATAAGGAGAGCAAATTATATATTGAAATTTCAAATTCAGGCATTAAGTATAATGCTTATCCTGATATAGTGTGCATGGCTATCCTTGAATATTATGCCTTTGAGGCGCGAAATAAATCAGCCTTAGCATTAGAAAACTACAGAAAGTTTTCAACATTTGGCCTTCAAAAATTTATTTACCAATCCCTTGGCTACACGCCGGGAGATAAATGGAAATACTACCATGAACGTGTGTCTCTTTTAAATGACGCGCCTCCCCCTGGATATTTCATTGTTTTTAATGAGACAACCGGCCTTATAGTGGATCTAATTAATGCTAACCTCACAGTAAATCACAAGACGATCCCCGACATTAGCGTAGGAAGAGCATGGGGGGATTACTGGAGAAAATGCAATCTCGCTGCAACATATGGTGAGCGAGTCGGATTTTCACATAACTATCCGCCTTCTTTCCCACAATCAGCTAGCAATCCTCAGCCAGCTAATGCCTACCCAGATGCAGCACTTGGTGAGTTCCGCCGCTGGTTTAAAGGCAATTACCTAATGACGAAATTTCCAAAATATATATTAAGCAAAGCGAATATTCTTCCTGGAGGAAAAGGAGAAGCATTACAAATTGCAGGGATTTATGAACAAAAGCTTATAAAGTGATTGCATTAACATTCAGTTGCGATGGTCGGAACGCAGACAGATCTCTATCTGCGCTCTTTAAGCATCTCAATGGGCTGTGTACGAAAGGATATATAAGCACTGAAATACATAGGAAGGTAGGTAGCTGCATTCTTGAGATCACTATTAAGGGCGATTACGATGAGATTATTTACGCTCATGCCAGCTGGTAAGCTGCCTCTCGCCAAAAGATACGGCTATCATCTTCCGGATTGTAATAAGCGGCGGATTTGAAGCGCTTCATTATAGCCGCACTGGCGGCCCTAACATTAACCGCCCCGGCCTACGCCCTAGACCCGTCCACCTACCAAGGGCAGACGCCCCCTGCCCGGCCGCACATCCCGCAGCCGGACGAGAGCGCCCTGCTGGAGCACCGGCACTACCGGAATACTGACGGCAACAGCATCCACTCCCCGGCGCACACCAGCAGCAACCAAGCCCCAGCAGGCGCAACCGCTAAATGCGGAGACGGGTCATTCAGCTTCAGCCAGCACCACAGAGGCACTTGTTCCCGGCATGGGGGTGTGGTGAGTTGGTTGTGATCAAATATTGCGAATAGAGATTATCATGCGGAAATTATTGCTAGCGTCAGCGCTTGGGGCGCTGTCCTGTTCGTCAATCGGCCACGCCCAGACAGCAGACACTTCAAAGCTCACGCAATGGGGCGTAAAGCTCGCTGAGGTCGTCATGCCGGCCTGCTCCACAACCGTGACAATCGATCAGCCAACGTTTGCAGCTAACGTTCAGGATATGGTGGATTCTGATATTTTCAGCAAAAAAGTCAGCCCAACACTCGGCAACGTTGCCCCTCACTATCTCATGAATGTTTTTGAGGCAGAAACTGCGCCTTACATAGTTCGCAGTCTTTTCATGAGGAACCCGGACGTAAATACCTGCCATTTCGTATTTCAATACGTGAACCCGGATGACTATGGCAACGACGTTACTCACCGCATGCTGTCATTCGACTTCACAAGAGCAATTTTCCAGAAAGTGAATTGGGATCGGTTCAATATCGACAATCTGAGGAAAATTTCCCCCAACTTCAAGGGCGACCCCGGCTTTGCTGCACTGCTAAACGATGAATCCATTGCCGCTATGATGGATTTGAAGAGCAACGAATAAACACTAACCCTAGGTTAATTTACACCCCAAGGCATGCCCGAGTAGCGAGGAGATGAGAGCGGATCGGGAGCGGCGCTACCTGCACGCATTTCGGTCGCCTGCCGCCGACGAACCACCGTATCGACGTGACTGGCGATTTGCTGACCGTCCAGATAGACGGTCACATGAGTGTCACCAGACGCCTGAGAGCCTTCCCATGCGCCGCTTCCCGACGCTCGAGAGCGAGCGGGAGCGTTAACAACACTACCAATTCTTTCAGCCTGAACGTATCCTTCGTGCGCAACGCCCGCAACAAAACCAGCTGTAGCCCCCGCTGCTGCGCCGGGTAGAGCGCCTATCCCACCAAACATAGCCCCCCCTGCCCCGCCTACCGTTGCGCCAGCAAGTGCGCTTTCCAATGGGCGCCTTAGAAACCCAGGTATGGCGTTGAGTATCGCCCCAACGCCATGGCCTATGCCCGCTAACACATTGATTACGGCACTAATATCATCAGCAAACTGCTTGATGTCATTTGGATGCTTTGTAACAAAATCACTCATCCCATTGAACGCCCCCGTCAGAGTGTTCATGGACTTTACGAGCGGCCCCTGCGCCAAGCGCCCAATAGTAAACTCAAACCGCTCAAAGGACGTGGCTAGGGCGGCCTGAGCTGCCTTTGGGCCGCCGGCTAAGGCACTTAGCGCCCCCGATGCGTCCGTCCGACGAGATGCCGCCGCCTGTCTTGCAATATTGCCTTCCGCGCCTGTTGTTTCATTCAGCAAGTCCTGAATGGTCATGCGCTGCACATGGCCCAGAAGTTCTGGATAGCTCTTGATGAGCGGGATCAGGTGCTTCGTGATCCAGCTGATAGGATCCGCCCCCAAGGTCTGCTGGTCCACAAACTGGCCATGCGCCCCCACCAAGCCAAGGCGTCTCTGGCTGAAATACGCAAAGTCTTTGTCAGACATGCGCGTATGATCACCAAGGAACAGATCTTCGAATGACCTTACAGACGTGGCTGCGCGCGACGGATTTACGTCAATAAAATGCGCGAGGTTCAACATGCCTTCGTCAGAAAGGCGCATGCCAGCCGCACCGGAAGAACGAGCAAATGTCTGGAAGTTCTGGCCGCGCATGAACTGCCGGTTGGCAATGATCATAGAGAGGGCGGTATCAGTCGCCCTTTCGGCCTGCCCCAGCGAAAACTGACCCGTTCTCTTGTCGTAAAACCGGTTCGAAATGTCCTGCGCCCGAATGAAGGCAATGCTCTCCCGCATGGCATCTTGCGGCGATTTTCCTAGCAGCAGGAAGGTCTTATCGACCCGGTTTAGTAGGCGAGCGATATTGGGCTGCTCGGCCATTTCCCCGCCAGACACCTCGTACGACTCTTGCGCAATGCGCGCTGCATCAACCGGAGCCAGAAACGGGTTTTCCTTCATGGCCTGCTGTGCGCTGGCCTGAATGGCTCCCATGTTTTGTCGCGCCACAGGATCGCCCATCATGCCCAGAAAGGTCTGATCGTAGGCCGCTGACTGGTCGAACCCGGATGCCGCGAAATGCGCTGTGGCCGCAGCGCCACCAAGGATAGCTAGAGGCCCCACAAAATGTGCAATGGCATGCTTGGGACTGATAGCCCTCAGACGCGCCTTTCCTGCGGCAAAGGCAGCTGCCACCGTCGCACCGGCCTCTGGCGCGGTCAGGTTCGGCTGCCACGGACCAAGCGTACGGTTTCCCCCCATCCAGTATCCGTCGCGGTTTACTGGCCCGGTGTAAGGAACGAGATCGCGACTGGGGACGCGTATCCAGTCGGGCTCGTAGTCAGCCGGGTTTTCAAAGCGACGAAAATTAGGAATGGCGCCGTAGCTGTTTTCTGCTCCGGGGAGGGGGACGAGTGCCGTGCCGGTGGCACGCGGCGGCGGAAGCATGAGCATAGGCGCGCCGGGCACGTTGGTTGCTGCTGCAGAATATGGGGAGACATAAGAGCCGCCTGCATCGACAACCGGCGAAGCTGGCATGGGTGCAGACGTGCGCCGCCCACGGCTACCAGATCGAGGAGCTTCACCAGCCTCATCAACGTTATATGTGCCACCCCCGGCATTAAACACTGGCGCAGAAGTTCGAAAACGGGCCGACGCAGAAGCAAACTCCCGAGCCGAGCGCGCTGCCGCGTTCATGTCTGTGGCTAGACCGGACGCTAGCCGACGCGCCGCACCCAAAGATGACACCATGCTGTTGAAGCCCATCTGAGCCTCACGCTGCGCCGAGGTAAGCCGCGTCAGGGCCTCAATCATCTCCCCAATAGGGCCGACAACGCGCATGGCGTCCGCGACCAGAGAAACGCCGATCTGGTACGCTTCAACAGACATGTGTTATTCTCGGCTTTATGGGATTTGGGAAGAGATTTGGGCGTGCCCTGGCTTACGCCGTGGCGCAATCATTGCTGAATGACCGACGCGATCAAGATAGGCACAAGCGGCAAGTGGCAGCAAAGCTGGCGAAAGAAAACGTCCAGCAATACCGTGATGCAGTGAAGCGTTCGGATGGAGCAAGCTTTGAGCATTCCTGCGCTCTGACACTGGCTCAATGCGGATGGAATGCCAAAAAGCGCGGCGGAAGTGGGGATTGCGGCTGTGATGTCATGGCGACATTCGCGGGGTATCGGCTTGTGTTGCAATGCAAGGACACGGTTAAGCCCGCAGGATCGCTAGCCGTACAGCAGGCGCTGGCGGCCAAGGCCCGCTACAGCGCCGATTATGCTGGTGTTGTGTGTAATGCGGGTTTCACGCCAGCAGCTCAAGATTTGGCGCTTTACACACGAGTGGAACTGCTTTCGTCGGGAGATCTGTTCTCGCTTCGAAAGCGGCTTAGGTTGCCAGAACGAAAATAATTAGTCGTCAGAAGTTTCAGTAGCCCGAATATTAGGCAACCCGCGACCCTCAATAGCCCTCACAACAAGCCGTCCTATGCCTGCCGCAACTTTATGTTCATTGCGAAAAGCTGCCACCGACAGTTCCGGGCGCGGCGGCTGGTAGTTTGCCTGTTCCATGCGGCCAAGCTCAAACACAACAGCTTTGATGTCGTCAGACCCTATGGAAGCCTCTGTGCGCAACGCACCCTCTGATACTCGCACGCCGTAGCTATCCCGCATATCGCCCGTTCGTAGGCCGGGGTCATCAGGCGTAAAGCCTTTTCGAATACGGTCATCAATAGTGCTGTCAGCCAGCGGCGCGGTCGGCAGCCCCGGTTCAGGTCCATCGAGATATTGACCAAGCTGCCTCTGCGTTGCACGCTTAATCAGTTCTCCCCCATCCTCCACACCTCTATGCACGGCAAGAGGAAGGTCAACGAGCACGCACCCAGAAAGGTGCTTGATGAACGCGTCAACAGTTTTGAATTCACGCATCAGGCACCTCCATAAACGTCATGCTCCCCCAATCGAATTCATATCCTTCCAGCTCACGGAAGGCCACACAGGCGGCAAGTCGCCGCGCTGAACTCCATTGCGTCACAACGGACCACGGCACCCCATTCTTCACGAGAAAAAGTAGCTCACGAAAAACAGGGTGCTTGCTTAGTTTTTTGCCGTTTCAGTCACGTCAGACGCCTTGGTGTCGGCCTTGGGGTAGAAGATCGGGGACAGGGCCGCGACACCATCATTACCAATTTCCGTTGCAAGGTGACGCACCTCGTCCTTGGTCATCGGCATCTGTACAGGCACGCCGTCAATGGAAGTGACGGAGCAGATCATCTGCGCATAACCAAGCCACGCCCCGGCAGAAGCAGAGGACATCGCCGAGCCCGCGGCTTCAATCAGATCCAGCATATCGCCGGGGTTAATTTCCTTCAGGCCAAGTGTATGGCCAGCTGCGGTTTTGACTTCTGCTGGGATGTTCATGCGATTTTCGTCCGAAGAGGTGAGAAGAAGCTGAGGGTCTGATAAACGATCCCCTCTTTCTGCCATGAGCCGCCAGCCGAAAGCGAAAGGCCAACCTGGCTAAACTGCCATTTCGACGTGCTGCCGTCCGGCTCGCTGATATACTGGTAGATGGTGCCGGAATTGATCGTGCCCGCTGACCAGAACCCGGCCTCAATGTCCGCAACCAGATCATCAAGCGCCCGGTTGGCGCGCGCCACGGTAAAACTGCCACGCCACCCATTGGGGGTGGCAAATTCTACAGGAGTGCTGTTGAGCGGATCGGCCCGCTGCGTGGTGGTTTCCTGATTGGCCGTGAACCCGGTTACATCACGCAGATCAACCCGGCTACCGGCCCACAACAGGGTCAGGCGGCAATTCCGGCCAATGCTATATGGATTGGTCGCCATGTCTTAGCTCCCTGTTGCCACAGTGACGGTCACGCCCTGACCGCCCTGCAGGTTGACGATGAAGTAGCGCAGGATGCCCATGTATTTGACCTTCACATCCGCCTGCACATAGCCAAGCGCCGTCCGGCTATCGGGATTATTGCTGGTGTCGCAGATCACAGAATACGGGACAGCGCCGTTTGTGCTGCCCAGCATGCCCTCATCCAGCATGTTCGACAGGAATCCCGTCAGCGTGGCCTCAATGTTTACGAACAGATCGGCATTAATGGTCTGCCCGATATATGTGCCCATCCCGGTGGCGAACGTTTCGGCCAGATAGTTGGTCAGGCGCGTATAATTGTCGCCGTTGACCGCAGCTGAGGTGGAGCAGTTGATGCCGCCGCGCACGGCCCAATACTCACCGCCGGGAGCGGGGTAGCAGATCACGTCAATACCAGCGTCAAACAGCGCCGTCAGCTCAGCATCCGAGTAGGACGCCAACGTGCCGGAACTGGTCAGGCCCGCTTTCTGGCTGCCGATGACCCCATAGAGCTGCTTATTCAGCGTGGACTGCTCAGGAGAAAGCCCGGCCAGCTTGCCAGCGGCAAACGCTGCAGGAGAAACCAGCATATTGCCGTTGGTGTCATCATCCCACCATAGCCAGTCACCATGCATGACCTTCATCGCGTAGCTATCAGCACCCGCCCCAGTCAGCGCAGAAGCTGCGGCGGACACACTGGTGCCGGACGGCAGCGCTGAGACCATGTAAAGCCCCTCACCCAACCCAAAATCAATCTGGGCAGCGAATGAGGAAGTGTCAGACAGGCCACACAGAAGGCCGATGGCACAACCCTGATTGCGCAGAGCGTAAAGGCCTGTGCGGGTGGTGCCATCAGAGCCGATAAATGCGGAAGTGGAAGGCGTTCCGCCATCAGCGCCCCCTGCGAGAGTAACGCCCCCTGCTGTGAGGGCTGTTCCGCCCGAAACGACAACAAGAGCCGAGGCGTCGGATGCTGCTGCGGCGGCAATCTCTACCCAGGTCGTCCCCTGATAGGAGTTGACGCCAAGCAGGCTATGACTAACGGTCAGCGTCCAGATGGCCGTGTTGATCGTGCCCTGCGTCAGTTTCGCAGAGATCGTATTGCCGGAAGTGCCCGTGCAGACCGCCGTAAGTGTGGCACCTGACAGCATGCCGGTAGAGGCCTTATCTGTGCCATCTGTCACACGCACGCACCGGAAATCCGACGCGCCCTGATACACAGCGATATTGACGTTCACGCCCATGTCACTGGCAAGCGCCTGCTTTGTGCCAAATGCAGCCTGATAATCTGGCATACCCCCAATCACGACCGGTGCATTCACCGGCCCCCATGAGGCAGTCCCGACAACACCAACACGACTGGACGAAACGCCATTCAGGAGTGTCACCGGCTGCTGGATCTGCACGTAAACATTCGGCACCGTGAGGGATGTCGTGTTCAGCGCGCCCGCCTGATAAATTTTCGCCATTATACGCTCCCAACAGGCACAGCGAAAAGCCGAATGGCTGAACCGTGCTTTTTGATTTCAGACTGATCCGAAATTGTTGCGCCGATGCTGTAACCGTGGCCGGGCCGGATCACGCGATAAAGCGGTCCGCCCGGAACAGTCGCAGCAGGCACAACAGCGGCCTTCACGCCTGCCGTAGCGGGCGCGCCGTCCTGTGTGTCTGTCATATTGTCTCGCTGGTTAGGCCGGTTGCCCGGCTAGATTGGTGGCGGTGTCCTGCAGAACCACATCGCCAGCCTGATTGAGCATCAACCCTTCGTAGGGCTGCTCCACCGCAAACACGAGGTTCCCGGCGGCGTCTTTGTAAAACGTCCCCTGTTCGTCAGAGCTCAGCGCGCCAGCATTACCCGGGGTATCCCCAAAGGGATGAAGTGCTACGCCAATCTGTGTTGCTGCATGCGACAAGCCGACCCCAAACATCATCTGTGCCGCAGTCTGGGTATTGATGGTGTCAAAGGTGATTTTGAAGCGGAAGTCACGCCTATAAAGGCTCTGCATCTGCGCGCTGTCCACGTCATTGCTGCCAGCAAAAGTCAGCAGTGCATTCTGGCCGTCGAGCGTAGCAAGCCACGATTGGGCAGATAGCGCCGCGTCCAGAGCGCTTCCTAAATTATCACGAGCGTTGCCATTGCTGGACCAGAGGGAGACCAGAAATAACTGCTCCTGTCGCCGGGTTGTTCGTGTGATCTGGCCATACCCAGCCGTTGCTGTCTTAATGAGCGTAGCGTTCGGGACAATCACCGTGGTCCCATACGTATATGCACCATCAATCAGGCCAGCCAATGACTGTGCGATCAGTTCAGACGTGTCGTCAGACTGGGCTGCATACGACACACACATGTTGGCTGGGAGCAGGCCAGACCCGTCAGGGGTAATCCGCAGCCCCACAAGCCCACTTGGCGCCACTCCGTCTGAAACACTGACCGTTGCCTGATTGCCGGTCGCCTCCAAGCCGACAGAGCACGCACTGACTGCGCCCTCTCGCCATGGCCATCCCAGAGGCTCGGCAAGCTGCCGGTACGCGGAGCCATATGACGTGACCGTTACATAATCGACGCCTGACCTTAGGCCGCACGGTCCGGTATAGTCGGCATTGGTGATCCACCCGCGCCTGACAATGGTTCGGCGCCCTGTCAGCGGTGATGTCCCGGCACCGATACCAGACGGATAGAGGATCTGCGCAATGCTGTAAGCCAAGGCCCGCGAGATAGTGCCAATGTCTGCCATCAGATTTGATTAACCGACACAATAAGGCGGCTCCCATATTGCGAAACCTCAGCAGCATCCACCGTGTAAGACACGCCTAAATCATCTTCGATCTGCATGTAGGCCTTTGGCACGAAGCCGGGGATGATAGGGCACAGCACATCGAATTGGGCCTGACCAAGCGCGCCAGGCAGCCCGGTATCCATCTTGGAGCCTACGCCCCGACGCAAGATGCTGGCCGGCCATCCCGAAGCCTCAACCGTGACAGCACCGCTGTCATCTGTTTGGCCGCCGTATCCGTCCTGATAACCTGCCAGAGAGCAGGTTCCAGCTGATCCGTCTCCCGTTATGCCCGATCCGCTTTGAGCGGTGGCGGAAAAGCTGATTATGCGATCTGTCAGGATGCAAATGACAGGCCGATATGGTTCAAACCGCGCCACAAAATACGTGCCCATAGGCGCAGCCAGAATATCACCGGCAAGCACATCTGTTGTGTCCAGCAGGCCGTAAACCGTCGGCTTTCCCCACAGCGGGGGCTTTTGGAACGTGAACGCCGCATCAGACGCAAAATCCGCCATCAGCGTTGCGTGCGCCGTTGTCATTGGGGCGGTTCGGGCCGCCGGGCGGTATTGCGTGGTCAGCGCGCCGAGCCTTTGTGCGGCCTTGGCGTAGCCTTTGGCGACTTTGGTCTGTAGGCGCGCCTGATCCATTATTTCCGCTTTGCCTGCCTCTGATTGAGGGCAACCACATCCCGGTCAATAGCTCGAGCCTGCGGGGTCTTTTTGAAATCACGCATCGTCATGCCGGTCAGGCTGGGCATAAACCGGTCTTCTGTCTTGTCCTGCTTGGATCGCAGGTACGCGTCCATGCTGGTTGGACGTGCTGCAGATTTAGCCATCACTCGCATCCTCCTGATCGTGTTCAGCTGCCAGCTTTTCTGCGTCCTCTTCCGGATGCACGTTTGCGGCAGCCAGCGCGATAGCCACGGAGCCGGACGGCTCAGCAGGCACGCCGCACGGCGCACAATAGGCGGCCTCACCCTCGCGCAGTGGATACCGGCCAGCGCGCGGCGCAACATTGCCGTGCCGATCAGCGGCAAACCCAATCTCGCACGGGACACCGGTCACACGGATGGCGCGGGCATTATCCCACGGCGCAGGTTTACCAGTTTCAACGGTGCGTATCTCGACCACAAAACCGTTCTCAATACGCGCCCACGTCTGGGGCGGAATTCTTGCGATGCTCATTTGTCCTCAGATCACAATGCGGCTGTCTGTGCGCAGGCCGGGGCCGGGCGGGACGCCAAGAAACTGACAGAGTTGCCGACGCCACCGGTTAAACAGGCCCATCCGGTCCTGCACCTCGTTTTTGTTGTGGGTCCAAACGGCAGCCTTGTCTGTGTCCAGGTTGTCGCTGGCTGTCAGGATGGCCGTTTCCAGCGCGGCAATATCTTTGACGTATTGCCGCACCTGAGCGACTTCTGCGTCCGCAAGGTTTCTCAGCCGCCACTCGTTAAAGCCATAGACTTTGAAAAACCGCCATGACTGCTGGCTGCTGTTGATCCCACCCATCGCCGGAAACCCCATAAAACGCCGAACCGTGACCAGCTCGTCATCTGTCAGGGGATCGGTTGCATCTGCCATTACACAGGCTCCAGCGGCGCTCCGTGGGAGCGCAAAAGGGCAATTTCCGCAGGGTTGCGTACAACCTCGCCCGCCACCCACTCAAACCGTCCACGGTTATATTCCGTCTCGATAAATCCAAACGGATACGCCAGCCTCACGGCCTGCACAGGCGCGGCATCACTCTCGGCCTGCACAGGTGGGGCGGCCTGTTCAGCCGCCCCCCTGCGCGCGCGCCTCATCAGGCGGCAGCACCAAGCGAGGTTGCGCCCAAGCTCTCGATCACTACCCCGCGCTTGAGGTAGCTGTTGGTCGCTGTGGGAATGACCGTCGTGTTGGCGGTCAGGTCGGTTGGCAGAGCAAACCCGCCAATCCATGACCAGGACTGCGCAATAATCTGGCCCAGACGATCCAGCGGCGGGCGCGTGACCATCAGAACGTCGTCAATATGCTCAACCTCGCCCGGCAGGTTGGTATATGCCTGCGCCATGTTGGCGTAATCACCCTCAATCAGCGCGCCAGAGCCACAGATGATGGCGCGGTGGATCTGCCCCTGCCCCAGAGACGCCTGCTGCGGCGCTTCCGTGGTCGGGATGAACCGGATGCCCAGCAGCTCAAAAACCTGACCGGTGCGGTATTCATCCGAGCCATACTGGCCGCGATACAGCAGTTTAAAGTCCGGATCGCGGAACAGCCCCAGAAGCTGGGAGTTGTCCAGGAAGCAGTTGTAGCAACCGTCAATCGTCGGGACATTGTTGTTACGCAGGGCAGCAACGGCGCCCAACATCGTATCGATTGTCAGGTAGTCGCCTGTCACAACCGTGCCGTTGGCGTCCTTGGAGCCAGACGCCAACAGCCCGGCGGTCGTGGCGCGGCCATTCGGGCGCAGAACCAGTGGGGCGGTTGCGGCCACAACGGCGGCATTTTCCGTGGCGTTCGCAGCGGCGACATTGCCAGAGAACGTCAGCGTGCCGGAAATACCGCCCGGTGCCTTGCTGGTGTTGGCTGCATCGGCAGACACGCCGGTGAGCGTGTAAGAGCCTGCGCCGACGGTAACTGTCATACCGGAAGACGCGGAGACCGGCACAACCTGCCCTTCGGCAGTCATGAGGCGCTGGAAACCGCGAATGTCGTCAACCTGCACGGTGGTCCCATCAGCGCCCAGCGCCGTGGTCACGCGGGTGTTGCCGCCCAGATATCCGCCAACGCCGCCAATAGCACCCCCAAACAGAGCGTTACGGGCCAGACGGTCAAGGGACTGGCGGGCATTGATGCCCAGTACCTGCGCATTCTGCACAAACTGGTTGGCAATACCTACGCCCTCAGTGACCTGGTTGAGGTCCATAGTGTTGCCATACTGTGCAATTTCGAGGGTGTACTGTTCAACTGACCAGTCGCCCGGCGTCAGGCCGTTATCGAAATTGGTGTTGCTGGCCGGGTTCAGCGGCGTTTCGACGGGGGCCAGCAGGCCGCGCCGGGTGTCGGTGATCGTCTGACCGATGCGGGCGGGGAACTCCATGCGGTCGGCGATGGAGCGGAAGCCTAACTTGGATTCAAGGCTGGCTTCAAAAGCACGAGCCAGAAACCCGTTCTGAATGACGGGCTGGAGTGCTGCGGGAAAATCGTCAATCGCCATTTTTTATCTCACTATTTGCGGATTATTACACAGCGCCCGCAGCATCAGCCGCCGAGCGGGACCACATCAGCGGTCGATCAGGAGGTCAGGAATTTCGGGTTGATCCCGAGTTCGCGGGCTTTTGCCGCAGTCTCTTCGGGTGTGGCCTTACGAGCATCAAACGGAACCGGCTTACCCGGATTGGGTGCGTTCGGCGCGGCGGTCGTACCGGTCGCGGTGCCGGGCTTGGCCGGAACCGTAAACAGATACCCGCGCGCCTCTTTGGCGGCGGCCATCACATCATCCAGCCCTTCAATCTGCCCATCCTCGCCCATTTTGACGGCTGACAGGTCGAGCAGCTTGACGACATCTTCGGGAGCAACTGCACCCAACCGTGTTGCAGCAGCTTTGGCCTCAGCGCGGATAACGGCTGCGTCAGCCTGCGTTTTTGACTGCTCCAGAGCGGATTTTGCTTCGCTCTGCGCAGTCTCGGTCTCCTTCTGCGCCTCGGCCAGCTTGGCTTCAAAATCACCCTTCTGCTGGGCGAGTTGCCCTTTGAAACCATCGCGGGCCTTGATGGCTGCGTCACGCTCGGAGCGGATCGCGTCACCATCTTCACGCGCACGCTTCAGTTCCTCTCGGACGGAAACCAGATCGGCCCTTGCCCGCTGGAGTTCACGCACGGTGTTGGGATCAATGCCGGCATCAGCCGGATTGGAATTTTCTGCCATTTGCTCTCGCAATTTTATGGATATTGACCGGCATCAGCCGGGTGCGTCAGGCTGTAACCTGATGCGTTTGTGTGCGCCCCGCAGCAGCCGCAGAGCGGTCGCCTTTCGCAAGGTCAGCGTCTCTTTTGCGGGCTGCCTGAAGGTTTGCGTTTGCAAGATCCTCCTGCACGCGCGCCCATTCCGTTGCCGGATCTGCGCCGCCAATTTTGCTGGCGAACAGGCTGCATGCCGTCTCGTTGGACAGGATGCCCGCATGCACGGCAGTCACGAGGCCCTGCGCCAACTGGAGCAGTTCTCCATCGGTCGGCGGAAAATACGGGGGCCACTCAAGAGCTAAGCCAGACGCATCCAGCACGACGCTTTCGCCGCCAACCTTGATCCCGCCGTCCAGCGCAATCGAAAAATCGCAGATCATGCGATAGAGCGACAGCAACGCGCCCTCGCCGTAGCAAAGCCGCAGACGGTCTGCCAGCCACACCAGAGACTGACACATCATCTCCATTGCCCGGCCCGACTGGCCGGAAGAGATTTTGTCGGAGTGCGCCCGGTTGCCGTGCAGCTGCTCCAGCACGATCGCCCGCAATTCTCGCCACTGCTCAAGCACGGAACTGGCAGCGTTGCCGTTAATCTCCAGCATTTTGGCGTCACCGTCAGGCGGGACGACAATGGCATTCGCTGCCCCACCTTGTGAGGCTGGTGCTTCTTCTCCCCCCGCTGGATCGCCACCGCCCGCCTTAAGAACCAGCTTGGGATCAGAGCAGTATTTCAGCCCGCGTCCAGATTGCGAGAGCAGATAATCCCCCTCAATCACGGTCGAGATTGCCCGCTCAAACGTGCATTCGCCGTCTGGCACCCGAGCGGGCGGTGCGAGGTTACGGACCCACACAATCGGCACAAACCCGAGGCCATGCGGTGCTGGCGTCAGATCGGCGGCCACGGACGGGCGATGCTCGGTGTCAGACACGAGCCACGGCGCATAGACGCGGCACTCTGTCGTCGTCCACTCCCGCCGGTACCAATAGGATACATTGCGGTTTTCAGGAGGCGAGGATATGCCCATTGCCTCCACATCCGCACCGGTAATCTGGTATTGCTGCGTGACGCTCTCCAGCTGACCAGAGGCAGACCAGACCGGCGTCAGGTAGGCGCTCTCCAGCGTGCTAATCTGGATCTCATTATCAACGGCCTCGACCAGAAGAGCAACAGAGCCGACGGAACCTTTGATCGCAGCTTCCATCATAACGGACGGAATATGCGCGTGCGACGTGATCGAAGTCAGGCCAGTTGATGTGCCCTCATTTTCCGCCTTGATCGTCGGCCAATGGCTCTCACCAAACAGCAGCGCAGCAGCATCCTCAACAACCACCCGGCAGAGATTTGTCTGCACGGATGGGCGGCGCTGGCTGAGGGGAATGTAATTACCAGCCACATACTCTGTGCTGAACCCATACTGAATGCCGTCATACTGCCGACCGTCACGAACAGCAGCCAGCCGCAGCAGCTCTTTCGCGCGCTCCGGCAAACTATCCGTAACCAGGATGGTTTTTTTGAGTTCCTGCCAGTCCATCAGCGACCTAGGTTAAATGTTGTGCGGACCATGCGGGCGGGCTGAGGCGGATATTTTAAGCCATAAAGCAGGTATCCGGTCGCATCCACTATGTGGTCGTAACCGCTGCGTTTGTCGGGCTCATTGGTCCCGTCTCGATAGGTCTGGCGCTCATACGCTTCAATCGACTTTGCGCATTTCGGATCGACAAAAGCGGTAATTGCCCCATCCGCTGCGCAGAACTGAGCATTCGTCACATTCAGCCTGTCCCGCACAAGCGGGTGAGATGATGCAGCAACAACCGCGAACCCCTTGGCGTGCAGAATGCTAATGTCCGTGCGTCCTTGGGCAGATGTTTTACGCTGCGCACCCGCTGGGTCAGGGTAGATGGTAATATGAGCAACAGAGCCTCCACGCTGGTAGCGCCGGGCTATTTCATCCGCCATTTCATCCGTGTTTGACGTCGGCATAATGATTTCATCCACCTGCCCTATTGTTCCATGATCGCCCGCCTGCCAGATCGTGGCCGACATGGGATTGATGTTAAAATCCATTCCCACAAGCACGGGCTTTTTCGGATCGAATGACCATGGTTTGACGTTTGAGGCCCGGCTGAACGCATACAAGACTCGACCCGCATACGTCTCAAATGACGCCTCGTATTCCTGCCGAAACTGACGGAGATCCATGTCGCGCATGGCGGCCTGAATTTCGTCCGGCGGAATATTTCCGCCCGCCAGAGACGTGTAAAGGCAAGACCACCAGCCATTTTCATGCTGGGAGCCCGGTTGGCCCCGCAGATACTCGTCGCGGAAATGGTTAAACCCCTTCGGGGTGCCGATGAAGAGCGCATGGCCACCAGCCGTTGAAAGCATTGGCCGGATTGTCTCCGTCCAAGCCTCCAGCTTCACATCTGCCCACTCGTCACCGACAAAGAAATACAGACCCGAGCCGCGTAATGCGTCGTAGTTATCAAGGCCAACAATCCGAATGACATGCCCCGATTTCAGGGTCATGCTGCATTCTGTCTCGTTTGGCCTCTTAGCAAGCCACCTTTCGGGGATTGCCCGCTTCAGACGGTTCCAGAAATTTTTCTTTGCCTGCTTAAATGTCGGACTGCCAAACCAGATTTCATTTTCTGGGTGAACGTCATTTTTGACAGCCATCCGAACTGCGCGGCGAATTTCTTCCTGCGCCAAAAATGTCTTGCCAAACCGACGCCCACAAACCGCGGTACGGAATCTGCTCTCAGGCTTCCAGCCGTGTTCATAGATATTCCACTGAGGGTTTGTGAGTTTTGCTCGCTCACCCTTCCTCAGCACTTTCGCCACGGTCTATCCGCTCCGGGTCTTGGTCGTTTGCCATGTCATCAATCGCATCGTCATCTTTCGGCTCAGGCCTGTCCAAACCAAGATGCCTCGCCAAAGCGGTTAGCGCGGCAATTTTGCTGTGAGATTTGACCTTAATCGTGCGGTCGCCGCTTTCCGTAATTGATTCGCTGATTTCAGAAATGGCGCGGCGCGCGTCTTCGGGGACTTCTGATGTATCAGCCACAGTGACCAATCCATTCACGATGGAGACAACGTCTGTCACGTCCGAAAATCCGATCCGAGCAAATTCGCGCAGAACATTTTCTTTGGTGATTGCGTAGCGCTCCACGATGCGGTCCGTTCGTTTTTTGGCTTTGCGTCTGGCTTCATTAATTACCGGGGTTATTCGGGGGTTCGCAAGAAGTCGCCTCGCTTCTCGGTCTGCGTTCTTGTAACTCGCGGTTTTGCTATATGCCGCGCGATAAGCTTCAACCCCATTTTCACCATTCGACAGGTATTCTTCGGCGAACCGCCTCTGTTTTGGCGTAAGGTTCGCCATGCCATTTTTACCGGGCTACCGATCTCCCAAAAAAGCACTCCCCGCCTTGCCTCTTAACGATTAAGAGCACACGGTTTACCCACCTCATGCTGCGAAAAACCACTGGGACAGCATGGTTAGGGAGAACGGGGATTTTGCATCCGTGCCAGATGCCGAAAGGCGCGCTCCCCAAACTCAATTCAACTCAACAGGCCGCCACTTTTCTTCAAGCGCCCGAATGTCACGCTCTTTGTTGACCATCCGATCAACGCGATCCATGCAGGCCGCCGTCACCTCGCCAACAATCCGCAAATCATGGTTCCGAACCGTATGCGGCCAACACCGAATACGCAGCGAAGTCGTCAGTCCACCCATCAGGCAATCCAACCAATCAAGCGGCAAATCTGCCCGATGCCACAAATCATCCGGCTGGATAATTTTGCAGACGAAAACCTTCCCACCCCTCAGTCCAACACACACAGCACGATAGCGCGCAAACTGCACGACGTGGCCGCGTTGGAGAGACATCAGGATTTCCGGATAAAGAAAAAGCCGCTCTATGGCGGCTTAAGCGTAAGTATGCGATTTTGAGTAATCTTGGATTTTATGTTGCATATAGTCAAGGGCAATTTTCTTGCGTTGAGGAAATGTCGAACGTGGAGGCGCATCAACCTGTGCTTTTTGGGCTGCCGGGTATGCGTTGACTAGCTTTTTGAGAACGATCTCAGCTTGCTTCTCACATCGCGCTATCTGCTGGGTTCGGCACAATTCCGGCCACAAACTCGCCCCCAACTCTGACATCGAAAACTCACGCACAAGCAAGAAAATCAGCCAGCGATGCTCGTTTTCCGTCAGCATGGACCGCACAAGAGAAATGCGTTCTCCGGCCTTTCCGCGTGCGATGGCAAATGTATGCACATCGCCCTTCACATAGCCTTCCGGGAGCTCTGCATCGATCTCCAGAATGCCAGACTGGGAAAAAACATAATCATGATACCAGCGGTTCGCGATGGTCACGACTGAACCGTCAATGCGGCCAGAACGCTCAAGAGTAGCCAGGATGCACCGTTTGCGGCGAACTGTCTTTTTCCCTTCGGCGACAGTGTCGTAATCAGGCTTTGCGGCCCGCTCTGGCGTCGGCCCCATATCCTGAGCCTGCCGGATTTCGTGGCGCGGACGCTTGATAGTTTTTTTCATATCACCGCCTTTTAGCGACCCTCACGATGATAATCAGCGTTTCCATCATGAGGTATAAGATGAGCGCCACCCAAAAAGGGTGAGTATAAGCCACATCAGCCCAACTATGGTGAATTCCAGCGCATGTTTGCATGGCATGATGGAATCACACATCCCGCAAAAAGTACAGGATTTTTTGTACTCGCTGGTGTGTTCTGGTGGTTTTATTTCGGCCCGTTAAGCTAGTCCGCCTTGAGGTCAAGAATTTCCTCATCCAGCAGACCCAGCCCGGATCGTGGACGGGGCTTCCACCAACCAACCGCAAAGCCGGCATTCCTTCCGGCACATGCAGCCCCATCGGCCAGTCATCCCACGCAAGACAGTCATTCACCTTCGCCAGCCGGCCAACCTGCACGACATGTCGCCGCCCATCGTCATCGCGCACAACGGCGACAACACCCAGGGCAGTTTCACAGATCTCCACGATTTCGCCGAGGACAGCCTCAGCCGTGCCCCGGCCACACTGGACGCGGTCTCCGATATTCAGCCGCTGCACTCGGTTTTCTCCCCATTAGTTCCAACTTTCTCAAACATACCCCAAAAATCCCCTACAAAGCCCGCTGATGATTTCCGGCACCCACGTATGCCGAGAGTGGTTTCATTGCGCTGTGTGGTGCGCTGTGTCCGTTTTCACCACGGTTCACTGCCTGCCCCCTCGGCCATATCGCGGAACCATGTTCCCGGCCCGTCAAAGAGCATCTGGATGGTAGCCGTTTCGCCCTGACGGTTTTTGTCGATGATCCACTGGGCTTTCCCATGCACGGCGTCCTTGTGTTTTTCCCACTGGTCCACGCGACCCATCCATGCCTCTGCGCTCTCTGTGGGTTTCTGCTTCGGCGGCCCCTCTTGGTCGAGGTAGTATTCCTCCCGGTAGAGCAGCATGATCACGGATGCGTCCTGCTCCAGATTGCCGCTGTCCCGCAGGTCAGATTTGGAGGGCCGCTTATCGTCGCGTTTCTCTACCTCACGGTTGAGCTGCTGCAGCGCGATGACGGGCACACCCAGCGTTTTGGCTAGCGCCAGAAGGTCCGCGCTGATTTCCGAAACCTCGGCATATTTGCCCTGCCGCCGGGCCTGCTGCGTCCCGCGCATGAGCGCCAGATAATCCACCACGATCATGGACAACCCCTCTTTGGAGCGAGCCATGCGCCGCGCGATCCCATACAGCTTCGCAACCGTGATGGCGGGAGTGTCGTCTATCACCAGCGGGATTTCCTGCGACTGCCGTGCCGCCACGACCATGCGGTCAAACTGCTCCTGCCGTAGCGGCGTGCTAGCCGAGAAGCTTCCATCTTCGAGCTGCCGCCCACGGTTCTTCCCGGACCGGATGCAAATCACGGGGATCTTGGTTTTTGAGGCAATGATGCGCTGAGAGATCGCTTCGGCGCTCACCTCGCCCGACCAGTAAAGCACCCGCTTCCCGGTTTTCTTGGCGGACCGCACCGCGATACCGACCCCCGCCGCTGTTTTGCCCATAGCTGGCCGCCCGGCAATGATCGTCAGCGTTCCCGGCTCAAAGCCGCCCGTGATGTTGTCCAGCCCCTCATAGCCAGACGACACGCCAACAATCCCGTCTCGCTTGGATGCTTCTTCCGACGCCGCCAGAACGCGTTGGATGGCGTCAGAGAGCGACGACTGCCTCACGTCCTGCCGTCCATGCGCCAGCGTCAGCAGACCATTCTCGACATAATCCACGACCTCGTCAGGGGAGTTCCCATCTGGGGTCACGATCATGTCCCGCATGTCTGCTGATAGCTGGAGCAGTTCCCGTTGGACCCATGCTTGCCGAATGGCGGTAGCATCCCCCTTGACCGTCGGGAGGCCGACAAACGAGTTCATCAGCAGCGGCACGACAACCGCGAAGCCGCCAATTCCCGCCAGCTTGTCCGATCCGTCAATCAGGGGCTTGAGCGTCACTGGATTGGCTACGCTGCCGCTCTGGATCAGACCCTGAATTTGCTCGTAAATCCAGCTGTAGACCGGGCTGTAGAAGTGCCGCGGCTCCAGAAAATCACACACAGCCTCGTAGGCCCGGTTGTTGGTTAGGATGGCCCCGAGGATGGATTGCTCCGCCGCCAGATTGCGAGGCATGTCCGCCTGCACCTCAGCAGCATCGAAAAGCCCGTTCATGCCGCATGCCTTCCGCGCCATTCCGCCTCAAACTGCTCATACGGCTTGCGCTTTTCCCGGTGGTTCGAGCACCAGACCACATGATCCCGGTAGGCGTCCTGAATGGCTCGGGCATCGACTGGCAGCTCTGGGCTCGCCGAAGCCGTGCATCCGGTGGCAATCGCCTCCCGAACGGGCTTGTCGAACCATGCCGGGGCTTTTCCACGGCCACTCCCGCGCTCACAGCGACGCTTGACGGTTTCGAGGATCACTTCCCGCGCCGAAGTCAGGGAATACCCAATCGCCCGAGCGTCTGCCAGCCATTGGCGAACGATGCCAGTGGGGGCCATCGCGTTGGCGGGGTTGTGTCCGGAAACGGCCAACACGTCATTCCCGATTTTCATCCAGTTTGCTGACACCCAATCGTCGTCGCGCGGCGCAGTGCACTGTGTAGGTTCTTGACGGTTACTTACGGTTTGTCGGTACGTGGTACCGGTCAGACCGGTACGAGATACCGGTTGGGCGGTATGAGGTACCGGGTAACCGGTATGACGTACCGCGGTATCTGGTACCGGTTGGGTGGTATCTGATACCGGTTGACCGGTACGAGATACCGGTATCTCATTCCGCGTTTCAATGCTGAGCTGGTACGTTTTTGACCGCGTGCCGCTGGTTACGCGGGTGATGAACCCACCCTGCTCAAGCTGTTTCAGAGCATTCCGAACGGCCTTGTCGCATGCGCCTGTCATGTCACAAATTGTGCGCGCAGACGGCCACGCCACCCCCTCGTCATTGGCACGCTCTGCCAGAGCCACCAGCACGAATTTCTGGCAAAGAGGAAGCTGCACCGCATAAGCCCAGTCTCTGGCTCTGGCACTCATTCAAGTCCCTCCAATTGGAGGGCACCGTGCATAGCGTTCATGGTGCAGGCGATTTCACCGCGTAGCGTGTAAACGTCGATCCCGCTCTGAATGAGGTGAAAAAACAGGCGCATCATATCTTGCCTTGCCCAGTCAAAGGCTTCCTGTTTTGTCTTCACGTCAATGCTAATTGACGGTATAGCTGGCTCAGCCATTGTCTTGCTACTCCAAGATTGTGGTCAGAAAGCCGCCCGGTGTTAGCGCACCGGCGGCTTTCGTCGTTTTAGCAGATGCGCGCAGGGTTGGGTACTCTGTGCGGTGCGGAAATTTGGTGATTCTCACGGCAAAATCTCCGTAATCGTCACCACTGTTTTGCCCTCACGGGGGCGGCATTTCACTGCCCGAATGTCGAACGTCGCATAGGCCGGTCCATCATCAACGATGAAACCAAGCCCGCGCTTGTTCCTGACACGCTGACGGGCTCCAGGTTTGCGCACATTCAGAGCCCGAGGTGTGGTGAGGCTGTCGATCAGAAACTTAGCGCCACCAACCAGCCCGTCTTTATCTGGCGTCCCGCTGGAATGACGCTCGATGGTGACATGCGCCTTTGCAAACGGCTCAGCCAGTCGGCTGCCAACGGTAGCCAAAGCAACCGCACGGGAGGCCTTCCGCCGCATATTTGTGAGCGCAAAGCGGCTTTGCCCGATACTGTGATTGAGCAGCGGATAGGCTTCCGGGATCTCAAACCGAACGGTCCTCACGCAAACCTCCCGGCTGCATCACGGCCTTTGCCACGCTTGAGAGCATCCAGTTTCAAACGCAGAGCGCGGTTCTCTTCCCGCAAGCTGATGTTCTCTTTGTTGCGGCGAGCCACCGCATCCAGAAACCGGGCGTTTTCAGCCCGCAGTTCCGTGTTTTCGCGGCGCAGTTTTGCGTCGGGAGATAGGAGGGTTTTCAGCATGGATCACATCCCCAATGCTTTGCGGTAGATATCAAGCAGGGTTTCCTGCTCTTCGAGTTCGCCCGGCTCCTGCTTGCGCATGCGGATGATCTGGCGGATCGTTTTCACGTCAAACCCGGCTGATTTAGCCTCTGTGAAAATATCCTTGATATCTCCGCCGAGAGCCTTCCGCTCCTCTTCCAGCCTTTCAACGCGCTCAATAATTGACCGCAGCCGGTCAGCCGCAATGCCGCCTACTGCTGCGTCGTCGTCGCCGGTGAGCTGGTTGTGGTCATGGGGATGAAGATCAGACATTGCAGCTCTCCGCGTTAAATTTTGATGATGTGCGTTTTTTGCGATAGGTCGAATTGGCGCATGAGATGCAGGATTGCGCGCCGCCTTTGCGCAGAACTGAGAGGCGGACATCAGAGACAAACCCGCATCCACATCGCACCTGTGCATAAATGCCCGTGCCCGTGCGTTTGACTTCAGACGGCCCGATAATTTCTCTTCCGGGAAGCGCAGCCGCCTTCCGTATAGCTTTGCTCCGACGCTCAGCCATGGCGCATACATTGCAATTATTGGCCTGCCCCCTCCTTAAGAGGAAACCAAATACTTCAGACAGGGCGCCGCAATCACAACGCACTTTCCATCGGGCTTTGCCGTGACGTGATGGTGCAGCCGCATATACGGTTCGGCTGCCAAACCTCTGCCCGCGCAGGTCTTTAATGGCACTCATCAGATTTCATCCATCAGATAATATTCGGCAGGAGGCCGGACCACTTTGATTCCGGCTGCATTAAGCACGCGGTCTGAAAACGGCTTCTCGCCGTTGGTCATTTCGTTGAGCTGCTGGCGCTTCATCCCGATTGACCGGGCCGCGGCTGCCTCAGACTGGAAAGTGTCAAGCCAGCGCCTGACAAATCCCAATCTCTCGCCATCGGTAAGGCTGTTGCGGCGGGTCATTTCGTTGGCCCGCTAAAATCAACATTGTTTTCCGGGCGTGCGACGAGAATTATAGCGCGCAGTTGACGTTCACGTCCTTGCAGGGCAGATCGGAGCTTTCGATTTTCCTGCTCCAGCCGTGACAAAGCTTCACGCTCACTGCGCATTGACTGCCATACGTTTTGCTGCAGGAAAGCAAAGCCAATCAGGCCCACTCGGATTTCAAAGGACCCGTCGCCCCGGTCAAATCCGAAGCCACGCCATTTCAGAGTTTGGATTGCTGTAGGCATTTCCTTGTTTCTTCGACCATCTGGCCGACCCTCTGCTCCAACTCCGGGCAGTCCGCCATCAGGACGATTAAGTCCTGCATGCGTGGCGCATTCGTGCCGTAGAGCCAATTTTTGAAAGCCTTCACCGACCAGCCGCGTGCGCGTGACACCCGTTTGGCGGCATTACGAAGATCCCCGTAACGCTGCTGCATTGCCGTGCTCACGGCCTCTGCGCAGATTTCGCTCGAGGGAATTGGGGTGACATTTCGGGAAACATTTTCCCGAGAAAGTTCCATCATCATTGTCCATTCTCCGTTTTGCGAGAACGAGAGAGCGGAGAAACTATGAAGAAGGAGACTTGTTTTGGAACGGTGGAATACGGGGGAGAATATGTCTCCAGCCCGTATTCCCCAATCGATACCGCTGACACAGCACCCGGCCAATTACCCATTGCAACGCCATACCTGGCCCATGCGCTCGTACGCACGGCCAAGCTCTGGTCTTTCCTGCACGCAAGCGCGCCCTTGGCCGCGAGACGGTATCTCGTCGGCAGGGTCGCGGATGCGCTTGGGGTTGAGGTTACGGGTGGCATTTGGTGAGAGGCTACTTCGCTGCGCCGCTGTGCCGGGCGATGGCGATTGCCTTGTCCAGCCTGATAATATCGGCCCACGGGGCACATGGATGCGCTTTGAGGCGGGCACACTCTTTGTCAATGAGCGCGCCGGGCCATGCGACAGTTGTCCGTGTCGTGATGTTTTCTGGCGCTTTTTTCTTAGCGACAAAAGTAGACAATATCGCAGCTACGTTTTTACGGTGTGCTTTCGGAACTCTGGTCCACTGTCGGACCGCCTCCCTTGAAACTCCAATAATACGAGCGATTTCAGCAGCCGCACCATATGTTTCCGCAATCCGCGCTTTCAGATCGTCGCTCACGCTATCTTGCCCTCACATAAATAACATCCTGACCACCCGGCGCGCCGTATTGCAGCCACACGTCCGGGTCGATGCCGGCACACCGCTCCAGATAGGCCGGGGCGCGAGGCTGAGTGCCGAACGCAACCCATTCGCTTTCTCCGCACGGGCGGGCGTAGGCGAGCTTGAAACCGGCTGGCGGATTGGCGGATTTTTTGGCGAGGGTCATAGCATCGCCCCTCGTGCGTTTGATCGGCATGTGGCGCACATGCGTAAGTATGGGCTTTCGACTGCTATCTTTGCGTTGCAGCAGAGGCAGTGGCGATGGAAGCGTTCAACCTTGCGCGTGCTGTTATGCGCCTGACTTCCCAACTCAGCTGCCGCAGTCACGTAGCTTCGGGCTGTATGAGGATTTACGCCCAGCTTCTGGGCGATCTTCGGGAAGCTCAGGCCTTCCTTGCGCAGATCAGCCGCAAGCGTAATACGGGCATTCCGCGCGATACGATGCGGCGCATTAGCTGTTTGGGAACCCTGATAGCTCACGACCGCACCTCCTGCTGGGATTGGGTGCGTTTCAGGATTTTGGCGACCGCATCCCCAAATCCCTTCGCGTGGCGCTCCGGAACCTTTTTCCACTGGCTGACCGCCGCCTGCGAGACCCCGCAAGCCTCAGCGATTGCCTTGCCTCCCCCTCGGCGGGACAGGACTTCATTCAAAAGTGTTTCCCTCATGAAAATATCCTTAAGCGGCTTAAGGATCATTTGCAAGCAAATTAAGGATGCCTCCCGAAAAATGGACTGCAACAATCCAGCATGAGCAAAAATCCTCCTAAGCGCATTGAAGATAGAGACCCCAAGAAGGTTGCCTTTGGCGTTCGTGTAAGAACGAAAAGAGAACAAAGGGGCTTCACACAAGCCGAGCTTGGGCGCATGATTGGCCTATCGGAAAACTCCGTCGTCCAATACGAAACGGGCCGTGCTGTTCCGAAAAGCGCCAATTTCCAACGTTTAGCGGAGGCTTTGGGGGTGTCATCTCGATATCTTCTTACGGGGGACGCACCCGATGAAATTACAAAAGCTCAAACCGAGCCGGAATTAAAAGCCCTCGAGATTTTGCGAGGCGTCCCGGCCACCCAGCAGGGCGCTGTTATTGATGCTCTGCGGGCCATAGCCGGGGCCATCGCTCCTAAAAAATAAAAAATCTTAAGGCGCTTAAAGTTTTCTCTTGCATCATTTTCCTTAAGGCGCTTAAGGTAGGCCCATCACAACGCAACAGGCGGATGGGCAATGACACAGACGGTCGAGCGGCAGGCTCCCTCTCTCCGAGAAGAAATTGAAGACGGCATCGTGGTCGTCGCATATGTGGCGGCTGAAATCTGGTGGACGGTTTATGACAGCGAGATCTGTCGAGGCCTGTTCTGCGCTGTGCTTCTGATTGGCGCGGCTGCAGGCGTATTCACAGACACCGGGTCTCTGGTAACTGGCGACCTGATCGCTGCCCTTCTCTGTACAGTAAATGCCTTTGCGGACCTCTTCGGCCTGCCCCGGATTGATGTTGGGGGGATGGTTTGATGGATGGCGACCAGAAGTTTTGGTTGGGGTTGTGGGCAATTGTGGCGACAACAATTGTCTCAATAGTTCTCATGATCTGCATCGCTGCAACGTACGGTAGCGCAAAGCAATGGAAGACTTTGCAGGAAATGGTCAGAAACGGCGCAAGTCCTATGGCCGCAGCATGCGCAATCGAAGGAAAAAATGGCAGCGATAATCAATACCCCATCGCTTGCTCAAAATACCCCTAACACCCCCGCGTCACCCGGTTTGCGGACCGGGCTTCGTGGCCGTGTTACCGGCATAATGTTCTCCAATCAGGAGTTTTTGAAATGTCTGAAACGCTAGAGCGTCCATTCATGACGGTGCGCCTCGAACCCAATCCAAATATCGATCCCATGCCTGTTCCGTATTGCGCTGCAATGGAGCGTCATGCGAGGGCTGATGAGGCTGAGTTGGTGAAATTCAGCGACATGCTCAAGGAGTGCCATAAGTTTGGCATGAAGCTCATGAGCGACTTGTATTTTGCCAAAGAGTTCGATGGCCTGCCAGAGAGCGTGCAGGCTTTGGCAAATGCCATTGCGGACACTGACAAGTCCGACATCCCCTATCTTTGGGATTTCATGTCGTGAGCGACCCCATCCTAACCGCAGTCAATCGTGTCTATGCCAAGTATCTCCATCAGGAAATCAGCGGCGTGAACCAGTGCATGAAGTCAATTCGTGCGCCGGGCGCGAACACAGACGGGCAGGCTCTGGAATTGATCGGCGTTCTGGAAAATATGGAACGGCGGGCGAAGCATGCACGGGATTTGCTGCGGGCAGAGTTGTCCAACCGGATGCAGGCAGATGGCGTCGTGTGCCTGGAGTCAGCCAACTGGAAAGCTACCGTGATGCGTCCAGCGCCAACAGCGCACATCACGGACGAAAAGGCTCTCAAGGCTGCCAGACCTGAGTTGTGGAAACCGCAGCCAGACAAGCTGGACCGAACAGAATTGAACAAACAGGTGCGCAACGGGCCGGTGCCCGGCGCAGCCCTCACGAATGGTGGTGCCCCCGCATTGCGGGTGAGTGCCCGGAAGGATGTTTGAAATGAGCAATGCTCTCGAAGTGCGCCAAGAGCAGGAACGCGAACTGATCCATGTTTTGAGGGATAGTCTTTATCCCGGCGCGACGGATGACAGCATCCGTATGGTAATTGGATATTGCCGGGCAGCATCGCTCGATGTGATGAAAAAGCCTGTGCATATTGTGCCCATGTGGGACAACAAGGCGCGGTCAATGCGTGATGTTGTCATGCCGGGGATTGCTCTTTACCGCATAGAGGCATCCCGCACAGGCGACTACATCGGCAAAAGCGAGCCAGAATTTGGCCCCTTGCAGAACGCCGAACTTGGCGGTGTGCGTGTTCGTTTCCCTGAGTGGTGTCGGATTACCGTTCGCCGCTTGGTTCATGGTCGGGAATGTGAGTTTACGGCCAAGGAATACTGGATCGAGAACTATGCCACAGCCAAGAAGGACACCGACGCACCCAACGCAATGTGGAAGAAGCGCGCCTTTGGTCAGTTGGCAAAGTGTGCTGAGGCTCAGGCGCTACGCATGGCCTTCCCCGAGCAGACTGGCGGCACAAATACAGACGATGAAATGGACGGAAAGTTTCTTGGCCCTGTTGTGGACGTTACGCCTCAACAGCCGCGTGTTGAACAGACCAGACCGCCAGTTGACCACATCGCGCTTTTCCGTGACCGCCTCACAAAATGCGATGACCTGCGCAGCGTCGATGGGGAATGGGGCCGCTGGCAGACAACCATCAAACGCGCCGAAGAGGCCGACCGCGCAATCAGTGAAGAGGTGCAGTCTGCCGTGCAGGACATGATTGCAGAACGCCGCGCCGAACTGGAAGCAACTGCCGCGCAGACACCCGTTGAGGAGCTTGTGGACGCATGATCACCAAAGAAAACGCCAAGAAGTATGACAACGCTCTTGCAGACGTCCTGTGCTGGCTGAATGGGCTTGAGGACGCGGCAACATTAATGGACCGGCGCATCAATGGTATGCCGTCTACCGACACTCTCAAGCGCCTGCGCGATGAGCTTGGTGCCATTGCTTATGACGGGGAAACGGCATGACCCAAAAAACCAAACTAAAAATCATCGGCGAGTATCGCGAGGACCATCCGGGGCCGTTTTGTACGCGGGATGGGAGGCCGGTTCGGTTGCTGACAAAAACTGATGGGCACCCAAACTTCCCCATTGTTGGCTTCAATGGGGCAGAAAAAACCCCGACTACTTGGTGTGCAAACGGACGCTTTATTGGCAATTCCCGCAAGGATGGCTGGAACCTCATGTGCGTCCGCGAAGTCCTGCCGGGAGAAGGCGCATGAGCGACAAATCCCAGACCCCCACAGGCGTTTTCGTGCGGTTGCCGTTGAGTGAGGATAGGGCACATGTATTCCTGAAAGAAAGCAGTCACACATGGGACGAGTACAATGGGGCGTCCGACGCTCTTGCTTGTGAAGCTGGCCTTATTGCCATCGGCACTCCTGTTGCGGGCGGTGAGTTTTATCCAGTTGGCTACATCGCTGAAGAAGCAATCGGCGGCCTTGCAGCCGGCATCTACCAGTCGGCATCTATCTTCCGCGATGAGGATAAAGAGCACCACGATATTGTTGCGCTAGTGCGATTGGAATACGCCCAATCTGCCCTTGCCGCTGCGCAGGCGGAGATTGTGCGGTTGCGCGCAGAGAATGAGCGCGAGGATAAGGCGCATACTCAAACAATCACTGAGCGCGATACTGCCGAAGAAATTATTGCAGAGATGTACCAGGCAGTTATGGGCGAGCCGCCAGAATGGCGCAGCAGTTTTGGATTTCGCGATGCTATTGATGACATTGTGGATTATGTGCGTGCCCTGCGCGAGCACCCTTTCCAAAAATTCCCTCAAATCCACTTAAACAACATCGCAACACTTACTGAGAGGGCGCGAAAAAACATCTCTATTGCTCACGGCGGCCGAAAAATGGCCCGTACTATTTCTCCTATTTTGGATGAAATTGATGCGGAAATCACATCCCTGAAAGGCCCGGAAGCATGAGCGAGGAATATATTTGGTCCTGCGATGATAAAGATTCACGCGGTAATTGCTGCAATCCCCACGGTTGTCATTGTCGTGAAATCACAGAGTTGGTCAGAGTCCGCGACCAACTCTTAGAGAAGCTCGAAAAACGGAACACCCGCGCAGGAGAGATGGCGTGAGCAGTAATTTTGAAAAATGGCTTTCTGATCTCAGTGCCATCTTTGCCGAAGAATGGGATGCCCCTGATTACGTTGACAGCACCGGTCATGAAGCTTGGGTTGGCTACTGGGAAGATGGTTATACCCCGCGTGAAGCCTTCAATGATGAGGCGTCCTATGCCTGATAATGCAACCACCAACTGGCCCAACCCCGAGCGGCCCGGTGTGCCGATGTTTCCTGAGCGGGATGGGTGGCATTGGCTGTCAAATAGGCCGAATGACGACCCGTTCCCTGCAGAATGGAGCCATGAAGATTACTGCAATGCAGAAACTGAATGGTCCTGGGATATGGGGGAAGAGCGGGAAGATGCTTACGAAATGAAGGGGCTTTACTATCACGGCCCCTGCCTCACCCCCACCCAGATCAGCGAGATGCTGGCGGGGGAGCGGGAGAGGTGCGCCACGGCATGCGATAAACTTGCAGATGATTTCTTGCCCTGTCACCCATCAGAATATGCGCGGGAAATCCGCAACCTAGGAGCCGCGTCATGAGGGCGAGAGAGGAGCAGATTGCAGATTTGGCAAACCTGTTCGGAGAAGAAGGCACATTTTCATTTGTGGACGATCTGGACGCTGCAACTAAACACATCCTCGAAGCCGAACGCCGCGCAGAAGAGCGCGTGAGGGCGGAGATTGCGCGGGATATCGAGAAAGCCTGCGAATCTGTGATGGGAATAGAAACGCCCATGATGCGAGGTGATAATCTAGCAGTAACACTGTGCAGTTACTTCGAGGATATGGAGGGAGAGGCCGATGACAACGGTTGGCACCCAAGGGCTATTGAAGGCCATGACCAAGTTCAGCGAGCTATCGAGACGCATTTTCTCAAAGCCATCGACGCAGCGCGGGAGGTGGGGTGATGCTGACAGCAATAGCGCCATACATTCTGGTTCTCTGGGCATATTCGCACGGGATGAAAACAGTAGAAATCCCCCAAGCAAGCGAAAGCGCATGCGAGAAGAATGGGCATCATTTTACGAGCGAACTGGGGTGGTCGGGAAATTGGGACGGCTACCAGTGCATCTCCACGGGATACAAGGAAACTCCCCATGACTGACCCGAGGATTGAGGCGGCTCTTGAAGCCGCATGGAGCCATACGACACAATACGCTGGTGGCATGTCCTTTGCTCAGTATGAGGACAAAAGCCTATATGAGGCTAATGAGTTTCGCAGGGCTATCGTGGCTGCCCTCGCAGCGGCAGATGCAAGCGACCCCCTTACCAACATCAAAGGCGTGCTCTGGTGTGTCATTATAACCGGTCCGGACGAAGTTCATGCCGTGCAGGATTACGCGACAGGCGTTCGTAAGGCGCGTGAACTGAACGAGTGGCTGGCCCGAAACAATAAGCCGGATGATGGCGCTCCGGTGATCTACGCACTCGTTGATGAATGGCCATGGGACGAAGAATCACACGCTAAAGATTTAGTGCGGCAGGAGAAGGAAGAAGCCGCCATGCAAAACCGGCGCGAGGAAAGGCGCATCGCTGAGCTGGAGGACAGGAAGGATGGGTGAGACGCTGCCTGCTATTGCCCGCGTTGATGCTGGCGAGGTCGCGGCCATGCTGGGCGTGCCGAAGCGCACCATTCAGACTATGGCTCAGCGCGGTGAAATCCCAGCCGCAAAGGTAGGGCGTCGCTGGACCTTTAGCCGGGCAAGAATTCAAGACTGGATTACGGAAAGAGAAAACAAAAACCTATGTCGCAGCCTCCCAAAAAGCGAAATAAAGCACAAGCGCCAAAAAACTGCTTCCTTCGCGGAGAAATTTGGTGGGCAGAAATTGTTGTCGGTGGCAAGCGCCACAGAGAGAGCCTACGCACAACTGATGCACGGGAAGCTGAAAGACGCATAAAAGCCATCAGGACCAAGATCGAAAGGACGGCCATTGGCGTCCCCGACGAAGAGTCCTGGCAGGAGGCCGTGGTGCGGTGGGCAACTGAGGGTCTGTCAGGCGTGAAGCCCTCGGTCCGCACCCGCTACCTTTCCAGCATCCGTAATTTCAATGATCGGTTTGGCTCCCTCCTAATCGCTTCCATCGGGACACGCGAGATCGCTGAATGGGTGCGGAGCCGGAAAGCGACCAAGAAAGTAACCCGGCTGGAGTGCGGAGAGGAAATATCCAACTCCTCCATTCAGCGAGATTTGACAGCCCTTTCTCGCCTCATGAGCTTCTGCTGCTCTATAGGCTGGCGCACCGACAATCCCGTCCAGTCTTTCGACAGGACCATTCTGCGCGTACGTAGGCAGCCCAAGCGGCCCCCTACCCTGCAAGAGATCGACATTGTCATGCAGGCCGCGCCTGCGGGGGTAGCTGGCGTCCTTGGTATCCTCGCCACAACAGGGATGAGGCTGGCCGAGGCCGTAAACCTTGACCGTGATCAGGTGGATTCCCGTAAGCGCCAAATCCTGCTCACCAAGACCAAGACGAGCAGGCCCCGCGCCATTGCGTGGGCAACGCCCGGCGGCGACGCCACGGCCTATCTAGAGGCCGGCAACAAAGAGGGGCTGCTCTACCCGAGCGAAACCACCCAACTTGCCTATGCGAATTTCTCGTCCAATGTCGGACAGGTTCAGAGGCGCATCCTGAAAGAGAATCCGTTCTTCCAGCGTTTTGGGGTCCATGACCTACGCCATGCTTTTGCCGTGCGCTGGCTCAAGGCTGGAGGGAACATCTACCGACTTGCTCGCCATCTTGGGCACAGCAGCGTCAAAGTCACGGAGCAAAATTATCTTGGGTATTTGACGGTGGAAGAACAGGAGCGCGTCCAGTTCAGTTCCGAGCAGGGTGCGCTTGATTGAGCGCCTCCCCACAAAATCCCCCACAGAAAGACTTTTCCATGTGGGGAGATACCCCACAATAACCGTTAGATTATTTTGAAAATAAACCAGAGAAATCAGGGATTTATGTGGCGGAGGGGATGGGATTCGAACCCACGATACAGTTTAACCCGTATAACGATTTAGCAAACCGTCGCCTTCAGCCTCTCGGCCACCCCTCCGCAAGAAGAGTATGAAGTTTACACGACGTTTGCAGGGATGCTTTTAGGGGGTTCTGAGCGTTCCGTCAAACCCCCTAAAAGACTTATTTGCAGGTTATTTTAACGCTCTGCAAAATTTTATGCGCCAGACCGGGGAGCCTTAAGCGTCCAGTTTGGACTTAAGTGCTCCGTTCACCAGCGCGGGGTTTGCTTTCCCCTTGGTTTCCTTCATCACCTGCCCGACAAAGAATCCGAACAGCTTGTCCTTACCGGAGCGATATTCGGCCACTTTGTCTGCATGTTTGGTCATGACGGACTCGATGGCGGCATCAATCACACCGGTATCGGTCACCTGACGCAGACCTTTTTTCTCCACAATGGCTTCCGGGCCTTCACCCGTTTCCACCATGTCTTCAAACACCTCTTTGGCAATCTTGCCGTTGATGGTGCCATCTGCAATCAGGTCCAGCATCTTGCCCAGTGCGTCTGCGCTGACAGGGCTGGTTTCAATGGTCTTGCCGGTGCGGTTCAGGGCCGCGAACAGGTCCCCCGTTACCCAGGAAACAGCCAGCTTGCCGTCACGCCCTTTGGCCACGGTTTCATAGAAATCCGCCACAGACTGCTCGGCCACCAGAACGCCGGCATCATAGAACGGAATGCCATATTCAGACTGGAAGCGGGCACGCTTGGCGTCCGGCAGTTCCGGCAGAGCGGCCTTCAGTTCGTCCACCCATGCCTGCTCAATAACGAGCGGCAGCAGGTCCGGGTCCGGGAAGTAGCGGTAATCATGCGCGTCCTCTTTGGAGCGCATGGTACGGGTTTCACCACGGGCAGGGTCAAACAGGCGCGTTTCCTGATCAACCTCGCCACCGCTTTCCCAGATTTCAACCTGACGGGCGGCTTCCACCTCAATCGCCTGCATGACGAACCGGATGGAGTTAACGTTCTTGATCTCGCAGCGCGTACGGAACGGCTCCCCAGCTTTACGAACGGACACGTTCACGTCCGCACGCATGGAGCCTTCTTCCATGTTGCCGTCACAGGTGCCCAGATAGCGCAGGATCTGGCGCAGCTTGCGCAGATAGGCCCCGGCTTCTTCCGGTTCCCGGATGTCCGGCTCGCTCACAATTTCCATCAGCGCCACGCCAGACCGGTTGAGGTCCACCATGGACTTGGTGGGATCCTGATCGTGAATCAGCTTGCCCGCATCCTGCTCCATATGCAGCCGCGTAATGCCGATTTTCCGGATTTCACCGTTGGACAACTCAATGTCAATCGTGCCTTCACCCACAATCGGGTGGGCAAACTGGCTGATCTGGTAGCCCTGCGGAAGATCCGCATAGAAGTAGTTTTTCCGGTCAAACCGGCTTTCCAGATAGATGCGGGCGTTTAGCCCCAGCCCGGTCCGCACGGCCTGCGCCACACATTCTTTGTTGATCACCGGCAACATGCCGGGGAATGCGGCATCAACCAGACTGACCTGAGAGTTTGGCTCAGCCCCGAATGTGGTAGACGCCCCGGAGAACAGTTTGGATTTGCTGACAATCTGGGCGTGGACTTCCAGCCCCACCACAATTTCCCAACTGCCGGTTTTGCCTTCAATCACGTAGCTCATACGCCTGCCTCCGCATGCAGGGTGGGCTTGTGGGCAAAGCCCGCAGCCGCTTCCAGCGCGCCGCCAACGGACAGCACGGTTTCTTCATCAAAATGTCGGCCAATAATCTGCAATCCAAGCGGCAGACCTTTGGAATCCAGCCCCACCGGCACGGACAAAGCCGGAACCCCGGCCATGCTGGCAGGCACGGTGAAGATGTCGTTCAGATACATCTGCACGGGGTCATCCATATTCTCACCCTGCGCAAAGGCGGCACTCGGTGCGGTGGGGGTCAGCAGCACATCGACCTGTTCAAACGCCTGCACAAAGTCACGCTTGATGAGCGTGCGGACTTTCTGGGCTTTCAGGTAATAGGCATCGTAATACCCGGCGGACAGCACATAGGTGCCCATCAGGATACGGTTACGTACTTCCGGGCCGAAGCCTTCCGCACGAGTGCGTTCATAAACACCATCCAGCGTGGCCGCATCCTTACGCTCACCAAAGCGAATGCCGTCGTACCGCGCGAGGTTGGAGGAGCATTCTGCCGGAGCAATAATATAGTAAGTCGCCAGACCATATTTGGTGTGCGGCAAAGAGACATCGACCACTTCACACCCGGCCTCACGCAGCCAGGCAATGCCCTGCTCCCACATTTTGGCAATTTCTTCCGGCATGCCAGGCGCGCGATATTCTGCCGGAATACCAACCCGTAGTCCCTTCACGCTCTTGCCAACAGCCTTGGAAAATGCCGGCACCGGGCGGTTGGAGCTGGTGCTGTCTTTTTCATCAAAGCCAGCCATGGCTTCCAGCATCAGCCCGGCATCTGCCACGCTGCGCGTCATGGGGCCTGCCTGATCCAGAGAGCTTGCGAAGGCAATTGTGCCCCAGCGGCTGCATCGGCCGTAGGTCGGCTTCAGCCCGACGATCCCGCAGAATGCGGCAGGCTGACGAATGGACCCACCCGTATCCGTGCCGGTTGCGGCCAGTGCCAGACCAGCCGCCACAGCAGCCGCAGAGCCACCGGAAGAACCACCGGGCACTAGAGCCGCATCATCACCCTGACGTCTCCACGGGTTCAGCACAGAGCCGAACGCGGAGGTGATGTTGGCGGACCCCATGGCAAATTCATCGAGGTTGGTTTTGCCCAGAAAGACCGAACCGGCGTCCAGCAGGCGAGCCGTTACGCTGCTTTCATAAGGCGGCACAAAATTGGCCAGCATTTTGCTCGCCGCGGTGGTTTTTACACCCTTTGTGCAGAACAGATCCTTCACGCCAACCGGCAGACCGTCCATCAGGCGGGCTTCACCCTTGGTATAGCGGGCATCGGCGGCATCAGCAGCGGCCAGCACATCCTGCTCGGGCAGAACCGTAATATAGGCGTTCAGCTGCGTATTCAGGCGGCCAATGGCGTCCAGATGCGCCTGAGCAAGCTCACGGGCAGAAAATTTACGGGCTTCAAGCCCAGCACGCGCTTCGGTGAGCGTCAGTCCGGTCAGCATTATTCAACAACCTTGGGTACTGTATAGAAGGGGCCGGATTTTTCCGGCGCGCAGGAGAGGATGGCGTCCCGGCAGTTGCCGTCCGTCACCACATCGTCACGCTGGCGCAGGGCCTCTGTCTCGGTGCCCACCATGGGGGGCACGCCCTCAACATCCACCTCAGAGAGCTGATCAACCCAGCCCAGGATGCCATCCAGCTTCTGGCGGACGGTTTCAAGCTCCGCATCTTCAAGGCCGATGCGGGCCAGTTTTGCAATACGTCGGGTGGTCGCGAGGTCGAGCGACATGAAAGCAGACTCTCTTCAGCTATGGAGGAAAAAAGCCCTAGCATAATCGGGCGCAAGGCAACATACCGTGCAGACATGGCTCTGTTCAACCTTACCGACCTCGCCGCCACTCTGGCCCGTGAAGCGCGCCTGCTGGGCATTGACCCCGGCCGCAAACAGGTGGGGCTGGCGCTGTCCGATGTCTCACGCATGGTGGCGACCCCGCTGGAGACCGTCAAACGCGGCAAGCTGGGGGCCATGGCGGAGCATATCCGTGCGCTGGCGGCAAAGCACGGCATTGGCGGAATGGTGGTGGGCATCCCCCTCTCACTGGACGGCTCCTTTGGCCCAGCGGCACAGGCCAGCAAGGACTGGGCCTCTGCCCTCTCCGACCAGACCGGCCTGCCCGTCTGCCTGTGGGATGAACGGCTTTCCTCCTCCGCCGTTAATCGCATGCTGATTCAGGAAGCCGACCTTTCCCGCAGCAAACGCAATGAAGTCGTGGATCAACTGGCCGCCGCCTATATTCTGCAAGCAGCTCTGGATTGCCTGCCACGCACTTGAAACCTTCTAACGCTTCAATGCGTTATGGCCCCGGAACAGACAATGAGGTCGCGCCATGCCCCCGGCACGGGCCGATCTCACATTTGCCATAAAGCCACGGCAAGACATTTGTAACGTAGCAAAAGACGTATGGAGGCCATTTTAATGACGTTTGCGACATTCCGGATCGCCCTGACCACAATGCTGGGGGCTGCTGCCTTCACGCTCAGCCTGCCCGCAGCTCATGCTGAAGATCAGGACCCGGTGAATCGCGCGTGGAACAACACGCGTCAGGCCACAGATACGGCGTGGGATAAAACCAAGAACGGATCCGAAAAAGCCTGGAACAAGACCAAAGAGGGCACCAATAACGCCTGGGATAAAACCAAGAACGGAACCGAAAAAACCTGGGACAAGACAAAAGAAGGCACCAATAACGCCTGGGATAAAACCAAGAACGGGTCCGAAAAAGCTTGGGACAAGACCAAAGAGGGCACCAACAACGCTTGGGATAAAACCAAAAACGGGTCCGAAAAGGCGTGGGATAAGACCAAAGAGGGCACCAACAACGCCTGGGATAAAACCAAGAACGGAACCGAAAAGGTCTGGGACAAGACAAAAGAAGGCACTTCTGACGCCGCTAAATCCACCAAAAACTGGGGCAAGCGGACCGGTAAAGCCATTGGCAACTGGGGTGACAAGGCTGGCAAAGATATCAGCAACACCTTCTCTGGCGACAGCAAATAAGCGCTTGGTGTCAGGGGTTTTGGCCCCTGCGCTTTACAAAAAAGCCCTGTCCTCTTTTGGAGGCAGGGCTTTTTTTGTATGCAGCACAATAAACGAGCGGCTCCCTATGAACAGGCGCGACGAGCCCCACGCCGCTGCGCCACCCGTGCCCGGGCTGACGCGCGCATTTTGCGGACAATAGCTTTCAAAGCCAGCCAGTACGCCCAAAATGCTGTCATGATAGCCTCCCAATACTGTGATATCACAAAATAATTAACAATAATGGCTCCAGTATGACGGCCATTCTCCAAATAGTCACAAAACGTTTTCCCTACATTTCATGGAAACGTCACATCTTGTCCGGTTGAAGGGTGCTAGAACGCCGTCAGTTCCGCTCACAAACGGCAGAAGACATTTGCTATGAAACGCTCTCTGACTCCCGTCGGCACAACGCCCTCCAATGAAAAATGGCGTGAAGCCGTGCATGAAACACTCCGTAAAACCTTGCTCTACATCTGGGAACAACCGGATTACACACCCCTTCAGGCACGTCGGGACGCGCAGAAGAGCAAGAACTGCTCTGCCTCCCCGACTCTTGCTCTGGCCAGCCATACCGGAGGCTAACGCACCGGGTGCGGTAGAGTTGGGCAGTCAGGTTTAAAGAATTTCCAAACTCCCGCAGCATACCCTGCGTGACGACAGCTTTATCTGTCCGCTACTCCCCCATGTGGGGAACGAAAGACCTCTCCAGACGTCTCTATGCGAACATGCGTGGACTGGACGCAGTCTGAGAGAGGAGAAGTTTCAGATGCACCATTTATCCCGCATCACATTTGCAATTGGCAGTATCATGCTGATGGTTCTGGCAGTGCTTCTGGCTGCCTTTGGTATGTCAGGACTGGTACAAACCCTTCTGCACTCCTGGCAGGACGGCCAGAAGGCAGTGGTGCATGCCATTAGCTATGTCGTGATTTCCATGGCCGTCTTTGACGTTGCCAAATATTTCATGGAAGAAGAAGTTATTCTCTCTCGCGGCAAACAGACGCTGGGGGAAGCCCGCACCAGTCTGACAAAATTCATCACTTCCATCATTATTGCGGTTTTTGTGGAAGGGCTGGTGGGAATTTTTGAAACCAACAAGGAAAATCCGGTCACCATTCTCTACCCGGCATCCCTGCTGCTTGTCGCTACCGGCATTGTGCTCGCTCTTGGCATTTATCAGAGACTGAGTGTCACAGCAGAACGTGAAAAGAAGCAGGAAAATCTAACGGACTAACGCGCTGGAATGCGTCCCCAGCTTTTAACCAGTCCAGATGCAATTCTGCCGATGAGCCACACACGCGTGCTTCTCTTCCTGAAAATTTCTTCAGAAAATTCGCCAAATGTAATGGAAAATCACCGGTCAAAGATGGTGGGCGCAACAGGGATTGAACCTGTGACCCCTACCATGTCAAGGTAGTGCTCTACCGCTGAGCTATGCGCCCATCTTTGACCGTGGGCCGCGTTCTATCGCGCTTGCGTTCAAAGTGCAAGCCCTCAATGATGGTCCGATGAAAAATATTACGCATAGCCTGATTCACCGGGGTCTGGCCCGTGTTTTGCCGGGCGTGCCAGCCAGCGTTCCAGAGGGAGCAGACCGCGTGCAGGCGCCCTCCCCCGTGCGGGTGTCGGGCCAGCCTTTAACCCCCGTCGTGCTGGCCTCCCCCCATTCCGGGCGCTTTTACCCGGAGGCCTTTGTGCAGGAGAGTCGCCAGCCTCTTGCCATTCTGCGCAGTGGGGAAGACAGCTATGTGGAAGAACTGGCCGCTGAGGCGCACACGCTGGGGCCGATGCTGGTCCACGCGACTTTCCCGCGCGTCTTCTGTGACGTAAATCGGGCGGCATGGGATCTGGACCCGCGCATGTTCAACACACCGATTCCCGCCTTTGTACGCGCCACGCATCGGGGGCTTGCCGGTCTGGGGTCAGTCCCGCGCATTGTCGCGGATAACCGGCAGATTTATCGGACGCGCATGCCGTTTATGGAGGCGGCGCTCCGAATCCGGGATTACTGGATGCCGTATCATGCCGCTCTGGCAGCCGCCCTGCGCGAGACCCACGCGCAACATGGCACGGCCCTGCTGCTGGATCTGCACTCCATGCCGGACGCGCCAGAGGCCGGAAATCCGGATTTTGTTCTGGGTGACGTCCATGGCGCAAGTTGCGCCTCTGCTCTGGCTAACACAGCGGAAGTGATTTTGCAGGATCTGGGTTTTAAAACGTCCCGCAATACGCCCTATGCAGGGGGTTATATTACGCAGCATTATGGCCGCCCGCGTGAAGGACTACATGCCCTTCAGATCGAAATGCGTCGCAGCCTGTACATGGATGAAAAAACACGCGAAAAAAACGGTGATTTTTCCATCCTTAAACAGACCATTTCTCGGCTCACAGAGGGGATGATAGCAACACTACGCACGCGGGGCGCCCCGTAATCCCTAATCCTTTCCAGACAGGCGGTGTTTAAAACGCCTTCAGAAAGCGATCCGGGATTCTGTGCAGGTCACTTTCCCCACCGGCCTCCACAAGGCTGGCCAGATCAAGGTCGGCCAGAGAAGTTTCTGAACGTGTTGCCTGAAATTTTCTTAGAAAATTGATCATACTCCGGTCAGGCACCCGATGAGACACCCCATGCTTCAAAGTGCGGGCGCGGGCACTCCATTGCAAAGACCGCGTGACACCGAGGCGCTGGAGAAGGTGAGTCTGATCAGCATATTTCAGGTGGAACATCCATAACGCTGTGTCCAGCGTGGCGGGTTCTTCGCACTCATGGAACCCTGCCGTCCACGTCAGCGGCACAGAGGCAAGCAATGTCTTACAGGACCAGGACCGCACCGCTCCGTAAGGGCGCTGAGCCAGCACCGGTTTGTCCCATTGCACAGGCGGCAGGTCGAGCGCGTAATCGATGACATCCACCCCTACACACCGGATGGCGGTATGCTGAGCGCGGGCAACATAGTCACCCAGCGACCGGTAGCGCGCAGGGTCAGCAACCAGAAATTCATCACAATCGGTGAACAGAACGTAGTGATACGATTCCAGAAGTTTCTTCTGGAACGCTTCAATCTGCGCACAGCGATCAACTTCGTCCAGTTCTTCCCGTGGGATGGGAACAATCTGACATCCCGGCAAATCCGGCAGGCTGTCGCTTCCGTGATCCAGCACAAAAAGATTTCCGGCTCCGGCCTGCCTGCGATAATAATTCGCCCACAACGGCAACATGCGATCTTCATTATAGACCATCGTAAACACGGCCAGCGGCTGACGGGTATCACGCGCCTTAAGACCGAACAGTCGCCTGAAGAGGCGTTCCCCGGTGGCCCGTAATCGTGTCCATCCCGTCATCATCGTATCCTTCCCTTCTGGGTTTGACGGGCAATGTATCATATTGCCTCGAGTGTACCTTTGCCCAATGATACCCCAACCTCACAAACGGGTCCTTCTGGTGACTTTTGGCGACCAGAAAGACTGGGGTGTTTGCATCCCTCTCGCCTGCTCATCGTGCATGGCGTGACCCAACATTCTCTTGCAGGAGACGACAGGCCTATGACCGGATCATTGTTCACACCGCACATGCCTTTTCATAAAAAATCCTCTGGCATGGCAGCCCTGAGTCTTGCCCTGCTGGGTCTGGCCGCATGCCAGCCTGCTCCGGCCAGCACAGCACTTCCCCACGGCCTTACTCCCCCAGGCAGCACGCCAGCAGCCACCACAGAGACGCCCTCCGCAAGCTCCCCGCAGCGGAGCAAGCTGATTGGCATGGCCAACCCTGCCTCTGTCCACTGTGTAAACGCAGGCGGCAAACTGGAAATCCGCACCGGATCCTCTGGCGGACAATATGGCGTCTGCCACATGCCGGACGGCACCAGTTGTGAGGAATGGTCCTTCTTCCGCACTGGCCAGTGCAAAGCGGAAACGCTGCAAAACCGATAATGTTCTGCTCCGGGAGATATTGAAAAATTCTCCCGTTCATCTCATGTCTTAAATGATGCAGGAGGTGGCAGCGTTTGGCCTGAGGGCAAAGGCTGCTGCGCTCATGATGCAGTGTCACGCATGAATGCGGGGAATGAGATGACTGAAACAGCCACGGGCGCCACGCCCGCACAGGGCAGCGAAACACGGGAATTTAGCGCGGAAGTCGGGCGGCTGCTCGATCTTGTGGTGCATTCGCTCTACTCCGAGCGGGAAATTTTTCTGCGCGAGCTGGTAGCCAACGCGGCCGACGCCACGGACCGCCGTCGCTTTGAGGCGCTGACCGATGGCGCACGCGCCCTGCCGGAAGATGCCAAGATCCGCATCAACCCGGAAAAAGATGCCCGCCTGCTGACCATCAGCGATGATGGCGCTGGCATGAGCAAGGAAGAGCTGGTGTCCAATCTGGGCACCATTGCCAAGTCCGGCACCCGTGCCTTTGGCCAGAAGCTTGAAGATGCAAAACCGGAAGACCGCCCGAACCTGATCGGCCAGTTTGGCGTGGGCTTTTATGCCGCGTTCATGGTTGCCGATAAGGTGGATGTCGTCTCCCGCCGCGCTGGCTCGGGTGAAGCCTGGCGCTGGACGTCTGACGGCAAGGGCTCCTACACGCTGGAACCCGCCACGCGCGAGAAAGCCGGGACTGATATTACCCTGCACATCAAGGAAGATGCTGACGAGTTCCTTGATAGCTGGCGTCTGGAAGCCATTATCCGCAAATGGTCTGACCACATTGCCTGGCCTGTCACCATCATCAAGGATGGCAAGGAAGAAGCCGCCAACGAGGGCACAGCCCTGTGGCGCAAGCCGCGTAGCGAAATTACGGACGACCAGCTGAACGAGTTCTATCGTCACCTCACCCACAATTTCGATACACCGTGGGACACGCTGCACTGGCGCGCAGAAGGGACGATTGAATTCTCGGCCCTTCTGTTCATTCCGGGCAGCCGTCCATTTGAATTTGCCGAGCAGACGCGTGAGAGCCGGGTGCGCCTGCATGTCCGCCGCATGTTCATCACGGACGAAGCCGAGATCCTGCCCTCATGGCTGCGCTTTGTGCAGGGTGTGGTGGATACGGAAGATCTGCCGCTTAACGTCTCGCGTGAAATGCTTCAGGCCACCCCGGTTCTGGCCCGTATCCGCAAGGCCGTAACTGGCAAGGTGATGGGTGAACTGAAAACCCGCGCCAAGGACGAAGAAGCCTATGCCGGCTTCTGGGAAAACTTCGGCCCCGTGCTGAAGGAAGGCATGTGGGATGATCCGGCACACCGCACGGAAGTGGCGGCACTCAGCCGGTTCCGCTCCAGCGCGGTAGACGGCCTGACCTCTCTGGACGCTTACATCAGCCGCATGAAGCCTGAACAGGACGCCATTTACTATCTGACGGGCGACAACGCGGAAACACTGGCAGCTTCTCCGCAGATTGAGGGTTTCAAGGCCCGTGGAGTGGAAGTCCTGCTGCTGTCTGACGCAGTTGATTCCTTCTGGCCGGAACGTCTGGGCACGTATGAAGGCAAAGCGCTGCGCAATGTCGCACAGGGTCAGACGGACCTTGAGAAATTTGGTGCTCCGGCAGAAAGCGACGCTGAAAAAGCCGATATGGACACGCTGGTGCCCGCGCTGAAAACAGCTCTGGGTGACACAGTGTCCGACATCCGCGCCACAGACCGTCTGGTGAACAGCGCCATGGTGCTGACCGCGCCGGAAGGCGGCCCGGATCTGCAACTGCAAAAGCTGATGCAGCGGAGCGGCCAGAACTTGCCGTCCGTCACCCCCGTGCTGGAACTCAACCCCGCGCATCCGATTGTCCACCATCTGGCGGGCCTCGTAAAAGCCGGGAAGCCGGTTGATGCGCTGGCTCACATTCTGCTGGACGTCGCCAGCATCCAGAATGGTGAAACACCTAAGGATGTTAACGCCTTTTCCCGCAGGCTAATGGACTATCTGGCTGGCGGTGTTGAAACCAACAGCACGGCAGAACCTGCCAAAGACTGATCAGAAAACCGGCTCCTTCAAGAGAGGGAGCCGGTTTTTTTTATGCTTTAGAGGCTGGGGTTAGCCATCACGCTTTTTCACGCGGTTCCAGACCTCGTCCAGATACGCAACGGGCTCGTCCTGCATGGAGCGGCCCTCTTCCGCCAGACAGGCTTCAACCGCCTGAAAGCGCCGGGTAAACTTATCACAGGCCTGCCGCAGACAGGCTTCCGGGTCCAGATCCAGCCGCCGGGCCAGACTGGCGAGCGAGAAGAACACGTCTCCCAGTTCATCCTGCATTTTGGCACGGTCATTTGCCTGCATTTCTACGGCAAATTCTTCCATTTCCTCATGCACTTTGGCCACAACGCCCTGCACATCCGGCCAGTCGAACCCGACACGGGCCGCACGAGACGCAATTTTGGAAGCCCGAAGCAATGCGGGCAAAGCAGGCGGAATGCCCGCCAGCGCACTGGATTTCTGGCCCGGCACGGTCAGCTTCTGGCGTTCCTTTTCTTTCAACTGTTCCCACTGCCCCGGCATGGCCGCGGAGGTTGTCTGTCCGGAAGCGGGAGCAACGGCATCCCCCTGTGTGCCCAGCACATCCGGCCCGAACGTAACATGCGGGTGGCGGCGGATCATTTTTTCCGTAATCAGACGGGCGACGGTCGCAAAATCAAAATGCCCTTCCTCTTCCGCCAGACGGGCCTGATACACAACCTGCAACAGCAAATCGCCCAGCTCATCAGGGAAGGCCTGCCAGTCCTGCTTCTGGATGGCGTCCAGAACCTCATAGGCTTCTTCAATCGCATAGGGCGCAATAGTCTCGTGCGTCTGCTCCCGGTCCCATGGGCAGCCATGCTCTGGATCACGCAGGCGGGCCATCAGCGCGACAAGGCGCGTCAGTTCACGGGCCGCATCTGTCTGCCCGGCTGTTTCGGCCAGCGTGGGTGCCGCAGTGGCTGTATGTTTTGCAACCATAAGATCCCGTGTTCCCTTTCAATCCTTTGTGTTTTCCCTCAGCCGGTCCGCAGAGCTATGCTCTATGCAGCTTCCCCGCATGTCAGCCCTGCACCGGTATGGTGTTTTTCGCGCATCCCCCTTCCGCCACAAGGGACTTACCCCGTATATGCGGAAGCAGAGAGACCGAACAGCCCACGCGCCACAGAACCGGGTGCCGGGCGAAGACAGGGAGCCTCCCGTTATCCGGGTGGAGTATGAAGGCATGACACAGCAGCCCGTTATTTTTATCGATGGGGAAGCCGGAACCACCGGTCTGGGTATTCGGGACCGCCTGTCTGCCCTGCCCGTAAGCATCCATTCAGTTGACCCGGCCCACCGGAAGGACCCGACAGCCCGTAAGGACGCCATGGCCGCAGCAGATCTGGCTGTGCTGTGCCTGCCGGACGATGCCGCGCGCGAGGCTGTGGCTATGGCGGAAACGCTCGGCCAGAACGCCCCACGCATTCTGGACGCCAGCACGGCGTTCCGCACAGCACCCGGCTGGGTCTATGGTTTTCCGGAACTCTCACCGGCGCAGAGTGAGGCCATTCAGGGCGCACCCCGCGTTTCAAACCCCGGCTGCTACCCCACAGGAGCCATTGCCCTGCTGCGCCCGCTGATTGATGCGGGCATTATGGAGCCGCATTATCCTGTCTGCATCAATGCTGTCAGCGGGTATTCGGGCGGAGGCCGCGCCATGATTGAGGCGCATACGCGCGACGGTGGTCCGGCCTTTGAGCTCTATGGGCTTGGACTGGAACATAAGCATGTGCCGGAAATCCATTTGCATGCCGGGCTGACCCGTCGCCCGGTTTTTGTGCCGTCCGTCGGGCATTTTGCGCAGGGCATGATTGTCTCCATCCCGCTGCATCTGGATGACCTGAACGGCGGCGTAACGGGGGATGACCTGCACACCGCACTGGCTGGCCGCTATGCCGGGCAGGACCGGGTGCATGTTCTGTCCGCAGAACCCAAACTGTCTGCGGAAGCACTGGCTGGCCGTGACACTATGGAACTGCGTGTGCATGGCAACCCGCATTCCCGACAGGCTGTGCTGACAGCACGGCTGGATAACCTCGGCAAAGGCGCATCCGGGGCCGCCTTACAAAATATTGCCCTGATGCTCGGGCTGCCACAGGCCTGAGCCTTTCCTTAATCAATCGCTTTTAACAGGACTTTCTAAGCATGACACAACGCGTAGCACTGGTAACTGGCGGCAGCCGCGGCATTGGGGCCGCCATTGCGGAAACACTGGCCAAAGATGGCTTTGATATTGCTCTGACCTACGCCCGCAATGCAGACGCAGCAGAAGCCGCCGCCGCCAAAGTGCGGGCACTGGGCCGTAAAGCTCTGAGCATTCAGGCTGATGGCACGACGGTTGAAGGCAATCAGGCTGGCATTGCCGCAACGGTTAAAGAATTTGGCCGCATTGATACACTGGTCTGCAACGCTGGCACCTATCCCTATGGGCCCATTAGCGAAATGAGCGTGGCTCAGATTGAGCATGTGCTGAACCTGAATGTACGCGCCGTGATGGTGGAAACCATGGAAGCCGTGAAGCACATGAAGGAAGGCGGCCGCCTGATTTTCATCGGCTCCGCTTTTGGGGCACGCGCGCCCTTCCCCGGTATTTCACTCTATGCTGCCACCAAGGCTGCTCTGCGTGGTTTTGCACAAGGGGTTGCGCGGGATCTCGGCCCCAAAGGCATTACCGTGAATGTGGTGGAACCCGGCCCCATTGATACGGACATGAACCCCGCCACCGGGGATGTGGCAAAACTGATCAGCAGCTTTGTGGCAACGGGCAAATACGGCACAGTGCACGACATTGCCAACATGGTGTCCTTCCTTGCCAGCCCGAAGGCTGGTTACATCACCGGGGCGGCTCTGCCTGTGGATGGTGGTCTGGAAGCCTGATTTCCTGATCTGACACTCCTTTAAAAACCGGAAAAACATCGTTTTTTCCGGTTTTTTAGTATCTTTCGTTTGTTCATCACGCGCGTGAATTAACAAGACGCCTCAGGCAGTCTTACCGGGACCCTGCCAGCCGGACCAGAATGCGACCCCGGATCTCTCCGTCCAGCAAATCAGAAGCCGCTTTTTTGACCTCGGAAAGCGAAATTTCCGTAATAATGCCGTTCAGTTTTTCCGGATCAATCAGCTGCGCCAGTTGCTGCCAGGCTGCAAGGCGCTCCTCTTTGGGGCAGTGGACGCTATCAATCCCAACGAGTGTGACGCCGCGCAGAATGAACGGCGCAACCGTTGCAGGGAAGTCCATCCCGGCAGCAAGACCGCAAGCCGTCACCACCCCCTGATACTGCATGGATGCACACAAGGCGGCCAGCACAGCGCCCCCGGCAACATCCACAGCCCCGGCCCATTGGGCTTTTTCCAGCGGGCGGGTCAGGCGTAACAAAGCCTGTCGCGGCAGAATGTCCGTAGCTCCCAGTTCCCGCAAAGCGGGCTCTTCTTCGGGGTGGCCGGTAATGGCTGTCACCTGATAGCCCAACCGGTTCAGCAGCATCAGGGCAACACTGCCCACGCCACCGGAAGCCCCCGTCACCACAATCGGCCCACTTTTGGGCGTGACACCCTCCCGGATCAGGGCGCGTACGCACAACATGGCCGTATAACCGGCTGTTCCCAGCGCCATGGCCTGACGCGCACTCAGCGCAGAGGGCAGAGGGACCAGCCAGTCTCCCGGCACCCGTGCCCGTTCCGCCAGACCGCCCCAATGGCTTTCCCCTGCTCCCCAGCCATTCAGCACGACGTGCTGGCCTACAAACAGACCGGGGTGAGAAGACGCCTCAATCGTCCCGGCAAAATCAATACCCGGCACCATCGGGTAGGAGCGGACAATCGGCCCCTTGCCGGTTATAGCCAGCGCATCCTTGTAATTCAGGCTGGACCACTCCACCCGCACCGTGACATCGCCCTCCGGCAGTTGGTCCTCTGCCAGAGAATGCTCATGGACGACCTGATCTCCATCGGCGTTTTTTTCGATCAGCAAGGCTCGGAACATCGACTGTCTCCTTCAGCACTCCCAACGCCCCTCTTGCGCCGGAGATCATCCCCCTACGCCATTTTTGAGAAATCGCTGATCACAAAGACGCGGGCCGGCCCGGAGCTGCTCGGCCAAGTTTGGGAAAATAAATTAGGATTTTAAAAAGGCAGCAGATATAACCTTGTCCAATAAGCTATTTCTTATTGAACTCCGAGCGTGTCTTGATTCTTTTTCTTACCGGTTTTCTCGCCCTCTTTCTGCTGATTGCGGTCAGCATCCTGATTTCTCTCTCCGAGATTTCCTTTGCCGCCGCCCGTGATGTGCGGCTTCGGTCCCGGGCAGAAGCGGGCGATAAACGGGCACAGGCTTTTCTGGCGCTGCGGCGCAACAGTGGTCAGGTCATTACCGTTCTCCAGATCTGCCTGAACGGGGTTGGGATTCTGGGCGGTATTGTCAGTTCAGAAATGCTGTCCCCGCCCTGCGGAGACCTGCTGCGCTACTGGGGGCTGCCGGACGGACTGGCGGAAAAAACCGGCTCGGCCATCAGCTTCATTATGGTCACCGGCCTGTTCGTGCTGTTTGCCGACCTGTTGCCCAAACGTGTGGCCATGAACGCGCCGGACAAAGTGGCACTCTCCATTGGCTGGTTTCCCAAGCTGGCCCTGCGGGTGTTGTATCCGTTTGTGTGGATTTTTTCCAAGGTGTCTGACGCCGTTCTGCGCGCCATGAAAATCCCGGCAGCCTCCGCCGTGGAGCCGGTCACCCCGGAAGACCTGCGGGCCATTCTGGCCGCCGGCACCGCCTCTGGCGTGCTGCTGGAGCAGGAACACCAGATGATCCAGAACGTACTGGGCCTGCAGGACCGCTCGGTGACCTCCGCCATGACCCCGCGGGACGAGATTGTGTATCTGGACGTGCAGGACAATGCGGAGAACAATCACGAGAAGGTCCGAGCCAAACCGTATTCCCGTTACCCGCTGTGTGATGGCGGGCTGGATAAGGTGATTGGCTCCATCCGTGCGGAAGACGTTCTGGCCTCGGTTGTGGACCCGGCCAGCATTCCGGAGGGTCCGGCCCTGCGTGGCAACCCGATTTTCCGCATGCGGCGGGATGTGCTCTCCGTGCCGGAAACGCTCAACCTGTGGGACACACTGGCCCAGTTTGATACCCACGGTGTGGGCTTTGCCCTGATTGTGAATGAATACGGGCTGGTCGTCGGGTTGATTACCTTCAAGGACATCATGGGCGCGCTCATGGATGGTCTGGCTAATCCGTTTGAAGAGCAGGCTATTGTCCGGCGCGATGAAAATTCCTGGCTGATTGATGGCGCCGCCCCGATTGGCGACGTGATGCGGGAACTGCATATCATCGAACTGCCTGACAGTGCTCAGTTTGACACCATTGGCGGCTTTGTCATGCACCGCCTGCGCCGCATGGCCCGCAAGGCCGACCGCGTGGATGCCGGCGGATTCCGGTTTGAAGTCGTGGACGTGGAAGGCTTCCGCATCAACCAGTTGCTGGTCACCCGCCTGACCTGACTCGTCCCGCAGGCTTGTGCCCCTGTAAGAGCGGAGGCCATGCCTGCATTCTCCCGAAGCAGACCGCCTGTGCTATGCAGGCGCATGTTTCGTATCCGCTTTCTCTCCTGTATGTTTCTTTCCTGCTGCTTTGCGGGTCTCGCCGCGCCTTTAGGTGTTCGTGCTGAAACGGCCCGACCAGTTCCGGCCCCGGCTGCCTCTGGCGCTGTTCTGGAAAAAGTCCTGCTGGTCTCCCGGCATGGCATCCGCAGCCCGACCAAACCGCTCGCCACACTGGAAAAAAAGACAGGCCGCACATGGTCGGCCTGGCCTGTGCCGCCGGGGGAACTGACGGACCATGGCCGGGCAGATCTGGCCCTTATGGGGCAATTTCTCCAAAGCTGGTATGCGCCCCTCCTGCCGCAGGCCTCGGCACCCTGTGCCTCGGCCAGAGCAGTTTTTGTCTGGGCAGATTCTGCGGACACCCGTACACGCCAGAGCGGCGACATTCTCACCCATGCCCTGACGCAAGGCTGCACCAGCACGGCACAGAGTTTACCTGCCGGCCGGCATGATCCGCTATTTAATGCACTGGCCGCCGGGCGGGAGCATCGTGACCAGCAGCGCGTCATGCGGTCCCTCACGCGCGCTTTTCAAGAAGACACCGCACCGGGCAGGCCCGGAGCACAGGCTGCCTCTGCCCTGCAAGCCGTGTTTGCGCCCACTGGATGCCAGCAGCAGAAAGGCCCCTGCTTTTCTGCCCCGACTGTTCTGTCCTGGAAAAAAGGTCTGCCGCATGCGGAAGGCGGCCTGAACCTGAGCGCCTCGACTGCGGAAAACCTGCTGCTGGAATATGTGCAAGGTTTGCCTTCCACGGTTTTTGACGACGCACGAACTGCACCGGACAACAATGCCGCCAGAACACGCCAGCTTCTGGAGGTCGTGCTGCCCGCCCATGCTTTACAGAGTGACAGATTGAGACGCCTACCTGCCCTCGCCGTTCCACGTGGGCATGTTCTGGCTGAAACACTCCTCGTCGCGCTGGCAGAGCAGACTGTCGCGCTCCCGGATGGCTCCACACTCCCGCCGTCTGCCCGGCTGATCCTGTTTGCCGGGCATGACACAACGCTGGACATGCTGGCCACGCTCTTCGGGCTGGACTGGGCCTTTGCTGACCAGCCGGATCGCACCGCACCAGACACCACGCTGGCCTTTGAACTCTGGCGGCGGCCTGATGGGCAAAAGGACGTGTGCTTCCGGGTGTTCCACCAGTCTCTGGAGCAGCTACGGCAGACGCAGCCCATGAGCCGCCAGATCGGGCAAGGCGCGCCCCAGTTGCTCCACAGCCGGTTCTGCCCCGCCCCAGCACAGGCGGCCTGCACTGTGGAGGACCTGACCCTCAGCCTGAATAAGCTCAAAGAACAGGATCTATGATTTCTTGAAGAAGCCGCCAGAAAAGCCGTCAAAAGCCTCCCTCACGCGGTCTGTGAATTAAAAGATTTTCGCCCGTTCCAAAAAATGCCAGAATTGGGCGCTTAACGAGTATCCCATTTCTAACAAGAGTGTTTGTCATGAGCTTCAAAAAAGCGTCTCTCTTCCTTCTCCCGGCGCTTCTGCTGGCAGCCTGCGCAGAAACACCAATGGGCCCGACCGCCATGGTTCTGCCTGGCCCGGGTAAGGATTATGCCACCTTCCAGCAGGAACAGAATTTCTGCCGGTCTCAGGCCACTGCCGCTGTGCAGGGGCAGGCTGGTAGCCAGAATCGTAAAGCTCTTTATGGCGGTCTGGCTGCCACAGCGCTGGGCGCTGGTCTGGGTGCCGCAGCTGGCGGCGGTGCTGGTGCCGGTATTGGCGCCGGGGCTGGCGCGTTGGGTGGCGCGCTGGGCGGTGGTGCTTATTCCAACAACCGGAACGGTGACATTCAGACCCAGTATAACAATGCCTATGTGCAGTGCATGGTGGCTTACAAGAACGTCCTGCCCCGCTAAAAACGGCCGACATTCTCCTTACTGTGTGCGTTCAGGTGGTTCGCTTCGGCGGGCCACTTTTTTTATGCAAAGCACGGGTTTTCCTGCCCCGGCAGTGACGTAAAAGCTCTTGCCACACCCCGGCAACAGGTCGATGCTCCGCTGCATGAGCGCCTCTCCTTCTCTCCCCCGTATTGCCGCCCTTGTTCTGGCAGGTGGTACCGGCTCCCGCATGGGCGGGTGTGACAAACCCCTTCTCCCTCTTTCCGAAACCGGGACGGTTCTGGATAATGTGCTGGCAGCACTCCGCCCCCATTGCGCAGCACTTGCTATTAGCGCCAATGGGGATGCTTCCCGCTTTGCGGCATGGAACCTGCCGGTTCTGCCCGATACGCTCGCGGATAAAGGGCCTCTGGCTGGTATTCTGGAAGGGTTACGCTGGGCGGAAAGCCAGAATTGCTCAGTTCTGATCACCGTGCCGGGAGATACCCCTTTTATCCCGGTGGATCTGCCACAGCAGTTATTACCAGCCCCGGCTGTCGCGGTGTCGGATAACCGGCAGCATCATCTGGTTGCCAGCTGGCCCACCACGTGTCGTGCGGCGCTGGAAGACTGGCTTAGCCAGCCCGACCATAAAGACAAGCTGCGCATTCGCTGTTTTGCCGCAACGCTGGGTGTGCACGATGTTGTCTTTCCTGCGCGCACGCCTGATCTGTTTTTCAATATCAACACACCCGATGACTACGCTTATGCCCGCAAGGTGGCCGGTGGAGGCCTGACCCATGTCTGATTTTGTCATGACCCGCTGGCCTGTCGAGCGTTTTACGGATGAAGATGCAGAGACCACCACACTGGCCATTGCTGAGGAAACCCCCATCAGCTTTGTCTATAACAGCGTGCCTTATGCTGTGATGATGGGTACGCTTCAGGATCTTGAAGATTATGCTTATGGGTTTTCCATTACGGAACGCCTTGTATCTAATGCAGCATCCATCCGCAGTGTTCGGACGGAACTGGGGGACGATGGCGTTACCCTCTCACTGGATATCGCGGGGGAGGACTTTCGCCGTCTGCTTCAGTCCCGTCGCGCCATGACAGGCCGGACAGGCTGTGGTGTGTGTGGCAGTGAAGATCTGAAAAGTCTCCACACCGCCCTGCCCGCTGTACCGGCTATGCCCCCGGTGCCGCTGGCCGCCATACGGCAGGCTGTAAAAACGCTGGCGGACCATCAAACTCTGAACGCGCAGGTGCATATGGTGCATGGCGCGGCATGGTGTGGCGCAGATGGCAGGATCCACATGATACGTGAAGATGTGGGCCGCCATAACGCGCTGGATAAATTGATTGGTGCCGGTCTTCGTCAAAACGTCTGTTTTGCAGAGGGATTTTGCCTGATTACCAGCCGGTGTTCATTCGAGATGGTGCAAAAAGCCATTCTGGCAGGTTTCTCCACACTGGTCGCCATTTCCGCCCCCACCACGCGCGCCTTGCGTCTGGCGCAGGAGGCAGGCCTGACCATTGTGGCACTGGCACGGCGGTCTTCCCAGCATCTGTTTACAGGGGCTGTTGGCTAAAAATCTTTAACCAGACACTCTGTTTTATCCTGCTCCACACAGGATGGCGCACCATGAAAAACCCCTTTCAGACTAATCTGGAAGGGGTTTTTTCATCATATCAAAGCAAACTTTCTGAAAAGAGGCCGCTCAGACCTCCTTCAGAATGATGTTGGGACGGAGCTTAGAAGCCTGCCTGAATACGGGCGGCAACGGAGTTACCCGTGCGGCCATAAATGTTGGTGGCCTGCTCGCTACGAGACACGATGAAGTGGCTGTAATCGAGCATGAGGCGGAAGTGGCGGTTCGGATACCAGTTCAGACCACCCGTCCACACCGTCTGCTGGCCGCCGCGGATCACGTTCTTGGCGTTCGCGTCGTTCAGGCGGCTGTTCAGATCAATCACGCTGTAATGGCCGACAACTTCCAGCGCACCCCAGTGGTTACGGGCGGGATCAAATTCTTCAGCTTCCGGAACGCCCGGCGCACCAAAGGCCCCTTCTTTTTCATTATACAGACGCGGATTGCCGAACAGCGTATAGGCTGCGGACCCATACCAGCCCTGGAAGCCAGCAGACTTCAGGCCCGGCGCATCGCGCTGGACGCCAACGTGATAGTATTCACCCTTCACAATCAGGCGTTTCCAGCGGACACCCAGTTCCGGACCAGCTGCCCAGACCTGTGCCGCGTTGCTGATGCCACCGGTTGCTGCCAGATTGGCTTCCCCAATATCGAACTCAGGACGCTGACCAAAAGACGTCGAGCGAGAGCAGGACGTGGCTGATGTAGAGTTACACGCCAGACGGAATGCGGAAATACCGGATGCGCCCATGTGGACATCCCAGTCTTTCGTAGCAACCGGACGACCAGCAACACGCAGCGTCGCACCCGTCTGGCTGTCCATGGTCGTGCCGCTGCCGCCGCCGTAATAGGTGCTACTCATATCAGAGGCGTTGCGATGACCCCACTCCTGACCTGTGAAGTAACCTGCAATCCACCAGCGTTTTTCATAATGCAGACCACCAACACTGAAGCGAGCATCACCCGCAGCGATGTTACGCACCATGTCGGTGATGCTCGGACGTTCGAGCGTAAAGAAGTCGTTGGAGCTTTCGGAATCTTCTTCCGTCACACGCGGCTGGAAGTAACCAACCGTCAGGATGGTGTTATGCAGACCGGTGTAGTTCAGGTTGCCTTCATACAGGCCAACGTAACCATCGTTATGGTTTGCGCCAAAGTCAGGTGTGACGGCAGCAACCCAGTTTTTATAGCGGAAGGTGAACGGAATACGCAGGCGGCGCATGTTGGTGGTAAAGCTGTTGAAGGCGCCACGTCCTTCACCCGCACGCGGCCCGGAGTTGAAGAAGCCACCGAAATCCTCATGGAAGGCCAGACCGATGGACAGGCCATAAGCGCCATCTTCAGACGCCACCGTAAAGCGGCCCTTCGGGAAGCCGACGATCATGCCGCCGACATGCACGTTCTCATCACTCTTTGTGGCAGCGCGGAAAGATTTCCAGGACATGACATCGCCACGGTCCGATGTCGGGGTGCCTGCGTTGGCCAGATGGATGCGCGTCGCGGAGGCTGGCGGTTCATTAAACTGCACGCTCGGATCTACCGGGCCGGAGGCAATCTCATGATGGCTGGTGGCGCGACCGCCATGAGCTGATGCGGTGCTCATGCGGTCCTGCCTGCGCGAAACAGTTTCGGTCTTGGCCAGCCGGCTTTTAAGCGTGGTGATCTGCCCCATCATCTCTTTGCGCATCTGCGCCATTTCAAGGCGGAGAGCACGGATCTGTGCGTCTTCAGCAGATGATGCCATTGCGACAGGTGCCGCGCCACCCATCAGAAAAGAAGCAAACGCGAGAGATGAAATAACCGGTTTACAGCGCATCATTGCCATTCCAGAGGAGAGAAGATGAACGCTGAATATCCCGCCCAACGCCTTTTGTGCGTGATGGTTTCGTGATGCTTTCGTTACAGTTATATGACAGAAAAGGCGGACTGAATGACTCAGCCCGCCTTGCTTATAAAAAGACTTTTTTAAGAAGGAATTCTCAAAAAGTATTCTCAAAGGTATTTATAGAATAATAGAGTTTCTTATTTTGCAATTTTCCATGCAGACAGAATGCTGGTTTTCACAGACTGCGGCAGAGCCACATAGTCCAGCTTCTGCGCAGTGGCATCACCGTTTTCAAACGCCCAGCTGAAGAACTTATGCACGGCTTCACCGCGTGCAGCATTTTTCGGGGCAACCGGGGTCAGCACGTATGTGGCAGAAACGATCGGCCATGCGCCTTTACCCTGCGTGTCCAGCAGATTCACCGCAAAGTGAGAAGCGTGCTGCCAGTCGGCTGCTTCTGCGGCATGCGCAAAGCTGGCCTGGTTTGCGGCAACATCTTCACCCGCACGGTTGTGCAGCTTAACAGTCGTCAGATGGTTGCGGCTGGCATAGGCATATTCAACATAGCCAATAGCGCCTTCCGTATTCTGCACAGTTGCTGCAACGCCATCATTCCCGCGGGCACCCAGACCACCGGGCCAGGAGATGGACGTGCTTGCACCCAGAGAATCATGCCAGGAGGCAGAAGACCCGGACAGATAAGACGTGAAGACAAACGTGGTGCCGGAACCGTCTGCGCGGTGCACGGGGGCCACAGGCATGTCCGGCAGGGTCACACCCGGGTTCAGAGCAGCGATTTTCGGGTCATTCCATTCCGTGATTTCACCGGAATAAATACCAGCCAGCACCGCACCGCTCAGGCGCAGCGTGTCAGCTTTCATGCCCGGAATGTTAATGACGGGAACAATGCCGCCCATCACGGTCGGGAACTGAAAAAGACCGGCAGATTCAATCTTTTTCGCATCCATCGGTGCATCGGATGCCCCGAAATCAACCGTTCCTGCCAGAACCTGATTCTGCCCGGCGCTGGAGCCAACACTCTGATAGTTTACCGTGACGCCTGCGGCTGTCTTGGCGGTTTCACTCCAGGCTTCGTAAATCGGAGCGGCAAAGCTGGAACCCGCGCCAGTGACGCTTTCGGCCCGGGAGGCGCTCGGCAGTGCAGCGGTCAAGCACGTTGCAGCAAGCAGACACAGAGCAGGCCTGAAGGAAAGACGCATTTCGGTTTTATCCCTGGACATCATAAATAACGACGTAACTCGCCACGTCGGGGACAACCCTTAACGGGTTTGGCGCTTTCCGCGGATGACATGTTGAAGACTGTTTTATGAAGGTTTTATGACAGCCGTTGCAGCCGCACACGGCAGCCAGATTTTACAGGTTGTGCCCTGCCCCACCGTGCTTTCCACCACAAAACGCCCCCCGTGCCGGGTGACGACATGCTGGACAATGGCCAGCCCCAGCCCGCTGCCCTGCACCGTGGCCGCAGTTTTGGGCACGCGATAGAAATGCTCCGTCAGGCGGGGCAGATGGCGCGCGGCAATCCCCGGCCCGTTATCCGCAACGCTCAGCACCACCCCCGGCACGGCGGGCCAGCGAGAATCGGGCGGCGCAGGCGTGCAGGACACCGTAACCTGCAAGGATGGAGCCCCCGCTGCATCCGGCAAAGTGCCGTATTTAAAAGCGTTTTCGATCAGGTTGATGAGAACCTGCACAAGCTGACTGGTATCCGCCGCCACGCATAAGGCGGGGTCGGGCACAGGCTCAATTGTCAGTTTTGCTTTTTTCAGGCGGAACAGAGCCTGAGACTCGGCCTTCAGGCGACCAAACAGGTCCTTGATTGTCACAGAGCCACGCGGCCGCTGATGTTCCACGCGCTGCACACGGGACAGATAGAGCAGATCATCCAGCAGATGCTGCATCCGCTTCCCCTGTGCGGCCATGATACCAAGAAATTCCTGCTGGGCTTCCGGGTCATCCGCCGCCGGGCCTTGCAGTGTTTCCACAAACCCCATCAGCGCGGCCAGCGGTGTGCGCAGTTCGTGACTGGCATAGGCCACAAAATCCGTATGCTGGCGCTCGGTATTGTCCGCTTCTGTTTCATCACAGAGCGCGACAAACACCAGCGCATGCTGGGAGCGGTCAGACGAGACGCTCAGGCCTCTGGCCCCTGCGAATAATGTGGCGGGGAGAACATGCTGCTGGAACCGGGCGCTGATCACCCGGTGATGGGGAACATCCAGCACAATACGGGCTGTTTCTGAGCAGACTGGTGCATCCACGCCTTTTTCAACCAGCCGGTCCAGCGCTGTCTGAAAGGCCGGGTGGCGTTTGATGCTCCCCAGATTATCTTCAAAAATCCGGTATGCTTCCGGCGAGGCATAATGCAGCCGCCGTTCCTCATCCAGCACCATCGTGGCGGCGGGCAGACAGGCCATGACCTGCTCCACCCCTTCCGGCACGGCTGTTCTGGAAGAGGCCGGGCTTTCTTCCTGATGATAGCTCGGGATCTCTATTTTTTCGGGCCGCAGGCGGGCCGCAAGCAGGCTGGCTGTCAGCCCGCTGCCCACAAGGATGCCCGCAACAGCAACGAGTGCCTCATGCATCATCAGGCACTCCGTCGCGCCAGAACGGCCTCAATCCTGTGGCATATCAAGCGCATATCCCCGGGCACGGACGGTTCTGATCAGGTCTTTCTCATCCCCTGCGTTCAGCGTTTGCCGCAGCCGTCTGATATGCACATCCACTGTGCGTAATTCCACACAGGAGCTGCGCTCCCATGCCTGTTCCAGCAGTTCCTCGCGCGAGAAAACCTGACCCGGATGCGTCATCAGGAATTCCAGCAGGCGATATTCCGTTGGCCCCAGCGGCAGGAGCCGCCCGTTGCGCTCCACCTTATGGGCCACACGGTCCAGCACCAGTGAATCAAACTTCAGCACGTTGCCAGACGGCGGCAGCCGACGCAGCATGGCCTTGACCCGCGCAAAGAGCGTTTCCATGCCGAAGGGTTTGATCAGATAATCATCCGCCCCAATTTCCAGCCCGCGCACGCTGTCAGTCTCCTGCCCGCGCGCGCTGAGCATGATGATGGGTATGGACTTTGTTTTTGGCTGTTCTCTCAACTGCCGGCAGACTTCCAGCCCCGAAATACCGGGGAGCATCCAGTCCAGCAGGACCAGATCAGGCGCACGGCGGCTAATCTGATCGAGGGCTGTGTGACCGTCTCCGGCCAGACGCACATCGTAGCCCTGTTTTTCCAGATTATAGCAGATCAACCGGGACAGTGCCGGGTCATCCTCAACAACGAGAACGCTTGCATTGTGTGTCATGAGCATCCCATAGCGGTTCGCGGCGCAGGATAAGCTGGAGGCCACAGAAAAAACAACCAGTGTCATAAAAGTTACACACTTTACGACCCTTGCTTGGAAAGCTCTGCTGGCCTGCAAAATCCCGCTATGCAAAAGCCAGAATTCTGGATTATGGAGCGCTCAGGAGCTGGACCGGCAATTGTGCCGGATGCACCTCCAGGAAACGCTCGCATGAGTATTTTTCGCACTCTTCTGCCGCAAACCTGCAGAAGCCTTCCCCTGTCCCTGAAAACGCGCTTTCAAACGCTCCAGAGCCAGATCTCCCGTTCCTTTTCTGAACGTGGATTACTCGAGCTGGGGATGCTGGAAGGCATTTGCACCACGCTGGAAAACAAGGCGCAGAAGGAGCGTATTCGTGCCCTGTATCCTGCCGCGGGTGTTTTTGGGGCGTTTGCCGAAGGCGACACCGCCACGGCCATGCAGCAGAATCCGCTGAGCCACTAAATCCGCGACGCTCGGCCCGCAGCACCAGCGCAAAAGAGGCGAAAACAAAAAGACCCGCCTTGTGGCCCTTTGTTAAAGGATCACAAGGCGGGTCTGAATGCCATCTTAAAGACGGGTGTTTAATCAGTCTTCAAACGGGTCGCGCATCAGGATGGTGTCATCACGATCCGGGCTGGTGGACAGCAGGGTGACGGGTGCGCCAACCAGCTCTTCAATACGCCGGACATATTTGATGGCCTGTGCCGGAAGGTCCGCCCAGCGGCGTGCGCCGTGCGTGGTTTCTTTCCAGCCTTCCATGGTTTCAAAAATCGGCTTGATGCGCGCCTGTGCTGCCGGAGAGGACGGGAACCGGTCGGTCTTTTTGCCGTCTAGTTCATACCCTACGCAGATGCAGATTTCATCCAGACCATCCAGCACGTCCAGCTTGGTCAGTGCCAGACCATTCACGCCACCCACGCGCACGGCGTGACGCACCAGAATGGCGTCAAACCAGCCACAGCGACGCGGACGACCCGTCACTGTGCCAAATTCATGCCCGCGTTCACCAATCTTGCGGCCAATATCGTCAAACAGTTCGGTCGGGAACGGCCCCTCACCCACGCGGGTGCAATAGGCTTTGGCAATGCCGAGCACGAACCCGGCAGCGTTCGGGCCCATGCCCGCGCCGGTGCCGGCATTGGCGGCAACCGTGTTGGAGCTGGTGACGAACGGATACGTTCCGTGGTCCACATCCAGCATGACGGCCTGAGCGCCTTCAAACAGGATACGGCGGCCACCCCGACGGGCATCATCCAGAATGTCCCATGTGGGAGCCATGAACGGCAGAACTTTGGGGGCGATGTCCGTCAGGAAGGCCATCAGCTCTTCCTTCTTGAACGTGTCAGCGCCCAGACCGGCCAGCAGCGTGTTGTGGTGCAGCAGCAGTTCGTCCAGCTTCCAGTCCAGCGTTTCCGGCTCGGCCAGATCACACAGGCGGATGGCACGGCGGGCCACCTTATCTTCATACGCCGGGCCGATGCCGCGGCCTGTGGTGCCAATTTTACGGTCGCCACGGGCCGCTTCACGCGCGCGGTCCAGCGCGCCGTGCACCGGCAGGATCAGGGGGGCGTTTTCTGCAATTTTCAGGGTGTCGGGGGTCACTTTCAGACCCTGTTCCTGAATACGACCAATTTCAGCCAGCAGCGCCTGCGGGTCCACCACCACGCCGTTGCCGATAATGCCCAGCTTGCCGCTCACCACGCCAGAGGGCAGCAGAGAAAGCTTGTAAACCTGATTGCCGACAACCAGCGTATGCCCGGCATTGTGGCCGCCCTGAAAGCGCACAACAATGTCTGCCCGGCTGGCCAGCCAGTCTACAATCTTACCTTTGCCTTCATCGCCCCACTGGGCGCCGATCACCGTGACGTTGGACATAAACGGTCTGCTCCTGGAAAATCTGCCTGAAAACCCTGCCGAGAGGCGACCCTGCCCCTCTGCCGCACGTGGTTAGTCAAGCTTTGTGCACGTTGCACCAGAAAGAATGTGGCTGCACCCCAAACGCAGCGCCTCGGCCCGGTCATGCTCCGGGCCTGTAAGGTGGGGGGTGCCAGATGGCAGGGCGGCCAGCGTGGCGTGCCCTTCTGCCCGCAGACGGGCCGCACTCTGTGCGTCCGCATCCGGGGCGAGATAAATGCGCTGCCGGGCCTGCGCAGGCGGAATGGTGCGGAACAGCACATCCGGCCGGAAAGTCAGGCCACAGGCGGGTTCATTATCACTGGAAAGATAACGCCCACCGCGCCCGAGTTCCTCCGCACGGCCTACGGCAAAAACCGTGACGCACACGCCGGTATGGTATTTCCAGCCGCGGAATTCGACCGGATCGACCGTCAGCCGCAGCGCGGGATTGGCTTTGCGCACGGCGGCAACCGTTGCGGCCAGACGCTCACTAAAGGCGCGGGCCCGTGGCGGCAGGCTGATATGGGCAAGCTGCTCAAGCGCCTGCTCGGCCGGACCAGCAGCGCGCAAGAGGGCGATCAGCGTGTCAGACAGTGTCCCACCCAGTTCAGCCACAGCCGCCGCATCCTTGCGGTCCAGCGCACGCATCAGAACGGGGCGGACACTGGCGGAAATATTAGCTTCTTCCAGCAGAGCGGGAACCAGCGGCGGCATGGTGAGGTCAAACGAGACCTCCGGCACACCCAGTTGCGCCAGTGCTTCTGCCCCAACGGACATCACTTCGGCATCAGCCTGCGGGCTGTCCGGGCCGATCAGCTCGATCCCGGCCTGCATGATCTGCCGCCCGCTTTCTTCCGCTGCCGCAGGCATAACCACCACGCACGCCCCGGCATAGGACACACGCAGGGGGCGCGCTGCGGCACCAAGCCGAGTCGCTGCCATACGGGCAATCTGGGGGGTGATGTCAGGCCGCAGGACCATCATCTTGCGGGTATCCGGGTCCATCACGCGGAAGCTCTGGTCTGCCAGAGTCGCGCCGGAACCTGCCAGCAATGTGTCTTCAAACTCCATGAGCGGCGGCCGCACACGGTCATACCCGTGTGAGGCGAACACGCCCATAAGCGTAGCAACCCCTTCTGCCTCGGTCCGGGCATCGGGGGTCAGGAGGTCAACAAAGCCAGCCGGCAGCAAAGCCGGGCTAAAGGGCGGGTCATCCGTCATGCTTCGGCCTATAGCACCGCAGGCCGCGCCCGTCATGCCCGCAAACCTGCACTTTTTTAACGGTTCTCACCCCTGCGGGGTGCCGGGCAGCGTCTCCCAGCCTGGACCGATGACCGTAATGACCCTCCGGCCCATGCCATCCGCACGCAGGACGATGATGTTCTGGTCTTCCAGCCATTCCACCAGACGGCGGGCGCGGCCTTGCGAGACGGTGCCATACACACGCGCAATTTCTGCGTCCGACGGGCACGGCAGGCGGCCAATGGCGGCGCGGGCCAGAAACAGGAAAACCGATTGCAGATCTTCCGGCAGGGCATTGGCCAGCCCCTCCGCCTGCTGCCAGTCCGGCGAGGCTGACATATCCTCACTCACGCCACTGCGGGCCGTAGCCAGAGCGCGGTTAAAGGCCTTCAGATCCAGCGCATTGCGGCCCAGCCCGGCAATACGGCAGCGCACCAGAAAATCCTGATACAGCACGGCGGATGCACGGAAGGAGGTTTCATCATCCGTCAGCATATCGCGCAGGATGGCGTTCATGCGGGCTTCCCGCTCAGCCTGATCTTCCGGGGGCTCTTCCTGCTGCTGCTCTTCCTGCGAGGCCGCAGCCTGTGCCTCACCGTGGGCGGCAAGCTGGGTCAGCAGATCGGGCTGCGGCGTGGCAGGCGCTTTTCTGGGGCGTGCCACAAAGTCTGAAACCGGCACCGGGGCAAGAATCAGATCATGCACCGGGGCGGAAGGCGGCTCAAACGGCGTCAGCACGGGTCCGGCAGAACGACTTTCCGTCTCCACCGTGCCAATCCGCACCGGCGTCGGCCTGCGGCACATAGCCGGGCCAAGGGCGACAAAGGTGCCCCGAGCCAGATCGCGGAAGGCTTCGGCCTGCCTGCGTTCCATGCCCAGAAGGTCCGCCGCGCGGGCCATGTCGATGTCCAGAAAGGTACGGCCCATCAGGAAGTTGGAGGCTTCCGCCGCCACGTTCTTGGCCAGTTTGGCCAGACGCTGGGTGGCGATAATACCGGCCAGACCACGCTTACGGCCACGGCACATCAGATTGGTCATAGCCCCCAGCGAGGCACGGCGCGCTTCATCCGAGACCTCACCAGCGGCAGCAGGAGCAAACAACTGGGCCTCATCCACCACCACCAGCACGGGATACCAGTATTCTCGCGGAGCCTCGAACATGCCGCCCAGAAAGGCGGCGGCCCACTTCATTTGCTGGTCCGCGTCCAGACCTTCCAGATTGAGCACCACAGAGGCGCGGTGCATCCGCATCCGCTCCCCGGCGGCATGCAGCGCCATGTCCGAGCATTCGGCCCCATCAATCACCAGATGGCCAAATTTTTCCGCCAGACTGACAAAATCCCCTTCCGGGTCAATAATCGCCTGCTGCACCATACGGGCGGACTGCTCCAGCAGACGCCGCAGCAGGTGCGATTTACCAGAGCCGGAATTGCCCTGCACCAAAAGCCGGGTGGCCAGAAGTTCGGCAAGGTCCATGCGTGCCGGGCCACCCCCCGGCACATCACCCATCACGATCATGTTGCTGCTCATAGGGGCATCCGATACCGCTCAGGATGGGTGTCCCGCAACCATGCAAGCGCCCCATGTGCCGCACTGCGTCCAGTTGCAAGGCATGCGTGCAGCAGATAGCCGCCGGTTGGGGCCTCCCAGTCCAGCATTTCTCCGGCCACAAAAACACCGGGCAGCGTGTGCAGCATCAGCCGCTCGTCACAGGCGCCTTCTTCAACGCCTCCGGCTGTGGAGATGGCGCGGGCCAGCGGTTCCGGCCCTGTCAGCCGCACCGGCAGCGCCTTCAACCGTGCCGCCAGAGCAGATGTAGAGGTGGGCACAGGACCAGCCTCTCGCAGCAAGGCGACCGCTACTGGCGGCAGGCGGAGGGCTTTGCGCAATTTGTTGGACAGACTCTCACGCGGGCGCACGGCAGCCAGCCGCTTTGTCAGTTCTTCCACAGAGAGATCGGGCCGAAGGTCACACAAAAGGTCCGCCGTACCATGCTGAGCCAGATGCTCGCGCAACGGGGCCGACAGCGCGTAAAGCGCGCCGCCTTCCAGCCCGGACTCCGTCACGACCAGTTCCCCGCGCACGGTCCTGCCCCCAAAGGTCAGAGCCACGGGCTTGAGCGGCGTTCCTGCAAACCGTTCTCTAACCGCTTCCGACCACGCGACCTGAAATCCGCAGTTGGCCGGGCGCAGAGCAGACACGGCAACGCCGCGTTGTTCCAGCAGGGAAACCCAGCCGCCATCACTCCCCAGACGCGGCCAGCTTGCCCCGCCTAAAGCCAGAATGACGGCATCAGGCGTTGGGAACAGCGAAGAGGCGGCCCCACCCTCCGACGCTCCAGCCGCTGGCACCTGAGAGGAAGACTGCGAAAATGTCAGGTGCCCCGCAGCATCCCAGCCGGTCCAGCGAGTGCGGGTATGGAGGGTGACGCCCTGCGCGCGCAGCCGCGCCAGCCATGCCCTTAACAAGGGCGAGGCCTTCATCGCACGGGGGAAAATACGGCCAGAGGAGCCGACAAAGCTCTCCTGCCCCAGGTCGTCCATCCACTGCCGGATTTCTTCCGTGGTCCATGCTGCCAGAAAAGGCGCAAGCCAGGGCGCAGCGTCCGCATAGCGGGTCAGAAATTTTTCCGGGGGTTCGGAATGGGTGATGTTCAGCCCACCGCGCCCGGCCATCAGAAATTTGCGGCCGAGGCTGGGCATAGCTTCCACAACCTGCACCGCGCAGCCTGCGGCAGAAAGAACCTCGGCGGCGGCCAGTCCTGCTGGGCCGCCGCCGATAACAACAACACGAAACGGGTTGCTCATACCTGCGGGGACGGACGCATCATCCCGCCTTTTTCTCCCCGGCACGCACAGCAGCGGCGAGGTCTTTAATCTGGTTCAGCACACGCGGCAGGGTCTGGTCGGTCGCCTTGCCTTCCGCGTCCAGCGTATCCGCCAGCGTGGAGAGCAGCGCGGACGCCACGACGGCCCCATCTGCAATGCCGGCCGCCGTAGCGGCCTGTTCCGGCGTGCGGATACCAAAGCCAATGGCAACCGGCAGGTCCGTTGCGGCGCGGAGGCGCGGAAGGGCTTCCTGCAACGCTTCAGCACTCGCCGTGCGTGTGCCGGTAATGCCGGTGATGCTCACGTAATAGACAAAGCCGGATGCGTGCGAGAGCACGTAACGCAGGCGCTCATCCGACGTGGTGGGCGCTACCAGACGGATGATATCAAGCCCGGCATCCTGCGCGGGCTGTTCCAAGATATCCGCTTCTTCCGGCGGCAGATCGACCAGAATCAGGCCGTCCACACCGGCTTTGGCGGCATCCGTGCAGAAGCGGGCATGGCCGTATGCTTCCACGGGGTTGAGATAGCCCATCAGGATAACGGGGGTTTCCTGATCCTGCTCACGGAAGGCGGCAATCATTTTCAGCACACCCGGCAGCGTGGCCCCGGCTTTCAGCCCACGGCGGGCGGCAAGCTGGATGACCGGACCATCGGCGGAGGGATCAGAAAACGGCATACCGACTTCAATCAGATCCGCCCCGGCAGCAGGCATGGCCTTCAGCAGCGCCAGAGAGGTTTCCAGATCCGGGTCGAACGCTTCCAGATACGGGATGAGTGCACCGCGCCCCTGTGCGGCCAGTGTTTTGAAACGGGCGGCAATACGGCTCACAGCTTCACTCCCAGATGCTCGGCAACGGTGAAAATATCTTTATCTCCCCGGCCTGAAATATTGACGACCAGCAGCGTCTCTTTCGGCAAGGTGGGGGCAATTTTGGCGGCATAGGCAATGGCATGGGCGGATTCCAGCGCGGGGATAATGCCCTCAGTGCGGGTGCAGAGCTGGAAGGCTTTCAGCGCCTCATCATCCGTGGCGCCGACATATTCCGCGCGGCCAATATCGCTCAGCCAGGAATGTTCTGGCCCCACACCAGGATAGTCCAGACCGGCACTGATGGAATGCGCCTCGTCAATCTGACCGTCCGCATTCTGCAAAAGATAAGTGCGGTTGCCATGCAGCACGCCGGGGCGGCCACGCTCGATGGAGGCTGCCGTCTTGCCGCTATCCAGACCATGACCCGCGGCTTCCACGCCGATCAGCCGCACAGAGGCGTCATCCAGAAACGGATGGAAAATCCCCATGGCGTTGGAGCCGCCGCCAATGGCCGCCACAATCACATCCGGCAGGCGGCCTTCCTGCGCCTGCATCTGCTCTTTGGTTTCCTCGCCAATCACGCTCTGGAAATCACGCACCATGGCCGGATACGGATGCGGGCCTGCCACGGTGCCCACCAGAAAATAGGTATCCGCAATGTTGGCAACCCAGTCGCGCATGGCTTCATTCATGGCGTCTTTCAGCGTGCCAGCCCCGGCGGTGACCGGCACAACCTCCGCACCCAGCAGACGCATGCGGAAAACGTTGGGCTTCTGCCGCTCAACGTCCGTGGCTCCCATGTAAATGACGCATTGCATCCCAAACAGCGCACAGACAGTCGCCGTTGCCACCCCATGCTGGCCGGCCCCGGTTTCCGCTACAATACGGGTACGCCCCATACGGCGGGCCAGCAGGATCTGCCCCATAACGTTATTGAGCTTGTGGGAGCCGGTATGGTTCAGCTCTTCGCGCTTCATGTAGATTTTCGCGCCGCCCAGCTCTTCCGTCATGCGGCGGGCAAACCAGAGCGGGCTGGGGCGACCAACATAATCACGCAGGTAGAAGTCCAGCTCTTTCTGGAAAGCCGGGTCCGCCTTCGCGGCGTCGTACGCCGTGTTCAGTTCCAGCAGCAGCGGCATGAGGGTTTCCGCCACAAACCGGCCACCGTAACGGCCGCCAAAGTGGCCACGCTCATCCGGTCCGTGCCGAAGAGAATTGGGCTGTGCTGCTGCGCTGTGCTGTTCTGCCGGGTCCGCCATGGGTGGTTCTGCCGCTCCTGATTTTTGCGTGATGTGCCGGGTCGCCCTGCCCTAAAAAGCAGGCATCTGGCTTACCAGAAGCCGAACGCACTTGCACAGAGGGCACGGAGTCTAAATTTCACCCGGCCCGCACCACGCAGGCCGCTTGCATATTCCAGAACACCACGACAAGAATGGAGGGCCTTATTTTAGCGCAACCCCTCCTGATTTCAGCAAAGCATTCTCACGCCATGCCCTATAATCCGCTTAAAACGTCTGGTTTCTTTTTGGGCCGCCGCCCATCACGCTCCCTTCTGCCACTGTGTCTGGCTTTGCTCGCTCTGAGCGGGTGCAAGGAAGAAAAGCACCACAAGCAGCCTGAACCCATGGTTGCCTCACCGGCTCCGGCACCCAGCGTTGCAGACGCAGCAGGCGGTGCGGGCTCCGCAGCCACGCGACAGGCCAGTCTGGCTTACAGCCACAGCATAACGGTTCGGGTGCCGCTGGGCTCTTTTGATAAGCACTATGCCGATCTCAGGGATGCCTGCCTGCACGACCAGACGCTGCATTGCCTCCTTCTTTCGGCCCTCGTCGAACATGATGGTGCTGACGATCAATCGCCCATAGCGCATGTCGAGGTGCGGCTGCCTCATGATCAGGTCGCGGTCTTCATCGCCCGCGCACTGCACCCGCTGTCCGGCGAGAAACCCGGCGATGTGCTGGCTATCCGCCAGTCCACCCGAGCGGAAGATCTGTCTCAGCCCGTTGCGGACGCCACCACGCGCAATGCCGAACTTGAGAATTACCGCAACCGACTGACAGAGCTGAGCAAGAGGCCGGACACCAAGGCGGCTGATCTGATCCAGATTGAGCGCGAACTGGCCCACACGCAGGCAGAGATGGACAATAACGCCACAACTCTGCGCGACATGACTACGCGGATTGATACGGAGAGCCTCTTTATCGCTTTCCAGAGCATCGCTCCGCAAAAAGAGAACAAACCCGTCAGCCCCATCCGCGAAGCGCTGGCACAATCCGGCTCTCTTTTTACTGACAGCATTGCTGACGTCATCCGGTTTGTCTTCGGCGCCTTGCCATGGGTGCCGGTGATCCTCGGTGGAGCGGCCATCCTTCGCTTTGCGGGGCGGAGGTGGAAACGCGCCCCCTTCCGCTGGCCGTGGGACCGTACGCCACGCGCTTAAATCGCAGCCCTACAAGAGCAGGGGGAACGAGGCTTTTCCGCTATTCAGGACTGTCACTTGTCACTACGCGCCGGTCTGGTCATATTTCCTGCGCCCGTGTGTCAGCGGTTTGCAAGAGTAACAAAACGATACGCCTGAGGAGAATTTCATGTTTCTGGCCCACAAGCCCGGCGCCCCCGCACGGGCGATTGAGAGTGAGGCCGACGCACACGGCGTAGCATGGATTGATCTGCTGAACCCTACTCCGGAAGAACAGGATCTTGCCGCCCGGATCTGCGGCCAGCCCTTGCCCACGCTGGATGACCTGAACGAGATTGAGAGTTCCTCCCGCATCAGCGTGCGCAATGGGGCTGCGTTTCTCTCTACTCCTCTGCTCAAAAAAACGGGGCTGGAATTTGAGGCCTTCCCGGTAGGATTTGTGCTCACGGCGGAACGGCTGATTACCATTCGCTACCAGCCCTACCCCTCTTTTGAGAATGTGGCGCAGCTTGTGGCCGAGCACACCCTGCCACCCGCGCCCGCTACCACGCCTGCCCCCAGCGGCATGGTGCTCACGCCCGCGCAAAGAGAGAGTGAAGCCACAGAAACCGCCGGACAGCCCCAGTCTCCGGAACCAGCTCCCATTGGCCCCGGCGAGGTACTGGTGGCGCTGATTGAAACCATTGTGGACCGGCTGGCTGATATTCTGGAAAGCGTTGGCATGTTGCTGGACAAGCTTTCCAAAGACATTTTCAAACGGCGGCAGAACATGCCTAAGGTGCGCAGCGTCGCGGCATGGCAACGCGAACTGCTGGAGCGTGTGGGCAGTTCGGGCGACCTTTGCTCCCGCGTGCGGGACTCCCTGCTGGGGCTGGAGCGCATCACCATTTTTCTGAGTGAGAGTAAAAAGGACGCCATGGCCCCGGCCTCTGGCCTGCCCATTACCTCCCGCCGTTTTGAGGCTGGTGTGACAACCATCCCGACCGAAAATGCACCTTATGCGCTGTCCGGCGCGCTGCGGTCCCGCATGGCAACGGCCAATCGCGATCTCTCTTCCCTGAGTGATTACGTGTCTCAGGCGGCCAGCAAGGTGGAGTTTCTGCTGGATGCCACGTTGGGCTTTATCAGTATTGAACAGAATGGCGTGATGAAGGTGCTGACCGTTGTCAGCTTTATTGGCGTCGCTCCGACCCTGATTGCCGGGGTGTATGGCATGAACTTCAAGGATATTCCGGAACTTAACTGGTCCTTTGGCTATTGGTATTCACTGGGGCTTATGACGGCCTCTGTCGCCTTGCCGCTCCTGTGGTTCTGGCGCAAAGGATGGCTTGGAGGCATTAAATGACACATCGCACCCTGTTTTCCCGCCTGCGTGGCCTGCTGCCCGTGGGCGCAGCCTGTCTGCTCGGCCTTGCCGCAAGCCAGACCGGGCACGCTGCCGAAATCAAGACAAACCCTGCCATCAGTCAGGCTGGCTATCAGGCGATGTTCAATCAGCTGAGCGCAGAACCGCTGCGCTACGGTGGTTTGTCCTCCGTGCACACCCGCCGCATTCTGGTCGGCCTGCATCAGACAGGTCCGGGCACCGTGGCGGGTGAGATGATGCGGCTGGATTCTGCCATGCGCCCGGTGGATGCCGGACCGGTAACTGGCACGCTGACACCCCCCACCTCCGCTCAACTGGGCCACTGCCACCTGAAAGTCACCCTGTCTGACCGGGATATTCTGCTGGACGGCCCCTGCTCCGCCACGCTGCTATCAGGTGCGCTGACCTCCCACCCCAGACCGAGCCAGCTCTGGTCTCAGGTGACAAACTTCATCTCTCCCGATACCTCGGTCTCGCAATACTGGCTCAGCCGGGACACATGGCAGGCGGCTATCACACCTGCGCCAGCCCGCTAAGCACCTGTAAAGTCTGGTTGACGAACCAGACTTGCGGATTTATCCTCCGCCCCCAGAACTGGCTGACTTCACCTGTCCAGTGCTTTCCCTCATGTCAGGATCATCCTGCTATCCGGGCCGCCGTGGCGCACCTCTGCTGTGACACGCCGTGTTTTCGGGCTTTGCGCAAGACTGATCCGGACCTCCCCATTTCTGAACTACTGCCAGTCAGGGCATTCCTAAATGCATCTTGCGGAACTCAAGGCCAAATCTCCGGCCGATCTTCTGGCCTGTGCCGAAGACCTGAATATTGAAAACGCATCATCCCTGCGCAAACAGGATATGATGTTCGCCATTCTGAAGGCGCTGGCCGATAACGACCAGGCGATCTACGGTGATGGCACACTCGAGATCCTGCATGACGGGTTCGGTTACCTCCGCTCTCCCGAATCAAACTACCTCCCCGGTCCGGACGATATTTATATCTCCCCCGCTCAGGTGCGCCGCTTTGCGTTACGCACGGGTGATACGGTTGAAGGGCAGATCCGCGCCCCGCGGGATGGCGAACGCTATTTCTCGCTGCTGAAAATCAACAGCATCAATTTTGAAGCGCCTGAAGCCGTCCGGCACCGCATCAATTTTGACAACCTTACCCCGCTCTACCCTGAGCGCCGCCTGCAGATGGAAGTGGAAAGCGCTGCCCCGCCGGTGAGCGAGACCAAGGGCAAAAAGGGCAAAAGCACGCAGGACTTCACGCCCCGCGTGATTGATCTGGTCGCCCCCATCGGTATGGGCCAGCGTGCGCTGATTGTCGCACCGCCGCGCACCGGTAAGACGGTCATGCTGCAAAGCATTGCCTCTTCCATCTCCGCCAACCATCCGGAATGCTTCCTGATCGTGCTGCTCATTGACGAGCGCCCGGAAGAAGTGACCGACATGGCCCGCTCCGTGCGGGGTGAAGTGATTTCCTCCACCTTTGATGAACCCGCCCACCGCCACGTGCAGGTGACGGAAATGGTGCTGGAAAAAGCCAAGCGTCTGGTGGAACACAAGCGCGATGTGGTCATCCTGCTGGATTCCATCACCCGTCTGGCCCGTGCCTACAACACTGTTGTGCCGTCATCCGGCAAGGTGCTGACCGGTGGTGTGGACGCCAACGCGCTGCAGCGGCCCAAGCGCTTCTTCGGTGCGGCCCGTAACATTGAAGAAGGCGGCTCTCTGACCATTATCGCCACGGCGCTAATTGATACCGGCAGCCGCATGGATGAAGTGATCTTTGAAGAGTTCAAGGGCACGGGTAACTCCGAGCTGATCCTTGACCGTAAGCTGGCTGACAAGCGCACCTTCCCCGCGATTGACATCACCAAGAGCGGCACGCGTAAGGAAGAAATGCTGGTAGACCGCGCCACCCTGTCCAAAATGTGGGTGCTGCGCCGTATTCTGGCTCCCATGGGCACGATGGACGCCATGGACTTCCTGCTGGACAAGCTCAAATACAGCAAATCCAACAACGACTTCTTCGAGGCCATGAACAACTAAGTCTCAGGCCCCGGGACCGTTATCAGACCCCGCATTGGCAGCTGTGTTCAGCCTGCTGATGCGGGGTCTTTTTTCAGGATGGTCAGCACCACACTGCCGTCCTCTTCCGCCTGCTCGGACAGCACGGCATGGCCCAGCGCCAGCACAGAGCGGCGGACATTTTTATGGGGTTCCTCCCCTTTCAACCGCACGGCAAGCAGGCTGCCGGGTGCCATGCCATCCAGCGCCAGACGGGTGCGCACAAACGTCATCGGGCATTTTTCATGCGTAATATCCAGCATCCGCGTTTCTGGATGGGACGAATCCGCTGGCAGGATCTCTGACGGATCTGATGGGGTGTTCATGAAGCATTCTCCGCAGGGCCACCGCGCTGGTGGCAGAAACCATTTGAAATCAGAGCTTAAAAAACCTGTGTGTGTGTGTAAAATTGGACAACCTCTCCCCTTTTCGGCTACCTGATGTTTCATGAATGCAGGTGGTAACAAGCAGGATTTGCGCCCTTGAAATCACAGTCGACAGAATCGCGGATTGCGCAGCTCTGCATCGAACATGGCCTGAAAATGACGGGGCAGCGCCGTGTCATTGCACGCGTTCTGTCGGACGCTGATGACCATCCCGATGTAGAAGAACTCTACCGCCGCGCCTCAGCGCTGGATTCCCGCATTTCCGTAGCCACGGTGTATCGCACCGTACGGCTGCTGGAAGAAAAGGGCATTCTGGAACGGCGTGACTTTGGCGGGGGACGTGCCCGCTATGAAGCCACCGAACATGGCCGCCACCACTATCATCTGATTGATGTGGATAATGGCAAGGTGATTGAGTTTGAAGATCCGGAGCATGAAGAGCTGATGCGGCGCGTTGCAGAACGGCTGGGGTTTGACTTTGTGTCCATGCGTCTTGAATTGTTTGGCAAAAAGCGCCCGCAGGCCCAGCAGGCAGCCAAGACGGCGCAGGCCGCAAAACGCAAAGGAGCAGCCTCATGAGCGCGGATCAACTGCCCGCCGGCTCTCTCTCCACTCTGGATCTGGAACGCAAGGGCTTTCCTGAACTCCGTGGTGGCAACCTGAGTGTGCGCATTGCCGCCACTGATGATGAGCGCGATGCTGCTCAGGCCCTGCGGTACCGCGTGTTCTATGAAGAAATGGGCGCGCACCCGGACGCTGAGACCCTGCGCCGGAAGCGGGATATTGACGAGTTTGATGCCGTCGCCGACCATCTGCTGGTGATTGATCATGCCATTGCCTCCGATGCGCGTGGCGTGGTGGGCACCTACCGGCTTGTGCAGGGCGATGCTGCGGCAAAAATTGGCCGTTTCTACTCCGCAAGCGAATACGATATTTCTCCCCTGACGGAATTTCCGGGGCGCCTGCTGGAAGTCGGTCGCTCCTGCGTGGACAAGAACTACCGTGGCCGGGCCGCCATGCAGCTTCTGTGGCGCGGCATTGCATCCTACATTTTCCTGCATCGCATTGATGTGCTGTTTGGTTGCGCCAGCCTGCCGGGCACAAACCCGGACGCCATTGCGAACGAGCTGACCTATCTCTACCACAACCATCTGGCCCCTCCGGCCCTGCGGGTGAAGGCCCTGCCGGAACGGCGCGTGGACATGCTGCGGGTCGACCCGCATTCCATCGACTTCCGCAAAAGCCTGGCGCGTCTGCCGCCTCTCATTAAAGGCTATCTGCGGCTGGGCGGTTATGTGGGTGATGGCGCAGTGATTGATACCCAGTTCAACACAACAGACGTTGCCGTGCTGGTGAAGAGTGAACTGCTGGCTGACAAATATTACCGCCATTATGAACGCCGCCTGCGCGATGCGCTCGACTGAGCGGCTTTTTCAGGCGGACATGGCATTTCCCACACCGTGCTGAGGCGTCGTCTGGCGTTCTGGCGCACGTCTCCCTCACCCGCGGCTGACGAAGCACAGGCGGGGCGACGGCAGAACCGGGCCGCACGATGGCGTCAGGCTGGCCTGATGCTCGGCATGGGCGCGCTCTCAGCCCTTGCCCTGCCACCCGTCCACTTCCTGCCGATCCTGCTCATCACCTTCCCCGCTCTGGGCCGGGTGCTTAATAGCGCACCAAGCTGGAAAAATGCGGCCTGGGCCGGAGCGTTGTTTGGGTTCGGTTTCTATGCCGCCAACCTCTACTGGCTGATCAACGCCGTGATGATCCGGGCAGAAGAGTTCTGGTGGTTTGTGCCATTCCCCTCTCTGGGTTGCGCGCTGATTCTGGCCCCGATGGTCGCCGCCCCGGCGGCGCTGTGCCGTCTGGCCCCGGCTGGCCCTCGCCGGATTCTGACCTTTGCGGCAGGCTGGACCCTGTTTGATATGGGCCGCGTCTTCCTGTTCAGCGGGTTTACGTGGAATCCGTTGGGCAGCAGTCTGGCAATCCCCGGCACGGTGGGCGATGTGCTCATTCAGCCTGCTGCATGGATTGGCGTGGATGGCCTGACTTTTTTTGTGGTTCTGGGAGCCCTGTTTGGCGGCGCAGCGTTACAGGATGCCTTCCGGGCACGTACTGGTCGCCCCTGCCAGCTTTTCCCGCGCTGCGTTGACCGCATACGGGTGGCAGCGTGTGCTGCGCTAGTCATCAGCATCAGCCTGACGGCCAGTGTGATCCGCCTGAAAACTGTGCATCCCGCTGGAGAGCCGGGCCCGGTGACCGTGCTGGTGCAGGGCAACGTGCCGGAAACAGAAAAAGTCGGCCATCTCAATCCGCGCGATATTTTCATGCGCTACCTGCATCTGACAGCGGATGGCGTGCTGCAAGCCCGTGACCAGCGCCCCCACCCCACCTTCCCCGATGCCATAACCCGCCCAATTGTCTTTTTATGGCCGGAAACCTCCTTTCCCGGTTCCGGCCTGTTGCAGGACAGCCCCCGCGCCCGCCAGATTATTATGGAATGGGCACCGGGTGCGGATGCAGGCCTGATTGGCGCTTTGCGCGTAGGGGAAGATGGCCGCTACCGGAACTCGGTGCTGGCTCTCGCACCCAATGGCGATATTGCCGCTTTTTACGACAAGGCCCGACTGGTTCCCTTTGGCGAATATCAGCCCCCCTTCATCCCGCTGCAAATTGTCCCGCAAGGTGGCATGGCGGCTGGCCCGGGTGCGCAGACATGGCATCTGCCCGGCATCCCGCCTGTAGGACCGCTGGTCTGTTATGAAGTAATTTTCTCCGGCCTGACGGTGGACGAGCATGACCGCCCCCGCTGGCTGGCCAATGTGACGAATGATGGCTGGTTTGGAGACAGCGCAGGCCCCCGGCAACATCTTTCTTCCGTCAGGCTGCGCGCAGTGGAAGAAGGGCTTCCCATTGCCCGCGCCGCCAATACCGGCATTTCTATTGCCTATGATGGTTTTGGGCATGAGCTGGGCCGCCTTGGCTGGGGAAAAACCGGAACGCTGGTGGAGCCTCTGCCCGCGTCACTTCCCGCGCCTCTGTTCGCACAGTTCGGTCGCAGCCTTCCTGCTCTTCTCAGCCTCGCTGTTTTTCTGGCAGCATTTGTTCGTCCCAAACGGAAGGAGGGAATATAATAGAGATGAAATAATTTTTTATTTAGCGTTAATTCTATTTTCTAATAAATTTCCTTTTCTTTGCACTTTATTACAATAATTACATTATAAAAATTTCTTAATGATAATAATATTATGATTGAGATTCCAAAATATAAGATTTAATATTGATCTTATATTTTTTATTATTATGTATGGAAAATATATTTTTCCAAATTTTATGATCGTTACGTAAGAAACTCTGGAATCTTTAATAAACGGTTTATAAACAGTTACCAACTGGTTTATAAGGCGCTCTCCTTTCTTCGGTGAGAAACTGCGTGACAGAAACAGCCTCCCCCCTCTCTGCCCCAAAGACCTCTACCCCGCGGGCGGGTTTGGTTGACATGCATGTCGGGCGCCGTATCCGGCTCCGACGCACGCTTTTGGGGATGTCTCAGGAAAAACTTGGGGAGGCCCTCGGCATTACGTTTCAGCAAGTACAGAAATATGAACGCGGAGCCAATCGTGTCGGGGCATCCCGCCTTTATGATCTGGCTTCCGCGCTGGACGTACCAATCAGCTTTTTCTTTGATGATATGCCCGCTTCTGGCCAGACCGCAGACCACAAGCCCCCCACCACATTCCATGGAGGCTTGTCCCAGACCCGGAAGCCTTTTGAGACCCCATTTCAGACCGGAACAGCCTCGCTGTTCTCAGATCAGGAAGCCTCTCTGTTTTCCCGTAAGGAAACCATTGAACTGATCCGCGCCTATTACCGCATCCCCGATGCCGTCGTTCGTAAACGGGTGCTGGAACTGGTGCGCTCCATGGCGCCGCCAGCTGAAGCCGACCCATCATAAACGCACGCTCGTCTGAACAAAAAAAAGAGGCGACCAAAGCCGCCCCTTCCGGGTCTATGTCTCAGAAGTCCTGATCGCCGCCCCATTCGCCCCCGCCGGCGTCTCCACCAGCATCGCCACCCCAGTCGCTGCTTCCGGCATCAAAGCCCTGATCCGCTGAGGTTCCGGCTCCGGCAAACGGGTCTGCTCCGGCACCATCCCCGTAATTATTGTTGATCACGGTCTCGCTCGGCTGGCCTGCGCCCCACCCGCCATCAGCCCCGCCACCATGATGGCCACTGAACAGGTCTGTCAGCGCATTGGCCGCCAGCATACCGCCAGCGACACCTGTAGCGGTTGAAAGAGCGGAGCCAAGAAAGCCCGAACCACTGCGGAACATGCCCGGCTGCGCCCCATAAGGGAGCGGCTGCGGCTGATACTGCGGCGGCGCGGCAGGGCGACCACCCCAGCCCGGAGGAGCCGACTGCTGTGGCTGAGCCTGCGCTCCACGCTGCCCACCACCGAACAGGCCACCGAGGAAACCACCGCCACCAGCGGGAGCCTGCTGCGCCTGAGACTGTGCCTGCTGCAGCGCCTGCTGGGCTTGCTGAAGCTGGAACTGGAGCTGCTGAATGCGGTTCTGTGCTTCAACCAGCGCCATTTCCTGCACCACAGCCATCTGGGTAATACGATAGCGGGCTTCCGGGTACTGCTGGAATTCCTGTGCCAGAAACTTGTCCGCTTCCGGATCTATCGGCGGCAGATTAGGCTTCGTGCTGGGCACGCTCCCAAAGCCGGACTGGGACGCACCGCCCACTCTGGCTACAAATTTCGCAATGAGGTCGCGTTCCTCGTTGGTCATCGTCTCTTTTCCCTGCCTGCGGCATGTACTGCCAGCCTGATGCACTGGTGTGCATAAGATAGCACTAGTCTGTCCAAGATGTGGCAAGGCGGCAAGAGCGTTGCAAGAGGAGAGCTGCAGGGAGTTGCATGCCTTCTCTTCCTGAATGTGCAGCGCACCTGTATGGTGTGCCCCGCCGTGCGCGCTCTGCGCACATCCTGACTGTCATACTGCGGAGTTTCACCCTGACCATGGACCCGGCGTCTCCCCGCCCTACCGAGCGGCCTCTTTCCTTTCAGGACCTGATCCTGACCCTTCACCAGTTCTGGTCAAAACAGGGGTGCGCCATTCTTCAGCCCTATGACCAGGAAGTTGGCGCGGGCACGCTTTCCCCCCACACCACCCTGCGGGCTCTGGGCAGCACGCCGTGGAAGGCCGCCTATGTGCAGCCCTGCCGCCGCCCGTCTGATGGCCGCTATGGGGAAAACCCCAACCGGCTCCAGCATTATTACCAGTATCAGGTGCTGCTGAAGCCCACTCCGGAAGAAAGCCAGAAACTCCTGCTGGACAGCTACCGCGCCATTGGGATTGACCCGGACCGGCACGATATCCGCTTTGTGGAAGATGACTGGGAAAACCCGACCATCGGCGCATGGGGTCTGGGCTGGGAAGTCTGGTGTGATGGTATGGAAGTCACCCAGTTTACCTACTTCCAGCAGGTCGGTGGGATTCCGGTGGTTCTGCCCTCCACGGAGCTGACCTACGGGCTGGAACGTCTGGCCATGTATGTGCAGGGCGTGGAGAACGTCTATGACCTTGATTACAACGGGACTGGCCTGACCTACGGCGATGTCTTTCTGCGCGCCGAGCAGGACTACTCCCGCCACAACTTTGAGCTGGCGGATACGGAACTCCTGTTCCGCCATTTTGCCGATGCAGAAAAAGAAAGTGCAGCACTGGCGGAAGCCGGTGTGGCACAGCCTGCCTATGACCAGTGCCTGAAGGCCAGCCATCTGTTCAACCTGCTGGATGCGCGCGGCGTGATCAGCGTGAGTGAGCGCGCCGCCTATATTGGCCGCGTGCGGACACTGGCAAAACTGTGCTGTGAGACCTGGCTGGCTGGCGAGGACAAATAAGATCATGCCCGAACTGCTGATAGAACTTTTTTCAGAAGAAATTCCCGCCCGCATGCAGCAGCAGGCCGGAGAAAACCTGCTGCGCCTGCTGTCTGACGCACTGGCCCCGCTGAACCCGAAAGACGCTGTGGCCTATACCGGCCCGCGCCGTATTGCGGCCTCCTGCACGCTGGACGCCAACGTGCCCGGCCGCACGGTGTCTGAACGCGGCCCGCGTGAAAGCGCGCCAGCAAAAGCACTGGAAGGCTTCACCCGCAAACATGGTGTGACGCAGGACGCCCTGACCCTGCAAAACGGCTTCTGGGTGCTGGAGCGGGAAGAACCTGCCATCAGCGCCACGGCACATATTGCCGCCATCATGCCGGACCTGCTGCGCCGCTTCCCTTGGCCGAAATCCATGCGATGGGGCCAGGGCAGCGCGTTTACGTGGGTGCGCCCGCTGCGTCGCATTCTGTGCATTCTGGATGGTGAGACTGTACCGTTCTCTCTGGCGCAGGGTGAGGATAACGGCCACAACCTCCAGTCTGGCAACCTGACGGAAGGGCATCGCTTCCTCTCCCCCGGTGCGATAGCTGTCAGCAGCGCTACGGAGTGGCAGGACACGCTGAAGGCCCGCCACGTGCAGGTGCATGCGGCAGCTCGCCGGGAAACCATCGTCACGGGTCTGACGGCCCTTGCCTCCTCCGAAGGGCTGGCGCTTGTGCCGGATTCAGGGCTGGTGGATGAAGTCGCCGGACTGGTGGAATGGCCGGTGCCGTTCCTTGGCCGGATTGACGAGAAATACATGGATCTGCCCGCCGAGGTGATGCAGGTCTCCATGCGCGTCAACCAGCGCTATTTTGCCCTGCGCAACGGTGATGGGTCCGCGGCCCCGCGCTTTGCCTTTGTGGCCAATATTGTCCCCGCGGATGACGGCACTCTGATTGTCACCGGTAATGAACGCGTGCTGCGCGCCCGCTTTGCGGATGCCCGCCATTTCTGGGATCTGGACCGCAAGCAGACCCTCGCCTCTCGCCTGAGCGCGCTGGATGCCATCACCTTCCACGCCAAACTGGGCAGCCAGGGTGACCGTACGCGCCGCATGGTGCGTCTGGCTGGACTGATTGCCCCGATGGTTGGGGCCTCCAAAGCGGACTGTGAACGCGCTGCCGAACTCAGCAAAACGGACCTGACGACCGGCATGGTCGGGGAATTCCCGGAACTGCAGGGCGTGATGGGCGGCTATTACGCGCAGCATGACGGGGAAACGCCTGCTGTCTGTCAGGCCATCAGCGAGCAGTATATGCCGCGCGGCCCCGGTGACACGGTGCCGACTGCTCCGGTTTCTGTCGTGCTGGGTCTGGCTGACCGGTTTGACATGCTGGCCGCGTTCTTCGCCGCGGGTGAAAAACCGTCCGGCTCGGGCGACCCCTTCGGTCTGCGTCGCGCGGCTCTGGGCATTATCCGCCTGATCCGTGAGAACGGTCTGCGGCTGGATCTGGTCAAGCTGTTCCTGCTGGCAGCGGAAGCCCTGCCGGAATCCCTGCGCGATGCGCCGGATCTGGCCCTGCTGCCGCAGTTTATGGCGGAGCGCCTGCGTGTTCAGCTGCGCTCGGAAGGCGCACGGTATGACTGCCTTGCCGCCATTTCCACCGGCAATACCGACACGGACATCACCCGCCTTCTGGCCCGCGCACAGGCGCTGGAAACCATGCTGGAAACGGAAGACGGCAAGAACCTGCTGGCCGCCACCCGTCGCGCTGCCAACATCCTGCGGATTGAAGACCGCAAGGATGGCCCGCATGAAGGCGCGCCGGACCCGGCCCTGTTTGCCCAGCCGGAAGAACAGGCGCTTGCCGCAGCGCTGGACCGGGTTGAACCGGCAGTGGAAACGGCCTTTGCAGAAGAACGCTTTACCGACGCCATGCGCGAGGCCGCCAGCCTCCGTGCGCCGCTGGACAAGTTCTTTGAGGACGTTACCGTTAACGCACCGGACGCTCCGCTGCGCCTGAACCGCCTGCGGTTGCTTGCGCGTCTGGGTCGCATGATGCGTCTGATTGCAGATTTCAGCCAGATTGAAGGGTAAGCGCTCTTCCTTCTGAATGGACGCTAACCAGAAAGAGAGAGACGTGGCGTTTTGCTGCGTCTCTCTTTTTTATGAGGCACCGCGTGTATGGGCCACTGAGACTTTATCGCTCGAACGGCTGCGTACAGCGGGCTTTTAGCGCGCCTTCAACTGAGCCGGGTGCCGTTAGGTACGGGTCTTTCCAGCGCCGCCAGTACAACGCCCTCTTCCGTTTCAAACCCTGAGAGCAGAAACTGAGACCGAAAAGGGCCAATCTGTTTTTCGGGAAAATTGATAATGCCGATAATCTGCCGCCCGATCAGCATTTCCGGTGTGTAGAGACGTGTAATCTGCGCACTGGTTTTGCGCTCTCCATATGGCCCAAAATCCACCCAGACTTTATAGGCGGGGTTTC
>NZ_JOPG01000085.1 GCF_002153605.1 Acetobacter malorum | reverse complement strand
AGCGGTGATGATCAGCATCCCCATTTTACCACCTGTCTGTTCAGACAGCGGCAGCAGGGCGTTGCCGTTTGTCCAGATGGACCCGGTCTGGCTGTTCTCATACCAGCCGTCCAGAGCCCCACCCTCCAGATAGGTAGTAATCTGGTTCTGCGTCTTGCTGCTCAGGAAGTGGACAGCGCTCACTGCAACGCCCAGATACCGGCGATCATCCACAAACGGACCGATCACATCACTGGGGCG
>NZ_JOPG01000084.1 GCF_002153605.1 Acetobacter malorum | reverse complement strand
AACGCACTCCCGGCTGATGCTGTTCTGACGTTCTATCGACAGGGTGATTTCGTGGACCTGTGTCGTGGACCACATCTCTCCAACACAGCAGACGTGGGTCATGCTTTTCGTCTGCTGGAAACGGCGGGCGCTTACTGGAAAGGCGACCGCAACCGAGCAATGCTCCAGCGGATTTACGGCACGGCCTGGCGTAACGAACAGGAGCTCGAAGCGTGGGAAAAACAGCGGGCGGAGGCCATGCTGCGTGGTCATCGCAGACTTGGTCGTGAGATGGATCTCTTCCATTTTCAGGAGGAAGCACCGGGGGCCGTATTCTGGCATCCCAATGGATGGACATTATTCCAGACACTCCTCGCCTATTTGCGTAAGCGTCAGCGCACGGAAAGCTATGTGGAGGTCAACACGCCTGACATCATGGATCTGTCTCTGTGGAAAGCCTCCGGTCACTGGGACAAATTCGGGGAG
>NZ_JOPG01000083.1 GCF_002153605.1 Acetobacter malorum | reverse complement strand
TACTGGGCGTCCTGGGTGTTATGATCGATGAAGATATCGGGCAGGGTCATGGGGCGGAAGCGGACATGATCCAGCAGGCCCGTATTGGCCAGATGCTGGCCGACCTGCGCGCCAAACCCGCCAACAGAGCCTTCTTCCAGCGTGATCAGCACTGCATGGTTGCGGGCCAGATTTTCCACCAGAGCGGTATCAATCGGCTTGGCAAAGCGGGCATCGGCCACGGTCGGGGGCAGGCCCTGCGCCGTGAGCAGATCGGCGGCTTTCAGGGCTTCCTTCAGCCGTGGGCCGAGCGAGAGGATGGCAATACCCCCTTTCTCGCCCCCGGCCTGACGGCCCATCTCCCGGATAATCCGGCCCTTGCCGATTTCCAGAACCTGACCTTCTGCCGGCAGCTCCAGACCCAGCCCCCCGCCACGCGGGTAGCGCAGGGCAATCGGGCCTTCATCAAACTCGGC
>NZ_JOPG01000082.1 GCF_002153605.1 Acetobacter malorum | reverse complement strand
TTGTCCCCGGCCTTTTCGGCGGGCTGATAGCCGTGGCCTTTTTCGGTCATCACATGCAGCAGGATGGGGCCGTTATCCGTATCGCGCAGGTTGCGCAGGATGGCGACCAGCTGCGGCAGGTCATGCCCGTCCACGGGGCCGACGTAATAGAAGCCCAGCTCTTCAAACAGCGTGCCGCCGGTAATCATGCCGCGGGCATACTCGTCCGCCTTGCGGGCAGTGCGTTCCACCGGGGCAGGGAGCTTCTTGACGACTTTCCCGGCCAGTTCCCGCAGGCCCATGAACTTGCGGGAGGACATCAGGCGGGAGAGGTAGTTGGACATCGCGCCGACCGGCGGGGCGATGGACATCTCGTTATCGTTGAGGATGACGATCAGCCGTTCAGCCCCGGGACCAGCCACGGC
>NZ_JOPG01000081.1 GCF_002153605.1 Acetobacter malorum | reverse complement strand
GGTAATCCCCCCTTTTTTAATGGGGTTCTGACTGAGAATTTAGACAGTTGCTTTTAGTTTCTGGGCGGGTGTGAACCCGCCGTTCCCCATATTGGGTCTGTCATGGTTATATGTCCAGAGCCATTGTGTTGCGACTTCCTGCACGTCCTGAATGCTTTCAAATAGATGCTGCTCCAGCCATTCCTGCCGGACAGTTCTGTTGTAGCGTTCAATATAGGCGTTCTGCTGCGGATTGCCCGGTTGCGTATAGATCAGGGTAATCCCCTGTTTTTCGGCCCATGAAACCACCGTATGACTGACATATTCAGGGCCATTGTCCATTCGGATA
>NZ_JOPG01000080.1 GCF_002153605.1 Acetobacter malorum | reverse complement strand
AGCAACTTCCATCCGATGCTATCAGGCATTGTTCTGGTCCACTCTGAACACGCGAACGATTGAGGACGCCCAAACCTGCCTTTCTGCATTTTTGATACCTCTTGACACCATGCACGGAGTGCCCAGATTGAATCTGCCGGCCGCCAAAGGGGTCGGCAGACAGAACTATCAGTTTTGATCTTGTGTCCATGTTGCTCAAAGGAGGATATGGCTATGAGAGCCACCGTTGATTTTGCCCCCCTGTTCCGTTCGAGCGTGGGTTTTGACAGAATGCTCAACGCCCTTGATCTCGCCAGCCGGATTCCAGCGGTCGATAACTGGCCGCCTTACGATATCGTCAAGACCGGTGAGGATGATTACCGGATCGACATGGCGGTTGCCGGACTTGCCGAGGCCGACCTTACGATCACACAGGAGCGCAATACTCTTGTCGTGACAGGACGAAAGGCGCCGGAGCCGCAAAGCGCCGCCGAATATCTCCATCGGGGTATTGCGGGCAGAGAATTCGAACGCCGCTTCGATCTGGCCGAGCATATGAAAGTCACCGATGCGCACTTCGAGAACGGACTTCTGTCCATTACTCTGAAACGTGAGATACCCGAAGCGATGAAGCCGCGTCGTATCGCGATTACGTCCTCTACA
>NZ_JOPG01000079.1 GCF_002153605.1 Acetobacter malorum | reverse complement strand
GATCTGTCTCTGTGGAAAGCCTCCGGTCACTGGGACAAATTCGGGGAGAACATGTTCACCACCGAGACTGAGGGACGTACCTACGCTCTCAAGCCCATGAACTGCCCTGGGGGTGTGCAGGTTTTCCGGCAGGGACTGAAAAGTTATCGTGATCTGCCACTCCGCATGGCAGAATTCGGTAAGGTTCATCGTTTTGAACCTTCGGGAGCACTTCACGGTCTCATGCGTGTGCGTGCCTTTACGCAGGATGACGCCCATATTTTCTGCACGCCCGAACAGATGGA
>NZ_JOPG01000078.1 GCF_002153605.1 Acetobacter malorum | reverse complement strand
TGTCTGCTTTGTTTTTTCTGAGTCGACAGACGGTCAATTATGTCGAGTAAAAACCCATTCATGAACGCGTCTCTCATCCGGACAGCACAGGCCTGATCCCTCCATGTGCACAGCAGATCCACACTGAAGAACTGGAGGCGTCTGGACTGTGAGCGTGCCTCCAAAGGAACGTCCGCTAACATGACTAAGCTGAAGGCCTT
>NZ_JOPG01000008.1 GCF_002153605.1 Acetobacter malorum | reverse complement strand
GGCGGGTTTCCGTGCTTCCGGAAAAGGCTCGACACGGAGGATAGTCCCCGCCACGATCATGACCTTTTCAAAATCTGACCAGACAATCTGTTCCATAGGGTCCCCTTTTGCGCCTGAAATCCTAAGTTTTTTAAACACCCTCCTTAAGGGCAGGCCCATAAAAAAAGCGTGTGGCCTGATAAGACCACACGCTTCTCTGTTTTTAACCAGCCTTGAAAGACCTCTTAGCCAAACCCTGAACTATCTGGGTGTGCGACCAAAGAAGAAGCTGACCACCAGCAGCACCACAAAAATAAACAGCAGAATTTTAGCAACACCAGCAAAGCTGGAGGCGGCACCGCCAAACCCGAACAGGGAGGCAATCAGCGCCAATATCAGAAAGGTCAGAACCCACCGTAAAATAGCCATCTCGTCTCTCCTTAAGAACGCCGCAGGTGCTCCAGAAGAGCACTGCGGCTTTGCGCTTCCCCCAATCCAACGCAGGAAGACTCAAAAAGTTCTCTCGGTTTAGAAACGAGACAGACCAGCCTGTCAGTGACCTTCAGAACCCGGAATAATGTCATACCCGGCACTTCCCGGAGCCGGACCCGGCGGAGGCGCATTGCCAACAGCAACCCCGACCATCTGGTTGGAAGCCGGGCCGATTGCTCGCGCATCGATGGCGACACCCAGTTCCCCGCTGCTGCCCGTGCCAACGGCATAGAGCATCTGACCGGGCTTGAGCCAGGCAGCAAGACGCGTTGCCTCACGCGGCGGGAGATAAATAACGGAATGATCTTTCAGGACCGCGCCATTCAACTGGCCGTCCAGATCATAAAGCGGCATCCAGACTTCGCCATGCAGCACCAGATCCGGGCCTGCAATCATCTCGGTGGACTGGCGGGGCATGGCAATAAAGGTGTCCTGCATACCCCGGCCACGCGGGCTGGTGAGGCCGAAGGCCCGGATAATGGGCAGCGTGCGGCCCTTCAGGCCACGAATATCCACTGTATCACCGGGTTTGATCAGACCGGCCAGCGTATGGCCCTGATCCGGGGAGATGAACACCTGTGTGCCATCATGCAGGATGAAGCCCGTGACGCTGCCGTGGGAAGAAGGCAAAAACTGCATCACCTGCCCGCTAAAATGCGGCAGGCCTGAAAGGTCATAAACCCCGTCAGCTTCCTTTTCCGTCACCGTCTGGTGAGAGGCAAAACTGGCCGCACTCTGCTGCCCGGCGGGTGCCTTATGGGCAGGTGCTGCGAAGGCCACAGAAGAAGCCAGAAGGAAAGCTGGAAGGGAAAGCAGATGGCGCATGGATCAACCAATTAGAGAAGTCTGGCCTGAGGCATTACAGACCTCAGGCCAGAATAAGGAAGACTTTGCGCCATTGTTCGTCAGGAACGCGCGTCCGGCAAGAGCCGGAAAAGCGTGTCAGTGGCGGAAATGACGCATACCAGTGAAGACCATGGCAATTCCCGCAGCATCCGCCGCAGCAATCACTTCATCATCCCGGATAGAGCCACCCGGCTGAATCACCGCGGTCGCACCGGCAGCCACAATGGTTTCCAGCCCGTCGGCAAACGGGAAGAACGCATCAGACGCCGCCACAGAACCCTGCGTAAGCGGTGCATCCAGCCCGGCTGCCTTAGCCGCTTCCCCGCTTTTGCTGGCGGCGATGCGGGCAGAGTCAACACGGCTCATCTGGCCTGCGCCAATGCCGACCGTGGCATCGTTTTTGGCATAGACAATGGCGTTGGACTTCACGTGCTTAGCCACACGGAAGGCAAACATCAGGTCTTCCATTTCCTGCGCGGACGGAGCGCGCTTGGTCACCACACGCAGGGACTCGGGTTTGATCTGCCCGTTATCCCGCGTCTGGGCCAGAAAACCACCGGCCACAGACCGCACAACCACACCAGAAGCCGCAGCATCAGGCAGACCGCCCGTCAGCAGCAGACGCAGGTTTTTCTTGCGGGCCAGAATGGCTTTCGCCTCTTCATCCGCATCCGGGGCGACGATAACCTCGGTGAAAATACCAGCGATTTTGGTTGCCGTTTCCGCATCCAGCGTGCGGTTGAGCGCCACAATGCCGCCAAAAGCGGAGACCGGGTCACACCGCAGCGCGTTGTCCCAGCAGGCAGACAGCGTGTCACCCACAGCCACGCCACACGGGTTGGCGTGTTTGACGATAACGACAGCCGGACGGTCAAACTCGGCCACGGCTTCAAACGCCGCATCGGTATCGTTGATGTTGTTGTAGGAAAGCGCCTTGCCCTGCACCTGCACAGCCGTTGCGACGCCGGGGCGCGTGCTGCCATCCTTGTAGAACGCGGCCTGCTGATGCGGGTTTTCACCATAGCGCAGCACTTCCGCCCGCTGGCCAGCCAGCACAAAGCGTTCCGGCAGCGTGTCCTGTGCCTGCGCGGCAAACCATGCGGCAATGGCGGCATCATAAGCAGCAGTGCGGGCATACGCAGCGCCTGCATAAGCGCGGCGCTGTTCAAGCGTGCTGCCACCCTGCCCCAGAGCATCAATCAGCCCGGCATACTGGGCCGTATCGGTCAGCACCACCACATGGCCGTGGTTTTTGGCTGCCGCACGGATCAGCGCGGGGCCGCCAATATCGATATTTTCAATGCAGTCTTCAGCGCCAGCGCCGGAAGCTACCGTTTTTTCAAACGGGTAGAGATTGACTGCGACCAGATCGATCGGAGCGATCTTGTGCTCTTCCATCTGCGCGACATGAGCTGGCAGATCACGCCGACCAAGAATGCCGCCGTGGATCTGGGGCACGAGCGTTTTCACGCGGCCATCCAGAATTTCCGGGAACCCGGTGTGATCAGACACCTCGGTAACCGGAAGACCAGCTTCACGCAGCGCGCGGGCAGAGCCGCCTGTGGAAAGGATTTCCGCACCGTGCGCAACCAGCGCGCGACCGAGGTCAAGAAGCCCCGTTTTGTCGGAAACAGAAATTAACGCGCGGCGCACGGGTTGCGTCGTCTGGCTCATGGGCGGACCTTTCGCACGGCTAAACCTGATTTCAAAGCGGCTCATTAGCCAACAAGCCGCCCAAGGGCAACCTTACCGCCCCGGAAAAGGGTCTCAACGGCGCGTAAAGGTCCAGTAGAGCGGCTGGCGGCCAGCAGCGATTGCTTTGGCTTCATAACGGGTGGGGAACCAGCCTTCCGGCCGTTCAGAAACGGGCAGGGGGGCTTCAAAAAACGGCTGGGCAGCCATGACTTCCTCAACCCATGCCTGATAGGTCGGATCATCACTTGCCACGCGCCACACAGCACCGGGCTTGAGCACACGCGCCACAAGGCTCACGTTTTCCGGGTGCATGAAGCGCCGTTTGGCGTGGCGAGCCTTGGGCCACGGGTCCGGGAACATCAGGAACAACCGGTCCACAGAAGCATCGGGCAGTGCACGCAGCAGTACGCGGGCATCATCATCCCACAGGCGCAGCATGTCTGGGATGGCGGATGTGGCTTCTTCTCCAACCGGCACAAAGCGGGTCAGGAGAGAACACAGGCCGTTATCAAAAACTTCTGAGGCAATATAGCCAACATCGGGGTGGGCATTATGCTGCCCGACCACGTGTTCCCCACCGCCAAATCCGACTTCAAACCAGATTTGCTGTGGTGGGCGGCCAAAGGCTGTGGCCGGGTCCGCTGCGCGATCCAGCGGAAAGCGCAGGCGGGGCAGCGCCTCGTCTAAAAGGCGCTGCTGACGGGGACGCAGAGAATGGCCGCGCGGCCGCCCGTAAAGTCGTTCGGGCGACGGCTTAACGTCCGGTCCGCGTACTTCCTCCGTCATCGTGTCGTCTGACCTTAGCGGTTGAAGGCGCCACGCAGGGCATCCACCAGATCGGTGCGCTCCCACGTAAAGTCATCACGCGCATCATCCGGTGTACGGCCAAAGTGCCCATATGCAGAGGTCTGTGCGTAAATCGGACGGTTCAGACGCAGGTGCTTACGGATACCGCGCGGGGAGAGATCCATGACCTCACGCAGCACAGAACCCAGACGGGCTTCGTCCACATCCTTGCCAGTACCATCCAGGTCCACATAAACAGACAGCGGATGAGACACGCCAATGGCGTAGGAAACCTGAAGCGTGCAACGCTCTGCCAGACCAGCGGCCACAACGTTTTTGGCCAGATAGCGGCAGGCATAGGCTGCGGAACGGTCAACCTTTGTGGGGTCCTTACCGGAGAATGCACCGCCGCCATGCGGAGCTGCACCACCATAGGTGTCCACAATGATCTTACGACCCGTCAGACCGCAGTCACCATCCGGACCACCGATGACGAAGATACCGGTCGGGTTGACGTAGAATTCGTCTTCCGGCGGCATCCAGCCTTCCGGCAGCACGTTACGCACAATGTCACCCAGTTCTTCACGCAGCTTCTTCTGGCTCACGCCTTCGTCATGCTGAGTGGAGATCACCACGGACGTGGCGCCAACGGGGCGACCGTTGGAATAGCGCAGTGTGACCTGGCTTTTGGCATCCGGCTGCAAGCCTGCTGCACGCGGGTCACCCGCACGGCGCAGATCACGAATTTCATGCAGGATGCGGTGTGCATAATAAATGGTGGCCGGCATCAGAGTGTCGGTCTCGGTAGACGCGTGACCGAACATGATGCCCTGATCGCCAGCGCCTTCATCTTTCTCGCCAGCGCTGTCCACGCCCACTGCAATATCAGCAGACTGGGCATGCAGGTAGTTGGCTGCATCCGCCGTACGCCAGGAGAAGCCTTCCTGATCGTAACCAATGTCCTTCACCGCATCGCGCGCTGCCTGAATCAGGCCTTCGGATGTGATGGAAGAAGGGCCGCGAACCTCGCCAGCCAGGATGATCCGGTTTGTGGTCACCATGGTTTCACAGGCCACGCGGGCTTCCGGGTCCGCTGCAAGATAAGCATCCAGAACAGTATCGCTGATCCGGTCCGCAACCTTGTCGGGATGACCTTCGGAAACAGATTCCGAAGTGAACAGGAAATCGCCGTCTTTACGCATGATGGTGCCGTCTGCCCCACGCACTAGTGAATTAGGAATTGTGACCGCCACCTTAAGAAAAGGCGACGGGACCGTGTGGCGGAATAGTGGCCGATGGTCAAGTGTATTGCGGCTATGCAGCCATCAGGACCATAGTTCTGCCGGCCTGCAGCACGTATTTTTCCAGTATCCGCCCGACCCTATTCTGCGGTGCAGACCGCAGAATTCAGCCCTTTAGAAGCGGATAAAAGAAAAAATCACGATTAAAAATGTAAATAAGGGCAGCACTTAAAAAAAGTGCAATGCGTTCAGCAGGGCGGCAGGCCCAGCACCTCTTCCATCCCGTAATAGCCAGCCGGACGGTCCTGCACCCAAAGGGCTGCGCGCACTGCACCCGTGGCAAACACGCGACGGTCAAACGCCCGATGTGTCAGGGTGATCTGCTCATCCGCAGAGGTAAACAGAACCTCATGCTCCCCCACAATCTGGCCGCCCCGGAGTGCCGCAAACCCGATAGCTCCCGGCTTGCGCGGGCCTGTATGCCCATCACGCCCGCTTTCCTTCACGTCGGCCAGCACGACGCCGCGACCTTTCGCCACGGCCTCGCCAATCGCCAGCGCGGTGCCGGACGGCGCATCCACTTTCTGCCGGTGGTGCATTTCTACAATCTCAGCATCGTAAGACTCGGCAGGAAGCGCCTGCCCCATCATCTGCGCCAGACGACGAACCAGCGTGACGCCTGCAGAAAAATTGGCCGCATGCACAACCCCGATCGTCTCCGCTGCCTTCAGGACGGCCGCCTGCTGGGCGTCTGAAAGGCCGGTCGTGCCCAGCACCCACGCAGTGCCCTGCTCCGCTAAAGCCTGCGCGTGGGGGACCACAGTGTCCGCATGGGTGAAATCAATCACCACATCACTCACCGCGGCCAGACCGGCCATATCCGTAAACAGGGGCAGCCCGTCCGGTAGGCCGGTCGCCTGAGCTTTATCACGCACGGTGCCGCCTGCCAGCACAGCGCCTGCGGCCTGCACTTCTTCCACCAGCAAGCGGCCCACACGGCCCGTAATCCCTGCAATGCCGATGCGCAGCTCATGATTTGTCATGCGGAAAAGCCCTTCTTTTTACAGACACCATACCAGAAAGCCGGACACATAAAGTGCCCGGCTTTTGGAGAAAACCATCAGGGAGACGACGAACGCAGTCTCAGCCTTTATTTTCGAAAAAATCCCGAACGCGTGCGAAGAAGCCCGTATGTTCGGGGCTGCCTTTCACGTTCTCACCGGCTTCTTTTTCAAACTCTTCCAGCAGCTCTTTCTGGCGTTTGTTCAGATGCTGCGGGGTTTCCACCGTCACCTGAATATACATATCGCCTCGTGCGCTGGAGCGCAGAACGGAGAAGCCTTTGCCACGCAGGCGGAAATGCGCGCCTGTCTGCGTGCCAGCCGGGATTTTGACCTTGGCGCGGTTTCCATCAATCACCGGCACTTCAATTTCTGTGCCCAGAGCAGCCTGCCCCATACGGAGCGGCACGCGGCAATAGATATTGGCCCCGTCACGCTGGAAAATCCCGTGCTCTGAAACAGAGACGTGGACATAGAGATCGCCCGCCGGCACACCCTGCCCGCCAGACTCGCCCTCGCCCGTAATGCGGATACGGGTGCCATCTTCCACACCGGCCGGGATCTGCACAGCGAGGGTCCGTTCTTTTTCGACCGTCCCTTCCCCATGGCAGACCTTACAGGGGTCTTTCACAACGCGACCAGCCCCGTGACAGGTCGGGCAAGGCCGTTCCACCACAAAGAAGCCCTGCTGCGCCCGTACCTTGCCCGCACCATGGCAGCTCGGGCAGGTTTCCACACCGGATTCACCGGCGTTGGAGCCGGTACCGTGGCAGGACTCACACGCTACGCGCGTGATGATCTTTACGTCCTTTTTCACGCCGGAGAAGGCTTCTTCCAGCGTGATTTCAACATGAGTCTGGATATCGTTACCCGTGCGGGCACGGCCACCGCCACGGCGGCCACCCATCATGTCACCAAACATCTGCTCGAAGATGTCGCCCAGACCGCCACCGCCGCCAAACCCGTTAAAGTCAAAGCCGCCGGGGCCACCGCCGCCGCCATTTTCAAAGGCAGAATGGCCAAACCGGTCATATGCTGCGCGCTTCTGCTCATCTTTCAGGACGTCATACGCCTGATTGATTTCCTTGAACTTGGCTTCAGCTGCTTCATCGCCCGGATTACGATCCGGGTGATATTTCATGGCCAGTTTACGATAAGCCTTCTTGAGTTCATCGGATGAAACCGTCCGGCTAACTTCAAGAATTTCGTAATAATCAATCTTGGTGGCCATGGAAGTCCTCTTGCAGGAAACTGCCTTTTACAAAAGCGCAGCAGATGTCTGAAAATGACAAACGGCGCCCGCCTTCCAGGAAGCGCGGACGCCGGAGAAAAAAGCCGTCACCACCCTGCATGATGCAAGGTGGCAGCGGGTTAAAGCGTCCGATCAGGACTTTTTGTCGTTCACGTCTTCAAAGTCCGCATCGACGATTTTTTCGTCGTTCGGCTTGGCACCAGCAGCACCGGCTTCACCTTCCGGTGCGCCTTCACCAGCCTGACCAGCTTTGTAGACGGCTTCACCAACCTTCATGGCAGCCTGCGTCAGACGATCGCTGGCGGTCTTGATGGCTTCGGCATCGGTGCCTTCCAGAGCGGTTTTGACAGCGGCAATCGCGCTTTCAGCTTCCGTCTTGTCAGCAGCCGGCACTTTGTCACCAGATTCCGTCAGAGACTTTTCGACCTGATGCACGAGGCTTTCTGCGTTGTTCCGCACTTCAACCTGTTCGCGCTTGGCTTTATCGGCTTCAGCATTCGCTTCAGCGTCTTTCACCATCTTGTCGATATCGCTGTCGGACAGACCACCGGACGCCTGGATCTTGATCTGCTGTTCTTTACCGGTCGCCTTGTCCTTAGCGGACACGGACACAATGCCGTTGGCGTCGATATCGAACGTCACTTCAATCTGCGGCACGCCGCGCGGAGCCGGAGCAATACCCGTCAGGTCGAAGTTCCCCAGCAGCTTGTTATCAGCCGCCATTTCACGTTCGCCCTGATAGACCTTAATGGTCACAGCGTTCTGGTTGTCTTCCGCCGTGGAGAAGGTCTGGCTCTTCTTGGTCGGGATCGTCGTGTTCCGGTCGATCAGACGGGTGAAGACACCACCCAGCGTTTCAATACCCAGAGACAGCGGCGTTACGTCCAGAAGCAGAACGTCTTTCACGTCACCCTTCAGAACGGCACCCTGAATAGCAGCACCAATGGCGACCACTTCATCCGGGTTCACGTTACGGGCCGGGTCTTTACCGAAGAACTGCTTAACAGCTTCGATCACCTTCGGCATACGGGTCATACCACCGACGAGGATGACTTCATCCACTTCGGAAGCAGACACGCCAGCGTCTTTCAGAGCGGCCTTACAGGGTTCCAGCGTGCGCTGGATCAGGTCATCAACAAGGCTTTCCAGCTTGGCGCGGGTCAGCTTCAGCACCAGATGCTTCGGACCGGAAGCGTCAGCGGTGATGAACGGCAGGTTGATTTCCGTTTCCTTGGAGGAAGACAGTTCGATCTTCGCCTTTTCAGCAGCTTCCTTCAGGCGCTGCAGAGCCAGCTTGTCAGACCGCAGGTCAATGCCCTGCTCACGTTTGAACTCGTCAGCCAGATAACCGATGATGCGGTTATCGAAGTCTTCACCACCCAGGAACGTATCACCGTTGGTAGATTTCACTTCGATCACGCCGTCAGAGATTTCCAGAACGGAAACGTCGAACGTGCCGCCACCAAGGTCATACACAGCCACCGTGCCGCCGCTTTTCTTTTCCATGCCATAAGCAAGGGCAGCAGCCGTCGGTTCGTTGATGATACGCAGGACTTCAAGACCAGCGATACGACCGGCATCTTTGGTGGCCTGACGCTGGGCATCGTTAAAGTAAGCCGGAACCGTAATCACGGCCTGCGTTACTTTTTCACCGAGGTAAGCCTCAGCGGTTTCTTTCATCTTGCCGAGCACGAAAGCGGAAATCTGAGAGGGGGCATAGCTCTTGCCGCGCGCCTCGACCCATGCATCGCCATTATCGCCTTTGACGATGGCGTAGGGGACCATTTCCTTGTCTTTCTGGACGGTCGGATCGTCATACCGGCGGCCGATCAGACGCTTGACAGCGTAGAGCGTGTTGGCCGGGTTGGTCACAGCCTGACGTTTTGCAGCCTGCCCGACCAGCATTTCACCACCTTCGGTGAATGCAACCATGGACGGGGTGGTGCGGGCGCCTTCGCTGTTTTCAATAACGCGGTTTTCGTTACCTTCACGCACTGCAACGCAGGAGTTGGTCGTGCCAAGGTCAATACCGATAACTTTACTCATGTCTGCTCCTTTAAGCGACCCGGTCTGGCCCGAAGCACCGGACGGGGTCCTATCTCTTCCGGCCTGCTTTCACACTGAAAACCGGCCATGAATGTTAAGCCTGATGTATGGTGCCCCAAAACCTCTTTCAAGGTCCAGACACCGGGCGGGAAACAATTTTTTCCACCTCCCGCCCGGTATCCGGGGCACCACGGGCCGGATTTATTCTTCGGCCTTGGCCACCACGACCATAGCCGGCTTCAGCAGGCGGCCATGCAGCGTCCATGTGGGGGTCCAGGCCTGCATGACCGTTCCCGGTGCATGGTCAGCGCTGGGCTGTTCCGCCATGGCCTGATGCAGGTTGGCGTCAAATGCCTTGCCGGACGGGTCATCACACTTGATGCCGTGCCGTTCCAGAATGGAGATGAAGGACCTTTCGGTGCTTTCAATCCCTTCACGCATCTTGGTGATGACGGTATCTTCCCCTTCCTGCGCAGGCGGCAGGCTGGAAAGGGCGCGGCGCATGTTTTCAGCGGCTTCCACCACATCCCGCGCAAATTTCTGCACAGCATACTGGCGGGCATCGTCCACATCGCGCTTGGCGCGGGTGCGCAGGTTCTGATTTTCAGCCTCAGAACGCAGCCACTTCTCTTTCATCTCGGCAGCTTCCTGCTCGAGCTCGGCAATGCGCTGCTCGACGGGAGACTGCTCGGTTGCCTGTTCTGCCCCGGCTTCGGCGGCGTCCTGAGGCGGGGCGACGTGGTCGGACGCAGCCGGTGCGGCCTGCGTCTCAACCTGTGTGGGATCTGTATCTTGGGTCATGCTTCAAGAAGTAAGCAACGTGATGGGACGCGACAAGACCCGCAACGCCTGCCATGCTGATTTTGCAACCAATTTTACACGCGCGCCGGCACGTGCTCAAAAATTGGACAGACTGGAAACCGTTGCCCATAGCGCACCGGTGCGGATACGCGTATGCTGACTGGCTTGCGCTGACCGCGAGGAAGGAAAACGCACACCATGGCAGACCGCACCAAGCAGACGATCGCTCTGGTTGATGACGACCGTAATATCCTGACATCGGTCCAGATGACTCTGGAGGCGGAGGGTTTTAACGTCCGCACCTATACGGATGGCGAATCGGCTCTTCAGGGCCTGACAGCCTATCCGGTTGATCTGGCCGTTCTGGACATCAAGATGCCCCGCATGGATGGCATGGAACTGTTGCAGCGCCTGCGGGCCCGCTCCCATCTGCCGGTGATCTTCCTCTCCTCCAAGGATGAGGAAGTTGACCAGCTGATGGGCCTCCGGCTGGGCGCGGATGACTATATCACCAAGCCCTTCTCCCAGCGCCTGCTGCTGGAACGGATCCGCGCCCTGCTGCGCCGGAACGAAGCCAGCCGGGCAGAAGCCAGCGGCGCACCGGCTGGCGGCGCACTGGTGCGCGGCGCCCTCTCTCTGGATGAGTTGCGCCATAAATGTACATGGAACGGGGAAGACGTGCCGCTGACGGTCACGGAATTTCTGCTGGTCAAGACGCTTGCCATGCGCCCCGGCCTCGTCAAATCCCGCGATCAGCTGATTGATGCCGCCTATGGTGACACGGTGTACGTGGATGACCGCACCATCGACAGCCACATCAAGCGTGTGCGGAAAAAATTCCGGCAGGTGGATGACAATTTCAATCAGATTGAAACGCTGTACGGCATTGGCTACCGCTATAAAGAAGACTGAGACCGGCGCATGACCAGCCGGAAACGCATGTCTGTCTCGTCCACCCTGTCCTCCGGGCTGCGGCGTATCCGCATTCCCGGTCAGGCTCCGCGCAAGGGTGGGGTGGAAGCCACAGCTGCTTATGAGGCCTCCCGCACACGGCTGATCTCCCCGCTCATGCGGCGTATCATGCTGGTCAATGTGCTGCCTCTGGTGCTGCTGGCCATCACCATGCTGTTCCTCAACCAGTTTCGGAACAGTCTTCTGGCAACGGAAGTCACAGGCCTGCGAGAACAGGCTCGTATTTATGCGGGCGCGCTGGGGCAGATTGCCGTGCGCAGCAATCATCATGGTACCGGGCCGGACGGGTTCACGCTTGAATCCACACTGGCCCGCCCCCTGCTGCTCCGACTGACTGAACCCAGCCCCAACGCCCATGCCCGCCTGTTTGGCCCGGACGGCCAGTTACTGGCCGATAACCTCGCCGACCAGCCAGATGGACTGCCGCGGCCGCCCCCACCCACCCGTTCCGATGAGCATCAGCCGCCGCCGTTTCATCGGCTACACCCGCCACCGGGTGTGTATGAACGGCTTCTGACCTGGCTCTGGAGCAGCCACAGTTCCAGCATTGTCACATTGGACACCAATGAGGCGGACATTCCGGCAGACCCGGCCCGCCCCACGGACGCCAACGGCACGTTCTCCCGCCCTCCGCCGGAAGCCCCGCCCTATATCCGGCGCACGGCGAATGGCCGGCTGATTATCACGGTCGCCGAACCAGTCATTCATGAAGGGCGGACGGTTGGCATTATTCAGCTCACCCGCGCGGCTTCTCAGGTTGATCGCGCGCTGTTTGCCATCCGCTCTTCCATCCTTTCCCTGTTCCTGATGGTGCTGGTCATTACCGTGCTGCTCTCATGGTATCTGTCGCTCACCATTGCCCGCCCGCTGCTGCGGCTGGCGGCGTCAGCACAGATCATGCGCGAGTCCTCGGGCCGCACCGGCACCGTGCCTGCCCGCCTGCTGGCCCGTCGGGATGAAATTGGGGATCTGGCCCGTGCGCTTCAGGCCAGTGCACAGGCTTTGTGGAAGCGGATGGACGCCATTGAGCGTTTTGCAGCGGATGTCAGCCACGAGATCAAGAACCCGCTTTCCTCCATCCGCTCGGCCATTGAAACTCTGCTGCGGATTGAAGACCTCAACCAGAAGCGTCGCCTGCTGACTATTATCAATGATGACGTGCTGCGTCTGGACCGACTGATTACCGATATTTCTGACGCCAGCCGACTGGATGCCGAAATGTCCCGCGCCCAGACGGAGGCCATCTCGGTTGTACCGCTCCTGTCTGTTCTGGCAGAAATCCATCAGGCCACCCGTAAGGAGGGTGAACCGATTATCCTGACGCATAGCGAAGGGGATTCACCTGAACATCCGCTCCGGGTTCTGGCAGTGGAAGATCGTCTGGTGCAGGTGCTGCGCAACCTGATCGGCAACGCCATTTCCTTCTCCCCGCCCAATGGCCGCATTCTTCTGGAAGCTGCGCCGGTGGGGAATATGGTGGCACTGTCCGTCTCGGATGAAGGACCGGGCATCCCTCAGGCCAAGCTCGATTCCATTTTTGACCGTTTTTATTCCGAACGACCCAAGGAAGAGCATTTTGGCCAGCATTCCGGTCTGGGCCTGTCGATCAGCCGCCAGATTGTGGATGCCCTTCACGGCACCATTTCGGTGGAAAACCGGCATGATGCACAAGGACACATTGCCGGGGCGCGCTTTACGGTCCGGCTACCCCGCGTGGTGGCCTGAGGTCAGACCGGCCCCAGCTCAACACCCAGTTCAAACTCGATTTTGACGTGGGGATTGGAAAATTTCTTCACCCACATCAGCGTCACGGATGGGGAAATGGCGGAAAAAACATGCCGCAGGGTGGGGAAACAGGACGGAAAATCCCGCGTGTCGGACACCAGATAGGTCACCCGCGTTACATCCTGCATGGAATAGCCATAATCGGCCAGCAGAGTGGCTCCTGCATCCAGAGCAGCGCGACACTGCTCGGCAATGCTTTCGCCTTCCGGATGTGGCGCACAAAGGCCGGAGATTTTGAGACCCCCGGAAATGCGCTCTACTCTGGCGTGCGGCCCAGACCGATGATCTGCACTGTTTTGAACGGTATTCCCCATGGCCTCAAAGCATACTGCGACGCCCTAACGGACGGCAAATTTCTCTTTCGTAACAAACAAATAACTTAAAATCTGGTATAGTCCAGCCGTTTTGCTCTGCAGCATCTACCGGCTTCCATGCGCGGTTGTGTGTTGCGCACTGGTGATGGACCGGAGCATAATGCAGCCACGGATGTCAGGGAAAGGCTTTATTCAGGCCTCTGACGGATCCAGAGGCGTCACGACACTGAAGGGGAAACAGCTGTAATGCGCACGGTGGATGATACCCTTGTCCCACGCCGCATCCTGCTGGTCTCTGGCCTGTCTGGTGCCGGAAAATCTTCCATTCTGCGGATTCTGGAAGATCTTGATCATGAAGTGATCGATAATCCCCCGCTTGGCATGCTGGACGATATTGTCGCCCGCGCCGAACGCCCGGTTGCAATTGGTGTGGATTCCCGCACCCGTGGGTTTGATGCCTCCGCCGTGCTGGAAGCGCTCGCCCGCCTGCGTATGAACCCCAATCTGCGGGTGGAACTCATTTACGCCACAGCGGAAGAAAGCGTGCTGCTGCGCCGCTATACCGCCACGCGCCGCCGCCATCCGCTGGCCCTGCATGGCAGCATCAAAGAGGGCATCGAGGAAGAAACCGCCCTCACTGCCCCGCTCCGTGCCGCAGCTGATCTGGTGATTGATACCTCCGACATGCCGCCTCCTGAGCTGCGCCAGTTTGTAGAAAGCCGCTTTAGCCCGTGGGAAGGGGCCGGAGGTGAAGGGCTGACGGTGGCCCTGATGTCCTTCGCCTATCCGGCAGGCCTTCCGCGTGAGGCGGATATTGTGCTGGATGCGCGCTTCCTGAGAAATCCGCATTACGACCCGGCGCTGGCCCCCAAAACCGGGCTGGACGCTGATGTAGCCGCCTATGTGGCCGAAGACAGCGATTATCTGCCGTTTTTGAACCAGATTCACGGCCTGCTCCAGCTCGTCCTGCCGCGTTTTGTGCAGGAAGGCAAAAAATATGCTACTATTGCCATCGGCTGTTCGGGCGGACGCCATCGGTCTGTGACACTGGTGGAAGCTCTGGCCAAACGGCTTTCCGCGCCAGATGGCATGGGAAACTATCAGGGGTCTGGCCAGTGGCCGATCATGATCATGCATCGGGAACTTGCCCGGCTTGGTCTGGGCACATGGCGGTGGGCACGCAGGCCTGCTGAACCCGTTAAAACAGAACCGGCCTCTCCGGTTTCCTGATCCGCCCCGGCGCCCCGCGCGCCAGCCTTTGGGGCCGCGTCCCGCAGTATCGGGCACGCACAGCTAAACTCATCCGCTCGTCATGCGTTTTTACCGCAAGGGAAAGCGCAAGGCGCTTTCGCGCAGCCAGCCTCTTTTCGGTCTGATGCTGTTCATTGTCTTATTTGAGGATAATTTCTCTCTTTTCATGTCTATTTCAGAAACGGCCCTGACACACGACCCGCTTTCCAGAACAGTTCAGAACCAGCTGACCCCCGCGGTCACCTTTTTCAGAAGCTGGCTGAGCTGGCTTCCTGCGTCCCTCGTCTCCCTGCTGGTGCTGTTTCTGGTTGGACTGGTGGCGGCCATGCTGAGCAGGCTGGTGACGGACCGTATTCTGATGCGCATTCCCGGCGCGCGACGGGGCGCATTTGTCCGCTCGCTTACCAAATCTCTGCGGCGGCCTGTCCGGCTGACCGTGGTTATCATGGCCATGGGGCTGGCGCTTCCGGCCTGCGGCCTGCATGGGGACCTGCTGGACAGTGTGACCCACCTGCTGCTCATGACCTTTGTCGCCGTGATGGGATACGGCACCATCGTCACGGTTCGGCTGGTTTCCGATGCCTATCTCTCCCGCTTTACGGAAGCGGATCAGGATGACGATATTCTGGCCCGTAAGCATGCCACACAGGTCCGCCTGCTGCGGCGGGCAGCGGAAATCCTGATCGGCATGCTGACCGTCAGCGCCGAGCTGATTACCTTTGAGCCGGTGCGGGAATATGGGCTGAGCCTGTTTGCCTCGGCAGGGGCGGCGTCTCTGATTGTTGGTCTGGCCGCGCGCCCCATTCTGGCCAACCTGTTTGCCGGCGTGCAGATTGCCATGACCCAGCCTATCCGCATGGGCGATCTCATCGCCTTTCAGGGTGACTGGACCTGGGTGGAGGAAATTACGTCCACCTATGTTGTTCTGCGGTCATGGGACTGGCGGCGGCGCATTGTGCCCATCGCCTTTTTTCTGGATACACCGTTTGAAAACTGGACCTACAATTCTGCGGAACTGATTGGTGCAGTCTATCTCTATGTCGATTACCGCACCCCCATGGACCGCCTGCGCAGCAAGCTGGAAGACATTGTGCGCGCCTGCCCGCAATGGACGGGCAAGGACTTCAGCGCACAGGTGGCGGATTGTAATGACCAGACCATGATGATCCGCGTGACAGCCAGCGCCCGCACAGCCATTCGCAGCTGGGATCTGCGCTGTGAAATTCGAGAAAAAATTATTCAGTGGATGTGTGAGGAATGCCCGGAAGCCCTGCCCCGCAACCGGTTTGCGCTGGCTCCCGTGGGCGTGGGGGAACAGCAGCAGCCTATTCCGTTCTCCCCCATGTCCGCTCCCGGTGCCATGCCCTATGGCCCGTTCAACGCGCCTCCGGCGTGGGGCGCAGCAACGGCTCCTGCGGGAAGAGCCATGCCGGATATGGCCCCTCCACCGCCGTCTGCTTTCAGGCCTTTATAATCCGCACAGAGAACGGGCGCCGTGTTAGCCCTGTGAAATCTGGTCGAACACGCCGCCTTCACTAAAATGCTTTTTTTGGACGGCGGCCCAGCCACCCAGACTGGCGATATCGAACGTTTCAACCTTGGGGAAACGCGCCGTGTTTTCCGCAGCCACAGCCGCATCAACCGGGCGGAAATAATGCTTTGCGCCAATCCTCTGCCCTTCGGGTGAGAACAGGAAATTCACGTACGCCTGGGCCTGAGCCTGCGTGCCATGTTTGGCAACATTACTGTCCACCACAGCAACTGGCGGTTCGGCCAGAATGGTCAGTTTTGGCACCACGAGGTCAAACTGATCCGGCCCGATATCCTTCGTTGCCAGCAGGGCCTCATCCTCCCACGCCAGCAGGACATCCCCCAGACCACGCTGCACAAAGCTGTTTGTGGCCCCACGCGCGCCGGTATCCAGCACGGGCACATGGCTGAACAGGGCTTTCAGATACGCCCGCGCCGCCTCTTCCGACCCACCGGGCTGCTTCAGCGCCCAGCCCCATGCGGCCAGATAATTCCAGCGTGCGCCACCAGAGGTTTTCGGGTTGGGGGTCACGACCTTGACGTCATCCCGCACCAGATCACTCCAGTCCTGAATCTTTTTGGGATTTCCCTTGCGCACCAGAAACACAATCGTGCTGGTATAGGGTGTGGCATTATGCGGCAGGCGTGTCTGCCAGTCTGCCGCCAGCAAGTTATGCTGCGCCAGAATATCAATGTCATAAGCCAGGCCCAAGGTGACCACATCTGCCGGAGCCCCTTCCAGCACAGACCGCGCCTGCGCGCCGGACCCGCCATTGGAGGTGCGGACAAATACTGACTCACCGGGATGCGCCTTGGCCCAGAAGGCCGCAAACGCACGGTTAATCTCGGCATACAGCTCCCGCGTCGGGTCGTAGGACACATTCAGCAGCTGCGCGCTTGCTGCGGAAGAGGATGAGGCCCACAGCCCTCCCCCGGCAACAAGCCCGCCAGCCAGAGAGGCTGCCCCCAAAAAGGAGCGCCGGGATAGAAGGGGGGATTTATGTGTCATTCCAGTCTCTCCGCACTACCAGAAGCCTTGCCTGACCGACCGATCACACACAGCACGGCTCCTCATATATTTAATTCACGATATCATGCGCGTTAATTTTCCTGACAGCAATATACATTTTATTTCGTTTTTTAAATTTCGCTTTTTCATTTTATTCTCCCACCACATTCCAGCACGAAAAATTGAAGATTTTTCTGCACTAGAAACAAGATGACAGCACCACATGGCACCCCAATCCGGCTGAAAATTTAATACGATATTTTATCGTTTCCTATATTGCGATTTTTATCGTGTTATGTTTAATTCACAAAATACGAATTAATTTAGTGTTTATGAGACTTCTCATAATCCCGGCTGTCCGCTCCTTTCTGGAAAATCTCATGGTTCGCCTCAGCTCTCACGCCTTGTTCGCCGGGAAACCGGGCTTAAACCACGCACTCCTGCTCGCTTCTGCTGTGGCGTCTTCCGCTCTTTCGCTGTCCTGTGCCCTGGCTGAACCGGGAGCTGTCTCTCCGGCGGCACCCAAGGCAACCACGCAGAAAAATGCGGGCCAGTCCTCCTCTGTCTATCTGCCGCAGGACCGTGAGCGTATTGTGGTGAAGCCCTCTGCCAGCCAGCCCCCTCCGCCCATGCCGCCCGTGGTCCTGTATCCCCATGCCAACCCTGTTGGACAGCCTGTCCGGACAACAGGTGTGCAGGGGCGTGTTTCCGGGCATCAATATGACTGGGGCGTGTTTAACCGTGGCAATGGTGAGGCCGCAGGTTTTGGCCCGGTTGGCGAATATGGTGTCGCCCCCTGGGCGGAAGACTGGAGCCGCCTGCGCGACAAATCCAAACGGAAAGACCCGTTTGATCTGATTAAATATATTGCGTTGAATGAAAGTGGCTCAATATGGCTCAGTTTTTCAGGGGAGACACGCCTGAGAAACTGGTTTGAAAGCCGCCCTAACCTCGGCACACAGCATAATAATGATTCCGGGCGCTTTGCCGTGCGCAACCTGTATGGCGCAGACCTGCATCTGGGGTCCCACGTCCGCCTATTCGGCCAGCTCGTCAACGCCGATGCCGCAGGCTGGAACGGCTATGGGTACGGCAGCACCTACCGCAAACGTCTTGATGCCCAGCAGGCTTTTATTGAAACGAAATGGTCCATGCTGGGGGCCAAAAGCGGTTTCATGTTCGGACGGCAGCAGTTTCTGGATGCCCCCTCTTACATGCTGTACAACCGGGAAACGCCCAACGTCCCGCTCTCATGGAACGGTTTTCGCGCTTATATGGTCTGGCCACGCATCCGCATTGATGGCTGGGACTTTGTGCAGACCAATGACAGCCAGAACAAGATGTTCCACGATACGGAAAACTATAATACCCGCCTGTATGGTTTCAACATGACATGGGCACCCCCGGATGGGCGCTTCATGGGGGACAGATACAACTCCTTTCTGGATGTGTTTTATGTGGGTTACAAACTCTCAGGTTCATCCGGAGCAATTGCCACAGCCAAAGGCAGCCAGAACGGGTCCAACACACGCAACAATTTTGGCGTACGCTGGCATGGCATTGCCGGACCGTTTGAATTTTCTCTTGGTGGCATCTGGCAGGGCGGCGTCTTCAAATACGCCAAGACCAATCAATCCAGAAACGTGAATGCCTATGCGCTCAATACGCTGGTAGGCTACCGTATTCCGCATGATCGCTTTCATACGTTCGCAGGATTGCAAACGGATGTGTATTCAGGCGGCAATGCGCGCAAAACGTCCGGGGCGATTGGCACCTACATCTCGCCTTTCAACCCCCAGACCAACTATCTGGACACTACAACGTATATGACAGGTTCAAACCTGATCAGCGTTGCTCCGCTCATCCGTGCAACATTTTTCAAATCTCTCAGCTTTCAGGTCAAGTATCCGCTTTTCTGGCGCTACAGCCCGAATGATCCTGTTTACAAATCCTCCGGCTCTTACAGCTTCCCTTATCAGTTTAAGGGGAAGTTTGTGGGCATGGCTCCGCAGGCGTCTCTTGCCTGGCAGATCAACACGCATCTCTCCTGGACGCAGTATGTCTCGCGCTTCATGACGTCCAACGCCCTGAACCGTGCCGGCGGCTCCAGCGGCACCTATTACCAGTCCAACTTCGTCTTTCGCTTTTAAGCCAGCCTCAGGCGTGACCGGCGCGTCCGGTCAGCCGAATGGGGTCGATATTGATCGAGGCCAGAGCCTGCCGCCATTTGGCGGCATGGTCATGCCCGAACACAATCTCACGGCTGGCGGGCGCCAGCAGCCATGCGTCATGCTGGAAAATTTCCTCTTCCAGCTGCCCGGCCTCCCAGCTTGCATGCCCCATGGCTAACAGGGCATCCCGCGGGCCACCACCCTCGGCAATCTCCTTCAGCACATCCAGGCTGGCAGTCAGCGTGGCCGAACCTGTGACCGGCATACTGCCCTCGCCTTTCCAGTCGGACGAATGCAAAACAAAACCACGCGTATCTTCCAGCGGGCCTCCGGCACACAAGCCTAGCCGCCGCAACGGCGGCGCCGGAGCAATTTCCAACTGTTCAAGCAGGTCTTCAAAGCCCGGTTTGGGCAGACGACGGTTAATGACCAGACCCATCGCCCCCTCTCCCGAGGCATGTGCGCACAAATATATGACACTTCTGTCAAAAGGGGTTACGCTGAGGGCTGGCGTTGCCACCAGAAGCAGGCCGGTTAACGTCCCGCCGGGGCGGACTGAGCGTTCAAGAAGGGAAATATGCGGAAAAGCCATAGGGTGCATATGTGGTGCCCGCGTTTTTTTAGCAACCTTTTCAGCGTGGGTCTGCCTGATTTCAGGCCCTGACCATTTGGCCTTTGTGGCCCGTCTTATCACCCTCCGCCCTCAGACGTGCCTGTGGGCAGGAAAGAGAATGAAGAAGCAGATTTATGAATAAACTCGCTAAATTCCTGCGCGCTCTGGACAGCTACCACGTTACTGATGGAGACAAATTCGATCTCAGTAAATTCAACCCGGATGATGATGGTAATCTCGGACTGACCAAGGAAGACGGCGCCAAGCTGCTCAAGACAGTAAAGGAGCAGTTGCAGGAATTACAGGATCTGCTCTACGCCAACCAGACCAGTTCCATGCTGATTATCCTGCAAGGGATGGATGCTGCGGGAAAAGACGGCACCATCAAGCATGTGATGTCCGGCGTGAACCCGCAGGGCGTCACCGTCACCTCCTTCAAGCAGCCCGGTCCGGCAGAACTCCAGCATGGATTTTTGTGGCGTATCCACGCCGCAGCGCCGCAGGTTGGCCGCATCGCGATTTTCAACCGCAGTCAGTATGAAGATGTGCTGGTCACCCGGGTGCACCCGGAAATTCTGGACCACGAGCATCTACCCGGGCCAATCAACACGCCGGAATTCTGGAAAGGCCGTTACAGCGATATCCGCCATCTGGAACACTACCTGAACCGGCAAGGGACGATTGTGCTGAAATTCTTCCTGCATATTTCCAGAGAAGAACAGCGCCAGCGCCTTCTGGAACGGCTGGACGTGCCGGAAAAACGCTGGAAATTCTCCCCCTCTGACATGCATGAGCGGGAATACTGGGACGACTATACCAAGGCCTATCAGGACGCCATTGCCGAGACCGCGCGCCCGCATGCACCGTGGATTGTGGTGCCCTCCAACCATAAATGGTATGCCCGGCTTGTGGTGATTGGGGCGATTATCCGCGCCCTGAAGGGGCTAAATCAGACAGCCCCGAAGCCTGATCCGGAAGTCTCCAAATCTCTGGATGACTATCGCGCCCGCCTGATGGCTGAGAAAAAGTAAAAGGTCCTGTTGTTTATGATGGCATATTCCCGCCTGCTTCCTGCCGCTGCTCTGCTGCTTGCAGGCCTTACAAGCCTGACACCGCCGGCACAGGCCCGCAGCAGACATACCGAAAGGACTGATGTCGCCCAGACTGTCTCCCCCACCTGCGACAATCAGGATTTTCTGTCCAAACAGCTCGCTTTTGAAAATGGCGGGGCCAGAACAGACACCCCTGTGCATATCTGCGGGAGCGTGCTGGCTGTCAGCCCCAAAGCGCAGCACACCCGTAGCGGCTGGCATGGTTATTTCTATCTTGCTGTAACGCCCACGGTGTCCATCCGTATTGTCTCGGGGCTGGATGAAATGCACGCCCCGGCCTGGCCGTGGGTCAACAAAGGGGATCAGGTGGAAGTCGTTGGCCGCTACTATTACGATTCCATCCGCCGGCAGGGCGTGGACTGGACGCATCACGGCACCGGCAGATCCTGGCATGTGCCGGGCTACGTGACTGTAAATGGCACGCGCTACGAATAAAAAAACGGCCCGTCTGACTATCCAGACGGGCCGTTTCCTTTTGTCTTAATCATAAGCCGGATCAGTCGGCGGCTTCTTCTTCCCGCTCATTGCCGGCCTCATCTTCTTTTGCACTGCCAGATGTTTTGGTCGGCAGGATATCGAACACGAGTGCGTCGTTCTTCAGGCCGATCTTCACAGCGCCGCCCTTAGTCAACTTGCCAAACAGCAGTTCTTCAGCCAGCGGCTTCTTGATGAACTCCTGAATGACACGCCCCAGCGGACGCGCACCGTAAAGCCGGTCATACCCACGCTCTGCCAGCCACTCCTTGGCTGCGGAAGAAAGCTCGATGGTCACGTTACGGTCTGCAAGCTGAGCTTCCAGCTGAAGCACAAACTTCTCGACCACGCAGCCCACCGTTTCCGGCGTGAGGTTGGCAAACGGGATAATGGCATCCAAGCGGTTGCGGAATTCCGGGGTGAACAGGCGTTTGATTGCCTCCTCATCTTCCCCTTCCCGCGCATCCCGACCAAAGCCGATCGCTTCCTTGCTGAGGTCAGAGGCCCCGGCATTGGTGGTCATAATCAGGATGACATTCCGGAAGTCGACCGTCTTGCCGTTATGGTCCGTCAGCCGCCCGTGGTCCATCACCTGCAGCAGCACGTTGTACAGGTCCGGGTGGGCTTTCTCGATTTCATCCAGCAACAGGACTGCATGCGGATGCTGGTCGATGGCATCGGTCAGCAGGCCACCCTGATCAAACCCGACATAGCCCGGAGGAGCCCCCAGCAGACGCGAGATGGAGTGCCGCTCCATATATTCGGACATGTCAAAGCGGATCAGCTCAATCCCCAGCGTGGTGGACAGCTGGCGCGCCACCTCGGTTTTCCCTACGCCTGTAGGACCGGAGAAGAGATAGTTACCAATCGGCTTTTCAGGGTCACGCAGCCCGGCACGGGACAGCTTGATCGCCGCAGAGAGCGTATCGATCGCCTGATCCTGCCCGAACACCATGCCCTTCAGGTCGCGCTCCAGAGACCGCAGCACTTCCTTGTCATCCGCCGAGATGCTCTTGGGCGGAATGCGCGCAATGCGGGCAATGATGTCTTCCACGTCCTTCAGGTTGACGGTTTTCCGCCGCCGCCCTTCCGGCTGAAGCATACGGGACGCACCGACCTCATCAATCACGTCAATCGCCTTATCCGGCAGCTTGCGGTCATGAATATATTTGGCCGATAGCTCCACCGCCCCACGAATGGCGTCATCCGTGTAGCGCACCTTGTGGTGCTTTTCGTAGCTGCTCTTCAGGCCGCGCAGAATTTTGACGGCATCATCCACACTCGGTTCCGGCACATCAATTTTCTGGAACCGGCGCACCAGTGCGCGGTCCTTTTCAAAGTGCTGGCGGAACTCTTTATAAGTCGTGGAGCCAATGCACCGCAGCGTTCCCGCAGCCAGTGCAGGTTTGAGCAGGTTGGACGCATCCATCGCCCCGCCAGACGTCGCCCCGGCGCCGATGACCGTGTGGATTTCATCAATAAACAGGATGCCGTGCGGGTCCTGATCCAGCTCCGTCACCACAGCTTTCAGGCGTTCTTCAAAATCCCCACGGTAGCGGGTGCCAGCCAGTAGCGCCCCCATATCCAGAGAATAGATGGTGGCCTTCAGCAGCACTTCCGGCACGTTGCCTTCCACAATGCGGCGGGCCAGCCCTTCGGCAATCGCTGTTTTGCCCACACCCGGATCGCCCACATACAGCGGGTTGTTCTTGGTGCGGCGGCACAGGATCTGGATGGTGCGTTCAACTTCCTCATCACGCCCGATCAGCGGATCGACCTTACCGGCTTCCGCCTTGGCGTTGAGATTGACGCAATACGTCGACAGCGCATCCTGATTTTTCTGGGTGCGTGCTTCACCGCGTTCAGAGTCTTCACCCTTTTCAGGGCCGGAATTGTTGCCGGTGCCCGTTACAGGGCGGCGCGTTGAACGGTCCGGTGCCTTGGCAATACCGTGAGAAAGGAAATTGACAGCATCCAGCCGCGTCATGTCCTGCAACTGCAGGAAATACACAGCATGGCTTTCACGCTCGGCAAACAGGGCCACGAGCACATTGGCCCCGGTCACTTCATCCCGCCCGGTGGACTGTACATGAATGGCCGCACGCTGAATCACGCGCTGGAACGCGGCCGTTGGTTTGGGTTCGGTCGGGCGGTCTGAGGCCAGCCCGGCCAGATCTTTATCAAGAAAACCTGTCAGATCGGTGCGCAGGCGTTCAAGATCAACACCGCACGCCCGGAACACCGTTACGGCGTCCGCATCATCAACCAGGGCAAGCAGCAGGTGCTCCAGCGTGGCATATTCATGATGCCGCTCGCCGGCCAGAATAAGTGCCCGATGTAGCGTCTGCTCAAGATTGCGTGACAACATGACGAGACGCTCCTTTCCCCAGATGCCCGGAATGGTGTGGCTTAACCGCCGCCCTGTCCGGGACCTTCACATCATATTTGGCTGCTTTGCGAGGAATTGCGAGTCACAACTGCACAAAAAATGGAGCCTGTGCTTTTTCTGCTGCTCCGCACTCAGTCCTTTTCAAGCGTGCATTGCAGCGGATGCTGGTTCTGGCGGGCCAGATCCATCACCTGTGTGACCTTGGTTTCGGCCACCTCATACGTAAAGACACCACACACGCCTACACCGCGCTTGTGCACGCTGAGCATGATGGTGGTGGCTTCATCCCGAGTCTTCTGAAAGAAACGCTCAAGCACATGCACGACAAATTCCATTGGCGTGTAGTCATCATTGAGCATCAGAACCTTATACATGGCGGGCTTGCGCGTTTTAGGACGCGCCCGCACCACCACGCCAACGTCGTTCAGATCATCACCCGAATCGGCCCCCCCGGCATCACGCCGTGACGGCCCGTTGCCCGCATGCAGGACTGAAAAATGACGCGATACCATCGGGCTAGAACTCCGGGTCCGGTTTCTGACAGAAAAAATCATGAGACATCATATTGGTATTCACCTGAGGGATGGAAGAGGCTTAGGGCCTGAGAAACGTTCCAAAATCAAGACAATACTGGGGAAAATGCCTTATTTGTGCCACATGCAGGTCTGACATTTTACACACAACATCACCGCGCCAGAGTCCGGGGTCTCCAGATTTCTTATAGACGCGGTCTTACTATCTGAATTACCACACTTAAATATCCTGAAGAAAAACCAGGTAGGATCGCGCAGTGCCAGATATTCACGCAGCAGGAGACGGAACAGGCCGCCGCAAACAGGCTGAAACCCCACGTAAACGCCGCTCCAGCCTGCGCAAATGGGCAGGCCTGATGGCAGGCGTGGCGCTGGGCAGCTTTGTGACGCAGCGTGCCGCTCACGCACAGTATGCCGGGCAGATCAGCTCCATTGTCATGGACGCCAGAACGGGAGCTGTCCTTTCTCAGGAAGATCCGGATCTGCGCCGCTATCCTGCCAGTCTGACAAAACTGATGACGCTGTATATGGCGTTCTCTGCTCTGCGCGCCGGCACCATCACGCTGGATCAGGCTGTACCTGTTTCCATCCATGCCTCCACTATGGAACCCTCAAAGCTCGGTCTGGTTCCCGGCTCTCACCTCACGGTGGAGCAGGCCATGCTGGCTCTGGTGACCAAATCCGCCAATGATGCCGCCTGCGCTCTGGGTGAACTTCTGGGCGGCGGCAGTGAGCCTCAGTTTGCTGCGATGATGACGCAGCAGGCCCGCGCACTGGGCATGAGCAACACCACCTTCCGCAATGCCTCCGGCCTGCCTGACCCGGACCAGCTGACCACCGCGCGTGATCTGGCTGTTCTGGCCCGCCATATCGTGACGGACTTTCCGGAAGATTATCATTACTTCTCTGTCGCGGCCTTCCGCTTCCACGGGCGGATGATCCCCAACCACAACCCGATGCTGAAAGCCTATGTCGGTGCAGACGGCATGAAGACGGGTTACACGCAGGAAGCAGGCCGTAACCTTGTGACCTCCGCCCTCCGCAATGATGTGCGGCTGGTCGGCGTGGTGATGGGGGCGTCCTCCAACACCCAGCGTACACTCGCCATGGCGGATCAGCTTGACCGTGGGTTTGACGCTGAGGGTGTGGCTCCTGTTGCCCGTCCGCTGGTTCTGGCCCGCAACACTGTTCCCTCCCACCGCACACGCGGTGGCCGTGTGATCATGCTGGCGGCGGCTTCCTCACGCCACGCCCCCATGGAAGTGGCGGAAGCCCCGGCAGCGCGCCACACAACAGTGCGTCATGGACGCCGCTACGTGCTGGCAACGCCGGTTGCCAACGGGCACCATATCCGCCTGATCGGGGCGAAGGTGCGCCCGGCTACCGCCACAACACATCGGGCGCATGCTGGCCATACCTCACGTAATCATACCTGATTTTTTCTTTAATACCCGCTTCCCTCCCGGAAGCGGGTTGCCTTTGCCGCGCCCTGACTCCATTTTGCACCTCTCTTTAAAACGAGAGCTGTATAAATAAGGGAGTCTCAGCATGGCGGGCAGAAACGGTATTGTTCTGCATAACGAACAGGATTTTGTGGGTCTGCGCGCCGCGGGCCGCCTTGCGGCCGCCACGCTGGATATGATTACCCCTTACGTCAAACCGGGCGTGACCACCGGGGAACTTGACCGCATTATTCATGAATACACGCTGGATCACGGTGCCATCCCGGCCCCGCTGAACTATCGCGGCTTCCCCAAATCCTGCTGCATTTCCATCAATCATGTGGTCTGCCACGGCATTCCGGGTGACAAGGCCCTGCAGGAAGGTGACATCGTCAATATTGACGTCACCTCCATTGTGGATGGCTGGTATGGTGATAACAGCCGCATGTACACCGTCGGCAAGGTGCCGCTGAAGGCCTCCAAGCTCATCAAAACCACCTATGACTGCCTGATGCGCGGTATTGAAGTGGTGCGTCCCGGTGCAACACTGGGTGATATCGGCCACGCCATTCAGACGCTGGCTGAAAAAAACCGCTACTCCATTGTCGAAGATTTCTGCGGGCACGGCATTGGCCGCACCTTCCATGCAGAACCCACCGTGCTGCATTACGGCAGACCGGGAGAAGGCATGAAGCTGAAAGCCGGGATGGTCTTTACCATTGAGCCGATGCTCAATATCGGCAAAGCTGACGTGAAAATTCTGGATGATGGCTGGACGGCTGTCACGCGGGACCGGTCTCTGTCTGCTCAGTTCGAGCACATGCTGGGCGTGACAGAAACCGGCTATGAGATTTTCACTCTCTCTCCCGCTGGCTACACCTGCCCGCCCTACCCGACTGAAAGCTGAGCCTCATGCCTGTTCTGCCTGACCGCACTCTGTCTGCACTGCGTTCTGCCGCATTGGTTCTGCTGGCCTGCGGGGCAGGCAGCCTGCCTACTCTGTCTTTCGCCGCAGCCCCACAGGCTGCCGATGCACCGGATCCGCTCGCCTACGGCACCAGCCAGCCGGAAGGCCTGCCTCCACAGGCCCCTACACCGGGGCTGCATGGCATGGCCGTCTCCGCGCAAAAGCTCGCCTCGCAGGTCGGGGCCCGTATTCTGGCGCAGGGTGGCAACGCAGCGGATGCGGCAGTCGCCATGGGCTACGCTCTGGCTGTTGTCTATCCGGCAGCAGGCAATATTGGCGGTGGTGGCTTCATGCTGCTGCGGGAGCCGGGCAAACAGGCCGTATTTATCGACTTCCGGGAAAAAGCACCTGCTGCTGCGCGCGCCGATATGTATCTGGACGCCAAAGGCAATGTGATCCCGGATCTGTCCGTCACCGGCTGGAAAGCAGTTGCCGTGCCCGGCACCGTGGCCGGGCTGGATAGTGTGCATCAGAGATGGGGGCACCTCTCCCGCAAAGCCGTCATGGCCCCGGCCATTGCGCTGGCGCGGGACGGTTTTGTGCTGGAAGAAGGCGATGTTGCCCTTCTCAACACCTCAACTGACGCCTTCCGGGCGGACCCGTTTGCGCGCTCCATTTTCCTGCGGCCCGATGGCTCCCCCCTGCAGGTTGGGGACCGTCTGGTGCAAAAAGACCTTGCTCGCTCTTTAGAGCAGGTTGAACAGCATGGGCCGGATGCCTTCTATAAAGGCCCGATCATGCGGGCCATTGTGGCGGAGTCCAACAAAAATGGCGGCCTGCTTCAGGCCTCGGATTTTGCCCATTACGCACCGCGTGAGCTGACGCCGCTGCGCTGCCAGTATCGTGGGTTTCAGGTGGAAACTGCTCCCCCGCCCAGCGGTGGCGGCATCGCTCTGTGCGAAATTCTGGATATTCTCTCCGGCTATGACATGCACGCACTTGGCCTGCACACAGCCCCCGCGCTGCACTATGAAATTGAAGCCATGCGCCACGCCTATTCCGACCGGCGTGACCTTGGCGACCCGGCCTTTGTGAAGAACCCGGAAGACCACCTGCTCGACCCGGCCTACGCGGCAGAAGTGCGGGCCCATATCCCCACGGATAAAGCGGTCTCTTCCAGCACCCTGCAAGCCGGGGACAGCACGCCGGAGAAGCACGAGACGACCCAGTTCTCCGTGATTGATAAGAACGGGTTTGCCATTTCCACCACCTACACGCTGAACGGCTGGTTCGGCGCGAAGGTGATTGGCGGCAACACCGGTATTTTCATGAACGACGAGATGGATGACTTCTCCGCCAAGCCCGGTTCCGCCAACATGTTTGGTATTGTGGGCAGCGCTGCCAATGCCATTGCGCCGGGCAAGACTCCGCTTTCCTCCATGTCCCCAACCATCCTCTCACGGGATGGCAAGCCGGTGCTGGTCATCGGCAGCCCCGGTGGCTCCCGCATTCCCACTATTGTTCTCTCCGTTGTGACAGGCGTGGTGGATTACGGGCTGGATATCCAGCAGGCCATTGACCTGCCGCGCCTGCACCAGCAGTGGCTCCCGGAAGCTGTGGAAGTGGAAAGTGGCGCCGTCTCTCCTGACGTTGAAAAAACGCTGGAGCATGAAGGCTATACGTTCTCGCCTCATGCGCCGTGGGGCATGCCGGAAGGCATTCTGGTCGGCGGCCCGCGTCTGGGGGAAAAAGGCACCGCCCGCTATTATGGCGGGTATGACCGCCGTCATCCCGGCGGCGGCGCAGTCGGCGAATAATCCTGCGGGAGGGAACGGCGTCCTTTCATAGCGCGTTTGTCTGAAAAATCAGCTACGCAAAGCCTATGCCCCGGACTGATACTTCCCTCCCCTCTTCTTCCCCTGCCTCCACATCTGACGTTGTTCAGCGTTACTCGCCTCTTCTGGCCCTGATTATGGCCATGGCGACGTTCATGCAGAATCTGGACGGGGCCATTATCAACACCTCTCTGCCGCAGATGGCGCGCTCCTTTGGGGTCAAGACGCTGGATCTGTCGCTCGGGGTGACGGCCTATATGCTGGCCTCCGCTGCCGTCGCCCCGCTGGCTGCATGGCTGGCGACCAGAATTGGTGAAAAGCGCATCATGTGGATGGCTATGCTGCTGTTCACGCTCTCTTCCTTTCTGTGCGGGGTGGCGCATGGGCTGACAGAATTTGTCTGCGCCCGTATTGGGCAAGGGCTTGCCGGGGCTGTCATGATGCCCATCGGCACCGCCATCATGCTGCGTTACACGCCTAAGCAGGATCTCATGCGGGCGCAGTCCGTCACCGTCTGGCCTGCTCTGACAGCGCCTATTATCGGCCCAGTGCTTGGTGGCTATATTACCCAGACCATCGGCTGGCGCTGGAACTTCTGGCTGAACCTGCCTGTCGGCCTGCTGGCGATTATCGCGGTGTTGCGGGTTGTGCCCTCCGCCCCGCGAGAAGAAGCACCTCCGCTGGATATCCGCGGGCTTGTGCTATGCGCCAGCAGCCTGACCTGCCTGCTGGCGGGTCTGCAACGCTCTGCCGAGACCGGCCCCGCCCGTCTGATGGCTCTGGCCCTCATTCTGGTGGGCAGTGTGACGGGCGTGCTGGCCATCCGGCATTTGCGCCAACATCCCACACCTATCCTCTCGCTGGCTGTGCTGAAGCATGACAGCCTGCGGTATGCGTCTTTCTATCCGGGTCTCATTTTCCGGGGTGTGTTCTCCTCCGCGCCATTCCTGCTGCCGCTGTTTTTCCAGCTTGGTTTTGGCTTTTCCCCGGCACGAGCCGGCACATGGCTTCTGGCCTATTTTTGCGCCAATCTGGGGATCAAGCCGTTTACCTCCACCATTCTGCGCTGGGGCGGCTTTCGGAATATCCTGTTCTTCAACGGGTTTCTGGTCGCGCTCTCGCTGGCGCTGTTCGTGTTTCTCACCCCACAGACGCCGGATATTCTGCTGATGCTGGCGCTGGCCTTTGCGGGCATGACACGCTCCATGCAACTGACCAGCCTCTCAACCGTCGCCTTTGCCGATATCTCCACGGCTGAGCGCAGCAAAGCGACCAGCATGATGTCCATACTGGGCCAGACCGGCTCAACCGCGGGGGTCGCCTTCACCGCCTTTTGCCTGACACTACTGGAGTCTTTTTACGGGCATCCGACTGTAGGGCTGCCGGAAATTCACATGGCGTTTCTGATTACCGCCGTCATTGTCCTGATCGGCACGTTCGGCTTTGCCCGGATGCCCAGGGATCTGGGGCAGGAGGTCGCAGCCGGTCGCCGGCCACGATAAGACCCTCCTATAACCTTTGCAGCGTATGCGAGCGGCCTTCCGGGTCCCGCACCTGCAACGCGCCGTCCACATAGTCCGGGCCAAGCGGCACCTTGCCGTAGCCACCGGGAATATCCAGCACATAGGTTGGCCAGGCCAGCCCCGTAACGCGCCCGCGCAAGCCCGCCAGCAGCCTCTGGCCTTCCTCGACGGGCACATGGAAGCGCGCCGTGCCGGGAGCCGGGTCGAGCTGGTGCAGGTAGTAGGGCCGCATCCGCACTTCCACCATGCTACGAAACAGATCTTCCAGCGCCTGCTCGCTATCATTCACGCCACGCAGCAGCACGGACTGGCCCAGCAACGGCACACCGCGCCGTACAAGGCGCTTCAGGCAGGCCTGTGCGGCCTCTGACATTTCCCGCGCGTGATTGATGTGGACCGCCATCCACAAGGCTTTATCGGTTTCCAGCACGTCCAGCAGTGCATCCGTTACCCGCTCGGGTGCTGCCACCGGCACACGGGTATGCAGACGAATGGTGGTGACATGCGGCATGGCAGAGAGGGCCGTAATAATCTGCCCCAGCCGACGAGGGGACAGCATCAACGGATCCCCGCCCGTCAGGATCACTTCCCGAATGGCGGGATGGGACCGGAGCCAGTCGAGTGCCTTTTCCAGCGCGGCGTCATCCAACACGCCGCCATCCGGCCCGACATGCTCGCGCCGGAAACAGAAACGGCAATACAACGGACACACCAGCAGAGGCTTGAGCAGCGCGCGGTCCGCATAACGATGCACAATGCCCGGCACGGGAGACAACGCCTCATCTCCAATCGGGTCCGAGCGTTCCTCAGGCGTGATGAGCAGTTCCTCTGGGGAGGGGATGACCTGCACGCCAATGGGGTCATCCGGCTGTTCGATCAGGTCCAGAAACGCGGGCGGAATGGCGGTGGCATAATCCTGCGCTACGGCTTCCAGCGCATCTTTCTGCTCAGGCGGAACCAGACCCGCGGCAATCAGATCCTCTGGGGTACGCAAAAGCCTGCGGGCGGACGGAAGGGGCTTGACCGGATGAGACATGTCACGGCTCTACTCTCACCATGTCCTCTCCTGCAATCCCACAAACCCATTCCGCTTCCTCTGACCCGGACCATATTCGGGATCGCCTGCCCTTCCTGCGCCGTCGCGGATTAATGACGCGGGGCATCCGCGCCTTTCTGGAATCCCGAGGCCATATGGAAGTGGAAACACCCTATGCCGTGCCCACACCGGGGGAAGAAGTACATCTGCACCCGTTCTACACGGTGCAGGAAACACCGCAGGGGGAGCAGGAAAACCTGTTCCTGCACACCAGCCCGGAATTTGCGATGAAGCGGATTGTCGCCGCAACGGGCCTGCCGGTGTTCCAGTTTGCGCGAGTCTGGCGCAATGGCGAGAAGAGCGCTCTGCACGCTCCGGAATTTACCATGCTGGAATGGTATCACCCCGGCATCGGTCTGGACGGGCTGATGGATGAGACCGAAGCGCTGGTTCGCGCCGTGCTCCCGCCCCGGCTGGAGCATACCGGCCCCGGTCTGGACCAGACGCTGGACATCCAGTCTCCCTTTGAGCGGCTGACTATGGAAGAAGCCTTCCGCGTTCACGCCGGTGTAGACCTGCTTCCCACGGAAGGGGACGCTACAGCACTGGCGCAGGCCGCAGGCTGCACCCTCCGCGCCGGGGAAAACTGGGAAGATCTGTTTTTCCGGCTCCTGCTGGAACGGGTGGAACCCGCCATAGGCCGCGCACGACCAACCTTTTTGACCCACTGGCCCGCCAGTCAGGCTGCTCTGGCCCGGCGTGACCCCACGGACCCGCGCGTCGCCCTGCGGTTTGAACTGTATGCCGCAGGCATGGAGCTGGCCAATGCGTTTGAGGAGCTGACAGACGCAGCGGAACAGCGCCGCCGCTTTCTGGCTGACCGCGCAGCCCGCAACGCACTCTACCCCACCCGGCCAGACTGGCCGATGGATGAAAGCCTTCTAGACGCCCTGCCCCATATGCCCCCCTGTTCCGGGATTGCACTGGGGTTTGACAGGCTGGTCATGTTAAGCTGCGGGGCGCGGCGAATACAGGATGTCTTGTGGCTGAGCCGTTAGTCTGCAAGATTTAGCGTATGTGTTTGTTAACCCGCCCCCGGTAGTCTGCGCACACGGTACCGGGGTGGCATGTTTCACCCTGTCTGGATCTTCGTCATGACCCATAGAAAACTTCTTCTTCTGGTGAGCATGCTCTCTCTGGCTGCCTGCCAGGTTCCCACGGCCAAAGAACGCCGCCAGCTGGATTCCATGATTGGCAAACAGGCTGTTGATGTGGTGCGGACCTATGGTGTTCCCACCCGCGAGTTTGTTTCCGGCAATCATACCTTCCTCTCCTACATCAACCAACAGACTGACTACTCCATGATGCCCATGAGCGGCTGGGGTTACGGCGGCTGGGGTGGCGGCTGGGGCGGCTATGGTGGTTGGGGTGGTGGCTGGGGCGGCCCCGGATGGGGCGGTGGCGGCTGGGGCGGCACAGGCACGGCCTATACCTACACCTGCCAGACCAATTTTGAGCTGGTAAACGGAGTTGTCTCCGCCTGGACAATGCGGGGAGACGGATGCTGACCATGCCCGGCGCAATCTGCCACACGACTCTACTTGGATTTTTCAGGGCATGATTTTTTGGGAGACGCCCATGTGGCATCGCTGCGCACAGGCACGCACACCGTTAAAGCCGACTCTTCTGGCCCCTGCCTTCCTTGCTCTGACAGCTCTGGCCGGGTGCCAGAGTCAGGCACGGCAGGACCCTTACGTTACGCCGACCTCCACCTGTTCCTATATGCTCCCCACCGTCTCTGGTGAGCGGACCTATGCACCGGGTAAGACGGCAGCAGAAAACCAGAAGGGTATTCCGGACAGCGCCATTGCGTATGCGGACCCGGAAAGCCCGGCCTTTTGCGACCGTCCGCTTTCCGACACGCTGCCCACCGCTATTGAGATGGCCAATTATGTGCACGGCCTGAACACAACAGGGCTGTTTGGCACCATCCAGCAGAGCGGGCCTTATACTGTGTTCGGCATCCCGAATGCCGTGCTGGAAAATTACCAGACCCCGACCGGTAGCAAGCTGAACGCGCCTGAAAATGCGGCTCTTCTGCGCGATATTCTGTCCTATTCCATTGTGAAGGGAGAATGGTCGGTTGATCAGCTGCGCGTTGCGGCTCAGGCCTCTCCCACCCATTCCGTCGGCCTGCCGACGCTGAATGGCCGTATTCTGTCCGCCTGGGTTGATCAACCAACCGGCCAGATTATTCTAGGCAATGGCGCAGGCATGACGACACGCCTGTGGGTTACGGGCATCCCGCAGTCCAACGGCAGGCTGTATTTCACGCAGTCCCTGCTGCTGCCCCCGGCAAATGATCCCCCTCTGACCATCGCCAAACGTGCAACGCAGGCGGTACGGGCAGACACACCAAAAGGTATCCCGGCCCCGGTTGCGGTTACCCCGGTTGTGCCGCAGCCTATCCCCGGCCATCGGGCCACGGGAGGCGCAAATACTCTTGCGACCCCACCAGTCCTGCAAAACAGCGCCACGCGCTAAGCACAAAAAAAGCCTGCCGGTTTTTCAACCGGCAGGCTTTTTTAATGCGCTACTCAGCTGATTACAGCAGAGACTGCGTCTTGCTCAGCACCATGTTGCACAGTTTGGTCTTCAGCTGGCCTTTGAGGTTTGCCAGAGAGAACATCTGGTTATCACCCGTCTGCAGAAGGCCCTGCTGACCTGCGCTATAGCCACTGGAAGACGTCACACCCTGCTGCTGCGTCAGGTTGCTCAGAAGAGAGCTGGCGGAGCTTGCGTTTGCACCGGAGAGCACATTGTTCTGCACGCAGTAGCCCAGAACACCCGTCAGGTTGCTGGTGCTGGCGGAAGACAGGCTGGGAAGCATGTTGCCCACCATACCAGTGGCACTGCTCTTGGCGCTGCTGGTAGCAGCGGAAAGAGCGTTCTGCCCAATGCTGCCAAAGCTCTGCGCCTGTGCGGAAGAGGCTGCACCCGTCAGCCCGGCGACAGCAACCAGCGCCAGAAGAGTTTTCTTGTTCATCATGGGACTACCCTTTTTGAAACGTCCTCAGCCTGTATGCGGCCATAAAGGCCGGTCTTCAAGCTGAAGATCAGGGTGCAGGCATGGCAGAGGGACATGGCTGAACTATGGCCAGAGGGACGGATTTTCCCAAAACGCCGGGCCAGGCAGGATGAAGTCCGCCCCCGCCTGCTCAAACGCCGCAACCTGCGCAGGCTCTTCAACCTCCACCACGGCGGGCAGTTCCATTACCAGGCACCACCAGCGCACAAGGTCTGTCAGGCTTTCCGGGGCTTCGCCCTCTGCCGCAACCACAGGGATAGCGGTTGAAAAACTGATATAGTCAGCCCCGGATTCACCGGCCCGCATCGCGGTATCACGGCTCCCGCCAACAGACACGCCCAGCTGGAGATCATCCCCAATCTGCTTCCGCACATCCCTGACGGAGGCATCAGCAAACCCGGTGGACAGATGCACACCATCACACCCGCTTCTGGCAGCCAGAGCCGGTCTGTCTTCCAGCATCAGGGCAATATCCTGCGCATGGACAACAGACTGAATGGTCTGAATTTTTTTAATCAGGTCCGCCTCTGGCGCATCGGCCAGCCGGAGCAGAACGGCAGCGGGGGTGTGCTGCTGCATCCCCCGCACCAGATCTGGCAGAAAAGCCTCGACATCCCGCAGAACGGGGGTTGCGAGATAGACATCATACGCCGTCATCCCGGCCCCCTGTCCTGTCGTCACGTCTGCTGTTTCAGCTTTTGAAGATGGTGATGATCTGGTTGAGCAGATCCAGAGCTTCCGCCTTCGGACGCTGGAAGACGTTACGACCGATGATGGAGCCGAAGCCGCCGCCATCGTGAATGCCCTTGATTGTCGTCAGCAGGTTGTCCGTCCCGGCTTTTTCACCACCGGAGAAGATCACGATGCGCCGGCCGGCAAAGGTAGACTGTACTACGTGGCGGATACGGGCCGGCAGCGTGGAGACGTCAATGTGGTTCTGCTCATAAGCCGGTTTGTTGGCGGGCAGAGCAACCAGTTCCGTCGGCGGCTTCACCTTGATGATGTGCGCGCCACACAGAGCCGCCATATGGGCTGCATAGGCACACACGTCCACAGCGGTTTCAGCCGGTTTATCCAGCAGCGGGCCACGCGGGTAGCTCCACAGGATAACAGCCAGACCAGCTGCCTTGGCTTCTGCTGCCAGTTCACGGAATTCTTCCATCTGGTCGAAGCAGTATTCAGACCCCGGATAGATGGTAAAGCCAATGCCTGCGCAGCCCAGACGCAGCGCGTCAGCCACGGTGCCGGTCACAGCCTGATCTTTTTCCGTAGCAAGGCTGTTGGAGCTGTTGCACTTGAGAATCAGAGGGATTTCAGCCGCATATTTTGCCGCGCCACATTCCAGCATGCCCAGAGGGGCTGCGTAGCCGCTCAGTCCGGCTTCAATCGCCAGTTCAAAATGATAGTGCGGGTCATATGCTGCCGGGTTAGCCGCAAAGGAACGCGCCGGACCATGCTCAAAGCCCTGATCAACCGGCAGGATGACCAGCTTACCCGTGCCACCAAGTTTACCTGCATTCAGGAAACGGGCGAGATTTGTTTTTGTACCGGGATTATCGCTCTCGTACTGATCAAGAATAGCCTTAACCTGGGGGGTAAGCGTCATTGGGAAATCCTTCCTCTTGGCTTTCATCCGGGCCTGTATTTCCCGGAACCATTCACTGGCAATAACTGCGCATGAAATACGCGGCAAGATGCGTTTTTGCAGATAGCGGACCCGTAAGGTCAAATGATGGCGGACGGACTGAAAAAAGGTGCCCGCCAGATGTCTGATACAGAACGCGAACGGCGGTCATGCGTTCAGAATCGGTCTGTAAAATGACATTTTTCTGACCGAGCGTTCGCGCCATCACCGCATGTCCCACACTGCCGCCGCAATCCAGAGCATGAAAATACTGGAAACCGCTCTCCTGCTCCAGCTGGCGGATAAGCGCCTGCCACCACGGCACCCCCATAAACCCCGCTGCACCGGGGGCGGAAAGGAACCCGAAGGGGGCCATGGCAGTTTGCTGCGTCAGCACGCCTGCATTCCGCGCGGCGTGACAGATTGCCATACCGGTGGCGTAATCATGAAGTGTAAAGAAGCCCAAAGGCAGAAAAGAAGGGGATAAAAGTGGATTGTTTTCCATGACCATGCTTGACGCCGCCGCGTTTGCGGGTGATTCCTTTTGAGAGAAGGGTAGACAAGAATGCAAGATCAGGGTCCCGGACCATCTTTGACAGAATTACACGACCCTGCCGCCCCTGTGCCGGCAGAAACACCCTCACCTGCAGAAATTGATCCGATTGACCGGCTGAACCGCGCCTTGCAGCGTATCTCCTTCGCTCTTGATAAAAGCCGTCAGGCCGAACAGCGCAAGAGTGTGGATACGCAGGAACTCGTCGCCAATGTTGATGTGCTGATCAGCCGCGTGCGCGACGCTCTGGCCCACGCGGACCGACCGGAAGATAAATAACCATGGCGCTTGTTTCAATTCGCATTAATGGCCACAGCTATTCCGTCGGGTGTGAAAACGGCGAGGAACGGCACGTTCAGGCCATGGCCCAGCAGGTTGAGCGCCGCGTGCAGCGCGTGCGGGACCTCGGCTTTACCGGGGAAAGCCGGGTGCTGGTGCTGGCCGCCCTGTTCATGGCGGATGAAATTCAAGACCTCTCCAGCCAGCATGTGCCAGAGAGCACAACACAGGCTGTGGAGGAGGCCGAGCGCCTGCGTACAGAGCAGATGCTGATGAACAGCCGCCTGACTGATATGGCAGAACATGCGGAAGCTATTGCAGCCAGCCTTGAGGACGCCTACATAGAAGAGGCGGAGCTGCCCGGTGCGTCAGGCGAGTCATTCCCTGGGCCGATAAGCACTTCCTAGGGAGCTGGCTCTGTTGTGGCCCTGGTCACATTATCCGGCGCCCACCTGTACAAGCAGGTCCTGGAGGTTGAAAGACCAACGGCCATGGCGGCTTCGCACTCATCTTCTTTGATTTCAGACCCTCCGGCCATAGCCGAGGCCAAGCAGGCACAGCGCACACGCTGCCTCTCTGTTCTCAAAGCCCGGCCGGCTGGGCTGGACGCTTTGCTCTGCGCCCGTCTTGCAGAAACGCTGCTGGCAACAGAGTGTCAGCACATTGCCTGTGTCTGGCCCCTTCCCCACGAGATTGACCTTCGCGCCCTCTGCCATCAGCTCAGTTCCGCCGGACGCCATGTTCTGCTGCCGGACACGCCCCCACGCGGGCAACCGCTGAGCTTCCGGCTGTGGACTCCTCACACTTCCATGCTGCGCGGGCGCTTTGGCACACAGGTGCCAGACGGCCCCACACTCACACCTGACCTTGTGCTGGTCCCCCTGCTGGGGTTTGACCGCACAGGTAACCGTCTGGGATATGGTGGCGGCTATTATGACCGCACGCTGGCCTCTCTGCCGGGCGTGCGCAGCGTGGGCTATGCACTGGCAGCGCAGGAAGTGGAGCAGCTTCCCACAGGCCCGTATGACCAGCCCCTCTCCTGTCTGGTAACAGAGCGGGAGACCCTGCATTTTGACTGACTGCAAACGAGGAAAGACGACGGCGTGAGAATTCTTTTTCTGGGTGATATTGTTGGCCGGTGTGGCCGTGAGGCCGTTTTGTCCCGCCTGCCAACATTACGGAAAACGCTCGCGCTGGATCTGGTGGTGGTCAACGCGGAAAATGCCAGCCACGGATTTGGCCTCTCCCCCGCCATTGCCACGGACCTGTTTGAAGGCGGCGTGGATGTCATCACGCTGGGGAACCATAGCTGGGACCGGCGGGACATGATTGGCCATATCGGCACTGCCCCGCGCATTATCCGCCCTATCAATTTCCCGCCCGGCACACCGGGGAACGGCAGCGTGCAGGTTGAACTGGCAGATGGCCGCAAGGCGCTGGTGGTCAATGCCATGGGCCGCCTGTTCATGGACCCGCTGGATGATCCCTTCCGCTGCATGAACGAATTGCTAAGCCGCCACCGTCTGGGAGTCACCACGCAGGCCATTGTGGTGGATATCCATGCGGAAGCCACCAGTGAGAAATGGGCCTTTGGCAATGTGCTGGATGGCCGCGTCTCTCTTGTGGTGGGCACGCACACCCATACCCCCACGGCAGACCATCGGATTCTGCCTGCCGGAACCGCCTTCCAGACGGATGCGGGTATGTGCGGGGATTATGACAGTGTCATCGGCATGACCAAGGAACCGGCCATGGCGCGCTTTATCCGCAAGATGCCCGGCGAACGCCTGCAACCTGCGGAAGGCGAGGCCACTATGTGTGGCATTATGGTGGAAACGGATGATGCCACGGGTCTGGCTCGCCGCATCGCTCCCATTCGGCAGGGCGGCCATCTGGCCCAGACCCTGCCAGACTTTTAAGACTTACCAGACCAGCCGGGGCAAGGTTGCGACAGGCTTCAGGCCTGCAGCTTCGGCTTCTTTGGCGGCAAGCTCTGCATTGTCGCCAATCATCTCCTGATGAATACCGCCCAGAATCCACGCGCCGGCAATCCCGGCAACGGCGGCCCCGCGCATATCGGTCGCCAGGGCATCGCCAATTGCCAGAATACGATCCTGCGGCACATTCAGCATGGAAAACACAGGGGCATAAATGTCCTTGTAGGGTTTGCCGACCCACCGCACATTGCCGCCTTCCTGCTCATAAAACGATGCCAGAACACCCGCGCAGATCATCCGGCGGCCACCTTTGACCACAACCATATCCGGGTTGGCGCACAGCATGGGCAAGCCACGTTCCAGCCCCGCCCGTAGTTCCGGCAGATACGGGTCTACCGAGTCCGCCCCGCGTTCCGCATCTGGCCCGGTATTGAGGATGAACTGCGCTTCTGCCGGGTCTGTCACCCGGTCCAGATCCAGCCCGTCATACAGGCCCAGATCATGCGTGCCCCCCACGTGCAGCACACGCCGCCCCAGCCGGGCGAACCACGGATCATCCCGCTCACGCAGCAGACGACGCACTTCTTCCCCGCTGGTCATCACCCCATCATGCAGGTCCCGGCTGATGCCAAAGCCTTCAAGCTGGCGGCAGACCACCTCTGCCGGGCGCGGAGCATTGGAGAGCATGACCACGCGTTTGCCCGCCGCCCGCAAAGCTTCCAGACAGGCGACAGCACCCGGATACGGCTGCACGCCGTCATGCACTGTGCCCCACAGGTCAATAATATACCCATCATACTGGTCTGCTATGGCAGCCAGCCCCGTGAGCGTCTGCATCTCAGGCTGTGTTTTCGTCATCTTACAGATCCGCTCCCCGGATATCCGCCAGCGTTTCCACGCCATCTGCCCGCATGCGGTCCAGCATTTCCTGCTTCAGGCGGGCGATAATGGCCGGGCCTTCATAAGAAAAGGCTGCATAGAACTGCACGAGGTCCGCACCCAGACGAATACGGTCCAGCACATCCGCCCCGGATTCGATCCCGCCGCAGGAAATCAGCGCCATGCGGCCAGCAGAAGCCTCCGCGACCAGCCGCAGCATTTCCGTAGCCCGCGTGCGCAGCGGACGGCCAGAAAGACCACCACTTTCCGTTTTATTCGGGCTGAGCAGCGTGGCAGGCCGGGCCAGCGTGGTGTTGGTGACAATCAGCCCCTGTGCGCCACCGGCAATAGCGGCTTCCACAATCGGACCAACGGCATCATTTTCCAGATCGGGAGCCAGTTTGACGAGCAACGGAGGGCGTTCCGGGTGCCGCTCTGCAATGGCATCCAGAATCCCACGCAGGCGAGCCGCATCCTGCAAGCCGCGCAGGCCCGGCGTGTTGGGCGAGGACACATTCAGCACAATATAGTTCACATACGGCTTAACCCGCGCCACCAGTGCCGGATAATCCCGCTCCGGGTCTGCCCCTGTCTTATTAATGCCGAGGTTTGCGCCAATCGGCACCCCTGCCCCCGCACCCCGGCCAGACGGCAACGGACGATGCAGGCGGGCCAGACGGACTGTAAACCGATCAATCCCCTGATTGTTAAAGCCCATGCGGTTGATGACGGCACGGTCTTCCGTCAGGCGGAACAGGCGGGGCTTAGGGTTGCCTGCCTGCGGACGCGGCGTGACCGTTCCCGCCTCCACAAACCCGAATCCCAGTTTGGCCAGCGGGCGAATGACACGGGCATTTTTATCAAACCCGGCGGCAATCCCCAGCGGGTTTGAAAAGCGCATCCCCATGGTGCGCGTGGCCAGTGCGGGGTCATCCTTCGGGCGATTGACCGGCACGGACACACCCATTTGCAGGGCATCCAGCGCCAGTTCATGCGCGGTTTCAGGGTCCATCTTACGAAGGAGCGGAAGGGAGAGAGATGCAAGCAGAGACATGCTTCTGTACTGCCCCAAGCCGCCAGACAAGAAAAGGGAAAAAACCAGACTGCTGGCAGCGGGAGGCAGGCCTCTGCATTTTTATCTTGCAAATGAGAATTGTTCTCATTTAAATCAAAACACCACCGCAAAAGAGGACCGAAGGGCTGCCCCCTTCAGGATGATGCCATGACACGCTCACCGGTTTACCTGACAGACCTTGCCTGCAGCGAACGGCTGACCATCTGGACCATTCGCCGCCTGGCCGGCACTGCCTCCTGCTGCCCCCATGCCCGCAACACTACGCCCACCAGCCTGTTTCTGCCGTGCTTCCGGCAGGATTTTCTGGCCGTAGCGCATGCGTTTCATGAAACACTGGCCCAGATGGCCGCGCTGGAACTGCCCTCGCTGGATATCCGCTCCGGCAGCGCACTGGCCATTACCCCCACGGAATATAGTCTGCTGCTGGCAACAGAAGCCGCGCAGAACGAGCAGGACACCACCGTCCACGCACTGCTCAAACCGCTGATGTCCTTCCCCAACCTGCTGGGGCGCCTGACGAATGCCATCACCACGCTGGGGGCCTGTCTGGCCGGGGCTGGATACTGGTTGTCTCACCACACCGGCTGGCCCGCTCCGGCTTCTGTTGTGCCCACTGGTCCGGCGCAGCCCGATGGCAAACCCGTTGCCACAGCACGAAAACTACCGACAACAGCCGCAGCGCTCTCCCTCACCCGCTGGCATGATTTTGATATCACTTCCGCTGCGGTCAGCTGGCCGCAGGCGCTAAGACGCAATTCTGCCGCATCAGACGCCATCGCTCTGCCGCACTAATCTTCTTACCTTCAGAGGGTCATCGCAGGACCAGCCGGCCCCACACAACTGACAAGTGGCCTTGCGGAGAAGCGCCAGCCTTTACGGCGCTCTCCCGAACCGCTTTCTCCCACGCCATGCCGGACGCAGCGCTTTCCTGCGGTCCGGGTCGCGCTTTTTTCACGCCCCGCTTATCCTGCTGCACGCGAGACCATGCTACTCTGTGTGGGATGACTGAGCCTGTACGCCGGATTATTCATATCGACATGGATGCCTTTTATGCGTCTGTCGAACAACGGGACGCGCCAGAACTGCGCGGACGGCCGGTAGCTGTCGGGCGCAGTCAGGAGCGCGGCGTAGTGGCGGCCGCCAGTTACGAAGCCCGGAAGTTTGGAGTCCGCTCCGCCATGCCGTCCCTTGTGGCGCTACGGAAATGCCCGGAACTGATTTTCGTGCCGCCGCGCTTTGAGGTCTATCGCGCCATCTCAGCCCAGATTCATGCGGTTTTTGCCCGCTATACGCCACTTATTCAGCCACTTTCGCTGGATGAGGCCTATCTGGATGTCACCGCCCCGCTTCTCCCACGCCCGTCCGCCACAGCCATTGCGCAGGAAATTCGAGCCGCCATCCACGCAGAAACCGGCCTGACTGCATCCGCGGGCGTGTCCTACAACAAATTTCTGGCCAAGCTGGCGTCCGACTACCGCAAACCTAATGGTCAGTTTGTCATCCCACCCGGCGCGGGTGAGGCTTTTGTGGCGGACCTGCCGGTCAGCAGTTTCCACGGAATCGGTCCAGCCACAGCGGCCCGTATGAACGCTTTGGGCATCTACACTGGGGCTGATCTGCGAACGCAGACTCTGGCCACCCTCGCCCGCCATTTTGGCAAGGCCGCCACCTTTTACTACGGCATCGCTCGCGGGGAAGACCCACGCCCCGTAGAACCGCACCGCCCCCGTAAATCCATTGGCAAGGAAACAACCTATGAGCGTGATCTGCGCCAAGAGGAAGAACTCTACCCTGCGCTTACCACGCTGGCGCAAAGCGTCTGGCATGCCTGCTCTCGGCGAAATGCCTCCGGGCGCACTGTCACGCTGAAGCTGCGCTACGTGAACTTCCAGCAGCTCACCCGCAGTCATTCCTTTACAGACCCGGTGCCCTCCGCCACCGCTCTGGAAGAGACAGCCCATTTCCTGCTGCGCCCGCTTCTGCCGCTTCCCCGGCCCGTGCGTCTGCTTGGAATTACCGTCTCATCCCTTACCTCCACAGAAGAGCAGCCAGCAACGGAACAACTTTCCCTTCTGTCTCACTTTTAAGTGAAACTGAAAAACAATGGAAATATACTTCATTTTATACTTGTTATATTCTATATCCAGTGTCTTAAAATTTTTATAATGAAGAAAAACAAAGAAAGTCTTGCGCCGGAATTCAAAAAAACGTTCAAGAGACTTGTCATTTTTCATATCCACTCTGGAATGACTTACTCCTGACGCGTCCGGCACTCACTACCCCTGATTACGCGTCCTCTTTAACAAGAGCCTGAGGAGCAAGTCCTTCCTTGCCTGCAAGGATGCCTCAATGCCGCCTAACGCTTCTCCCCAGCCCGACGCACCACCTGCCTCCTCCCTGACGCCGGAAGGCTATCATCGCGGCCTTGGTAAGCGACAAATTCAGATGATCTCCATTGGCGGGGCTATCGGAACCGGGCTGTTTCTGGGCGCAGGCTCACGCTTGCAGCAGGTCGGCCCCTCGCTGGCGTTGGTCTATCTGGTCTGCGGTATTTTTGCTTTCCTGATGCTGCGCGCCCTTGGGGAGCTGGTCATGTACCGCCCCACCAGTGGCAGCTTTGTCTCCTACGCGCAGGAATTTCTTGGCCCTAAGGCTTCGTTTGTGGCAGGCGCGATGGCGTTCTTCAACTGGGCCATGACCGGCATTGTCGATATCACCGCCGTGGCCCTCTACATGCATTTCTGGGGAACATTTGCCTTTGTACCCCAATGGGTTTTTGCGCTACTCGCCCTCATCCTCATTACCGGGATGAACATGATCGGCGTACGCTGGTTTGGGGAGCTGGAATTCTGGTTCTCGCTCATCAAGGTCGCAGCTCTTGGCCTGTTCCTGATTATTGGTGCTGCAATCCTTGGCCTGCGTGTGCCCGTTGGAGGTGAGACCACCGGCTTGCACCTCATCACCCAGAATGGCGGCCTGTTTCCACATGGTCTGTTGCCCGCACTTGTCCTCGTGCAAGGCGTGGTGTTTGCCTATTCCGCCATTGAATTGATCGGCACGGCCGCCGGTGAGTGCGAGGATGTGCAACACGTTCTTCCCAAAGCCATCAATGCCGTTATCTGGCGGATTGCCCTGTTTTATGTGGGTACCGTCACCTTGCTTGTTCTGCTCCTGCCCTGGCAGGCCTACCACGCAGGCGTCAGCCCGTTTGTCACGTTTTTCGAGCGGCTGGGCGTGCCGGGGGTTGATACCGTCATGAATATTGTGGTGCTGACAGCAGCCCTTTCCAGTCTGAACTCCGGCCTCTATTCCACAGGGCGTGTTCTGCGGGCTCTGGCGCTAGACGGCTCCGCCCCGCGCTTCCTGACCTACATGAACTCCCGCTCCGTGCCCTCTGCCGCCATTCTCCTGACGGTCTCTATTTATCTGGTGGGCGTGGTGCTGAACTATTTTCTGCCAACCCAGATTTTTGAAATTGTGTTGAACATGGCATCACTGGGTATTCTGAGCACATGGAGCTTCATCGTCCTGTGCCAGATGCGCCTCCGTAAGGCGATCAATCGGGGCGACCTGCCCGCCACCACCTTCCCCATGCCATGGGCCCCCATCAGCGCATGGCTCACACTGGCTTTTTTTGCCTGCGTTCTGGTGCTGATGGCATTTGATTACCCCAACGGCACATGGACTATCTGCTGCATTCCCCTGCTGGCTGTATTGCTGGCCATCGGATGGAAAGTCTTCCGCCACACGCCAGACCCGGCTGCCACTCTGGCACCCCAAACCATGCCATCTATTGCTCTGACGGATGACTTCATCGAAACCAGTCCTAAATCCAAGCCAGACACGGCTCCCCCCTCGGGTCCGTACAAGCCGTAAACGCACGGTGCAGAAAAGACCGGGGAGCCATTTGCTCTCCGGTCTGCTTGTGAAAGACTGTGCGCTCCTCGCCCGTCTGCGTCTCATTGCCCTATGGCGTGCTGCCGCGGGGGACAATACGGGTAACAGTCAGGACGCCAGATGACAGGATATCACTCTTAAAAAACTTCAATGGCATACGGGCTCTCTGGTTTCCCCTTCGGACGTCTTGTCAGAAAAGTAGGTTTTCGCCTGGGAGCCGTATTATGATGTACAGTCAGCCTGTTTACAGGCATATCTTTTCCAGGCGGCGAGTATCCCAGGCTTGACCGCACACAGGATGGCGTCGGCAAGAGCACATACATATTCTGTGCCGTGCTGACGGAACAATCCATTTCTCCTACCCGTCCAGCAGAAACTGCGCCAGCGGGTATGGGACGCCTTTCGTAGACCCGCTCACATCGGTGTCTTTACGGGATCCCCCCCCCCGGTTACGGAGCGCGCAAAAGCTTCCGCTGCAAAGAGCAACCGGCAATATCCGGGCAGAACGGGTTTTCTGTGGAATTTGGAGTGAACCAAAAATAGGTTCTGGCCGTGGATCTGGCACGGGACTGGGCAGAGGGCGCCCGCCATAGAATAGAACTGGTCACCCAGCTTTAGGGGAATTGCCGGTGTCATGGCCTGTTTTACAGGCGATACCACCGGCATCATTCTCTCTCCTCAGATTGCCTTCAACAGCCTGCTATGACCGCTGGCGGCAACAAGAGAATGCTTCTCAGCGCAGAGGGCGCTTTTCCTGAAAACCGAAGCAAATGTAGTGAATGAACGGCCCGCGTTCAAACTCAACAACATCCGGGTTGGCTCTCAAATAAGCCTGACTGTCAAAAAGGGCGTTGGGACTACGGCCTTCCTGAGACCCATGATTCAGGAAATGTTCCAGCGGGTCGATCCCGGCTTCCCGTACGTCGGGATACATATCCAGATACCAGCCCCCATCAAAATAAATGGCAGACTGAAATTCCTGATTTTCCTGCATGGACGGCTGTACTCCGCTAATTGCATCCTGCAAAGGTGCTGTATCCTGTACAACAGCCTGTTGCAGCTCTTCTGTTTTTGGTGCTTCAGCAACGGGTACTGGGGGAGACGCCACTGCTTTCTTAGAGGCTCTGGGTCGACGTGCGACCTTGAGATCCTTTACCAATTTCGGTTTTGTTACCTTGGCCGCCTTGGTTTGAACCTTGCTAGTACGCACACTCATATGCCAACTCACACCGTTAATATATTTGCATTTTCATTAGTAATTTTCTCTAGGTATTGTCCAGTAAAAACCGGCTCAAAGCGAGCTTAATTTTCCTTATATGACGTGAAAAAATAATAATGTGCGCGCTAACGCTCATTCATTTAACCATTGGTCGCAAATTTGTTGATAAAAGAACAAAACCGCGCACACTATAGCTCTATAGAGAGTATTCCCTCAAAAAAAGTGCCGCATAGAAATGCGGCACTTAGAAAAACAATAATTCAGAACATTTTTTATACTAGACAGCCTTAATGTGAGACGTGCCTTTGGGGTTCTTTCCCTCATCCAGAATGTAATAATGAATACCTTCTGAAACCCAGTCCTCTCGGAAACCCGCTCGCAGATAAACATCCCGGCAAGGGGTATTATCCGGCAGTTCATGCACAGATGCTGTCACGCGAACATTTCCATGCGCTTTACGCACATGCGCAACGGCTTCTGCCACAACAAACTCCTCGACTTCCATCCCCAGCACACGACAGCTCATGACATACTGAACAATTTCAGATTTTTTGAGATACAGAACCCCAACCAATCCATAGTCTGTAAACTTGTCCTGCACAGTAAATGCCAGAAGCTGGCCGCCATCCTTCAGGAAGTCAGCAACCTCCTTAAAAGCCCATCGCTTACCAGAAGTATTAAACTGATTGGTTTTATTAGTCAGCTCTAAGGCCCGCGCAAATTCAGGCTGAGCCGTGTCCGTAATATATTTAAAGGCAACCCGACATTCCAGAGAAGCAAGGAACTCTTCCCGGCTCATGGCGGAGCGGGTTTCTTCCCGCACAATCTGGCCGCGGATCATATCTTCCCGGCGCTCGGACTCTGCCGTCATCTGCGCAATTTGCGTCTCGGCAGACCAGAGCAGAATACGCCGTGTCAGGTAAGGGTTGCCGCCCATAACCCGGATATCCGGGAAGGCGGAGGCCACGGCGGCACGTTCTACTGGGTTATCATCAACAAAAACCACGCTCTTGGGCTTGATGTTGAATTCCTTACAGATCGCCGCGATATTCTCTGCCTTGGGCTGCCAGTTGATCTTGAGGGACGCGAAGTCCTCCAGAGCAACAAATTTGGGATTAACCACATCATCCCATCTCTGTTTAACAGTCTCATAGTCATTTTTCGAACAAATCGCGACCAGAATACCGCGCGACCGCAGGTAATGAATGGCCTCCCAGACCCCAAGCGGCCAGCCATCCGTACGCGGCCAGGGCTGCACATCCGGGCGATAATGCTCGGCAAGCTGGCCACGCCACAACGTGTTATCCAGATCAAAGATCACAGCCTTGACCTGATCTACCTGATGCACAGTCCGATAAGACGTCACAATCTGGCGATACGCAGCGTCCAGAAACTCATCCCGCTTGATCGGATAAACCGTTTCCAGCGGCGGAATGGGCTCATTGCGGGCAATCGCCCCGAAATCATCCCAATCCTGAAAAGTTACGCCGCCGTGTGAGTAGAAATACACGACATCGTCGAGAACATAACGTTTGCCGATAGCACTGGCGACAGCGTCCACATCAAGCACGTAGGCGTTTTTATAAGCCTCAACCCGCTCGTTCAGATAATCATTCAGCTGATGCACAATCGTCACCAGATCACGACTACCGCCCTTGCCCCGCAGGCTGGAAGCGCTGCTCATTTGCGGGACAATAAAATTCGATACAAATGTCAGAAGGCCGTGCGATTCATTATAAACCATGGCTGCTGAAAGCATGACATCGAGAAGATTTTTCGCATCTTCAAGAATTTTCTCTGCAAAACCCGGCTCATTGAAGTGAAATCCCTCAATAACCCGATCACTCAGCAAGGTTCGCAAAGGGATCTGAACATATTGCAGATCATAACTCTCAACCGGTGAAGGCGGCTTCTGCGGCAAAACGCTCACAAAGTTATACGGAATATAATCAAACGCTGTTTCAGGGTGACGAATCTTGAACTGCTCAAAATACAGAGCCGTCAGACAGGAACCGACCAGCAGAATCCGATTGATCTTTTTTTCTGTCCGCTCCAGATCAGAAGGAAACAGAAACTCTGCGGCAGACATACCCTGCTCTTTTTGTTGCACCATAATCATCTTGTTCCTGTTACGCTCGTTGATAACTCAACACTCTTGCGCCGTATTTCCTCTCTCTGTGGACGCACCGACGCACTTCCCGCCCACTACCGCGTTGCATTAAGAATGTTTACACCATTTTCCAAATTACAGGCAGTAGCAAGAAAGAGAAAAACTTGCACATTAACCAAACAAACGAAGAAAAATGTTTTTCTTTTTACACATTCAAATCTGATTCTGGCAATGTTACGTCTTCCAACCCAAATTTATCATTACACCCTAAATACAATATTAAAAATATTGTCTATTCTTCTTATTTGTTTATTCTTTAGTAATTATTTGTATCTTAAAGTAATTTTTTCAACTTAATTTATTTATTTTTTGAATATATATATCCTCAGATTTGTAACACAATCCCGGGAAGTTGCCCGTTCTCATGCCTTGTTTTTTACGGTATGGTTATAAGACTTAAAAGTTAAACCAGTGCAAACGGGAAGTATGATGGTTGCCTTAACAGCATGGAATAAAAAAGATATAAAGACGATTGTTGATTCAGAGAAATTTGATCTTGACTTTTATCTTGTCGAAAATCCTGATGTAAAACAGTCGGGCCTTGACCCTATTGTGCATTATGTTCTGTATGGCTGGCAGGAAAACAGAAACCCCAACGAAAATTTCAATACCGAAATATATTACAACCTTTACAAGAACGTTATCGGTCAAGACGAAAACCCGTTTGCACATTACATCAGAAATAACGAAAATCTCTATTTCTTTGAAAAAGGCTTACTTCAGGAATATAGCTATGATTCCATTAGTAGCGCCTTAAACAGACTGAAGAAATATCCCTTCTTCAGCTCTGATGACTACCTTCGCATGAATGCGGATATTTCATCTGCCAAAATGTCACCAGCCCGCCACGCCCTGCTTTACGGGATTGGTGAAGGACGGGAGATTTTCTCTAAACGGTCGATTGTCAGCTTTCTCGGAAAAGAATGTAAGCACGACATCGACTACAAAATTTGTAAGAAAGACACCAGTAAAGCTCTCCCCAAGACCGTTGGCGTTTTTTACCACTCTGAGGGCAATTCCTTTATCAAGGAGCTTGCTGAATGCCTGGATGAGTATCTCAGAAACAGCGGGGTAAACTCCCGCGTCATGACGGAAGATACACCGGAGGAAGACGCGCCCGAGCTGTGCATCTTCTGTGCGCCGCATGAATTCTTCTTCCTTTCCGGTAATGAAACCTGGAAAAAAGACGAAATCATCAAGCGGTCCATCATGTTCAATACGGAACAGCCGCAAACACTGTGGTTCACCCGTGGAATCATCTACATCATGATGTCCGCTGGCGTGATGGATCTGTGCTACCAGAACCTGAAATCCTTCTCGGACGTCGGGCTGAACGTTTTCCACTTTGACCCGCCAGTGAAGATGGAAGCCTGCGAGCTCTCGGCAGAAGACAAAAAGCACCCGCTGTTCCGTGTGCTGCCTGAGCCGGCGCAAAAGGCCTCTTCCCCGTTCACGCCGATCAATGATCGGAGCATTGACGTCAGCTTCTTCGGGAATGCCTCCCGTAAGAGAGAAAAATTCTTCTCCCGTGCTGCGGCGTTCCTGTCAGATTATCAGAACTTCCTGTACTATCGGAAGGCTGATGGCCCCATTCCGAGTTCCGGTCTTTACGATATTCTCTCCCGTCTGCCGCGCTACGTTTCCGAGAATTCAAAAATTTCTCTCAACGTTCATCGCGATGATAACTGCTTTTTTGAATGGCACCGTATTGTCAAACAGGGCATGGCGTCCGGTTCCATTATCGTAACTGAAGAATGCTTCCCCCATCCTCTTTACAAGAATGGTGAGCACTATCTGGCCGAAACACCGCGCCACATGCCTAATCTGATAGAATGGCTGATCCGTACGGAAGATGGCCAGAAAGAAGCAGCCAGAATCCAGAAGAATATTTTTGAGGTTCTGCAGAACGAAGACATCTTCAATTCGAAAAACCTGGATCTGAAAAACTATATTTCTTCCGTGTGGAGCAACCTGAAATGAGCGTTCTGAAGCCCTGGGCCCCAGCTGGCAATATTGAGTTTTCTTTCAAGAAAAAAAGCAGAAAACCCAAAGACCTGATTACAGTTTGCGTCACCAACTTCAATTATGCGGCTGTCATCTGTGAATGTCTGGACTCTATTGTTGACCAGACGCACGAAAATATTGACCTCGTGGTGGTGGATGATCTGTCCGAGCGTGATGATTCAATCGAAGTCATCACCGAATGGATGGAAGAGAACAAGCAGCGCTTCTACCGCGCGACGTTGATCCAGAATAAGCGCAATCAGGGGCCGTCCTTCTCCCGAAACGTCGCGTTTGAGAATGCGTTGGGTGAAGCCGTCTTCATCATGGATGCAGACAACACCATTTACCCCAAAGCGCTGGAAAAGACTTACACTGCGCTGATCAAAGGTCGCTTCCCGGCTGTCTACACCCAGATTGAAGAATTTGGTGACCGCAAGGGTATTGGGCATGCCGACATCTGGGATGCAGCCCGGATGAAGAAAAACAACTACGTGGACGTCATGGCCCTGATCCGCAAGGATGCCTGGGAACGCGTGGGCGGGTTCTGCCATATTGAAGAAGGCTGGGAAGATTATGATTTCTGGCTGAAATTCATTGATTGCGACCTCAGCCCTGGCTACCTGCCGGAAATTCTGTGCCGCTATCGTGTCCACAACACATCCCGTACGGCAACCGAAGCCCTCTGCGCTCATTATGACCTTGAACTGGTGATGGAATTCCGCCACCCCTCACCGCAGCCAGAAAACTGATTTTTTAACGCCTGAGTGAAACAGGGCCCTCTTCTCAGGGCCTGACGGTCTTCTCTCCTCTGTTCTGGCCTTAAAAGCAGGGCTTCCTGTTTCCTCAGGCCAGACGGAGAAAGACCAGACCATGCTGACACGCCGCCGCACCGCTGGCCTTTTTGCTGCCGCTACACAGAGCATTCTCAGCCTGTTTGCCGCGAAACCCGCTGCCGCAGCAGCCCCCACAGAAGGGGGGAGCCCACTCCGTCGCGGCAAGACGGAACCCGAAGCCTCCCATCCAGAACCCGCTGACCGACCCGGTGGCATTACAGCCACGCCAAGCCCCACATTAAGTGATGCGGAATACCGGCCTGCCATCCATTTTTCACCCCGCATTGGCTTTATGAACGACCCGAACGGGCTGGTTCATGATGGTAAGCAATGGCATCTTTATTATCAGTTTGATCCCTTCGCGCCCTATGCAGGCCGCGTCCATTGGGGCCATGCCACCAGCCCGGACCTGTATCACTGGCAGGATCAGCCTGTTGCAATTGATCAGACTGCGGCCGGAGAAGCCTTTTCGGGAAGCGCCGTGCTGGATACCCACAACACCTCTGGCCTGTTTCCGGCAGGCACTGGCGGAATTGTTGCACTCTACACACGGGCCGCACCAGACCGCCAAAGCCAGTATCTGGCCTGGAGCACGGATGGCGGGATCAGCTTTACAGAATACGCTCAAAATCCAGTTCTGGACTTGCAGCTTTCTTCCTTCCGGGACCCTCAGGTCTTTTTCCATGCGCCAACACAACGCTGGATTATGTGTGTCGCCCTCTCCCGGGCCCATCAGATTGCATTTTTTGGCTCCACCAATCTTTTACAATGGACAGAACTCAGCCGCTTTGGACCTTCCGGCATAACCGGGGTGGATTATGAATGTCCCAACCTTGTGGAAGTCCCGATAGACGGCGGCAAGACAGCGTGGGTTCTGTTTGTGTCCATCAACCCCGGCGCACCACAGGGGGGGAGTGCCACACAATATTTTGTCGGGACGTTTGATGGCATCCGGTTTGTGCCGGAATCTGACACCACAGAATTTGTCGATTTTGCAAAAGACTTCTACGCTCTTCAGTTTTTCACCAACGTCCCATCCGGCAATCCGGTATCCATTGGCTGGCTGAACAACTGGCAATATTGTCAGGAAACACCAGCCAATTCATGGCGAGGGGTCATGTCTCTCCCGCGCCGGGTCAGCCTTGCGCCTGATACGACACAGCGACTTAAGCTCATTCAGCAGCCTGAAGATCTGGCCCCACTTCGTGGCACGGCGTCGGACGCAACGCCTCCCTCACGCATGGACGCCGGGAGTAGCTGGGAGACACCCTTACCCGCCTCTGCCGCGCATGAAGTACGGATAAGTGTGGAAATTGATGCCCAGCCCGCAGGCCTGCCGCCGGGGGATAAAGGGCGAAGTGGGCGATTTGTCCTCAACTTCCTGAACAGTAATGAGGAAACCCTCTCCATCGGGTTTGACGCCTTTACCGCCCAGCTCTGGCTGGACCGTGGCAAACTCAAAGGCTTTTCACACCCGTTTTTTACAAACAGCTTTTCCGCAGCACTCACGCCGGACCAGCGCAAAATCACGCTGCACATTGTTCTGGATAAGTGTTCTGTGGAAGTCTTCGTCAATAACGGCCAGCAAACGGGTTCAGCCTTACTGTTCCCCGCCACCCCACTGGACCGGCTGCGCCTGAGTGCCACCGGAGCCGGGGCAACACTGTCCCATTTTGAACTCTTCCCACTCAAACAGACAGTCCGGGCGGAAGAAGGCCAAATTTAAAAAGACGCCTCTCTTCAGCATTTTTCTGAAGAGAGGCGTTTTATATCCTTACCAGGTTGGCGCTGGTCCTTTGACAATCTGGGCCAGATCATCCGGGCGGATCCATTTCCGGAATGCCGCCTGCACATCAGCCCCTGTCGCTTTATAATAAACCTGCGCGGCACGGTCCGTATTATCCAACGGCAGCCCCAGCTCTTCCAGCCCCAGATACTGCGCGGCAATTCCGCTCAGGCTGGCCCGACGCAGCGGCAGACTGCGCAGCAGAGAAGCTTTTGCCAGAGAGAGTTCATCCTCAGTCGGCGGGGCTGTCTGCATAGCTTTCAGATCCTGCAAGGCTGCAACACGCGCTTTACCAACCTTATCCGGGTCAGATCCATAATCAATATTGTAGGCGCCGCGTGTGCGACCCCAGTCAAAACTGCTCCCGACAGAATAGACATACCCCGTCTTCACCCGCAGGTCCCGATACAGGCGGGAAGAGAACAGGCCGCCCCCCAGCACCTCATTGCCTAGCTGCAACAGGAAATGGTCAGGATGCGAGGCAGTCAGGCCCAGCGTTTCCGCCAGCACCACTGTATCCTGCACACTGCTTTTGTCCGGCACATTGGCGCGGGACGCTTTGCTCAGCGGCACCGCCGGCAAGTCCACCACCGGTTTCGGGCCTTCCGCCTTCCAGCCGCCAAAAGTCTGTTCCACCACGCTACGTGCTTTTTCCGGCGTGATGTCCCCGGTCACCACAATGGTAGTGAGATCAGGCCGCCAGGCTGCCTGATAATATTTGACCACGTCATCCCGAGAAACACTCATGATGGATTGCGGGGTCGCGTTCCGGAGTTCCGGATCTTTCTCCGGCAGAAGCGCTGTTTTTACAGCTTTGCCAAACAGGAAGCCGGGGGACACCAGCAGGCCGGCCTGCCCCTGTGCAGCCTGCATGCGCACAATTTGAAACGCCTTTTCTGGGAAAGCCGGATGCAGCTCATTTTCTGCAAGCAGCGCAATCCCTTTTTCAAAATCAGGCGTTAAGACCTGAAGAGAAAAACCACTCCCGGCACTTTCCCACGCCGGGATATCGTCCAGCGCTTTCTGGAATCCCAGACGGTCATGCGTTGTGGTGCCGTAGGAGAACAAAGATTCCGTCAGGTCGGCCACACCTTCCTTCCCTGCGGGTTCCTGCAGGGTAGCATTTTGACGGATTTCGCCAGAAAGCTGGATGGTGTGGCTGACATGAGACGGCCAGACAATCAGCTTAAGGCCGTTCGGCAGAGTGCTGACCACCGGCTGCGGCGTGGGTTTAGGTTCTTCCAGATGGGACAAGGCTTTTTCTGCCCAGTCTGGCAATTTGACCGGCTTGTCAGGCGTAGAGGCGAAGGATTCTGCACCGCCAAACCCTTTGCCAGCTACAGGCTTGCCGGAAGCTTCCGGCGTCAGCACAGCCGTTACGGCATGGGCCGGGTCCAGCAGGGTTGCTGCCAGACGGTTGACGGCTTCCGGCGTGACGGCCTGATAGGCAGCGACAATATCACCCGGCGCATCCAGATTGTGGAAAGCCAGCGCCGTGGACCACTGCGCCGCAAGGCCACTGACGGAGTTGGCGGAGAACTGAAGCTGCGCAATCTCGCGCTTTTTGGCGGCTTCCACCAACTCGGCCGGGACGCCATTCTTGCGGATTTTTTCCAGAACATCCCGCACGTCACTCAGGGCTTTTGCGGAATCACCCCCTTTGGGGAACGCGGCAAGCGCCAGACCAAAACCGGCTTCTTTTTTGGGCGCATATTCAAACCCGGCAAACAGCGCCTTGCCCTGCGGCACCAGATCATACAGCGCCCCGCGCTGGCTGCCCAGCACGTCGGACAGGATATCCGCCACAGCAAAATTGTCTGCCGTGCGCCCCGGCATGGGGTACGCCAGCGTTGCAAAGCCAACCGGATAATCTGTCGGGAAGGTCAGCGTTTTGGCCGGCGGCGGCACCGGGGCCACTTTGGGGCGCTCCGGCAGAGTTTTGCGCGGAACAGCGCCAAAGGTTTCCCGCACCTGATCCAGCGCAGTCACCGGGTTTACGTCCCCTACAATCACCAGAACGGCGTTGTTGGGCGCGTACCATTTTTCATAAAAATCGCGCAGATGGGCAGCATCTGTCTTATCGAAGGACGGACGGGTTCCCAGCGCATCCTGCGCATAAGGTGTTCCGGCAAACAGGATGGACTGCAACTGTTGCAGGTAGCGATAGGCCGGGCTGGACAGATCACGCGAGACCTCCTGCTCAATCGCCCCGCGCTCCTTGCTCCAGTCTGCTTCCGAGAGCGTCAGACCCTTCATGCGCAGGGCTTCAATTTTCAGAAGAACCGGCAGGTCCTGCGCCTGTGCGGTATAGAAATATTGTGTGACATCCTCGGTCGTGTCCGCATTATAGCTGCCACCCAGACGTGTCCCCACAGCCGCAAGCTGGTCTTTATCCAGCCCCGCGCTGCCACGGAACATCATATGTTCCAGCGCATGCGCCGTGCCGGGGAAGCCCTCCGGTGTTTCTGCCGAACCCACCAGATAATTGATTTCCGTTGTGACTACCGGAGCCAGACGGTTGGGCACAATCACCACGCGCAGGCCATTGGGCAATGTCGCCCGTACGACCTGCGCACTGCTGAGAGCCGCTGGCACCAGAGCAGACGGCATCTGCTGCGCGCAGGCCACCGGCAAAGACGCCACGGAGGACAGTGCGGTGCCCGCCAGAATGGCAGCACCCAGAACAAGAGGAGACGCCCCCAGAGTCCGCAACATTGCCCGTCTGCCAGACTGCTTTTTGCGGAATGTTGTGGAAAAAGGAAAAGCCATTCTTAAATCCTTTGTTTTGAACTCTGAGCTTACAAAAATCAGGCGTCTCAGCCCGCAAGGCCGGGGAGTGAGAATTTTTTTGCCATAGCGGAAAGCTGGTGCCGCCGCAGTTCAGACCGTGCGCGGGCATCTTCCGTCATGTAATTCAACTGAATGGTATAACGCTGGCCCACAAACTGACGGTGACCATGCCATGTGGTGGGGCCATTGGGGAAAATCAGCAACGTCCCCTCCACTGGCGGCACTTCCTTCGCATAATCCTCAATATCATGCGGGCCACGCAGCAGGCGTACGCAGCCTTCCTGCTTGTGCCAGCTCTCCTGTTCCGCCGGATTCAGATACAGCAGAACAGTCACACGCTTGGCGAGGGAATCCGTATGAATCCGGCCATCCTTCTCCCGCGTGCGGCCACGAATGGTCAGCATGGTCGGCGCGTGATCCAAATCGAGATGGAATTTTTCGGCAATAATCCGCCGCAATTCCGGCCCTTCCATAGCCTGCACAACAGATTGCATCAGCGGAGAGAGCATCAGAGCTGATGGCGGGAAGGAGCCGCCAGACTGGATGTCCGGCAGGCTGGCGAACAGCCGGGGCAGATCATCCTTGCGAATAAAATGCGGGACAACCACATGCGGGAACGGGTCGGCACAGACAGGAGCTGTGGCCAGAGCCGCGTAATCCGGCTGTATCGAGGTGTCTGACATAGTCATGCGTTCCGTCCAGATATGAACACTTTTGCCAGACGGACGGTAGAAGGGAAGTGCGGCAGGAACAAGCCCTGCCGCAGCCACTTACTTCCCGACAGCCCGGTAACAGGCGTTCTTCAGGGCAAACTCCTTCACCCCGGCGGGCAGCACATTCAGGCGGTCGGTCTGCGCCATCATGGCCCGTCCCTCGGCAGACCAGCTGGCCGGACGCACCATCGGGCTGCTGAAACTCCCGCTGACGCGCACCGGAATATCCAGCGCAAAACGCCCGGTGGTGGAGGCCTGACTGCCAAATGTCAGATCAAACCATTTTCTGTTCAGGTCAAAGCGGGCATTGGCCGCCACAGTGCCATCCCCCGTGCGGATGCGCAGAGGCAGCGCCTGCCCCACCCCGCCGTGGGAGCTGACCACACCCAGCATGCAGGCCACCGGTGTCATGCCTTTTGGCTTGTTGAACAGCATCCGCAAATCAGCCGAGACAAGGCCAATCACCTTCCGGTCCAGACTGCCGCTGGTCATGGAGACAGCCGCCGCGACATCGGCCGCATGTACGGCGGCGTTCAGCGTCTTCTGGGTGGCATCGGCCCGCATCTGCATATCCACACGACCCGCAAGAGGCACGGGGCCGAAGCCCAGTGCCTGACGCAGTTTTTCAATATCCGCGCCGGAGACGTTCACAGCAGCGCCCACATGAGCCGCCCCTTTGTCCGCCGCCTCAATCTTGCCGGACGCCTTCAGACTGGCCCCCAGATAATCAAGCGCCAGTGTATCAACCGCCACCGTGCCGGGTGTGACCGAAGCCGCCAGCGTCATGTTTGAGAAATGCAGCACGTTATAGGACAGCTGATTGACTGACAGATGCGCGTCAATCAGCGGGTCCGGCGCGGCATCGACCGTCAGCGGAATATCCGTCTGGGACGGACTGACCGTTTTCGTATGGCTGAGGAATTCATTCAGGTTGAGCTGGCTGAAAGCGATATCCGCCGTCACATGGTCCGGCTTGCCATGGTTCCCTTCCACAAGCCGCATGAGCGTAATGGTCATGGGGTTATCCTTGACCATCCCTTTCCCCTGCGTGACGCTCCACAGATCGCCTTCATGCTCAAACTGGCCAGACATCTGCATGGCGATGTCCTGCTGGGCAGGCAGCCCGGCAATCTGCATCATCGGGCGGGAGGTCGGGCTGTTAAAAGTCACAGCGCCGTTGATGCCATCTGCGTTGATCGGGTCCGTCGCCGTCCCTTTGAAGGTGATGGTCATGTCCCCGGACTTTGCCTCCATATCAATCCCGTAAGGCGTTTTGGTTTGCCGCAGGATGGAGAAGGGCTGCATGGTGGCCGTCATGGTCACGGGCGTATCATTATAGGCGCCATCGACAGCCAGATGGACGGGCTTATCCGCACCATCTGTTTGCAGGGTGACGGTTTTCAGCGTCGTGCGGAATTCTGATCCATGGGCAGTACGGTAAATGACCTCACCATTCTGAACGGCGACATCCAGCGCCGTCGGATACTGGCTCCGGTCATCAGGCCCGGCTGGCGGGTGGCTGGCCGCAGGTTTTGCCCCGGCTTCAGCCTGCTTGCCAAAACGCCAGTTGGGCAGGCGCTGCGGGGTGCGCTCCACCATCACATACACATCAGAAATCGCGACATGCCGCACCAGCATCGGGCCGTGCAACAGCGATGAGGCTTTGACCTCCGCCGCCAGACGCCCCACGCGCACCATATCCGGCCCGGTGCCGCCAGGAATATTGGCCAGACGCGCATTGGCAATCTCGACCTTAAGCCAGCGCCCGGGTGTGACATGCAGACTGCCGACCTGCACGGTCCGCCCCAGTGCTGCCGTTGCGCGCCGCGCAACAAAGCCGCCCAGATCAACCTTGTTGAGAAAAATCCAGCCTGCGCCGCCAGAGGCCGCAATCAGGGCTACAGCCCCAACACCGCCCCACAGCGCCCAGAAGCCGGCGCCGCGCCGCGTTTTATGCCCCTCAGAGGTGGCGGGTTTGTCGTTGATCTGATCTGACATCTACGTCCTCAATTGCCCGCACCCTGTTTTTCATAAAAAACGGTGCGCTCTTTTCTGCCCTCTGGCAGTGTCTGACGCTCTTGTAGAAAAAAATGACGCCTCCGTCATGTCCATGATTGGCATGCCAGAAGACCTCCGTTACCTCTACACCACCCAGACAGGGATGAAACGGACGAGATGACGATCAATACCACTCCCCCCAGCAACACGCCCGCGCACCAGACGCGAGTCGTTCTGGCGGCCATGACGGCTGTCGGCATGATCCTTTGTTCTCTCTGGGTTGTCCGTCCCTTTCTTCCGGCAACCATCTGGGCCGTGACAATCGGGGTCACCACATGGCCGCTACTCCTGCATATCCAGAAATTTCTGTGGGGCAGTCGCGGGCTGGCAGTCACCGTAACCAGTCTTGTTGCTGTGATGGTCTATGTCCTGCCCTTCTGGCTGGCGACCACCACAGTGCTGACCCACACAGCCGAACTGAAAACCCTTGCAGATTCTGCTCTGGCCTTCCGCATTCCTTCAGAACCGGAATGGCTACAGCATCTGCCCTTTATTGGCCCCAAAACAACCGTCTGGTGGCAGCAGATTGAAAATGTCCGCCTGCCACAGCTGGCCAACCGTATTCTGCCTGATACCGGCAAGATCATTGGGTGGGTTCTGGATTATGCGGGCAGCTTTGGCATGCTGGCGCTCCAGTTCCTGCTGACCCTGATTATTCTGGCCGCCCTCCACACACGTGGGGAAGCTGCTGCCAATCTGGTCATGAACTTTGGTTTTGCTCTGGCCGGAGAACGCGGGCGGGAAATGGTCCTGCTGGCAGGCCGCACCATCCGGGGCGTCGCCATTGGCGTGACCGTCACGGCTTTGGCAGAAAGTGCGGTGGGCGGCCTTGGCATGTTTCTCACCGGCGTGCCCTGGGCCAGTATTCTGACAGCCATTACCTTTATAGCCTGCCTGCTTCAGGCGGGGCCGGGTGTGACCCTTATCCCAGCAGTAATCTGGATGTTTTTCTTCCACAGCGTGACCTCGGCTGTGGTGCTGCTGGTGTTCACTATCCTCGCCATTGTCATCGATAATCTGCTGCGTCCCTTCCTCATCCGCAAACAGGCCAATGTGCCTCTGGTGCTGATTATGGTGGGCGTCATTGGCGGGCTGGCTGCGTTTGGGCTGGTGGGTATTTTTGTCGGGCCGATGATTTTGTCCGTCACCTACACACTGGTCAAAAGCTGGCTTTCAGACGCCGAACTGCCATCCTCCTCCGAGGATACACCGCTCCCATCCCTGCCCCATACAGCGCAGGATGTCCCACACCCGACACAGGCTGACTAAAACCAGCCTTACCGCAGTCTCACGCCTTGCTGCGGCTGCGCCCCCGTTTGGGTTTGGGCTCATACCCACCACCGCCCGGCCCCAGCGGACGCGGAACCTGCTCTTTCTTCGGCTTGCGACGCGGGGACGATTTCTGCCCCGCCGTAGACGCGGGTGCAGGCGGCGCGTCCAGCCCCAGTTGCAGCGCTTCCAGCCGCTTGATTTCATCCCGCAGGCGGCCTGCTGTTTCAAACTCAAGATCCGCGGCAGCTTCACGCATCCGTTTTTCCAGCCCGGCAATAGCCGTATCCAGATCCTGCCCGACAAATTCCGCAACACCCGTGTCCTCATCCGGGGCCACGGTGACGTAATCCTGCTCAAACACGGAAGAGACAATTGCGCCAATATTTTTGCGCACGCTCTGGGGCGTAATGCCGTGGGCTTCGTTCCACGCCATCTGTTTTTCACGCCGGCGGGCAGTTTCTTCCACCGCGTATTGCAGAGAATCCGTCATCTTATCGGCATACAGCAGCACCCGCCCTTCCACATTACGGGCAGCGCGACCAATGGTCTGGATGAGTGACGTGCGGGAACGCAGGAAGCCTTCCTTATCCGCGTCCAGAATGGCCACCAGCGAACATTCGGGAATATCCAGTCCTTCGCGCAGCAGGTTAATGCCAATCAGCACATCGAACGCGCCAATCCGCAGATCGCGGATAATTTCAATCCGCTCCAGCGTATCCACGTCGGAATGCAGGTAACGGACCTTAATCCCGGCTTCATGCAGATAATCGGTCAGATCTTCCGCCATGCGCTTGGTCAGCGTCGTCACCAGCACACGGCCACCTTTGGCAACGGTCGCGCGACATTCAGCCAGCAGGTCATCCACCTGATGCTCCACGGGGCGAATATCCGTCACGGGGTCAATCAACCCTGTGGGGCGGATCACCTGTTCTGCAAACACACCGCCTGTGCGCCCCATTTCCCACGGCCCGGGTGTGGCGCTGACAAAAACACTCTGCGGGCGGAACTTGTCCCACTCAGCAAAATTCAACGGGCGGTTATCAAGGCAGGACGGCAGGCGAAAGCCGAACTCGGCCAGAATGGACTTTCGCGCATTATCCCCACGCTCCATGCCGCCAATCTGCGGCACGGTCACATGGCTTTCATCCACAATCAGCAGAGCATCTTCGGGCAGGTATTCAAACAGCGTCGGCGGTGGGTCACCCGGTTTGCGGCCTGACAGATAGCGGGAGTAGTTCTCAATCCCTTTACACACGCCGGTCGTTTCAATCATTTCCAGATCAAACGTGGTGCGCTGGTCCAGCCGCTCGGCTTCCAGCAGCTTTCCCTCTTTGGTGAACTTGTCGAGTTGCTGACGCAGCTCCTGCTTAATCCCTACAACAGCCTGCTTCAGCGTCGGGCGTGGCGTGACGTAATGGCTGTTGGCGTAAATGGTAATTTCCTGAAGATCAGCCGTCTTTTCGCCAGTCAGCGGGTCAAACTCAACAATCCCGTCAATTTCGTCACCAAACAGGGAGACGCGCCAGGCGCGGTCCTCATTCTGCACGGGGAAAATATCCACCGTCTCGCCGCGCACACGGAAAGTGCCACGGGTAAAAGCGGCATCGTTCCGGCGATATTGCAGTTCAACCAGCCCGCGCACCAGACGGTCCCGGTCAATCTCTCCACCCAGTTCCAGTTTGACGACCATGCGGGAATAGGTTTCGACTGAGCCGATACCGTAAATGCAGGACACGGACGCCACGATAATCACATCGTTCCGTTCCAGCAGCGCCTGCGTTGCCGCATGGCGCATCCGGTCAATCTGCTCGTTAATCTGGCTGTCTTTTTCAATAAAGGTATCGGACCGGGGCACGTAGGCTTCCGGCTGATAATAGTCATAATAACTAACAAAATATTCGACTGCATTATTCGGGAAAAACTGCTTCATTTCCCCGTAAAGCTGCGCCGCAAGTGTCTTGTTGGGGGCCAGGATAAGGGTTGGCTTCTGGGTGGCCTCAATCACCTTGGCCATGGTGAAGGTTTTACCCGAACCCGTCACACCCAGCAGGACCTGATCCCGCTCGTTCTCTTCAATCCCTTTGAGGAGATCGGCAATCGCCTGTGGCTGGTCCCCTGCCGGTTCATATTCCGACACCACTTCCATGCGCCGCAGCTTAGGGCGAGCGGCCTGCCGGTCCGGTTCAAAGGTGACTGGCGGCAGGCTTGCAGCCCGCTCACTCAGCGTGCCGCGCTTCTTACCGCGCTTAGCCGCCGGAGCAGAGGAGGAGTGAGACGCGGAATCGGGAGCGGTACGTGTGGCCATGATTTCCAACATGGTGCGCGGCCTTACGGCCTGCAAGCCTCATTTCCACAGGCGAAACCGGATAGCGAGACGCACGCTGGCCGTCTCCGCCTCCCTTAACGCCCTACTGCATATGAAACAGGAAACGCGACAGAGGTGTGTGGGACAACACAATCACCACCATGCCCAGCAGGATAATCACCCTGTCGCCCACATATGCACAGGCCTGTGAGAGTTCATCCCGGCTGGCCATATCCATAAAAGCATCGCGCCCGGCATAGCCGCTGGCCGCACGCATGCCCCGATAACGGTTAAGCGCATCAGAGGACAAACCGGCCCTGCTGAACATCTCAGCGCTATACTGGTCCAGATCATCCTTACGGAACTGGGCTGCACCACCGGGCTGGCGCACCCGCTCCGGGCCGCCGCCCAGTAACGCCAGCGCCTGCAACCGGCGCGCTGGTACACCCAGATACTCCGCAGCCTGTGTCCGGTTCAGCACCTGCTGGAGCGGAAACTGGCAGACTGTGGCCTGTTGTGCGGGCCGGTCAGCGTGGGCGGGCGGCTTTTCCATGGGGGTTAAGCTTGCGAAAAAACGGAGCCTTTCGTCAACGCTTCCCCCTGACCGCCTGCCCTGCGGTCACCACAGGTCTTAAAGCCTTTGTCAGCTTCTGGCAGGTGGAGCCATGAATTCCGGCCCGACAGGGTCAGTAATATCGCGCGTCAGAATGGCATCAATAGCCTTCATATCAGCCTCATCCAGCTTCCAGCCGAACGCTTCATCGACGCCGCTGATCTGTTCCGGCTTTCTCGCACCCCACAGGGCAATGGTCGGCCCACGGTCCAGCACCCAGCGGATGGCCAGAGCCAGCATGCTCTTGCCATGCTTTTCCGCAATGGCCTTCAGCTCTTCTACCGCCTTCAGATACTGGCCAAAGCGCGGCTGCTGGAATTTGGGGTCACTCTTGCGCAGATCATCGCCTTCAAACTTGCGGTCCGCCGTCATACGGCCAGACAGCAACCCGCGGCACAGCGGCCCGTAAGCCAGCACAACCAGATTGTTCTTGATGGCGTAAGGCAGAACGTCCTGTTCAATCTCACGCTCAAACAAATTATACGGCGGCTGGATGGTCGCCAGTGGCGCAAATTTACGGAACTCATCCATTTGCGCAGGTGAGAAATTGCTCACGCCCAGCGCCCGCACCTTGCCGTCCTTCACCAGTTTTTCCAGCGCGCGGGCGGTTTCTTCCATCGGGGTTTTGGGGTCCGGCCAGTGCACCTGATACAGGTCGATATGATCGGTACGCAGGCGGCGCAGAGAATCTTCAATTTCCTGCGCGATCCGGGCCGGGCGACTATCGCGGAACACTTTGCCATCTTGCCAGTTCAGCGCCACCTTGGTGGCCAGAATGACCTTGTCCCGCTTGCCTTCCAGCGCACGGCCAATCACTTCTTCCGAATGGCCAAAACCATACACAGGCGCTGTATCAATGACATTGATGCCCAGATCCAGTGCCTTCTCAATAGTTTGAGCGGCGTTCACATCATCCGGGCCACCCCACATGGCTCCGCCAATCGCCCATGTTCCCAGAGCGATACGGGATGCGGGCTTGGCCAGCCCTGGAATGGTAAGGGTTTCTGCCGTCATGATCAGACACTCCTGAAACGTCAAAGATAACTGTCCTGCCCCGCCAGTCCCGTTACAAAACCTGCCGGACAGAATTCATGTAGCTTAAACGCTCTGCGTCCCATGTGTTGCATTCAACCTGCGAAAAGCGGGCATGTTCCTACAGGGACGCACCCGTTCTGCCGCGTAAAATCTGCGCAACACTTGACCATTGCTGGAAAATTTCTGCATTTTCCGGTTATGACCTCTGCAAATCCTTCCTTCATGCCGCGTGTAGGCGTTCTGGCTCTTGTCCGGCACGGCCAGAATGTTCTGCTGGTGCGCCGGGCCAATCCCCCAGATGCTGGCTTATGGGGTTTCCCCGGTGGGCGCGTTGAAGCTGGAGAAACTCTGTTTCAGGCAGCTGAACGTGAATTACAGGAAGAAACAGGCCTGACGGCGCAGGCCCTCCAAACAGTGGATGTTTTTGACAGCCTCCATCACACCCCCGATGGTACACTGGCCTTCCATTATGTGATTATTGCGATTTTGTGTGAGGAAGCCACGCCCCACCCCACCGAGCCACACGCCTCAGACGATGCCCTGGAAGCCCGCTGGTTTTCTTACAATGAAGTCAGCAGCCTCGGCCCCAAAGCCTGCGCGCGCCTGTTTGAACTGACGCAGAAAATTATACCCGCGCCACAGACACAAAATCACTGAAATTTATCGAAATAATAGCTGTTTTTTGCAAGGCAATACAGGAAAGAACAATTTAGCCCATATGCACTGTCGGGTTTGGCAGGGTGTCATACCGTAACACCCCACCGAACATACTCTCGCCAGTTTTACTCAGGCAACACCGACAGGCTTTTCTCAAAAACTGAGAAGTGCCTTGAGCTGTTCCAGATATTTCTGATGCGAATGATCATCCCGCACCCGGGCAAGTTCATGCTCACGCACGCTTTCCCATAGCTCTTTATCTTCATAAAGCCGAACAATGGCATCCGCGAATGCCTGCGGATCTGTGGTGCTCACGCTCAGCATATCCTCACCCGACGTCCAGCCAACCTGCTCACACAGAATGGACGACGCCACAATGGGAAGACCATGGGCTGCGGCCTCATGAATTTTATACGGAATACCCGCAGCAAAACGTGTAGGAGCCACAAAAACCCGGTGCCGGTCATAAACCGGGCCAACATCAGGCACACGGCCAAGCAATTTAACACGCGGGTTTTTCGTCAGAGGCGTAAGGTCCACCTTCGGATTGATGTAACCGCAGACTGTGAATTTCACATCATCCGGCAGACGTCCATCCAGAAGTGGCAGAACCTGCCCGCTAAACCAGGCGAGAGAGTCGACATTGGGAGAATCAATGTCATGCATCGCACCAAGGAACAGAATGTCCCGCCGCGCATCCCATCCCGGAGAATGCGGAAGCGCCTTTTGCATATGCCCCAGAACACCGACATTCGGGAAGCCATTCTCTTTCAGAATGTCGGCATCCTTTTTGTTCACAGCAACGATTTTCTCGGCCATGAACAGATGGCGGAATTCATGCGTGAGCATTTCTTCCACCGACTGATCAAGATCACCTTCACCCCGCAGAACACGCTTCTGATGTTCACGCGGGGCGGCCACGGCCTCGGTGTCAATAATCACCGCACGGGACGAGATAGCGTCCGCACACTGCATCAGCACCGGTGCCAGACGGTCCGCATTATGGGTACGGGCAATCCAGACAAGGTCATAATACCCGGCACGGGATTTGATGAAATCTTCCAGTTCCGGCAATTCCCGATCCCAGATGACTTCCGCACGATCCGGGAAGGAACTGCAAATCTCTTCCATTGGCTCCGTCGGCCGATAAACCGGATACACCGTAACGTGGTATCCCAGATCAATCATGCTCCGGATAACGTCATTGGAACGCGTAAACCCTGACCCAAGGAAGCGATATGGCAGGCGATCTTCAATAAACAAAATCCGCTTCTGCCGCGTAGCGGACGAACGCGCCCGCACCAGCAAACGCTCATGGAACAGGTTTTTCTGCCGCAAATACGCCCCATGCTTCTTGCGGAAGATTTCCTGATTACGCGCAATCATGGACGCGCCGCTGATAAAGCCGGAGGTTCCATATTCATAGTGAATGACCACAATGGACGGGTCATACACCACATCAAATCCGGCTTCATGAATCCGGATACACAGATCCGTTTCTTCAAAGTAGGCCGGGGCATAATCCGTATCGAACCCACCCAGCTTTTTCAGCAGATCAGATCTGACCAGCAGAAACGCACCGGAACAGAAATCAACCGAGCGAACAAAGTTGGCTTCCGGCACATCCGGGCGCTTATCACGCAGATAACCGCACACGGAGCCATCTCGCCAGACAATGCTTCCGGCCTCCTGCAACATGCCATTCGTCCGGACCAGCTTGGCCCCAACCGCCCCCGTTTTGGGCTCACTCCGCAAACGCGCCAGCGCATTGCCGATGGCCCCCGGCATAAGTTCAAGATCGTTATTAAGATAGAGCGTGAAAGGACCACGGACTTTTTCAAGGGCCGCATTGCAACCGAGCAAAAAGCCAATATTCCCCGGAAAACGAATAACTTCCAGCCCACGCACATGCTGTTCAATAGTGCGCATCCCGTCTGTTGAGCCGGAATCCACCACAATGACCTGCATCGGGCCATTATAATTGGCACGCAGAGACGCCAGCGCGCTCAGCGTCATGGCAAAATGGTTATGCGCAATAATAATAACGGTAAAATCAGGATATTCGTATGTGAAATCCAGCGTCTGATTCAACAGAAGCGGCATCCTGATGCGGCACATTTCATGGTAGATTTTCTTGGAGACATGCTCGCTTTCCTTCTGGAAAGCCGCGTCATCCTCAACCTTGCCACCATGCGCAATGTAGTGTGCAAAAGCATCAGGGTAATCCCCCCGGCTGACTTCCTGTTGCACAGCCGGGTTCCGGTAATAGCCTTCCAGATCCACCGTGGAGAGCGGCTTACGCAGCTCATGCACGCCATATTTCAGAAAATGCTCGAAGAAATTGCGAAAGTGTTTACTTTCAACTGCGCCGGACACATCGTTATTCACGCTGCCGTAAAATTCTTCTGAAAAGTAAGGATCAGGATTGAACAATGTCGGCGTTTTATTGGCCAGATAATGGTGAAGGGCGGATGTCCACTCTTTGGCATCCAGCTCCTTACGCACTTCCGGGTAGGTTTCCAGATACCATTCCGGGTCAAAATACCAGGACAGTCTGTGGCCATAGCCCGCGACGGGCTTAGTCGCCCGCACACACTGAGAATATGGCCCCAGTTCAGTGGTCGTGGCCTGACCGCCTTTCAGATAGGCATTCGGGTCAAAGAACCATGAGCCGCTACTATACTGGAAATCCCCGATATTCAGATAATGATCGTAGCCATTTCTGAAACCCTGCTCGGCCAGGCTGACGTCGGAAATATCCGGGTGCCGCTTAAGATAATATTCTTCATCAAAGAGCCAGTGAGGATTATGAGACGCAAAGCCTTTCTGGCAATAATGCTCAAACCCCGACCGGAAATCACCCCGAACGATCTGCTCAGCAACGTCGGGATATTTGCTCAGATACCAGTCTTCATCAAAATAAGGATTGGGCGAGTGTTTAAGGCTGACGCCTTCACTTCTATAAAAATCCTGAACTGCTTCGTCCGTCTCAACCCGTAAAAAGCTCAGAACGTCTTTATATTTCTCTTTATACCAGACGCAATCAAATACACTCCAGTCCAGCTTCTTATTTTTATCATATGCCGTCATTGAAATTTCCCAGAACTGCCTATTTGAGTGTGACTATATATTTAGACGAAGCAGGGCAACAAGCCCGCATTGCTTACGAAAATATTAGCACAGGATGCAGACAGGGAACAGAACAGCCTGACTAAACAGGAGCCGGAAGCCGCCTGTAATTTGAGACACAGGCAGCTTCCGGCTCTTTAATCTCTGCTTAATAAAATATTCTGCGCGCTGTCCGGCTAAGGCGGTAGCGCCAGACCCCAAACACCCCAAGCACACCCGCCGCATACAGGCCGCCCATGACAGACATGGACAAGGGGAGGTCTGGAATCAGATACGTCGGTGCGTCACAGGGCTTGGACGGCAGAAGCGGCATGGAAGCCAGCCGCTCCGCCATAGTGGTGCCGCTAATGTGGGGGGCATGGCACCCGGGCAACGGGCTGGGCCACCAGCCCCACTCCACCCCGGCGTGGCAGAACGCCAGACCGACAGAAGCCAGCAGAGTGGGCACACACAGCCAGAGCACGGGGCCGCCTGCAGCACCGGGCAGCAGGACATCCACCACGCCAATAACAATCAGAATACGCCAGGGCCAGCGCTCAACCAGACACAGCTCGCAGGGCATGATGTGCAGAACATGCTCCACCCACCACGCAATACCCAGCGCCAAAGCACCGGCCAGCGCCAGAAAGAGACCCATTTTTCTGGTAGAAAATGCTGATCTCACGCTAAACGGGCCTTCCCAAGAGCCTGAATGAAGTCACGCGCCCACGTCACCGCCGTCACGCGCCAGACATCCGGTTCCAGATGGTCCCACCGCGCACGTCGCTCCCCATCAGGCATGGTGAGCGCTTTGTGCAGAGCGTCCGCAATATCATCTGCATCATGCGGATTGACCATCAGAGCGGCCTCCATATCCGGGGCAGCACCTGCAAAATGGGAGAGGATCAACACACCCGGATTCGCCTTATCCTGTGCAGCCACATATTCCTTGGCCACCAGATTCATGCCGTCGCGCAGAGGGGTAACGAGCGCTGCATCCGCCAGCCGATAGAAACTGGCCAGCAGGGCGCGCGGCACAGGATGAGTCAGATAACGGATAGGCGTCCAGTCAAAATCACCATACGTGCCGTTAATGCGGCCCGCAGCTTCATCCAGCTCCCGCCGCAAAGCGCGATATTCCGGCACATTCCCGCGAGAGACGGGGGTCACCTGAAGATACACCACCTTCCCCCGATGCTCGGGATAGCGTTCCAGAAAGATTTCATATCCCTTGAAGCGCTCCGGGAGGCCTTTGGAATAATCCAGCCGGTCCACGCCGATAATAAACGGTTTGCCGCGCAGACTTTCCTTCAGGCGTTGAACATCCGGATTGCTCAACCCATCTTCTGCCTGTTTTGCAAAACTGTCGGGATCAATCCCGATCGGGAAGACCTCCGCCTTTGCCTTGACGCCGCCGAGAGAGAACCCGTCATTCATATTCCGGGCATCATCCTCGGTCTGCAAACCGATCACATCGTACGCCTGCATGGCGCGCAGCAGGGCATCCGCTTCCGGCAGAGCCCGCATCAGGCTCCATGGCGGGAACGGAATATGCAGGAAGAACCCGATGGGAGCTGTCACGCCCAGATCCCGCAACGCCTGCCCCAGCGGGAACAGATGATAATCGTGAATCCAGATCATATCTCCCGGCTGCAAAAGCGGCAGTAATTTGCGGGCAAACAACGCGTTGACGTTGTGATAAATGACCTGATCTTTCCGATCATAATCCATCAGCCCTGCCCGGTAATGGCAGAGCGGCCACAAGATGCCGTTGGAATATTTCTGGTAAAATCCGTCATATTCCGCGTGTGTCAGGTCAATGGTGGCGTAGGTGACGTTCTCTACCTTATCGAGACTGACCTCCGGGTCATGCCCCTCTTTTTCAGAAACCTGCTGACCAGACCAGCCAAACCACAGGCAACTACCTTCCTTTAACGCCGCACGCAGGGCAACAGCCAGCCCACCAGCGGGCTGCAACCGGTCCCGCGGCGCAGGGACACGATTGGAAACAACAACTAAACGCCCCATAGCTTAACCCTTCCCCTCAACCAGAGACGCAAGCCAGGCACGAAATGCTGTGGGGTTTGGAAAATCGGTGGGGATACGCAGGCCCACGCCACCAAGGCGCTTTGCAGCCGCCATCCCGTCTTCATCCGTGACATCGTCCCCCACAAAAACCGGCTTCCGGCCAGTAAAGGGGAGAGATTTCATCAACATGCTGACGGCATAGCCTTTATCGACACCAGCAGGCCGGATTTCCCACGCCATTTTGGCCGTCTGGACTTCAAAGGCACCATTGGTACCTTTCACCCAGCTCTCAGCTGCCTCACGCAGGGCGGCGCCGGCTTCCGGCACGGCGCGATAATGCAGAACGAAGCCACCCGGCTTATGCTCCAGCCGCGCACCGGGCCATGCGGCAATAAGATCCCGCGCCTCGGCAAACCATGATTGCGGAACTGACGGAAGTGCGGCCCGTTCAATCGGGCCACCGGGGCGATGCCTTACAGCGATGCCATGCTCACCTGCCACGGCAAACGGAATATCCCCCAGAAAATGATCAATCTGATCAATCGAACGGCCAGACACAATAGCCAGCGCATCTCCGCACGCCGCGCGCAGGCGGCGCAGGGTTTCCGGCAACCCTTCCGGCACAACGACGGAATCTGGTGTGGGCGCGATATCGACCAGAGTACCGTCAAAATCTAGGAGGAACGCCGCCTGATCCAGAGAGGGAACCTGAAAGCGAAATTCCTGACTGGAAGAAGAACCGATCACGTACACCTCGTCTTGTTTTGTCACAGACCGGACCGGCCAGACCCTACGCTGACCGTCCGATTGCTACCTGAAACGATGCCTGACCCTGTCCAGCCCGACAACTCCCTGAAAAGCAAGACAGACCGCACCCTCATGAACGGTCAGGCCTGTCCGGCTTAATATTCCCCGCCGGATTCAGGAGATGCAGGGAGCGCATCTCCCGCAGGTGGTGCACCCGAACCAGCAGGAGCATGGCTCCCCCCGTTACCGGGCACATCACCCGTGGGTGCGGACTGGTCACCCGCGGACGGCGTCAGCACGGGCACGGCAGGCGTTGGGAGCGGGGGCGTCATGGGGGCGACATCCGCACCCTCACACCGCACCATCCGCACGTCATACACAGCGCTTTCAAACACACCCAGACCCGGCTCCGCGGCCAGCATCCAGCCTTTGAAAGTTGCGCCATCCGGATGCGTATCATGCAGTTCCAGCCAGCCTGCCGCATCGGGGGACAGTGTTTTAGGCCGTTCCAGGCACCGGCCTGCGCTGATATCCAAACTCTTGTAGTGCGCAGTGGTTCCCGTCGGGACCGAAATCATCTCGACATGCGCATCCAGCCGGTCCAGCACCCGCACCACGGCAGTTCCCTTTCCCTGCCATACGCCCTGCCCATAGACAGCGGGCGGAGCCAGTGGAGTGCCCACGGCCTGCGCGTCAGACGGTGCAACCACCCAGCCGCCGCTCGCCACAGCCATCAGGCCGCCCAGAAAGGCCAGAGGGGAAAAATGCTTTTTGCTCATGCTTTGTTTCCCTGATGCGGAGACTGAAGAGAAGCGACAAGATCAGTCAGACGCGCACGCATCCCCTGTTCACTCACGCCCATCAGCACGGCATCCTCAAACGCATCGCGCAGGATCTCCTGCACTTCCTGCCAGTTTTCATCCAGCACACGTAATTTTTCCTGACAGGAGACAGGCTGCCCATCGTCCTGCAGCCAGAGTTTCGGGCTTTCCACGCGGGGCGTCCTCCTCAGACAGTCAGCGTCAGGTCAGAACGGCTCATGGAAGGTCGGCCTTGCCTGCATCCCCGGCTGGCGCTTTGCCACCTGCGGCGTCTTTGTTCGCACGGGTGAGCGTATCAGTCACCGAGAAGATGAATTTGCTGAGTAGCTGTTCCAGACTGATGGCACCCTGCGTCTCGCTGATGGTCGCATCCGCGGCCATCATGTGGTCATCCCCACCGGGAGAAAGGGCGATGTATTTGCCGCCCAGAAGACTGTCACTAGTGATGATGGCGGCACTGTCCGTCGGCAGTTTGATGTCTGGGCGCACGGTAAAGGTCACTTCCGCCTTGAACGTCTGCGGATTGACGTGTTCGGAGACCACCTGCCCGACGGTCACACCGGCAAGCCGCACATCCGAACCAACGCCCAGCCCGTCAATATGGGAGAAACTGGCATGCAGCCGATATCCGCTGGTGTCGGTCTTGCGACCTTCCCCCACCACAGCGGCAACAAGCATCAGCCCGAGCAGGCCGAGAACAAGAACGCCGGTCAGCAATTCCATAGAAGTGCGCCGGGGTTTTACTGCCGTTACTGAAGCCATGCGTCCTGTCTACTCCCTGTCTGGACACGCACCTTAGCAGGGAATGCGTTTCAGATCACGCCTCAGGAGACCAGGACTCGTAATCTCCTGTCGCAGGAGGATGCTGGCCGGTTTTATACGGGCTGCCTGCTGGCCGGTAGGCCTGCGCGGTGCCGGTCAGGTTTGGCTGATGCGGGAGCTGCCAGAGCTTGCGCTCCTCCTGCGGGATGGGCGCATCCAGCGTGTGATGCAGCCAGCCCCACCATTCCGGCGGCACAGCGGAAGGGTCTTCCCCCTTCAGATAAATGACCCAGCGTTCGGGCCGGTCCACACCACCGCCACGCCGGGCGGGGCCTGTGGATTCGTAATAGCATCGACCGTCACAATCCTTGCCAATCAGGCGGCCTTTGCGGCGGGTATGCAGCCATGTTCCGAAGTTTGCCATGGGTGCGAGAATAAGACTCCACACCCCCGCTGGTCCATGTTTTTCGGGGGAAAACTGATCAACTCCACTCGATCAGATCCCCCTGATTGCCAGCAAAACCGGGCGTGTAAAAAGTTATCCCCCATATCCTCGTTATACCGGGCATTGTATACCGCAAATGGCGCTTTGCACGGGTTCCACCGGGGTTTGGGACACGCGTAAACTCCCGGCATGACAAGAGCCAGACGCCATTGGAACGGCGTGCTTATGAGCACGCTACAGGCCGCAGCTGACCCGGATGCGCCCCTTCGCTCCGTGACACTGCCCGCTGAGTGGGATGCTGACGCAGCTTCCGCTCTGGCCCAGCTTGTGCCCGGTACAGATGCCGTGGACCTTGCGACCGTCGCCTCCCGCTGGGTGGACGCGCTGACGCAGGATGATGCAACCGCCCGCTCTTTGGTGTGGCTGCTGCTGCTGCGGCAGGCCGCCCCCACGGAGCCTGTCTGGTCCTGCGAATTTGATCGCCCGCCCGGCTTTCTGGTGAATCTGGCCGCCTTTATCTCTCCCGGTGAGGGCTTTGCGGCTGAGACCTTTGTGGCCGCTATCCGCCTGCTCTCCTCCGTTCTGCGCAGTGCGGCCCGCACCACGGCAGACCAGCGGAATGGTGAACTGCCTCTGCCCGACCTGTTTGCCCCGGTCCCGGAAGCGGAAGCTCCGGCCAAACCTGCGGCAAAAGACAGTGATGAGCAGGCCGCCCCGCCGGTCATCGCCGGTGACATTATGCTCACCAATCTTGATGCCTGTCTGGCTGGAGTCGGTCTGGATTATGACAGTGAAGATGGCCGCGCTGCCGCCTGCGCCATTGCCACACTGGCGACCCTGACGGCCCATTCCGGCACCGGCCCCGAGTCCCTGCCGCTGCCGCCCGTGCGCACCGTTCTGCCCGGCCTGAGCGAGACGCTGCGCGCCGTATGGCGAGAAGCCGCCGTAGCGACCGAGACCCCTCTGGCTACGGTAGAAACCGGCTTTTCCACATGCAGCGCAGTGGATGGGCTTCTGGGCGTAGAAGCCTGCGGGATGGCTCCGGTGTTCTCCCTGCTCCGGCCCGATGGCCGGCTGTCCCCCAGCACGCGTAACCGACTGGACGCCCGGGGCTTTACGACAGAAACGGCACTCGCCGGCGCACTGGCGGGTGAGCCTGTGCTGCCGCTGCCCGGCCCGAACGCCCATATGGCGATGTATCGCGCTCTGACCGGCTTTATTGACCGGATGCCAGCCCGGCCTGACCCGACGGCGCAAACGCTGGTCCGCAAGCTGGAGCGTGGCATGCGCCGCGCCCTGCCCCCGCGGCACGGCGGCTTTACACAGAAAACCAGCATTGGCGGCCACCGGCTGTTCCTGCGCACGGGTGAGTATGAAGACGGCACATTAGGGGAACTGGCCCTGAACCCCACGCGGGAAAGCTCCATGGTCAAAGGCCTGATGGAAAGCTTTGGGGAAGCCGTGAGCATTGGCCTGCAATATGGCGCGCCGCTGGAAGCGTATGTCAGCAGCTTTGCCTATTCCTGCTTCGGCCCCTCCGGCACAGTGGAGGGAGACCCTGTGGCCTCTTACGCCACCTCCATGCTGGACTATACGTTTCGGGCCTTGTCCGATGCGTATCTGGACAAAAAGCTGCCCGATGGCCCGCATCAGGACAGCCAGATGGACCCGGACCCGCTCCTGCCGCTTGATTTCCCGACGCAGGAGGGCGAACCTGCTCCCCGCAAACGTGGCAGCCTGCGGCTGGTCAGCTAGCCCGAGCCTGCCAGAACCCTTTCAATCAAGGACTCGCATCTCATGAGCACCACGCCTGAAGCCCGCCTGAAAGACCTCGGCATCACCCTGCCCACACCGGCTGCCCCTGTGGCCAACTATGTCGCCTGCGTGCAGACCGGCAACCTGCTGATTGTCTCCGGTCAGCTTCCGCTGGCTGATGGCAAGCTGTTTGCCACCGGCAAGCTGGGTGGCGCTGTTGCTGTGGATACCGCTGTGGAAGCAGCGCGCTACAGCATGATCAACGTGATTGCTCAGGTCAAAGCCGCTGTGGGTGACCTCAGCCGCGTGAAACGTGTCGTGCGTCTGGGTGGCTTTATTGCCTGTACGCCGGACTTCACCGCACACGCTTCCGTTATGAACGGCGCATCCGATCTGGCGGTTGAAGTGTTCGGTGATGCCGGTCGCCATGCCCGCTCCACCGTTGGTGTGCCCTCCCTCCCGCTGGATGCACCGGTTGAAGTTGAAGGCCTGTTTGAGATCGGCTGAATGAAGAGGCGTCGTCATGTCTGACTGGTCTGTCTCTCTGCATGACGGCCTTCATGCCATCGATGCCGCCGCGTGGGACTCCTGCGCGGGCGCTGACAATCCATTTGTCAGCTACGCCTTTCTTTCTGCGCTGGAGGACAGTGGATCTGTCTGCCAGCGCACCGGGTGGCTGCCCCGGCATGTCACCCTGCACGCCCCGGACGGCACTCTGGCCGCCGTTTGCCCGGCCTACCTGAAAGGCCATTCCTGGGGCGAATATGTGTTCGATCAGGGCTGGGCCCGTGCCTTTGAGGCCGCTGGCGGCCAGTATTACCCAAAATTACAGGTGGCTGTTCCCTTCACACCCGCCCCCGGCCCGCGCCTGCTATGCGCACCTTCCGCCCCGGCAGAAACAGCCGCCGTCTTAGCAGATGCCCTCCGCCAGATTTGTGGAGAAACCGGCCTTTCCTCCGCGCACGTCACCTTTTGTCAGGAACAGGAAAGCGCCCTGCTCAGCCAGCGTGGCTGGTTGCCCCGCCTTGGGGTGCAGTATCACTGGCATAACCACGGCTACAGCAGCTTTGACGATTTTCTGGCCACCCTTGCCTCTCGCAAGCGCAAGGTGCTGAAGCGCGAGCGGCGGGATGCCAACGCCGCCGGGCTAACCTTCCATACCCTCCGCGGCGATGAGATTACCGCCGCAGACTGGCAGGCCTTCTATACGTTCTATCGCAACACGGTGGACCGCAAATGGGGCAGCGCTTACCTCACGCCGGCTTTCTTCCCCCTGCTCTCCGAACGGCTGGGCGACAAGGTTGTGCTGATGATGGCCCGGCATGGTGACAGACCCGTCGCAGCCGCCCTCAACCTGCTGGGGGGCGATACGCTCTATGGCCGCAACTGGGGCTGCACAGGGGACTGGCCTTTCCTGCATTTTGAGCTGTGCTATTATCGGGCGATTGATTTTGCCATTGCCCACGGACTGAAACGCGTAGAGGCCGGGGCACAGGGTGAGCATAAAATTCAGCGGGGCTATGTGCCCAGCCTGACCCATTCCGCCCACTGGCTGGAAAATACGTCACTCCGTTCCGCCGTTTCCGCTTTTCTGGCGGAAGAACGTCCGGCCATACGGGCCGAAGCGGAAGCGCTGAGCACTTTTTCACCTTACAAAAAGGATGAACAGGGTCAGCCCTGAGGCACCGCCTCGTGCACTGGTTCACTGCTGCGTTTTTCGTAAGCTACCGTTACCATATTCGGCAGCTTTCTGCCTCTTCCGCACGCCCTCCATGCAGGCCCTGCCATTGTCGGCGCCCGTTTTTTTGCGTATGGCAGACAGGTCTTCCAACCGCCTTTTTTCCGGATTGACCGCAGCAGTGACGATGAGCACATCCCCCTCCCTTCCGTCTGACCATCAGGCGTCCCTCATCGACGGCAAAGGCTTTGCCGCCACCCTCCGGCAGCAGATCCGCGAAGATGTGCGCACGTTTCATGACGAACATGGCGTCACCCCCGGTCTGGCCGTCATTCTGGTAGGCAATGACCCGGCGAGTGAAGTCTATGTGCGCAACAAGGCCATTCAGACGCACCATGCCGGCATGCGCTCCTTCATGCACATGCTGCCGGAAACAACGTCTGAAGAAGAGCTGCTCGCGCTGATTGAACGGCTCAACCATGACCCGGAAATTCACGGTATTCTGGTGCAGCTCCCCCTGCCGAACGGTCTGGACGCGCGGCGGGTGACCAATGCCATTCAGCCGGAAAAGGATGTGGATGGTCTGGGGGAAATCAATGCCGGGCGTCTGGCCATTGGCCTGCCCAGCCTGATCCCCTGCACGCCGCTGGGCTGCCTGCTGCTGCTGCGTGACCAGCTGGGCGACATGCGCGGCAAGCACGCCGTGGTAATTGGCTGCTCCAATCTGGTCGGCAAGCCGCTGGCTCTGCTGCTGCTGGCAGAAGGTTGCACGGTCTCTATCGCGCATATCCACACGCGGGATACGGCGGCTCTGGCACGGCAGGG
>NZ_JOPG01000077.1 GCF_002153605.1 Acetobacter malorum | reverse complement strand
GGGTGCCGTGCAGGTGCGCACCGATTTTGGCGCTCCCGGCTATGGCGGGGCAGCACCCCCTCCGGGTCCGGCGCATCGCTACATTTTCAGCGTCTATGCGCTGGATGTGCCCAAACTGGATATTGCCCCGGATGCCAGCCCGGCACTGGTGGGCTTTATGGTGCACCACCACAAACTGGCCTCTGCCAGCCTGACAGCTCTTTACAGTGGCCAGAAACCCTGATGCCTGCGAGCGATAAGAGTTAGCGTTCTGTTACGGCATAAAAAACCGGCTATGCCTGCTTTTTGCAGAGGCACAGCCGGTTTTTTTGTTTGATAAGAATGTATGGCCAGCAGCCAAATAAAACGCCGGAGTCTTAACGGCGGTCAGGCCGTTAAAGCGCTCATGAGGGGCGGCAGATACTGGTCCAGTTTGACTCGTAGCGGCATGAGGTAGGCACAGCCCTGATCCTGCGAGAGCTGGCGCAGCACGGACTGGGCAAACTGGATATTGGCGTCCAGCGTGGGCTCAAAATCCTTGGGGAAGACCACATGGTTGGTCGTCTCCCAGTAGGAGCGGGAGCGCGGGCCGATCACGGGGGAGAGACCCCAGAAAACCTGTTCATCCTGCAACCATTCGCGGCACAGGTCGAACAGCTTCAGGTCAAACACCGGCTGTGTGAAAAACCCTTCTGCGCCTGCATCCTTCTTACGGGCAATATCTTCCAGCTCCCGCCAGGGTGCACGGCGATACGGGTCGAAGGCTGCGTAAATACGCAGGTGCGGCGCTTCCTTCCGGTAGCGGCGGATAATGCTTTCCGTGCTGTTGGGATAGGTGCGGTGGGCAAGGTCAGCCGGAGGGTCGCCATGTACCACCAGCACTTCCTTCAGCCCCGGCACGTCGCTGCCGGGCAGGGGGGCACCGGGGGCGATATCAATGGCGCGCACGTGCGGAACAACCGTGCCAAACTGCGGCATGGTCAGAGCCGCAGCGTCCCAGCTCCGCAGCGGGAAGCGCATCAGATCCGGGATGTTCAGCGTATCCGCGGCCGGGAACAGGGTTTTCACACTGGCGACGTCCTGCGCCAGTGCGTCCTCGCTGCGCGGGATCAGCTCGACGGAAAGACGGGAAAGGCTCATTCGGATTTCCCCGTTACAAGCAGGCGGGCGGCTGTCAGAGTATTTTTCAGCAGGCAGGCAATGGTCATGGGGCCAACACCGCCGGGAACGGGCGTGATGCGGCCTGCTACTTTCACAGCTTCATCAAACACCACATCACCCACCAGACGGGTTTTGCCAGTCTCGGTGGTGACGCGGGTAATGCCAACGTCAATCACGGTGGCGCCGGGTTTAATCCAGTCACCATGCACCAGTTCCCGGCAGCCGGTGGCGACCACCAGAATATC
>NZ_JOPG01000076.1 GCF_002153605.1 Acetobacter malorum | reverse complement strand
TGCTTTAATCGGAGGATGTGGATGTCGACACTGAAAGGACTTTATTCCCGCTATCGCCGCTCCTTGCGCACAGCCGCCCGGAGATGGCGCAACCGACTGGAGGGAGGCGTATCATGGTAACGCGCCCCCTTTTTGGAGACGATCCGCTCGCTCCGCGTGTGCTCTCCGTGCTCCGCCGCCTCGGTCATGACGGACGTGGCGTGACGCTAACGTCACTGGTGGCCCATACCGGTATACCGGGGATCAGACTTCGCGCCACGCTGGAACGTCTGGTCCAGACGGGCGCGATCGCCCCTGCCGGGTGTGATCCCCTGGCGTCTGATCTCGCGTTCCGTCTCCCCCTACGGGCAAGAGCCGCACCGCCAGTTTCGGTCGCCGCGTAAGGCACCGACCGCGCCCGGTAGATTGGAAACGCCTTCTCCGAGCGGAAGCGCCATCTTTTCTGGAACGACCGCACGAATGAGAGGGTGGAGCGGGGCCTTCCATCGGAGGTCCCGCGTTTCTGCAGATGAAATCAAAAGCAGCGAGAACAGGGAGATGTCGAGTTTTATCCATTTTCTCAACCTGAAGGCGCTTCAGGACTATTGGAATAACCATCCCCCCGTGCCCCGTGCCCCGTTCACGGGGGACCATGCGGCCAGTTTGGTCGCACTCCGCGGAACAGACGGCCAAGCAACCTCGGTGCCTTCGGCATAGGGAGAGGAGGCCACACGTCGCTGTCGGTCTCGTCCTCATGCTGCTGGTCGGAATGGCCTCGCCGGCATCGGCTGATGCGCCGCATGATGTGCTGTCGTGCGACACAGAAAAGCAGCCGGTAAACATTCCATCCATGCCACTGGCCCGCTCCATCGAGATATTGAGCCGGCAGACCGGGTGCCCGGTCCTTGTCGACCCGATCCTTATGGACGGCCGGACCTCGGCAGCCGTCAAGGGCGCCTATACACCTCAGGCCGCCCTCCTGCATCTGTTCGGGTCCGTGCATGTCGACGTCACCGCCACTGTTTCGGGCTT
>NZ_JOPG01000075.1 GCF_002153605.1 Acetobacter malorum | reverse complement strand
GGTGACCTGTGGGACAGTCAACAGGTCGGTATTTGAATGAATCGTCGTTGTCGACGGGATATAAAACCCTTCTGTCAGCACACAATCTTCTACGACTGCATTATGCCGGACTACGCAGCCTCGCTCTACGGTGCAATTGAAGATAACCGAGTTAAAACCGATAAAAACCTCATCACCTACAGTGCACGGCCCATGAATGATCGAACGATGCGCGATCGAGGTTCTCGACCCGATCGTGACGGCCGCGCC
>NZ_JOPG01000074.1 GCF_002153605.1 Acetobacter malorum | reverse complement strand
AACGACAGCATCCCGTCAAGCATCGGATTCATGACAGCTCCTTTCACCACACCAGCAGTTACGGAAAAGCGCCTCATGCCTTTCCCGGATGAGTCTGCAATCATGTCCCGGGATCCGCATCAACGTCGCACTGCCACGCTGTTCGTGGAAAGCTGGCCCGCCCCGGCGCCAGACAGTCCTGAGATGCCGCCTCTAGCCTATCCCGCCCCACACGTGATTGCCTGTTCCAATGCATCCGTCCTGCTGGACCTCCATCGCGGCGATATCGACATGGTCGTCTGGGGCCGCGTGGTTCCAGATGTCTGGCACAAAGCGTTGGCAGAAGCTCCTTCCTCCCAGACCGTCTTCGACATGTCCGGCACCCCCGATGAACTCGCCGACGCCCTTGCGTCCAGAGCGGTGATAAAGGCGTTCCCGCCTCTTGTTCTCAGTGATGTTGCCGAATTATTGAGCCTGTTTTCCGCGGTCACACAGGATTGTCCTCAGCGTCTCAGACTGACGACAGAATCCCTTGATGACACTGGCTTTGAAGCGGTGCCGGGAGCGCTCAGACTTGTCTGTTGCTATGGCTCGGCCAGTGCCGAGTGGTGCAGTTACCCCGATCCAAACGCGGGCATGACCAGCACGCTGGACTCTTTCTCAGTGGCGTTCATCAAGGGTTCTGACGGTCAGGATGCCGGCTGTCTGCATCGTATCTGTCACGCGGGTCACGACACTACTGCGCCCGGGATCCATCTCATCATCGATACAGTCAGAGGATGAAGAATATGGAAACATCTTCTCGTCGTTTCTGTTCTTTACCATCCCGGCAATGTGGATCTTCAGACCGCACGACGTCGGTCCGGGACGACGTCCTGACCGTTCTGACAAACGCCAGACTTCCACTTTCCGCCTACGACATACTCCGGTGCATTGACAGCCCGGACGGGCGCACGCTGGCTCCTCCAACCATTTACCGTGCACTGAGTAAACTTATGGCCGAAGGCCTCGTCGCCCGTCTGGAAAGCCGGAATGCGTTTGTGCACATCAGAGCGAAAAATCCCTCTCGTCTGGTTTTTTGTATCTGCGAGCAATGCGGTATCGCCCAATCGGTGGAAAACGAGGCCTCCTCCCGTCTGATCGACAAAAATGCCGACAGTCTTGGATTTCAGGTCAGGCGACGGATCATTGAGTTGCAGGGACTTTGCTCTGATTGCCAGTCCTGTCCTGCAACGCCCGTCCGTTCGACCACGCAATCCCTTCCTCCGCAGGCCATCAAATGAGTTCCTGCCATCTCTCCGCTCTTTTTCGTCAAGGGTCTTCAATGACATCGTCTGCGTCCCTCCACCGTCCTGCCCAAAAAGAGCCAGGCGAAGTCCTGGCCTGCCGGATCAATGGTGTTCTTCATGACCGTTCGTCCAGCATAGCCGATGACATTCGGTCCCAATCTGTGTACCGGCACGATGCAGATGCGCTACCCCTCATCCGCCATGACGCGGCGCATATTCTGGCTCAGGCGATCAGCGAACTGTTTCCGGGCACTCTGTTTGCGACCGG
>NZ_JOPG01000073.1 GCF_002153605.1 Acetobacter malorum | reverse complement strand
GCCTCCTCTGTGATCGTCGCGACAACGACCTGCACCGGTGCGAGCCAGAACGGCAGATGGCCTGCATGGTGCTCCAGAAGAATGCCAATGAAGCGCTCAAGTGAGCCAAACAAGGCGCGATGCAGCATGACAGGCGTGTGCTTCTGGCTATCGGCACCGACATAGTGTGCGTCCAGCCGTCCCGGCAGGTTGAGATCGACTTGAACTGTACCGCATTGCCAGTCCCGTCCGATGGCGTCCCGCAGCACGAACTCCAGTTTCGGGCCGTAGAAGGCGCCTTCGCCGGGATTGTGGGTGTATGTCAG
>NZ_JOPG01000072.1 GCF_002153605.1 Acetobacter malorum | reverse complement strand
TCCCGCAGCACGAACTCCAGTTTCGGGCCGTAGAAGGCGCCTTCGCCGGGATTGTGGGTGTATGTCAGCCCGGCAGCTTCGACACCATGGCGCAGCGCAGCTTCTGACCGATCCCATATTTCATCCGATCCCACCCGTTTTTCCGGACGGTCGGAAAACTTGATACGGACGTCCTCGAAACCGAAATCCCGATAAATCGAGAGTACCAGATCACAAATCGTCTGCGTCTCACTTTCCATCTGTTCGGGCGTGCAGAAAATATGGGCGTCATCCTGCGTAAAGGCACGCA
>NZ_JOPG01000071.1 GCF_002153605.1 Acetobacter malorum | reverse complement strand
ACATCCCAGATCACCTTGTCGGCCGGGGTGTCGAACACCGCATGCAGGGCCACGGTCAGTTCCACCACACCCAGAGAGGCGCCCAGATGGCCACCGGTGGTGGAGACGGCGTCAATGGTCTCGGCCCGCAGCTCGTCCGCAATCTGTTTGAGCTGCTCGACCGAGAGGTTCCGCATGTCAGACGGGTAGCTCACCCGGTCCAGAGCAGGAAAACG
>NZ_JOPG01000070.1 GCF_002153605.1 Acetobacter malorum | reverse complement strand
TCCATCTGTTCGGGCGTGCAGAAAATATGGGCGTCATCCTGCGTAAAGGCACGCACACGCATGAGACCATGAAGTGCCCCCGAGGGTTCAAAACGATGAACCTTACCGAATTCGGCCATACGGAGTGGCAGATCGCGATAGCTTTTCAACCCTTGTCGGAAGACCTGTACGCCACCGGGACAGTTCATGGGCTTGAGAGCGTAGGTGCGTCCCTCGGTCTCGGTGGTGAACATGTTCTCCCCGAATTTGTCCCAGTGACCGGAGGCTTTCCACAGAGACAGATC
>NZ_JOPG01000069.1 GCF_002153605.1 Acetobacter malorum | reverse complement strand
GGAATCGATCCGATCAACCAGACGATCTTCCAGGCGATTTTTGGCGCGATCTTTACTGTTATCATCGCTCTTGAGTTCAAACACTCCCTGCTGGTCGTTCTTGCACAGCATGAGAACGTCATCCGGGTGAGAACCATCGTCCTGATCGCCCTCCTGGCGATTGCCCGCAAATTCATCCTGCTGGATTTGCATGATGTGACTGCCATGGAACTGTTCGCTCTCTCGGCGGCTGTTCTGGCGCTGGGCATTGTCTACTGGCTGGTCCGCGAGCAGGATGCGCGTGTCGCGCGCGATGCCAGGGAACAGGCGCATCTCAAAGATAATTCTGCGGCCCGCTGTGAGCCTGAACGGTCTTCATCCTGAAGGATCGAAGTAAAGGCGGTCTATAACGCCGCCTTTACTCAATCCCCACTATGTCTCGTGCGATGAGGACGTCTTCTTCGCCGTCTCTGGCCCTGACGGTGCCAGATGATCTGTGTCGATGGGCCGGAAAGGCGGAATGGGTTGTCCGGGAGAGTAGACCGGCCCCTTGTAGTTCTGATCCAACTGGCTTGCGTTCAAGCTGTCGACCAGCATATCACCTGTGCCGTCTTCGTAATGAGTGCGAGCCCCGGTTTTGGGGATTGTGGACGTTCCCTCAGTCGCCCTTGCATCGAACGATGTTGCAGTCGTCCGGACAACATCACCAGCATGTGCGCCCGACTGGCTCAGTAGAGACAAGCTCAGAGCAGCGCACGACAGAGATATTTTCATCCTCTTCATGCTCATGACCTTTCGAGATTCTTCCCCGGCCGGATGAATGGCCGGGGAAGAGTTTTCGTCACGCCATCAGGCTGCCTCTTTCCGCGCCTCAATCTGGGGCACGGCTTCCTCCGCACGTGCTGTAGAGGACGTAATCGCGATACGACGCGGCTTCATCGCTTCGGGTATCTCACGTTTCAGAGTAATGG
>NZ_JOPG01000007.1 GCF_002153605.1 Acetobacter malorum | reverse complement strand
GGAAAGAACTGGAGGACAAGTGGAAAAAGAACAAAAAGAAATATGGCCTGCTTTATGACAAGCTGAAAAACAGGGAGGGGATTACACTGCTCTGACAAGGGTCCGGTCTTGTTTTTTCACTTACCAAACAGTTCTTTATGGCCTCTATGATTTGTTGCAGATTGGCTGTCGAGAGGCCGGTCAGATCCGTCGTTATCCCTTGGCTCTGATGGGTGAATTTGTATCCAGGAAGGCAATCAATCCACCCCATCACGGGACTAAATATGTAAGACCTTTTAGCCTGCCCTCGCACCCTCTTTCCCTGCGTCCCGCTTCTCACTCCACAGGGAGAGCAGGAACAGGACGAGCCCCACGCAGGACAGGATCATTCCGGCCCAGCCGGTCGCGGCATCGCCATACCCAGCCACCAGCACAAGGCCGCCCAGCCAGGCTCCGAGGGCATTGGCCATATTAAAGGCGGCGTGATTCATAGAGGCTGCCAGTGTCTGGGCATCCGCCGCGACATCCATCAGACGCATCTGCATAGCGGGAGAAAGTGCAATCCCGCCGCCAAGCATGAACACGGCAAGGGCTGTCAGTGGAATATTGGACGCCACCAGAGCAAACATGCCCAGAGCTGCCGCATTCCAGATAAACGCGCCAATGGTGGCCCATTTCAGGTTCTTGTCCATGACAATGCCGCCAACCCACGCACCGACAAACATGCCCATTCCCCACAGAGACTGGAACAGCGGCACGGCCCAAACGGGTACATGCGTCACCTGCTGCAAGGTCAGCGAGAAATAGGTGTAAACGCAGAACATCCCACCGCAGCCCACAGCTACCGTGCCGATGACAAACCAGACCTGCTTGCGGGTAAACGCGGCCAGTTCACCCAGAGCCGACCGTGCCCGATTGGGTGAATCATACGGGACAAAAAGCTGGACCATGACGCAGCAGATGGCGCTGATCAGACCGATGAGCAGATAAGACAGCCGCCATCCAAAATAGGTCCCGGCGTAACTGGCAAACGGTGCGCCGAGAATATTGGCAATGGTCATGCCCGCAAACACGCGCCCCACAGCCCGGCCACGATAACCGCGCTCCACCAGTCCCGCCGCAACCAGAGCAGATACCCCCATAAAGGAACCGTGCGGCAGACCGGTAATAAAGCGGGCAAGCTCAAGCATGTGCAAAGATGTCGCGCAGGTACTCAGGCAGTTTGTCACGGCAAACCACGCCATCAGCACCACCATCAGGGAACGGCGTGAAAAACTGGCCCCCAGCACGGACACCAGAGGAGCCCCAACCACAACACCCAGCGCGTAAGCGGAAATCGCACCGCCAGCCTGCGGCACTGTAACATGCAGGCTGTCCGCCATCTGAGGCAAAAGCCCCATGGCCGCGAACTCGCCTGTTCCGATTGCGAATGTCCCCACTGCAAAAGCGAGAATGGCTTTTGAGGCCGCATGAAGGCCTCCGTCGTTCCCGCCAGACATCTTTACTCTAACTCCCCAAAGTCCAAATTTTTCTAAATAGTCTTAATTGGAACATTTCATTACAGAACGTACAAAAATATGTACTGTCTCCTGTCACTAAAATCCAGATCAGCCGTTACATAGTCCTTCTCATTCTTGAAAGAACTGCCTTCCATGACGTCCGTTTCAGCTTCTCCCCCAGATTGTAACACTCCCTCGGTGCAAAATGAGGACAATCAGGGTTCAGCCGAGCCGCCCGCCTGCCCCCTGACCGACAACAACGCAGACAACAGCGCCGGATGGCTGGGCAGCATTACGCATATTCTACGCCTGACACTGGGGCTGGCCGTTATCGGGCTCATGGTCTGGCTGCTGGGGGATGTACTGACCATTCTGTTTGCGGCAACCCTGTTTGCGGTTGTGCTGCATGGCCTTTCCAAAATTCTGGTTAAACATCTGCGCCTGCCTTACGGCTGGTCCCTCACGGCAGTCGTGGCTGCTCTGATAGCAGCGGTTGCGTTGCTGATCTGGGGCAGCGGCCCCGCCATTGTGAATGAGGCCGCCAAGCTGCAGGACGCCCTGCGCCAGCAGGAAGCCTCCCTGCGTGCAACCTTGCAGACCAACCCCACCGGCCAGATGATTCTGAACTACCTGCCCGCCTCCCTTGGCGGCAATCAGGGTGGCAGCAGCAGCAGCCTCGCGTCCCTCGGGTCCCGCATCGCCGGCTCCATGACGGGTATCCTCGGTTCCGCCTTTGGCGCGGCCGGCACGATTGTGGTGATTTTGATTGCCGGGCTGTATTTCGCCATGGACCCCGGTCTCTACGCCAACGGCGCACTCCGGCTGGTGCCTGTGGCCCAGCGCCCCAGAGCCCGGACGCTGATGCTCCGCGCCAGCCAGACCCTGTGGGCATGGGTCGCCGGGCAGTCTCTGGACATGCTTGTGGTGGGCGTTCTCTCCGGCGTTGGCCTCTGGTTTATCGGTGTACCGCTGGCTCTGGCGCTGGGTGTTCTGGCCGGGCTGTGTAACTTCATTCCCTATATCGGCGCGATCATGGGGGCTGTGCCTGCCCTCCTCCTGGCTCTCTCTCTGGGTACGCGGGAAACGATCATGGTGGCGGTGCTTTACAGCGTTATCCAGTTTTTTGAAGGCAATGTGCTGGCCCCTGTCATTCAGCGCCACGCCGTACAGATGCCCCCCGCCATCACCGTGCTGTCTCAGACCCTTTTTGGCGCAATTCTGGGCTTCCCCGGCCTGATTTTTGCCTCTCCTCTGACCGCCGCCCTCCTCTCCATTTTTGATGGATTGACACCACCGCTCTCAGATGACGAACGCGTATAAAAACTCCGTCGTGACAAACCAGTAGGAACACCGTAAGAATTTGGTAATCACTTCCGGAGTCTGGGTCCTGAAATGCGCATTCTTCTTGTTGAAGACGACCAAACAGTTAGAACTTTCATTGCCAAAGGCCTGTCCGAATCGGGGCATCTGGTTGAGCAGGCTGAAAACGGCAAGGATGGTTTGTCACTCGCCACCAACGAGAATTTCGACATCATCATTCTGGACAGGATGCTTCCTGGCGGGGTGGACGGCATTCACATCCTTGAAACGTTGCGCCGTCAGGGCAACGTGACCCCTGTTCTGCTGCTGTCCGCTCTGGCGGAAGTGGACGAAAAGGTTGCCGGACTGAAAGCCGGTGGTGATGACTACGTCACCAAGCCCTTCTCCTTCAATGAGTTGCAGGCGCGTCTGGAAGCCCTCGTCCGGCGTAACCGGAACGAGGCCCAGCCGCAGACGCGCCTGATGGTCGGGGATCTGGAAATTGATCTGCTCGCTCGTGGCGTCAAACGCGCAGGCCAGAAGATTGACCTCCAGCCGCGTGAATTCAGGCTGCTGGAATTTCTGATGCGCCATGCCGGGCAGGTCGTCACCCGCACCATGCTGCTGGAAGGCGTGTGGGATTATCATTTTGACCCGCAGACCAATGTGATTGACGTCCACGTCTCTCGTCTGCGTCAGAAAATTGATAAACCCTTTGGCCGCCCGCTGGTCCATACCATCCGGAATGCGGGGTATATGCTGCAGGAATGAGCGAACCCACCGCCTTTGCACCCGCCAGCCCGCAGCCAGGCTTTTTACGCTTGCGCTCCGTCAGCTTACGGTTTGCACTGGTTTACGGAACGCTCTTTATCTGCTCCGCCGTGCTGTTTCTCTCCTTTATCTGGTGGGGAACAGTCGGCCTGCTTGAACACCGGGTTGAGCAGGCCATCACGACGGATTCCCGTGCTCTGTTCAACATCTGGTCAGAGGGCGGCCCCACTGGCCTGACCATGATTATTGATGACAGGCTGGAACAGGACGTGGATGACAACGCCCTGTATCTGCTCGTCAACAAAGATAACAAATGGGTCGCCGGCAATCTGGCAGAATGGCCGCGGCAGATTATCAGTAACGACCACTGGTTCACCATGCCGGTCCAACGCTCCTATGCACAGGATATGGCCAAAGTCCGGGCGTATGCCCTCCCCGATGGCTATCGCCTGCTGATAGGCCGGGATATCAGTGGCCGTACACTGCTGCGCAAGATCGTGACCGACACACTCCTCTGGGCGTGTGTCATGGTCACCCTGCTGGCCATTGGCGGCGGCTGGCTGATCCGCCGCCTGTTCCGCCACGTCATCCACTCCATCAGCCGCACCACACAGGCCATCACCCATGGAGATATGTCACGCCGCATGCCCGTGCAGGGCTCGGATGATGAACTGGATGAAATCGCCATTACCATTAACGAAATGCTGGAACGTATCAGCCGCCTGATGGACGGTGTCCGTCAGGTGTCCAACGCCATTGCGCATGATCTGCGCACCCCCATCACCCGCGCCCGGACCCAGCTGGAAGATGCAGCCCTGCATGCAAAAAATGAGGATGAACTCCGGGCCGCCATTGAGCAGGCTGTGGGCAATCTGGACAATGTCACTTCCATCTGCGAGGCGCTGCTGCGTATTGCCCAGATTGAATCCGGCGCACGCCGCTCCGCCTTTGTCCTGTTTGACCTGATCCCGGCTCTGCAGGACGTGTGCGAATTGTATGAAGCGGTGGCGGAAGACCACGGTCTGCGCTTTGTGCAGCATCTGCCGGACCACCTGCCCTTTTTTGGGGACCGCGCCATGTTCCAGCAGGCCGTGGCCAATCTGCTGGATAATGCCGTCAAATTCTCCCCGCCTCACGGTATCATCACTCTTTCAGCCGAAGTCCTCTCAACCGCACGGCGCTCGGACGGGACCCGTGGCAAGATGCTCAGCCTGAGTGTGGCAGATGAAGGAATTGGCATGAGCGAGGCCGATATGGCCCGTGCCTCCGAACGGTTTTTCCGGGCGGAACAGGCCAGAAACACACCTGGCTCCGGCCTTGGTCTCTCACTGGTGCAGGCTATTGTACAGTTGCATGACGGGCAGTTACAGCTGGCGTCCAACGCACCCGGTCTGATAACCCGTATTGAAATTCCTCTGCCCGATGAAGAAACCGTCCCGGCCGTACAGCACACGACCACCAATCATTAATTCCTTCACGTTGAGTATAAATAAACCATTACAAGTCCACTTTTGCCTTTAAAAAGACACCAATTTCCTTAAAAATTCTTATGAATGAGACGATCCTTACCTCTCGCTCTGGTGCTGACGTTAGGGAGTATCGCAACAACAGCCATCTCCACCCGACTTTCAGCACAAGCGGTTTTTCCATCCTCACCCCCGGTTGGAGGGCGACGCATTATGCGTACAGTGCCATCCCCCAAACCTGTGGTGGTTACATCAGACAGTGTGGCATTTTGCTTACAACTGTCTCGTGTCATTGAAAGTTATAATGCAAGCGCGCTATCGCCTACGGTCAGTCGACTGCGGGAAGAAGGGACAGACCTTTGCCGGCAGGGGCTGGTCCGCCCCGGTCTTATCCGACTGCGGCGCGCCATTGTCAGTCTGAAAAGGACAACGCCTTAAATGCGCCTCTCCTCTCGCCTTACCAGCCTTAGTGCTCTGGCCCTCGCTCTGACCGCCGTTACTCCGGCGCTTGCTCTGGCTCAGAACAAGCCGGAAGACAGCTACACCCGTCTGGAAATCAACGGCTCCGGTTCCGTCAAAGCAGCACCTGACCAGCTTATTGCCCGCTTTCGCGCAGAAAGCCGCGATAAAACAGCCGCTGCTGCCCAGAAAGCCGTGAATACACTGGTGCATCATGCCGTTGAGCAGTCTGCCAAGACAGCCGGAGTCAAAGCCGCTGTGCTGGAATATTCCGTATCAGAAAATCGACCGGACAAAGCGCCAGCCTCATGGACGGCCTCACAGGCACTAACCTTTACTGCGCCCGATGGCTCAGCCCTGCTACCCCTCACCGGGGATCTTCAGGGTGAAGGGCTGATGCTGGAAGATCTTTCCTGGTCACTCTCCCCGGAGAACCAGAAGAAACTGACGCTGGACGCTGAGAAAAACGCCGTGGAGGATCTGAAAAAGCAGGCAGACACGCTCGCGGCCTCTCTGGGGCTGCATGTGGTGCGCTTTGCCACCGTCTCAATGTCCAGTGGCGGGTTTCCGCGTCCTGTCATGATGATGGCCATGGCTGCACGCGGGCCTGCTGCGGATAGTGCGCCCCCGCCTTCCAGCACCGCAGAAGTGCAGACTGTCCGGGCTACCGCCCACGCCACTGTGTTACTGGCTCCGTAACGTTAAGGCAGGGGCAAGCTTGCGCTGGCATACGCCCCCAACAAAAAAGCGCCTGTGCGAAGAGAACCCGCACAGGCGCTTTTTGTATCTGTCAGACTGCAAGAGAAAATCCTGCGGCCCGCACCAGACCTTAACGGGGTGCGAGCACCATGATCATCTGCCGGTTTTCAAGGCGCGGCATCTGCTCAACTTTAGCCTGCTCGTCCATCTCGGTGCGGATACGCTCCAGAACCTTGATGCCCAGTTCCTGATGCGCCATTTCACGGCCACGGAAACGCAGGGTGACTTTCACCTTGTCGCCATCACCCAGGAAGCTTTTCACAGAGCGCATTTTAACCTGGTAGTCATTTTCGTCGATATTCGGACGAACCTTGACTTCCTTGATCTCAATGACCTTCTGTTTCTTCCGGGCTTCGTTGCGCTTTTTCTGCTGCTCGTACTTGAACTTGCCGTAGTCAAGAATCTTGGCAACGGGCGGTTCTGCGTTCGGGCTAATCTCAAGCAGATCAAGGCCGACGCCATACGCGCGAGCCAGTGCATCGCGGGTCGACATGACACCCGCCATCTCGCCTTCTTCGTCAATCAGACGAACCTGCGGTACGCGGATCTCTTCGTTAACACGTGGTCCCTCGCGGGTGGGCGGCGCGGGAATAGGGGGTCTGGCTATGGTCAGCTCCTGTCATGGATAAAAAAACTAAACAGAAGCACCTCCCGGTGCCTCCGCTTACAGTGTTATTATGTGCGCAATTCTTAGCCGTTTATCAAGCATATCCGGGCAGAAAACAGACTCATTCCAGCCCTGCCAAAAACAAGCAGCCGAGTCTCACGCTTTTTTGCGCAGATCCGGGGGCGTTGCTTCCTCGGCAATACGGGCCACAACCTCATCAAACCCAAAGGTTTCCTGATCTTTCCCGCCCAGACGGCGCATGGCAACGGTCCGCTCTTCTGCTTCCCGGCGGCCAACCACCAGAATAAGCGGCACGCGGGCCACGCTATGCTCGCGAATCTTGGAATTGATCTTGTCATTCCGCACATCGGCTTCCGCAGCCAGACCGGCGGCACGCAGGGCGGCGGCCACTTCTTCCGCATAAGCCCCGGCATCACTGACGATAGACGCCACCACGACCTGCACCGGTGCGAGCCAGAGCGGGAAGCGACCGGCATGCTGCTCGATCAGAATACCAAGGAACCGCTCAAAGGAGCCGAGAATCGCGCGATGCAACATAACCGGGCGATGACGCGCAGAATCTTCGCCAATATAGCTGGCATCGAGTCGTTCCGGCAGCACAAGGTCGACCTGCAAAGTTCCACACTGCCAGTCACGCCCGATGGCGTCACGCAGCACGAATTCCAGCTTTGGACCGTAAAACGCGCCCTCACCCGGATTATACTCATACGTCACGCCGGCAACTTCACACGCTTCCTTCAGCGCGCTTTCCGCCTTGTCCCATGTTTCATCGCTGCCCGCCCGCTGTTCCGGCCGGTCCGCAAATTTCACACGGACATGCTCAAAGCCCAGATCCTTGTAAACTTCATGCAGCATGCGCACGAACCGCACGGTTTCATCTGCAATCTGGTCTTCTGTGCAGAAGATATGCGCATCATCCTGCGTAAAGCCGCGCACGCGCATCAGCCCGTGCAGCGCGCCGGACGGTTCATACCGGTGGCAGGCCCCGAACTCGGCCATACGGATCGGCAGTTCACGGTAGGAACGCAGACCGTGACGGAAAATCTGCACGTGGCAAGGGCAGTTCATGGGTTTAAGGGCGAGGGTCTTATCCTCATCCTCAACAGTCGCCACAAACATGTGGTGACGGTATTTGTCCCAGTGGCCGGAGGCCTCCCACAAGCCGCGGTCCAGAAGCTGCGGCGTACGCACTTCCTGATACCCGCCGCGGGTTTGTGCCCGGCGCATGTAGTCCTGCAGGGCGCAATACAGACGCCAGCCTTTATGGTGCCAGAAAATCTGGCCCACCGCTTCTTCCTGAAAATGGAACAGGTCCATTTCCCGGCCAATACGGCGATGGTCGCGGCGTTCTGCTTCCTCAAGCTGGTGCAGGTGGGCGTCCAACTCCTTCTGGTCGCGCCAGGCCGTGCCATAAATGCGGGTCAGCATGGGGTTGCGATGGTCCCCGCGCCAGTAAGCACCCGCCACCTTCATCAGCTTGAAGGCCGTGCCGACATCCTTGGTGTTGCGCAGATGCGGCCCACGGCACAGATCCAGCCATTCACCCTGACGGTAGATGGAAATATCCTCATCTTCCGGCAGATCACGGATCAACTCGGCTTTGAAGCGCTCACCTTTCTCTTCAAAGAAGGCGATGGCTTTATCCCGCGGCCAGACTTCCCGCACGAACGGCTCGGCGTTGGCCACAATTTCCTTCATCCGCGCTTCAATGGCGGCGAAGTCTTCCGGCGAGAACGGCTCGTTACGATAGAAGTCGTAATAAAAGCCGTTTTCAATGGACGGCCCGATGGTGACCTGCGTGCCGGGAAAGAGAGACTGCACAGCTTCGGCCAGCACATGGGCGGCGTCATGCCGGATCATCTCCAGAGATTCCGGGTCTTTCCGGGTAATGAAGCGGACTGCGGCATCTTCGGTCACAGAGCGACCAATATCCTGCAGCGCGCCATTGACCTCCATGGCCAGTGCCGCTTTGGCCAGCCCCGGCCCGATGGCTTCGGCAATGGCCGTGCCCGTGACCGGCCCGTCAAAACTGCGAACGGATCCGTCAGGCAAGGTGATGGCAGGCATGGAAGAACTCCGGAGATCAGATGGTTGTAAAGGCTTTTAATGGCGTCAGGAGAGCGCGGCTGCAACCCTGTTGACGGAAAGTGTCGCCAGATCCCGCACAGAAAGCACACAAACCTGCCCCGGCGCCCGCCCAAGCGGGGCTGTCAGGGCCGGATTACTGTCCGCAGAAAACAGCACAACACTAGGGCAGCCCATCATGGCAGCCAGATGCATCGGCCCGGTATCATTCCCCACCGCAATCTGCGCCCGTGCCGCCAGACCGGCCAGTTCCGGCAGAGTGGTCTGGCCTGTCAGATCCAGTGCCTGCGGGCAGAACTGCCGGATCCCCTCCGCAAGCGGTTTATCGGCCCCACTCCCCACAACCACCGGGCGCAGTCCCCGGCTTTCAAGCCGGGTTGCCAGTTCCGCATACCGGCGGACAGGCCAGCGTTTGGCGGGACGATGGGGCGAGGCTCCCGGGACAATCAGCCCATAGGGGGCATCAGGATGCGGCCCCAGCTCTGCCAGCCAAGAGACATCCGGCTGAGGGACCTCGGGAATGCCCGCCCGTCGCAACTGGTCGCGCTGCCGGGTGCGGGTGTGCATCTCATTCCGCCAGAGGTTTGTATGCACTAACGGAGAGCGCCCGACATGCCCGCACCACGTCTGCGGGCATCCGGCCAGCGCATAATAACGGGCGGTGCGGCTGGAGGTCTGAAGATCATACACACGGTCATACCCGCGCAGCTTTTGCCGCAGGGCCAGTAAAGCCGGAAGATTGCCCCATGAGGGACGCGGATCGACCTCCACCGCATCAAACCACGGAGAAAGACGGGCCAGTTCCACAAAAGGTGACGTGGTCAGCAAAGTGATCTGTGCTGTGGGGTGGGCTGCCCGGATAGCCTGAAATGGCCCGAAGCTTTGCACAAAATCCCCAAGAGCCCCCAGCCGGATGACCAGAATACGGCGCAAACTCTGGCGTTGTGTCACGGCGAATCCGGGTCAGCGGCCAGAACGGCCAGATCCTGCCGGGCCAGATCGGCCTCATGGCTGTCGGGAGAAAGGTCCAGCACCTGCTGCCAGTCCGTTTTTGCGCCGGTGGCATCCCCCACCTGCTCGCGAATAATCCCGCGCTCCAGCAGAGCCGCAGCATCGTCCGGCATCCGTTGCAAGGCCAATGTAATATGCTGGGTGGCCTTATCCAGTTGCCCAAGTCGCCGCTCGGCTGAAGCCAGCAACACAAATGCTTCGGTGGGAGCGTCTCCGCCCCGCGCGACCAGCGCCGTCAGATCCGTTACCACAGCCCCGGTATTGCCCTGCTCAAGGAGGGCCCGTGCTTTGGCGAGCCGCAGATTTGTATCACCGGGGCGAATGGAGAGACCATAATCGACAATCGTCAGCGCGCCGGGTGGATTACCGGCAGAAAGCCACGCTTCTGCCGCTTCTTCCGCCATCACAGCCCGTAGGCTGGCAGAACTTTCCGGGCCAGAGGGAGGCGCTTTGCGGACCAGATCATCCAACTCCTGCGCGGCGTCCAGTTCATCCCCAAGTTCCAGCAGAGCCAGAGCATGACAATGCCGTGCTTCCCTGTCTCCGCCGTGCTTCATCCAGTCCTGTGCATAGTCCCGCGCGCCGAAGGGGTCTTCTTCCACCATGGCCATGCAATCGGCAAGCGTCCATGTCTGTGGTGCTTCTTTGCCGCCATGACTGGCGGTCGTTCCCGTACCTGCCTGTGCCACCGGGGGATGAGGGCGGATAGTCGCCGCGCAGGCCGGCGCACCCGCCAGCAGCAGGCCTACTCCGAGTGTCGCAGCAAAGGGTGCGCAGCGCGCCGGAACAGGCCGGGGAGAGAAGGACAAGTGCGTCATCTCTCTTTCCATAGCGCGGATACGGGCCGGGTGGTCAAGTCGGGCCAGAAGTGCGGATGTTTGCAGAAGAGTGTCTGTTGCCAGAAAACCATGCTAACAGCCCTAACATGACGATTACGCCATCTTCCCCCGTCATTCTGCAAATTCTTCCGGCACTGGAGCAGGGCGGAGTAGAACGGGGCACGCTGGAAATGGCCGATGCCATCACGCAGGCAGGCGGCACCGCACTGGTGATGAGTGCAGGTGGCAGGCTGGTTCCCACGCTGGAACGACTGGGAGCACAGCACCACACCCTGCCCCGCTGTGGCAGCAAAAACCCGCTCTCCATTCTACGCAATGCCAGCACGCTGGCACGCTTTATCCGGCAGAATAACGTGGCTCTTGTTCATGCCCGTTCTCGCGCCCCGGCATGGGTGGGACGTCTGGCCTGCAACCGCACGGGCACACCTTTTGTCACCACATGGCACGGGGTGCATGCCAACAATTTTCCCGGCAAAAAGCGCTATAATGCCGTTCTGGCCTCCGGGGACCGGGTGATTGCCATTAGCCAGCATATCGGCCAGCGGCTGGCGCAGGACTATCACGTCGGGCCGGATCGCCTGCGGGTTATTCCGCGTGGCGCGGATATCAACCAGTTTAGCCCGGATGCTGTCAGCGGGCAGCGCGTGCACCGGCTGGCTGAAAGCTGGGACGTGCCCGCAGGCGTGCCGGTTATCCTCATGCCCGGCCGCCTGACAGAGTGGAAAGGCCAGCGTTTCCTGCTGGATGCTCTGGCACGCATAAAGAAGACTGCCCCCATGACGCCCTGGGTCTGCGTGTTTGCGGGCTCCTGCCCGCCCGGTCATGCGTATGGGGAGGATCTTGTCGCCCATGCCCGCACGCTCGGCCTGACGGAACAGGTGCGCTTTGCCGGGCATTGTCAGGACATGCCCGCCGCCATGGCTTTGGCCGCGCTGGTCGTGATCCCCTCCCTCCGGCCCGAGCCCTTCGGGCGCGTTGTGGTAGAAGCACAGGCCATGTTTCGGCCCGTGATTGTCACCGCGCACGGCGCGGCGCTGGAAACGGTTCAGCATGGCCTCACCGGGCTGAGCGTTCCCCCCGGGGATGTTCAGGCGCTGGCCGAGGCCATTGCCAGCATTCTGCACGCACCGGCTGATGCCCTGCACGCTATGGGAGAAGCCGCCCGCGCAACCGTGCTGGCCCACTACACCACTCATGCCATGCAGCAGGCGACCCTGAGCGTTTACGATGAGCTACTCGGCACTCAGCTCCATAAAAATGAGGCCGCCCCCTTTCAGGACCCGTCCGTTGCAGGATAAGGGATGCGGCCTGCCCGCCCACTTTTTCCGACACCGGTCCGCCATGGGGTGCCTGCCATGACCAGCTCTCCACTTCCACCTGCCACGCCCTCACCTCTGCTGCGCAAAGTGCCGGAACGCATTGCCTTTATGGCCGCCCCAACGGAGGTGGCCCGGCATGAGTTTGACCGCCTGACCCACCAGTACGGCAACTGCCATCCGGGAGAAGCAGACGTGGTTGTCTGCCTTGGGGGCGACGGCTTTATGCTGGAAACGCTGCGTGTGGTGCTGGAGCAAAACCTGACCGTGCCGGTCTATGGCATGAACTGCGGCTCCGTCGGGTTTCTGATGAACCCGATGCTGGAAGACAACCTCCCCAAACGTCTGACCACCACACAGGCCGCCACCCTGCACCCGCTGCGCATGACGGCCCGCACCATGCAGGGGGATACGCACGAGGCGCTGGCCCTGAATGACGTCTTTCTGTTCCGCCAAACCCGTCAGGCGGCCAAAATCCGGGTGGATGTAGACGGCATGGTGCGGATGCCGGAACTGATTTGCGATGGTGCATTGCTGGCCACCCCCGCCGGGTCCACCGCCTATAACCTGTCCGCCCATGGCCCGATTGTCCCGCTTTCGGGCAATCTGCTGCCGCTGACCCCCATCTGTCCGTTCCGGCCACGCCGCTGGCGCGGGGCGCTCCTGCCCTCCACGGCACAGGTCGGCTTTACCATTCTGGAAGCTGAAAAACGCCCGGTCGCGGCAGTGGCTGATTCGATTGAAATCCGCGATGTGGTCTCCGTACACATTCATGAGGACCGCACTCTGGCCGTCACCGTGCTGTTTGACCCCGGTCAAACCCTGTCCGAACGCATTACCGCAGAGCAGTTTTCCGCCTGATGCCCTATATTCGCCCCGTTAGGCGCATAAAAGATCACTCTGAAGGGTGTTCTGCCATTTCACCCCGCCCCTCTTCTGGTTTAGTCTTGCCCGCAATGCACAACTCTCATCTCCGACCGCGCCGTCTGACAGGATTGTGCGCCCTCCTCCTGCTGCCGACCTCGCTCGCGCATGCGCAGGTTGTCACCAATACGCAGGCGCTGGATGATCTGGCGGGCAAGCACCCTGCTCCGGCCCATACAGCCCCGCATGCGGCTCCTCACAAGACGGCCCCTGCGCCCAAACGGGCTGCACCGAAACCAGCCACCCAACCGCCGCTGACGCACCCTGCCGCTCCCGCAGCTTCTGCAACCCATGGGCCAGCCACACAGGCAGCTCCTTCTGCGGCCCCTGCCACCACACAGCAAGCGCCGTCGGCCCCTGCTTCCAGCACGGCAGCACCTGCCAGCAACGCCAAGCCCGCAGCGCCCCCCCATCCGGCTGTTCCGGCAACCATTCCTCTTGCTCCGCCGCCGGTGCCGCAGCTCACGCCAGCTCCGCCCGATGTGGAACTCCACCCTTTCCCCATGCCGGCACAGCCTGCCATTGACGAAAAAGCCACCGGGACTGTGTCCACCATTCCGGGAGGTGTTCGTGTTACCTTTGCCGCCGGAGCTGCCACGCTAAACCCGGAAACCCACCAGGCCCTGCTGGGTTTTGCACAGTCTCTGGCTGACAAACCCCATGTGCGCGCCCTGATTGACGCCTATAGCTCCGGCGCTGTGGATGATCCCTCCCTGCCCCGCCGCATGTCCCTCTCGCGCGGGCTGGCCGCACGCAGTGTGCTGATGAATAGCGGCATTCCCTCCACCCGCATTTATCTGCGCGTGATCGGCCTCCCTAAAACCCCTTCCCCCACTGGCGGGCAGGATTATATCGATATTTACCAGTCAGACGCTGTACCCTGACGCCCTTCCTCTTCTAACCGGACCGGAACCAGATGACGCGCCCCACACAGTATCTTTTCAGAATGATCGGGTTTCTCGTGTGTGTGGCGCTGGTCGCTGCAACATTGTGGCGGCCCCTGCGTGATGCCTTCTTCAGCAACCCGCTACTCGATAGTCTGATTCTGGGGATTCTGGCCATTGGTATTCTGTGGAATGTCCTGATGGTCCGCCGCCTGCTGCCAGAAGTCGGCTGGGTAGATGCCATCCGTCAGTCCCGCACCGGTCTGGCAGCCCTGCCGCCGCCGCGCATGCTGGCCCCGCTGGCCACGGCCCTTGGCACCCGTCCTGACCAACGCGGCAACCCCGCCGCCCTTTCCACCCCCGCTATGCAGGCTGTGCTGGATTCCATCTCCGGCCGACTGGATGAAGGACGGGAAGTCTCCCGCTATCTGACGGGGCTGCTCATTTTTCTGGGCCTGCTGGGCACGTTCTATGGCCTGCTGCTGACTGTGGCCGCCATTGCGGATGTCATCAGCAACATGTCCGTGGGCGGTGGCGATCTGGATGCCATGTTCGGGCAGCTCAAAACCGGTCTGGCCAAGCCGCTGCATGGCATGAGCACCGCGTTTTCCGGCTCTCTGTTTGGTCTGGCCAGTGCGCTGGTTCTGGGCTTTCTGGACCTGACCGCCGGTCAGGCACAGAATCGCTTCTTTAACGAACTGGAAGAATGGCTGGCGGAACAGACCCGCTTTGGCGCGCCCTCCGGCTCTGGCGTGGAAAGCACGACCTCCGTTCCCGCCTATATTCAGGCTTTGCTGGAACAGACAGCGGAAAATCTGGAATCCCTACAAAATCTGGTTCGCACCAGTGAGGCCCGGCGTGAGCGGGAAAGCGCTGTGTTAAGCAAGCTTTCCGACCGGCTGGAATCCACCGCAGGCCAGACAGAAGCCCTGCATAATATTGAACGCCTGCTGCAAACGCTGGTGCAGAACAATGAGGAAGGCCGCACCCGTATGACGACGGACCTGCGGAACGACCTCCGTCTGCTGGCCCGCACCATTGCTGCGACAGCCGAGACCGCGCCCTCCGACCGGAAAGCACCCTGAACATGGCCCGCCGCCGCAGAAAGCTGCACGCCGGACTGGATGCCTGGCCCGGCTATGTGGATGCGCTTTCCACGTTGCTGATGGTCGTTATTTTTGTGCTGCTGGTGTTTGTCATGGGCCAGACCCTGCTTTCCGCAGCGCTGAACCGGCGTGAGCATGTGCTGGAAAAACTGGAAGGCCAGACGGCTGAACTCTCCCGCCAGCTTGACACGGAACACGCTCGCAACCATGCGCTGGAAGACAGCGTGACCGGCCTGCAGGCCCAGCATACCCACGATACGGAGGCGCTCTCTGCCCGGACAGCCGAGGCTGAAGCGGCCCGGAACGCCGCACAGGCCGCCAACGCTCTGAGCGTTGCCGACCAGACACGGGTTACGCAGCTGAATGATGAACTGACAGACCTGAACGCCCGTCTGGCGGCTCTGGCACAGGCGCTCGATGTCTCGCAGAAAACCGTGCAGAGCAAGGACGCTACGATTGGTGACCTCTCCGCCAAACTGAACACCGCTCTGGCGGACAAGGTTGGCCAGCTCAGCCGCTATCGCTCCGAATTTTTTGGCCGCCTGCGGGACATCCTGCACAACCAGAAAGGCGTGCATGTGGTGGGGGATCGCTTTGTGTTCCAGAGCGAAGTGCTGTTCCCGGTGGGGAGCGCCGACCTCTCAAAGGAAGGCCAGTCAGAAATTCATACACTGGCCCAGACCCTTAAAAGTGTGACCAGCCATATCCCTGCCGATATTCCATGGATTTTGCGCGTGGATGGTCACGCAGACAAGCAGCCCATTCACACCGCCTTCCCCAGTAACTGGGAACTCTCCAGTGCACGCGCCATTACCGTGGTCAAGCTGCTGGTGGCGGAAGGGATCAACCCGCATCATCTGGCCGCAACCGGCTTTGCCGATTATCAGCCGCTGGATACCGAGAGCAACGCTGCCGCCTACGCCCGCAACCGCCGCATTGAATTCCGCCTGACAGACCGGTGAGATACAGTTTGCCAGATAAGGCGCCGTCGGCTGGCTCGTCTGGCAATGTCTGCATTTTGACTAGTCCGCTTATGAGAACCCTGTAACCGTCAGGCCCTTTTCCCGCAGCACTCGGCTAATCTGGCAGCGTGATGGTCTTATCCCACACCAGCAGGATATGCCCATCCACCGCTTTCACCTTCCGCGCCGGGCCGAAACGAACCTGGGCCTGAGCAGCCTGCACGGCTGTATCACACAGTACAAAATTGCCGCCTTGCTTGTACCAGTCCCGTTTTGACAGGAAATGAAACGGCTTGATGTCCGCGCCAAACTCCACCGGCACAATCCGCACCGGGTTGGGCAGACTGTTAACGGCCGCACTCCAGTAAGGCGCAAAGCCTTGCGTCAAACCAAGGCGGGTCAGCTCCATGTTGATGGGAAAATTCCGGTTTGTCTGCCAGAGATGCAGGGTCGGCACGGGCACGCTCAACCCCGTATAGACCGCCGCTCCCGCCAGCCCCAGCGCCCGACCAGCTGCTGGCAGAACCGTATGCCGTGCCAGCAACAGCGCCATCATCACATACGGAAACACCAGATACCGGGTTGAGGCGTCATCAATCGGCAACTGACTGAACGTAAACGCCCCGACCATAATGCCCATGCACAGCAACGCGGCATAATCGAACAGATCCAGCCGGAGTATCTTGTTCCGCGCAATCCGCACGACACCCCACAGGGCCAGCAGGAACACGCTTAGATGGAGCAGTTCTTTCCCGGAACCATGCAGGGAAAACTCTTTCCCAAAAAAATATGCTCCGAAAAAATGCAGCACGCCTGAAACAAGCACAGACAGATTATACCCAATCCGTTCCTGCCCCGCGAAAGACATGGTCCACAACCCCGGCACATGGAACGCACCGTTATGCGCCAGAACGGTTTTTAGCGTATGCGCCAGCGCCAGAGACCCAGCAGGCACAAAACAAGCCAGCTGTGTTCCAGCCGGCGCTTTTGCACACTCAGCAGGACGGCGGCCCCCAAGACGGGAAAAACAAAGCAATATTTTACAATATCATCACTGGCGACGCACAGGACCAGCAACGCGACAAACACAGCCCAGACTGCCGCTCTCTCCCGTTTAGTCTGCGCAAAAATCAGCAGCCAGCAGGCCAGCACGCCGACATACGCCCCCATATGGATACAGGGGATCAGCATGACCTGAACACCAAACGCCGTGGGGGCCGCCACCAGAGCCAGAAAAAACCATGCTCCCCTCGGTGCCAGGACCCGACACAGCCGGAAAGCCAGCAACACCATGCTGGCCATCAGCATGGCGGGCACCAGATAGTAAAAAGAGAGGTGCCAGCCCGCCAGACCAGCCATAACGACGTATGGAAGAATTTCCGTCACATAATACGGCTCTGTTGAAAGATCCCAGCAATGCAGCAGAACATTCCCCTGCAGGATGTCCTGTGCTTCCAGCACAGCAGAAACACTGTCGGAATTCAGGGGCAATGTTGCAGCCAGCGACATATAAAAGCCGGACAGCACCACAAAAGCAGCAAAATAGCCGAGGCATGATTTGCAGATCTTTTTAAAGGAGACAGGCAATACATGACCTCTTGAAAAACGGATGCCAGCAGATTTCCGGAAATGCGTTCACAAAGTCAATGTGCGCGGCCGCAGACCTGTTTGAGAGCCTGCGCTTTAGCGTCTTAGCGCTGGAGACGCTGTAATTTCTCATAGCGCGCAACCACCCGTTTGCGCCGCAAACTGGACAGCCGCTGAATCCAGAAAATACCGTTGAGCTGGTCAATCTCATGCTGATGGCAGGCAGCGCGCAGCCCCTCCGCCTCCTCCACATGGGTCTCGCCGTCCAGATCCTGATACTGCACCCGGACTTTGGCGGCGCGCTCGATCAGATCCGTCACGCCGGGCATGGACACGCTGCCCTCTTCCTGCCGGATCGTTTCTTCCGACATCCAGATGATTTCCGGGTTCACATACGTCTGAGGCTGCGGAGCATCAGGAAGTTCGAGCACCACTACACGCTGCGCCACGCCAATATGCGGGCCGGTCATGCCAATGCCCGGTGCGGCGCGCATGCTGTCCAGAATATCCTGCGCCAGAGTGGACAGGTCTTCATCAAAAAGCGTCACAGGCGCGGCAACCTGCCGCAAACGCTGGTCCGGGAAACGGACAATCGGGCAAATCGTCATAGCAGGCGGCCGTCATCAGGCATGAGTAAGGAGGTCAAGCAGTTGAGGAAACTGTTCGTACCCCTCACGCCCCAGAAAATGCCCGCCGCCGGGCACTTCCAGCGTTGTGCTGCGCAGAGACGCGGCCAGAGCCTGAGACAGGCGCGGGTCCACAATTCCATCATTGTCGGAAAAGACAGACGCCCGAAACGCACTCCGGCGCTGCAAATCCTCATAATCGAGAGGGCTGGCCGTAAAGGCATCCAGTTCCGGCAGGGGCTGAAGAGGTTTGTCGAACCCGGAAACCAGAACATAGCCTCCGACCGTCTCCCCTTTTGGGCGCGACATCAGATGCCGCAGGAGGGTCACGCAGCCAAGACTATGGCCGATCAGAATTGTCTGGTTGTTCAGGTGTGGCAGAAGCGTATCCAGAGTCTCGGCCCATGCCTCAGGCTGCGGGGCCTGAGACGCTGGCAGAGCGGGCACAGAGACCGTGGCGCCACGCTGCTCTAACTGCTCTTTAAGCCATGGAAACCAGTGCGCCTCAGGATTGGCCAGATAGCCATGAACAATCACATACTGTCTTGAGGACAAATCAGGCATTTTCTGCTCCGGCCAGGGCGGCTCTCAGCTCGCGGTTTTCATGGCCTCTTCGACAGTTTTCCGGGCTTCGGTCGCAAGTTCATCCACGCGCTCATTTTCCGGCACGCCGGAATGGCCCTTCACCCAATGCCAGGAGACATCATGCTGCTTGGCCGCGTCCAGCAGACGCCGCCACAAATCCATATTGGCGACCGGATCACCCGAGGCATTGCGCCAGTTCCGCCGCACCCAGCCGGTATGCCAGCGGGTAATGCCGTTGCGCACATATTCACTATCCGTATGCAGGCGCACCGTGCAGGGTCTCTTGAGGGCTTCCAGCGCTTCCGCTGCTGCCGTCAGTTCCATACGGTTGTTGGTTGTGGCTTCTTCCCCGCCAGAAAGCTCACGCTCCACGCCTTTAAAGCGCAGAAGAACGCCCCAGCCGCCGGGGCCGGGGTTAGGACGACACCCGCCATCTGTCCAGACTTCCACCACCTGCGAAGAAGACTGTGGCTGCTCCAACAGCTGCTCTGCCGGGGGACTATTTTCAGAATCCGTAGCCATCGACTGTCTCCGTTGCCAAATGGAAGCGCAGGCGCTTGAGGTAATCCAGCGGGTCTTTAGGGGTTACCAGCGCATCAGGTGGTGTGTTGATCCAGTCATACAGCCGCGTCAGCAAAAAGCGCATGGCCGCACCGCGGGCCAGAACAGGCAGAGCCTGCCGTTCTTCCACGCTAAGCGGGCGAACAGACTCATAGCCCTGCAACAACTGGCGGCCGAAAGTGACATTGAACGACCCATCACCCTCAAAGCACCAGGCATTCAGGCAGATGGCGATGTCATAGGCCAGAAAATCCGTGCAGGCGAAATAGAAATCAATCAGCCCGGAGACGGTTTTACGTAGGAAGAACACATTATCAGGGAACAGATCGGCATGAATCTGCCCATGCGGGAGCGCAGGATTTGCGCCCTGCCCCGGCCAGTGCGGCAGAATATGCGTAAAGGCCGCGTCCAGCTCTGCCAGCAAGCCCGGATGCACGGCATCAGCACCTGCACGGCATGAGTCCAGCAAAGGTTGCCAGGCATCCGGCCCCAGAGCGTTGGGGCGCACTGCCGTATAGCTCCGCCCGGCCTCATGCAGTTGCGCAAGCGCCTGCCCAAGCGGGCGGCAATGCTCCTGCCGGATTTTACGCGGCCAGACACCGGGTAGAAAAGTTGTAATGGCGGCAGGCCGCCCTGCGAGTGTGCCGAGCGTCTGCCCGGCTGTGCTGGCCACCGGCTGCGGGCAGGAAACACCCTGCCCCGCCAGATGCTGCATCAGGCCCAGAAACCACGGAAGTTCCTGCGCATTCACCCGCTTTTCATACAGCGTGAGGATAAAATCCCCCTGCGTGGTCCGCAGCTGGAAATTGCTGTTTTCCACACCTTCGGCAATGCCGCGAAACGCCACCAGATTGCCAATGGCGTAGTCGCTCAGAAACGCCTCAAGGGCTTCATCACTCACATCTGTATAGACGGCCATCCTTCTGCGCTGCCCTCAGCCCAGAGGAGCAGGCAGGCGGAAGATCACGTTTTCTTCCTTCACCGTGCGCTCATCAATGCACAGCGTGTAACGCTTGGCCATTTCGGCCACCATTTCCTGCACCAGAGCTTCCGGAGCAGAGGCCCCGGCCGTAATGCCCAGCGTGTTCACGCCGTCCAGCACGGACCAGTCCAGCGCATCCAGACGCTGCACCAGCAGGGCACGCGGCGCGCCGGAGCGCTCGGCCACTTCCCGCAGGCGCTGGGAGTTGGAGGAATTGGGGGAGCCAATCACAATCACCAGGTCACATTCCGGCGCAATGGCCTTCACAGCTTCCTGACGGTTGGTGGTGGCGTAGCAGATATCCTCGCGCTTCGGCCCTTCAATCAGCGGGAAGCGTTCACGCAGGATGTCCACAATCTCAGCCGTATCATCAACGGAGAGCGTCGTCTGCGTGATGAAAGCCAGACGAGCGGGGTCAGCCGGCTGCACGGTGCGGGCTTCTTCCGCATCGTTAATCAGCGTGACGGCCCCGGCAGGCAGCTGCCCCATGGTGCCCACCACTTCCGGATGCCCGGCATGGCCGATCATCAGGATATGGCGGCTTTCCGGGCCACCGCCGGCAAAATGACGCTCGGCCTCACGATGCACTTTGGACACCAGCGGGCAGGTTGCATCCAGATACAGCAGGTTGCGGCGTTCCGCCTCAGCCGGGACCGTTTTGGGCACACCATGGGCAGAAAACACAACGTGGCCATCGGGCGGAACTTCATCCAGTTCCTCGACAAAAATGGCACCCTGCGCTTCCAGAGCTTCCACCACCGTACGGTTGTGGACAATTTCATGACGCACATAAACCGGTGCGCCGTAACGACGGATGGCTTCTTCCACCACGCGGATTGCGCGGTCTACCCCGGCGCAGAACCCACGCGGACCAGCGAGAAGAACCTTAAGAGACTTGCCATGCGGGGCCTGTGCGGGCTCCTGTGTGGCGGCGGGAGTTTGATCGGGCATGGTGTTCCCCAAACTTGCGGCGGACGGTATAGAAAAAACAGCTATAAGAAGCATAAGTAAGGTAGGCTATGCCCGAAACCCTGAGCAGGTCGCGGTCACCGTGGCCATGGCCTACGCAAAGCGAGGTGGTGATGCAACCCGTTTTCCGGCATTGTGGCCAGCACAACCCTGCTTGATGTCTATGTTCTGCTCGTTTTTTATCTGTTCAACCCCCTCTAACCGATAATTCCGGATTTGCACATGTCCCAAGACCTTTCTCATCCACGCCGCCTGCTGCCCCGCTTTGCGGTGTCAGGTCTTGCGGCTCTTGGCCTGCTGACCACCCTTGGTGGCTGCGGGGATGAGGAAAATGCCTCCATTGCCTTCGCCCCCTCCTGCCCGCTCACGCATATTCCGCCGGAAGCTGCGGATTACTATCTGTATGATGGCAAGACCGCGACCTTCCCGCATCTGGTCACAAGGGCGAGCATCCTGAAATTACAGGGGGATTGTCTGGGGGCCGGACCGAAGGATCTGAAAACCCGAATCGCGCTGCGCTTTGTCGTCAGCCACGGGCCGGCAGCGGCTGGCAGCACCGTCACGCTGCCGTGGTTTATTGCCGTGCTACATGGGGACCGGATTGTGAACAAGCACGTGTTCAAACACACGTTCCAGTTCCCGGCCAACCTCTCCAGCATCACAAGCGATAGCAAGGTCGTGACCGTCGATCTGCCCATTCCGCCCAAGAATATAGACTCGGATTACCGGTTTGAAGTGGGCTTCCAGCTCACCAAAGACCAGCTGGACTATAACGAAAAGCATCTGAAAAAAGTGGACTATCAGGCGTACTAAAGCCTGAGACAGCAGCCGGCCGGCCCGACACTTATACTGGTGCTGGCGGCTGCTGGTCTGCCCTGCCTAACCTCAAAGGGTCAAAGCAAGGCAGGCGACAGGAATAACCCGAACAGATCGGGTTAGCTGGCCGGCGTTGCCGGGAAGCGCGCAGCCTCCACAGCAGCTTTCTGACGGGCAGCCAAAGCGGCTTCATCAAAGTCCTGCACGATCTCATGGAAGAGCTCGTACCAGTTCATCTTCACTTTCAGACGCATGAAGACAGACCCAAGCCCCACGGCGGAACGGTCCACCAGCACAAATTCACGTGGCAGGCGTACGCCACCGGTGCGCTGTAAGCCTTCATGCACTTTGGACAGAATTTCACGCCCCAGAGCGGGATTGTTGCCTTCCTGAATATACCGCACGCGGTTATCCATCAGCGGTTCATACAGGAACCCGGCCCACTCGTTCAGCACGTCGACCTTCTCAGGGGTCAGGTCCGTAAAGCCCCACGCGGCATACGCCTTGGTGGCCAGTTCCTTATCCTTGGTCTGCAAGGCCCGGTAGAGGTCGATATTCCCCTTGATGAAGGACGGATTGAAAATCCGGATGGCCCCGAAGTCCAGCAGGTTCAGCCCGTAATCCTCCCGCACAGTGAAGTTCCCCATATGGGGGTCTCCATGCACCACGCCATACTGATACAGTGGCACATACCAGGCGCGGAACAGCGTGCGGGCAAGCTTCTGCTTCTGCTCTTCCGTCAGCCCTGCCTGAATCACGGCGTTCATACTCCGCCCATTGACCCATTCCATGGTCAAAAGGCGGCGTGTGCAGAGTTCATCAACCGGAGCCGGAACTGTTACTTCCGGGCAGTCGGCCAGAGCGCTCTGATACAGCCGCATGTTGGCGGCCTCACGCAGATAATCCAGCTCTTCGCGCAGGCGCTCGGCCAGTTCTTCCACCACGTCATCCTGACGGATGGCGTTATCGAGCCGGTGGTAGACCCCAATCGCCATACGGAACTGGCGCAAATCAGCTTCCACCGCGGCGTTCATATCCGGGTATTGCAGTTTGCAGGCCACCTGCCGGCCATCGGCCAGCACGGCTTTATGCACCTGCCCAAGGCTGGCAGCCGCGGCGGCTTCCCGCCCGAAGGAGCGGAAATTCCGCTCCCAGCCAGCCCCCAGTTCTGCCGTCATACGGCGGCGCACAAAGTTCCAGCCCATTGGCGGAGCATTGGCCTGCAACTGGGCCAGCTCTTCCGCATATTCATCCGGCAGCGCGCCAGGGATAGTGGAGAGGAGCTGCGCAGCCTTCATCAGCGGCCCTTTCAGGCCACCGAGAATGGATTTCAGATCTTCCGCATGCGAGGCACCGCCTGAGCGAATCCCCATTTTGTGCCCGGCAAGGCGGGCGGCAATGCCCCCCACGGTGCCGGTTGTCTGGACCATGCGGCGCAGCTCACCAAAAACACCACTATTGTCCAAATCCCGTTCAGCCATGTTACGCCTGCTCCAGCTGGTCGATAAAGCCGGAGATCACATCCAGCCCCTTGCGCCAGAAGCCGGGATCGGACGCGTCCAGCCCGAACGGTGCCAGCAGTTCCTTGTGGCGTTTGGTGCCGCCTGCTTCCAGCATGGCGATGTATTTATCCTGGAAACCGGGCGCGCCCTCACTGAACACGCCATACAGCGCATTCACCAGACAATCACCAAACGCGTAGGCGTAAACATAGAACGGTGAATGGATAAAGTGCGGGATATACGCCCAGAAGACGTCATATTCAGGCGTGAAGTTGAAGATCGGCCCGAGACTTTCCGTCTGCACCTGCAACCAGATCTCGCCAATCCGTTCCGGCAGAAGCTCACCGGATTTGCGCTCATCATGCACGCGGGTTTCAAACTCGTAGAACGCAATCTGGCGCACCACAGTGTTGAGCATATCCTCCACCTTGCCAGCCAGCAGCGTGCGCTTGCGGGCCGGGTCGGTTTCCGCATCCAGCAGAGACTGGAAGGTCAGCATTTCCCCAAACACACTCGCCGTTTCAGCAAGCGTCAGCGGGGTGTTGGACTGGAAGTAGCCCTGCTTGGCCGCCAAAACCTGATGCACACCATGACCCAGCTCATGCGCCAGCGTCATCACATCGCGCGTGCGGCCATGATAGTTCAACAGGATAAACGGATGCGCAGACGGCACGGTGGGGTGCGCAAATGCGCCCGGAGATTTGCCCGGTGCGGGCGGCACATCAATCCACGGATGCGTCAGGAAGGTATTGATCACCTTCCCCATGCGTGGGTCAAAGCCATCATAGGCTTTCTGGACAATCTGTTTGGCTTCGTCCCACGGGATTTTGCGGTCTTCACAGCCGGGCAGCGGAGCGTTGCGGTCCCAATGTTCCAGCTTGTCCAGACCCATCCATTTGGCCTTCAGGGCGTAATAGCGATGCGCAAGACGTGGATAATCTTCCCGCACGGCGGAGACGAGCGCGTCCACCACTTCATCTTCAACCATGTTGGACAGGTTGCGGGAGGATGTCGGGCGGGCGTAATGGCGCAGGCCATCAGAGATCGCCTTATCCTTGGCCAGCGTGTTGGTGATGAGGGCGAACAGCCGCACATTCTCACCAAATACCTTGCCAACGGCTTTCCCGGCCTTCTCACGCACAGACCGATCCGAATCGGAGAGGCGGTTCAGCGCGTCGCCGACCGGCATTTCCTTGCCATCCAGCGTGACGCGCAGCGCGGCAATCGTCTCATCAAACAGGCGGCACCAGGACTGGGCACCCGTTACGGATTTTTCCAGCAGAACCTTCTCGACCTCATCAGAAAGCTGATGCGGGCGGAACAGGCGCGTATCATCCAGGAACGGTTTCCAGTGCGCCAGAGCCGGGTCCTGCATTTTCTGCGCCAGATCGGCGTCATCCAGCCGGTTGAGTTCCAGCGTAAAGAACAGCAGATGCGTGGAGATATCGGTCAGTTTTTCACTAATCGACTGGCTGAAACGGCTGATTTCCGGATCGGATGAATTGGCGGCAAACAGCAGCGAGGCATAGGACCCGGCCTTGCCCAGTATCTCCTCAATCGCCTCACAGGTGCGAATGGCTTCGGCGACCTCAGCCCCGGACAGACCTGCCAGCTTACCCTGATAGCGGGAGGCAAACTCTTTGGCCTGCTGCTCAGCCTGAGCCAGATCCAGCTTAATCGCCGGATCTTCCATACTGTTATAGAGAGCCGAAAGGTCCCAGCGCGGAAGGGTGGAAGCCTCCTGCCCCGGCGCGGCACTGGTTGCGGCCACAGCCCCGGCTTCCGCAGCAAAGGCCGGAAACTGAGACGAACGGTGAGAATGCGCTGTATGTTTCATAAGCCGCATCCTACCGTGCAATTTAGCATGAGGCGAGTACATGTGAACGCAATTGGGGTTCACATACGGCGCAGGTCAGACTGCACCATCAGCATGACCCGAAAGACCTGCCTGCCTTATACGCTCATAAGGCAAAAACAGATCTTTCGGGACCACACTCTTCGTCAGGCAAACGCCTGATCAGGCAGATTTGGCCAGCTCTTCTTCCGGCAGGGTAAAGCCGATGATGCGCGCGTAGTCTTTCGGCACAATCTGCCAGAAGCGCGGCAACACATCGTTCCATTTATGCAGCAGATTGGTTGCATACGGGGAGCCGGTTTCTTCCACATGCCGTTCAACCAGACGCCGCAGTTCCTGCGCCCAGCGCTCATCCGTCACCCGTGTCCAGAACAGGGATTCCGGATTGACGCGCTTCTCAAACGTGTTGGCATCATCCAGCACAAACGCCATGCCACCGGTAAAGCCTGCACCGAAATTGTCACCAATTTCGCCCAGAACCACCACTGTGCCGCCCGTCATATACTCACAGGCGTTGGACCCGCAGCCTTCCACCACAGCCACTGCGCCGGAGTTACGCACGGCAAAGCGTTCACCCGCCTGCCCTGAGGCATAGAGTTCCCCTGCCGTTGCGCCATACAGCACCGTGTTGCCAATAATGGCGTTCTGGTTGCTGACGAGGCGGGAGGACGGAGAAGGCCGCACGGTAATGGTCGCGCCGGACAGACCCTTACCAACATAATCGTTGGCGTCGCCCAGCACTTCCAGCTTCAGCCCCTGCACGGCAAACGCCCCCAGAGACTGCCCGGCAGACCCGCGCAGACGCACCGTCAGATGGCCCGGTGCCAGCGTCGTCATGCCAAACTTGCGCACAATGAGAGAAGACATGCGGGTACCAATCGCACGCTGCGTGTTCTGCACATTGTAGTGCAGCTGCATTTTCTCACCGTGGTCAAACAGCGGCTTCGCATCGCTGATCATCTGCGCATCCAGCGTGTCGGGCACCTCGTTCCGGCCTTCCAACGTGCAATAGCGCGCAAACGGGCCGGGATCTGCCTGTGAAAGCAGGGAGTTGAGGTCCAGATCATCCAGATAATCCGCGCCACGCGACACCTGACGCAGCAGATCGGTCCGGCCGATCACTTCGTTCAGGCTGCGGAAGCCCAGAGACGCCAGAATATTGCGCACATCTTCAGCAATGAAGGAGAACAGGTTGATGACCTTCTCCGGCGTGCCTTCAAACTTCTTGCGCATCGCCTCGTCCTGCGAGCATACGCCCACCGGACAGGTGTTGGAATGGCACTGACGCACCATGATGCAGCCCATGGCCACAAGGCTTGCAGTCCCAATCCCGAACTCTTCCGCACCCAGCATGGCGGCAATCACCACGTCGCGCCCGGTCTTGATGCCACCATCCGTGCGCAGCTTTACGCGGTGCCGTAGACGGTTGAGCATCAGCACCTGATGCGCTTCCGCCAGCCCAAGCTCCCACGGCAGACCAGCATACTTCACGGAGGTCAGCGGGCTGGCCCCCGTGCCACCGGAGTGGCCGGAAATCAGAATGGCATCGGCCTTCGCCTTCGCCACCCCTGCTGCGATGGTACCAATACCGGAACGCGCCACCAGTTTGACGGTCACCGTAGCATCCGGATTGATCTGCTTCAGGTCATAAATGAGCTGGGCCAGATCTTCGATCGAGTAAATATCGTGATGCGGCGGCGGAGAAATCAGAGTCACACCCGGTGTAGCATGACGCAGCTTGGCAATCAGCCCCGTGACTTTAAAGCCCGGCAACTGTCCACCTTCACCCGGCTTGGCACCCTGCGCGACCTTGATTTCCAGTTCACGGCAATCATTCAGATACTGCGCGGTCACACCAAAGCGGCCAGAGGCCACCTGTTTGATGGCGGAAGAGGCGTTGTCACCATTCGGGCGCGGTTTTGCGCGTTCCGGATCTTCCCCGCCCTCACCAGAATCAGACTTCGCGCCAATCCGGTTCATGGCGATGGAGAGTGTCTCATGCGCTTCCGGGCTGAGTGCACCCAGAGAAATAGCTGGTGAGATCAGGCGTTTCCGCAACTGCGTAATGCTTTCCACTTCCTCCACCGGAATGGGCGTGCGCCCTTCCCGGAAGTCCAGCAGATCGCGCAACGCCACCGGCGGCTGGGCCCGCACGGCGTCAGCATAGCGCTTGTAGATGGTAAAACTGTCACTCGCCACAGCCGTCTGGAGCATGTGGATCAGCGTGCCATCAAACGCATGCTGCTCACCCTTGCGGCGCAGTTTGTAAAAACCGCCAACAGGCAGAGCCAGAGATGCAGAATCCCATGCTTCCTGATGGAAGGTCAGCACATTGCGGGCAATGCCGGGCAGACCAATGCCGGAGATACGGGACGGCATACCGGGGAAGAATTCCGCCGTCAGCGCGCGGGAGAGACCCACGGCTTCAAAATTACAGCCGCCGCGATAAGACGCCACAATCGAAATGCCCATTTTGGACATGATCTTGAGCAGGCCTTTATCCACGGCTTTACGGTAGCGCTCCATGCACTCACGCAGGGTGAGCTTACCGAACAGCCCGCGGCGATGCCGGTCCGCAATACATTCCTGCGCCAGATACGGGTTAACCGTCGTCGCACCCACCCCGATGGTCACAGCAATGGAATGTACATCCAGCGTGGTGGAGGCCCGCACGTTCAGAGACGTGAAGGTGCGCAAGGAATTACGAACAAGATGCGTATGGACAGCCGCCGTTGCCAGAATCATCGGGATATAGGCCCGGTCCGGAGACTGGTTTTCATCCGTCAGGAACACATGGGTGCAGCCGCCACGTACACTTTCTTCTGCCTCACGCCGGATGCGGGCAATCGCTTCACGCAGGCCTGCCTCGCCTTCCTTCGCCGGGAAGGAGCAATCAATCAGGCAGCCGGACGTGCCGCAGAAGGCCCGCAGGGCTTCATATTCACCGGATGTCAGAACCGGGCTGGGCAGTTGCAGCATTTCGCACTGCTCTGCCGACTGATCCAGAATATTTCCTAGATTTCCCAGACGCGTTGCAAGGCTCATCACGCGGGATTCACGCAGGGAATCAATCGGCGGATTGGTCACCTGACTGAAGCCCTGCCGGAAATAATGCGACAGACCACGGAAGCGCGGAGACAGCACAGCCAGCGGCGTATCATCGCCCATGGAGCCAATGGCTTCTGTCCCGGTTTCCACCATTGGGTGCAGGATAGCTTCCAGTTCTTCCAGCGTGGTGCCCACAGCCAGCTGGCGGCGGCGCAGTTCATCACCCTGATAGAGAACAGGCTCTTTCACATCTGAGCGAACGATACAGCCAATTTTCTGAATACCACCGACCCATGAGGAAAAGTCCTGACGGGATGCCAGCAGATCCAGCAGCTCTTCATTGCCGTACAGGCGTGCTTCCTGCAGATCGACGCCGAGGACATCCCCCGGTCCAAGCCGCCCACGTTTGGCAACATTGCTTTCAGGCACACGCACCATGCCGGTTTCGGACCCGACAATCAGCAGATTATCGTCTGTCACCGTATAGCGCAGCGGGCGCAGGCCAGAGCGGTCCAGACCGGCAATCACCCAGCGGCCATCCGTGGCGCACAGGGCGGCCGGGCCGTCCCACGGTTCCATCACGGCATTGCAGTAGGCAAACATGTCGCGGTGGGACTGCTTCATCAGAGAGTTCCCACCCACGCTGGCAGGAATCATCAGCGCCTTGGCCGCAGGCGCATCACGCCCGGCAAAGGTCAACAGTTCAAACACGTTGTCCAGCGTTGCCGTATCGGACCCACCCGCCTGCACCAGCGGTTTGATGTCTTTCATCCACGGGTCAAGATCCGGGTGAGACAGCCGCGTTTCGTGGCTTTTCATCCAGTTGATGTTGCCGGAAATAGTGTTGATTTCACCATTATGCGCCAGACGCCGGAACGGCTGCGCCAGCTTCCATGTGGGGAAGGTGTTGGTGGAATAACGCTGATGATAAATGGCAAAGCGGCTGACAAAGCGCTCATCCAGCAGATCCGGATAGAACTCAGTCAGATGCTCGGCCAGGAACATGCCTTTATAGATGATCGAACGGCAGGACAGAGAGCAGATATACAGATCCACCTGTGCTGCAATCGCCGCTTTTTCAATCCGGCGACGGATGACGTACAGATCCCGCTCAAACGCCTCTTCCGCCGTGCCCGGCAGATTGCGGATCATGATCTGTTCAATTTCCGGCCGTGTTGCGTTGGCTTTTTCACCAATACAGGCCGTATCAATCGGGACCTGACGCCAGCCGTAAATGCCATAGCCGAAGGCCAGAATTTCCGTCTCGATAATCTGACGGCACTGTTCCTGCGCGACCAGATCCGTTTTAGGCAGGAACACCTGCCCAACGGCGATGATCGCACCTTCTACCGGCTGGTCACCCGTGCTGGTGATCGCATCCTCAAAGAATTTCTGCGGGATTTCCACATGGATGCCCGCGCCATCACCCGTTTTTCCATCGGCATCCACCGCGCCGCGGTGCCAGATGGCTTTCAGGGCCGCAATACCGGCTTCCACCACGTCACGGCGCTGCTTGCCGTCGAGCGCTGCAACCAGACCAACGCCACAGGAATCCCGTTCATCAGCCGGGTCATACAGGCCGTCCAGAGCGGCAACATTGTTGTCCCACGCTTCAAAAAACTCTTTGGCGCTTTCACCATGCGTGGTGTCAGGATGCTTCTGCATGCCCATTATCCCTGCTCCGCCACGGCCTGCGCCGTTGCGTGTGTTTCAATCCATTGATGAATGCGTTCCGCCGCATCCCGACCATCGCGAATAGCCCACACCACCAGACTGGCCCCGCGCACAATATCGCCTGCGGCAAACACGCCGGGCAGAGTGGTCATAAAGCTCTCATGCCCCACCTTGAGCGTGCCCCAGCGGGAAACGGCAAGATCCGGCTGCCCCCACAGTTGCGGCAGCGGTTCCGGGTCAAACCCCAGAGCGGCAATCACCAGATCCGCGTCCAGCGTGAAGGAACTGCCTTCCAGCGGCTCGACAGACTGGCGGCCCGTCGCATCCGGCAGGCCCAGCTTCATGCGCGTGGCGCGCACGCCCGTTACATGGTCATCGCCCAGAAACGCTTCCGGCGCGGACAGCCAGACAAACTCAACGCCTTCTTCTTCCGCGTTTTTCACTTCGCGCGCGGACCCCGGCATGTTGGCCTTATCGCGCCGGTACAGACATTTGACGGATTTAGCACCCTGCCGAATGGCCGTGCGCACGCAGTCCATGGCGGTATCGCCACCACCCAGCACCACGACATTCTTACCTTTGGCATCCAGCGCCTGCGCATCGTCCGGCAGTGTGTCGCCCAGAGAGCGACGGTTGGATGCCGTCAGATAATCCAGAGCGCGCTCAATACCCGCCAGCCCGGCACCGGGGCCACCAATCTCGCGGGATTTGTAAACACCCGTGGCAATCAGCACGGCCTGATGGCGGCTGCGCAGATCGGCAAAGGACAGATCCCCCTCGCCGCCGCCAACACCCTGCCCCAGATGGAACGTCACGCCGCTTTCTTCCAGCAGCGCATGACGGCGCGCAACGATCTCTTTTTCCAGCTTAAAGCCGGGAATGCCGTAAACCAGCAGGCCACCCACGCGGTCATACCGGTCATACACATGCACCTGATAACCTGATGCCCGCAGACGCTCAGCCGCAGCCAGACCGGCTGGCCCCGCGCCGACAATACCCACGGACTCCGTCCGTTCCCGCACCGGGCGTGTAGGTTTGACCCAGTTATTCTCAAAAGCAGTGTCGGTAATATACCGCTCGACCGCACCAATGGTGACGCTCTCAAACCCCGGCTCAATGACGCAATTGCCTTCACACAGGCGGTCCTGCGGGCAGATGCGTCCACAAATTTCAGGGAAGGTATTGGTTGCGGAAGAGACCTCGTAGGCCTCTTCCAGCCGCCCTTCTGCCGTCAGCATCAGCCAGTCCGGGATGTTGTTCCCCAGCGGGCAATGCACGGAACAGAACGGCACGCCGCACTGGGAGCACCGGCTGGCCTGCTCGCCGGCCGCAGCGGGAGAAAAGTCTTCATAAATCTCCGCAAAATCCGCCCGTCGCGCCTGCGCTGTGCGCTTATCAGGCTGCTTTTGAGCGACAGAGACAAATTTCAGCATGGGTGTGGTCATAAGGCGATCCCCGGAGACAGGGCGCGCGTCAGACAGACCTCGCCCCAAACAAGCAGGACTGAGGTAGCGCCTTATGCGCCACTCTGAAAAGACAGCATTACTGTCCTTTCTTTATTTTTCCAATTTTTGAAAAAGATTCGACCTGAAAAACCCATTTATATAGGACACATATCGGACCTTTTTATCTCTAATCCCTTATTCCACAAGGCGAACCCCTGAACGACCACCTCCTGCTCGATAACGGGTCAAATAAAACGGCACGATGGCCTCTATGCTCTGTGGGGTCAGCCCCAGCTTTTCAAAACCTGACTGACCCGGGGGTACAACATTGTCCTCAGACAGCATCAGCAACTGGTCACGCGTCAGGATATGTCCCGGCAAACGCTCGAAAATGGCCGCCTGAATCCGCGCCAGAACCGGAGGCACCCCATAAAGCATGCGAGACCGCTGCGTGGTGCGCAGCACCCACTGATAAATCTGCTTCATGGTCAGAATATCCGGCCCACCAAGCTCCCACACCTGCCCAGCCAGCGAGGGATCTTCCGCCAGTCGCGCCACAACCTGCGCCACATCTCCTACATACACAGGCTGAAGTCGGGCGTTGGCCCCATAAACGGGGAGAACCGGCAGATACCGCGCCAAGGTGGCGAACATGTTAAAGAAATGATCTTCCGGGCCAAAAATAACGGACGGCCGGACAATGGACGCCTGCGGCATAGCGGCCCGGACAGCGTCTTCCCCCTCAGCGCGACTCCGGCCATAGGCAGACGGTGCCGCAGGAGACGCCCCCAGCGCAGACATTTGCACAAAGGCAGGCACCCCAGCCTGTGCGGACAGACGCGCTACCCTACCCGCTCCCTGAACATTCACCGCCTCCAGCCCCTGCCCGGATGCATCCCCCAGCACAGCGGCCAGATTGATAACAACAGAAGCACCCTCGACCACACACGCTACCGAGGCATCATCCAGCACCGAGGCATAAAAAGGCGCGATTTGCCCCAGCTTGCCCAGAACCCGCAGGGAGGCGGCTTTATCCGGCCTGCGACAGGCAATCCGCACAGTATATCCGGCCTCGGCCAGACGCTGGACAACATACCGCCCCACAAAGCCACCACCACCAAAGACTGTTGCAATCTTCTGCTCACTCATAGTGCTCTTTCCACTCCTGTCTGCTCTGGCCTGCCTCCTGGGGTGGCCTGCGGATAGTCTACGCTGCTTTCCGGAACGTTCGGTGAGCACAAATGGTTCAGCACCAGACCGGACAGCCAGCACCACACGAAAATCACAGACGCCAAACCCTGAAAAATGGCGGTTTTCTGAGGAATTTTGCACTTCCAACAGACACCGCAGAACAAAAAGAAACAAAACCTGAGAAAAATGCATTTTTCCCGTTGACGAGAGTACGGGGTCGAGCTAAATACCCCTTCACCAGCCGGGGTCACCCGGTTGTCATCTGAGCCCAGATGGCGGAATTGGTAGACGCGCAGGTTTCAGGTATCTGTGGCCGCAAGGTCGTGGAAGTTCGAGTCTTCTTCTGGGCACCAAAAAAAACCGCAGTTCGCTGCGGTTTTTTTGTATCTACTGCTCTTCATCCCCTTATGCTTTTTGCATAAAGGGGGATGAGAGTGGATTTCCCGCTCATTCTCTATTTTCATCATCCGGGCACGAGCTCCACCGAGAAGCCGCGCATTTTTCAATTTGAGCTCACGCTTCTGACTGCGGCCGTCTTCTCCTGATCACCGTGCGCGCTTCTTCCCACTCGGGCGTTATCAGATGCACTGACCTGATGCCGCGCTACGCCTGCCACCGAAAGCCTTCGCACTTATCCCCAGAATCTGAGGATGCCTACGGGGGTAAGCCTGTGGATAACGGGTACATCTTACCGGGATTATGTCAGCATTCCTAACCGCCTGATGTTTCAGGATTTTCAAAACTGATTCAGAAAGCGTCCAGAATCAAAAAAAGAGGCCCGGCTCCTCTGCATAAAGCAGAAAGAACCGGGCCGTTTTTAAAGAACTGGATTTTCAGAAATTATCTGGTTTTTTTGATCGACCGGAACAGCATGATCAGGAAACCCGCCAGTGCAGCACTCACAGCAACAATAATGCGGGCCACCGGTTTCTGGCGAGCTTTGAAGTCCTCAGACAGTTTTTCCATGGACGCGTCCTCCCTATTTTGAACGAAAACGTTCTGCAGGAAGCTCTGTTCCCAGCGCCACTGCGTGCAAGACAATCAATATCGTTTTTTCTCGTGCGCCAGATGATCACACGTGGCAATCAATGACCAGCAGACTGCAACTTACCTATCAGATCGTGTCTGAAGCGGTTTGGAGGACGGCTGCTCCAGCCTGATCAACTAAACGGATCATTCCGACGTTTCTTCCATAACAGCAACATCGCGAGACCAGATCCCAACACCAACGTAGTGAGGCTACCCAGGATCAGGCCACACTCAAAGCCTGTCATTGCACTGCCAGCACAGAGAGTGCTGTTGCCTCCTGTTCATCTGTGACGTTTGTCATGTTGATACCAAGAACTCCTTCAAACGCATCAATCACGGTCTGCAGCGCGTTAAAGGTGATAATAGCTGTATTGATCACGGTGTTGGTCACAGTCTGCTGAGCCGCCACCAACCCGGCCCGGAGTGCCAGGGCAACATTGTTGAGATCCACCAGCAGCGTATCAATGCGCGTTTTGAAACTGGTGTTGTCGTAGCTGACTGTCAGACTCCCATTCGTCTCACTGGCCAACGCAGAGAATGCAGTGGACAAAGCGCCCCCTGCCGCCTCAATAACGGCCACAGCCGGAGCCCCCATAGCGGTGGACACGGCCGTTATGCTGAGAATTGTTGTGACAGCATTGATACCGGCCTGTGCGTAGGCTTTGACCCTTGCCGTGTTAAGCGTAAGCGCTGTCATTTTGCCACTTGTCGTAACTGTGCAAGCCGTGAGTGTGCCACCAGCAGCCATAAGGCTAGCAGAGCGAAGGAAATTACGACGGGACTGGATCATGAATGTTTGTCCTGCCCGGTAGGTGAGTCTTGCGCAGGCAGCCCCTGAGAGACCTCAACCCGCGCCCCAATATGATTGACAGCCCAGCCAATGTTTAGGCCAATGGCGGAAACAACCTGATAGGGAATCATCCATTTGCTGCCCGCTTGCGGGGGCTGGATTGCCGCAGTGACACCTCCACAGATGATGATCACCCCGGAGATGACCGAACTCCACGGTTCCGGAATTTCTGAAAACAAAAGGGGCACCACCGTAGTGATGCCCCCAATCTTGGCCGCATTAACCGCAAAGGCGCTTTGCGTGCTGTTTGTCACGTCCCATCTCCTCTCAGGCCAACACGATAAAATCTGTGATAGCCAATAGTGCATTTATAAAAGCGATCTTGCGCCCAACGGGGTCGCTGACCACGCCAGTCATAATAGTGGTCCGCTGCGCCAGTCAGGTCAGGCAGGCAGCCCTTCACAAGGCAGCTAGCCAGAGCCAGAGCCTCACGAAACTGCATGTCTGAATCAGTCACTGTCAGAAGTTTTTCTCTGTTTGGATCATTTGTATTCCAACAGGAAAACTGGGCATGAGCCTGACATACCCCGGCGATATCATGCCCCCACCAGCCCGGATGTGTCGCCCTGTTGCCGATGACGTTCAGAACCGCCTGCATGCCACGCTTTCCCTCCCCCCGCGCCTCGCCCCAGGCCGTGCGAGCCGCTGCCTGCGCGAAGTCAGTGATTGGTAATGTCGATGTCATGATTTTTCCCAATTTCGGGGAGCCAGCGCATACACAGTGTCTTGCTGTTGGGGTTGCGGCGCAGGAACTGGAAGGGGGTGGCGGTGCAGGAACCCGACATTGCCAAACAGGTAGTTATCCCACGTTTGGCTGGAAAGAACGGTGCCACCTGCTGCCGCAGCAATGGTGCAAATAATCCCAATGATTACTGATCGTGTTCGCCAACGGCGCAGGTTTTCTTCAGAAAGCCGGTTCTGGTTTTCTTGCGCACCTGTAAGTTTTGCGAGTTGGGTAACGAGATCAAACACCCGCACTTCCAGACGGCTTATTCCGGCTGTGGTCGCCACAGTGCGCGCATTCTCTTCTGCCCGCATCGTCGCAAGGTCCTTGCTGATACCGTCCAGCTTTCCATCCGTCGCGTCCTGCCGACGCTCAACGGCAGCGAGACGAATTTCATGACCGCCAATAATTTCGCGCAGATCACCATCAGTCGCGACACTTATGCCGCTCTGTTCTTCAGTCATAGGTTTTCCGGATACAAAAAAACCGCCCACACGGCGGTATGTTTTATGCGTATGGGCAGTCAGTTTGTTAGCTGCTATAGCCCCACTGCGCATCAATCCATGCGATGCGCGTTGCCGCGTATTGCATGATATACGCAACTGACCATTTCCCTCCCGCCTGCATTGCGGCAGGAGCGCCAGTCGCAATATCGAGCGGCCAGTTTACAATATCCTGCACCATTGACGCCGGGTCGATCAGATCAACCTGACGCTTGATCGCTGCATTGATATTCTGTGAGGAAATAATGCTTGCATCCCGCAATTCACGCCAACGTGCCCGTAGTTCCGGCAGGAACACGGTATGCGCCAGATTAAAAAAGCCCGGATCCTGATCTGCTTTACCACCCTTTTTAGTAACCCATCCAATTTGATCCGCATCGGATTGGATGCCAGTCAGGAAGAAAACCAGCCCCCACGTTTCGTCTTCATCATAGGGCCAGAAATACCAGAGACCGCTAGATGCGGTAGCATCCCAGCTGCCGAGTTCAAAGTTATTCTGCATGCTGTCAAACGACCCTGACAGCTCGCAAACCAGCACATAATCCAAGAACGAGATCAGATCCAAATACTGCCTATACGTGGCTCTCGCGTCAGTCGTGCCGTTGTTACATGCCCCCATCCAACCGATAATCCGCTGGCAAGCTGCATTGATATCAGGGGAGGATGTCGAAATATCGTCCTGATCATCGTAGCCGCTGATCGCAGGAGACTGTACGGACCATTCTGTGGAATGGAACGTACCGTCCCATAACCCGTTGGCATGCTGGGGTTGGATCAGGATATGCTGATTATTGCTAGCATCCATCAGGTAGTCATTAACGTCAGCAGGGCTGCGCAGCACGTAAAGGCCCAGAAAATCGCCATTCTGCCAGACTTCAACAGGGAAACCTGCCGTGCAGAAGAGGGCAGACGTATGCGTGCCTAAATCTGTAGCATCCCAATAGCGATAGGCTGACTGAGGGGCCAGAAGACCGGCAGGATAGCTATGCACCTGACGCCAGATATCCGTTGTCAGGCTGTCGCGCACGAGCGTCCTGTCTGTCCCGTAAGCCTTCAGCGTGACGCTGCTCATCGGGAACCAGTCACCAATTTTAACAGACAGCTTATTGCCGGTCACTGCATTGCGCAGCTTCAGCTTCCAGTTATGTTTATCTGCGTTTGCGCTGCTCTGCCCCTGCACCTGCCACGTTCCCGATGCCGAGAACAAAGGAAGGTTCCCGTTGAAAACAGACACCGAAACGGACGGCGTGGTTGCCGGCGTGGGCAGATCGCCCTCAATCAGAATACGCCAAGGCTGTGACGGCGCGGGAACCGTAACGTAATCCCACTGCTCCGCAATATTGTTAACGCCACGCTGTACCAGTCCACCATTATCGGTGTAGCCGGTGGTCGGCGTTGGATAGGATTTAGCCAAAGATCCGTCTCCCGTAATAGCGACTGTCACCATCGAACATAATTTCGGCACAGGTCACTTTGCCGGACCGACTGTCCACAAACGGCATGCCGTCGGGCCAGATAACATTCGCTGGCCATGTGACCACACAGTTGCCATCAGGAGGCTGAATGAGCAGCACACGCATGATCTGAATTTGCCCTTGCTCTCCACCAGAGAGAAACAGAGAGCATGCGACATCCAGCATGATACGATAACCGTTATCGCCAGACCTCGCATAAGACAGGACGCAGGTAGCACCGGGGCTGATAATGGCTGTCATGGGCGTGCCGCTGGTAACGGCGTCTACCAGTTGCGCTCCGGAGAGCGTGTCTCCACGCGCTCCGGTTGCGACCCCCAACGAGAAATCCAGCAGGGTGGACATCAGGAAGCGCTCCCTGATGTCGTTGCGTTAGCCTTAGCTTCCAGAGCAACGATCCGCGATTCTAATGCGCTCTGCTGTTGCGCCTGATACCAGATCAGCAGCGCGTAAATCTGGTCGTAACGTAGCATCAGGCGGTAAACAGCATCACCTTTTTCGTCCGTTTCTTGGGTGCCCGTCCTGGTAGTGACTGCCGTCCCGTCGGCCAGCTTCTCACCTGTGGGGACATCCTTCACCGTGTAAACCGGGCTTTTTGTGATAAGCGCATATTTTGACGGGTCTAACCCCGCCTTAACGATAGCCGCCCACACGTCTTGGGCTGAATAGCCAAAATGTATCCGTGCTTCAGCAGCTCCCTTGGCTGCAATAGCATCGTTCAGTTTGTAACCAATCGTGGCAACACTGGAGATCGCTTTGGCCAGCGTTGCAGCCTCAGCGAAGTTGTCCGCCCCGACCTGCCCCATAAGGGTCTTTTGCGTCATGTCGGATGTAACCTGCACGGCAGTTTTAGAATAAATGTTTGCCCATGCATGATCAGCAGAACCAAGGCTTGCTCCACCGTCTGTGTCAGGGTGGAGAGTGTCAGCATTATAAGCTATCCAAGCCTTACCGTTGTTCGCCCATGTATTAATTGTTACGCCAATAGGAGAACCACCAGATGGAGTTACTGACTGCTGAATACGAATCACCTGACAGGCTGTATCTACTGCTGTAGACCCGTCAGAGTTTAAGACATACCCTCCAAGGTTGATCCAACTATTTCCGCCCACGTTTGGGGGGGTGCAAAACTGGCCATTTTTGTCTAGTTTAGGAACCCCATTCGCCGCCATGAAAGATGTCTGCGGAATGTATGTTGTTCCTAAGTTTGACACGGCAGTTTGGGCGGCTTCTGCGTCATAAGATGCCTTTTCGGCATCTTCTTTTACACCAGAAACGTCAGTCTGCACTGTGATCAGAGCTGATGCAGTGCTCGCAACAGACGTTCCCAATGCTGCAAGTGTCTGGCTAGTTTTTCCTCCATCCGTGGACAGGATGCAAGCAGACAGGTCAAGATTAGCTGGTGCGCCATAAGTCATGAAGAATCACTCCGAAGCGGCGCAAAGAACGCCGACATTATTGATAGTATTGGGGTAGTAGGTGGTGCCGTCCGTCAGGATCACACCTGTCGTGGGATCAACTGACAGACCGGCAGGCAGCGTGGCCGAACCGGCCATATAGACGCCTCCGTTAAGAGTGACGTCTGCAGGAAGCGTGCCGACTGTATCGGCCATCAGCACAGCGCCGCTCTGGTCGATGAAATACGTTCCTGTCGGCAACTGATCCTCAGTGGCCAGCAAGCCCGACGACGTGTTGCCGCTTGTAGATTGTGCGTCTTGCATTGGTTTGTCCGGAAAAAAGAAAAGCCACCCGGAAGGGTGGCTTTGTAAAAACGGACCAAAAGAGAAATTCTCTTTATCCCCGATGTTATCCAGACTTAAGCATGACCACGCGGGCAGGCAATTACAGATCCGTGGTGAAGGAGAACTTGAAAGTTCTGGGCAGGCCTTGCAGCAAATAACCATTAAACGCTGAGGCCCAGTAACGGGTGTTGGCAATATTATCGACGCCAAACCGTAAAGTCAGAGGTTTGTGCGCCACCGCAAACGTATAGCGCGCGCCCAGATCAAACCGGGTCCAGACTGGCAGATGCGCCGTATTAGCCGTGTTCACCCACTGTTTGCCAGTATTTTCGACCCGGCCAACCAGTGTCGCGCCACGCAGGAACGGCAGGTCATATTCCAGATTTCCGTTGATGGTATAATTCGGAATCCCAATAGCCGTATGGCCATTATCCAGCCCCTGTGCCGTACGGCGCAAATCAGCATCAATCAGCGTGGCACCACCGTTAAACCGCAGGCCGGGTAAAATCTGACCATTTACACTTAATTCTGCCCCCCGGTTCCGCTGCAATCCATTTTCCCGGAAAATGAAAGAGCCGTTGTTGCCATACGGTTCGGTGTAAGAATTGGGCTGGGAGATCTGATAAAATGCCAGTGTCGTTGTGAAGCGTCCGGTATCGTATTTAGCACCGACTTCATACTGCACACTTTTGAAAGGTGGGAAAATCTGCCCGAGATTAACCAGATTGGTGCCACTCGCCGTCGGCCCCTGCGATAGCCCTTCAATTCGATTGAAGTAAATAGACGTGCGTCGGGTTGGATGCACCACAAGACCGACAACCGGCGTGATGGCATCCTCACTATAATGCGACGTACGGGAGCCATCCGTATAGGCATTATATCCGTTGATCAGCATATTCTGGTAACGGAAACCAGCTGTGAGCGCGACGCGCCCCTGCCAGAAAGACATCGTATCTGAAAAGAACAAACTATAGAGCTGCGTACGGCTGGTTGGCAGCGGGTTATCCAGATTGCCGCCAGTCCAGTTTTCTGTCGGGGCCGGAACTGCCGCAGTATTATAAAGGTTTGTATCGAAGGAGCTAAGGGCCATGGAATAAGCCGTCCGGCTTTCTTCCCACAAGGCAGACCCACCGGCATTTATTTCATGTTTAACGGGCCCGGTATCAAAATGGGCACGCACGCCGCCGCGTGTGCTTTCATTTGTCTGTGCATAGGGCACATACATAGCCCCGGCTGTGGCGGCTCCGGTCTGGGAATTATTGACCGTCAGAGTGGAGTAATTGCCTTTCTCGTCACTCCCAAGGCCACCAAAAGCACCATAAAGTGTGACATGTTTTGATAAATCATGCTCGATATTAAGCATGCCAAAAATGTAATTCAGATCATTATACGTCCAGCGCTGGCCGTAATTATGAGAAGCATTGGGCACACGCGGCACACCTGTTGCATCTGCACCGAGGAACACCCCCGGACGTCCGCCATTTACGCCCTGATTCTGGTAGTTCATGTCCAGAGAAATGCGTGTTTTGTCATCATGCCAGTCAAAATCTGCGCCCAGCGCGACAGAGTGGCGGCGTTCATGATCAATAGACGTCTGACCAGACAGGCCCGCAACATTCAACCGCAGACCATATGCTTTGTCCTGCCCAAAACGCCGCCCCACATCCAGACTACCGCCGCCAACACCCTGACTGGCGTAATCCCCCGTCACACGGGTAATCGGCGTATTCTGGGCGTGTTTGAACATCAGGTTAATGTTCCCCCCAATAGCCGTCCCACTGGGCGCTGCACCATTCAGGAACGCACTGGCACCATTAAGCACCTGAACCTGATCATACAGCTGGGGAGACAAAAGCTGCCGGGGCGTGATGCCATAAAGACCGTTAATGGCAACGTCATCCCCATACACAGGAAAACCCCGGATAACGAAAATTTCCGAGAAATTGCCATAGCCATAAGTGGTGCGTACGGATGGGTCATTTTCCAGAACCTCGCCCAGCGTCTGGGATTGCTGGTTAAGGATCAGGCTGGAGGTATAACTCCGAATATTGAAGGGTACATCCAGCCCCTTTTTGGTCCCTAATGCGCCAAGCTGCCCACCGCTGATGACCTCCATCTGGTTGCGACGTCGGGCCGTGACCAGCAGACTTTCATCTTTCTGGGACTGTGTCGCGGGCGTCTCCGTTTTTGGAGTCTTTTTAACTGGCGCGACCTTACCCGTTAGCGTTGCCGTTTTCTGTGGCGCAGTTGCCTCCTGTTGTGCAGCAAAGGCACCCCCATTGAAGACCGCAACAGTTGCCAGCAAGAACGCAGTCCGCCCGACACAGTGCAGTGAATGAAGGACCGGCAGGCGATCACGCATCATCATGATTAATCCAAAATTAGAGACTGACCGCGCCTCCATAAGCGCAATTAAGAGACATTCGCAATATTATTTTACGAGTTCCTCTTATGTCCGGGGTTTACAGCCGTCGCGTGACTACTTAGCAACATGAGAATGAGTCGCACAAAAAACCTTGGTATGACGGCACCGTCTGCCCTGTCTGCCTCAAAGAAAAATCAGAAGCGACAGGCTGTTCTTCGGCGGCTTGGTTTGCTGGCTGTTGTCTGTGCGCTCTCTTTTCTGACAGCCCATCTGATCATGCTGGATGCGCAGCGGCTCCCGTTTGAGGACATGCGACTGAAAACCGATCTGGGCGGCATGGTGATTGCGGCTCTTTTCCCTATTCTTGTGCTGGTGGGGTTTGCCGGACGTCGCCACGGGTGGGGACTTATCCTTGGTCTCGTGGCCTGCGGTTCAGCAGTCCTCGCTGGTATTTTTCCGTTCTGATGAGAAAGACGACCCATGCGTGAAACACTTCGGGTGCATATGGGGTGGCTCCATAGCTGGGTAGGCTTTCTGGCCGGATTGCTGCTGGCCTGTATTTTCGCATCCGGCACACTGGCCGTGTTTGATACGGAAATCACCCAATGGATGCAGCCCGAAGTCCCGCTGAGGCAAGGAACGTCCCTCACGCCCACAGCCTTGCAGGCCGCCGCGCAGGCCGTTCAGGCTGAAGAGGAGAACGGGCTTTCCGCGTTCCTCACACTCCCCTCGCAGCGTGACCCCGTTTTGCGTGTTCTGCATTATGATGGGTATGAGTTTGTCGGCACCGCGCTGCATTCGGAAACAGGGGCCGTCTTCCCCGCCCGCGAGACGGCAGCTGGCCAGTTTTTCTATAATTTCCATTTCTCGCTACGGGGTGGAAATCAGCCCGGTGTGCAGATTGTCACTTTTCTGGGGCTTTGCCTGCTGGTGGCTGTCGGCTCCGGGCTTGTCATTCACATCAGGGCACTTTGGCCTGACCTCATTCTGTTCCGCCCTTTTGGAGCACGACCGCGCGCCTGGGTAGACGCCCATCTGATTGCAGGCGTGCTGTTCCTGCCGTTCATTCTGTTCATGGGCTATACTGGCACCGCAATCCATGCGCGGGCGCTACTTCCCGTCGAGCCGTTTTTCCCCTTTCACACAGCAGCCAAGCCCAAGAAGGAAAAGACCGCCCCTAAAGGGCACGTTTTGCAGGCTGGCCCCTTACCTCCGCCGCTTCTCCCCTTGATTGCACAGGCCCGGGATATTTTGGGAAGCCCTGAGGGCAATCTCGTTCTGTTTACGCCGAATGAAGTGCGCATTTTCAAAAGTGATGCGTTCGGCCCGTTTTTGACCAGAGATCATGTCGATTTCAGCCGGAAGGATGGACACGCCCTTCGCTCTGTCACGCAAAGCCCTCCGGCTGTTGCGACCATGCAGCTTGTACGGGGGCTGCACTATGCCAGATATGCCCCCCTCCCTTTGCGCTGGCTGTATTTTCTCTCCGGGCTGGCAGCGACCAGCTTAGCCGCAAGCGGGCTGATTGTGTTTCTCATGAAACGTCGCCGCTCATCGGGTGAACAGTTTTTCTTCCGGCTGGCTGAAGCGCTGACCATGACAACGGTTGTGGGCTTTCCCGCTGCAACCCTCGGGATTTTCTGGGCCAATCGTTGTCTGCCCGTCGCGCTCTCCGGGCGCGCGATGATCGAAATTGATCTCTTCTTTGCTGTATGGGGTCTGTGCGCTGCGCATGCACTGCTTCTCACTTTGACGCGCCATGCTGCCCTGGGCTGGCGTCAGCAACTTGGCCTGTTGGCTGGAGCCGGATGTGGGCTTCCACTGTTAGATCTGATCTCGCGGTCGCATGCGTGGGGACAAGGCGCCAGCATCTTCATGGCGTCGGATACGCTGGCATTTCTCGCAGGCCTGATCGCACTCTGTGCATTACTCAAGTTACGGGAACCTGCTGCATGACCTTCCTGCTTGTACTGGCTTTGTGGAGTGCTGCCTTCTGGTGCCACGAATGTTTGCAGCCCAGAACACGCAATATTTTCCCCCGGCAGACCGGTGCCGTGTCTGTTAACCAGATTATTCGCGCGTTGGCACCCTGCCTTGCGCTGCCCCTCTGCCTGTTTCAGGACCCGGCTTTGGGCATTTTTTACTGGCTCGGTCTCGGCTCGGCTGCGGGACTTGGCACTAGCGTGCTGATGGCTGTGCTAAAACAGAAACGGGGACTTGCCCAAATGAGCAAGCCCCCGTTTTAAAACCTGAGCCGGACACGGGAAACTTCTCGCACCCGACCCCGAATTTTCTCGTTATTTTGTCGCCGGAGCAGGAGCGCCGTGCGTCTGTGTAATGAACTTTGCGACGTTATCATGCAGCTGCGTCAGAGATTTCTCGTTCGCATAGACCATATGGCCGGATTCATACTGCACAATCTGAATATTGTTGCTCAGTTCTCGGGAAATGGGCAGATGCTTCATTTCATAAATCCCCTCGAAATACGGGGTTCCGAGGTCATAATAGCCCTGATTAAGCATCACTTTCAGAGCAGGGTTATGCTTCATGGCGGAGGCCAGATCCGGCAGCACATTGACCGCACCGTGGATCGGGAAATCCGTATTAGGCTGCTTGTGTGAGAAATCCCATTTCATGATAGCATCAGAGAAGAATTTGTATTCCTGATACCCATCGCCAAAGGCGGGGGAATTACCATAATGCAGCGTATTGCGGGCGTAATCGTTAAAAGCCGCAATATAAGCAGAGGACATGGCGGAAGACTGAGGGTCGTAATAGGAGAACTGGGACAGCTTATCCATGGTTGGGCCAGAAAAGCGGCTATCAAGACGACCTGTATCCAGATCTTTATCGCCCAGCAGGGTTTTTTCAAATTCCCCACCATTGATCCGCAGGTCGGCCTTTTTAATGTAGTCTACCGGCAGGCCTGTATAGTCATGCAGCTTCTGGGCTGTGGCATCACGCTGCGCGTCAGAAATGGCGTTACCTTCCTGCAGAGCCGCGGTGTAGTCGGTCAGCGCAAAATGCTCGACTTCTTTCAGAAATGTTTTGAGGTCCTGATGCTCGGCAGGCAGACGTTTGTGATACCACGCGGTGGCGGCATAGCTCGGCAGAGCCAGCACATAGGGCTGATCCATTGACGGGTTCATCGCGACCCCATCAATGTCATTGTCATAATTCATGATCTGCGAAAGCAGAATCACGCCGTTCAGATCGATACCTTTATCGTCAGCCAGCTTGTTCGCCACAATCGCGGAACGCGTTGTGCCGTAGCTTTCCCCAAACAGATATTTGGGAGAGTTGTAACGGCCGAAGCGGGAGAGGAACTGGGCAATGAAGTCGGTAAAGGCACCCGCATCCGGGTCTGTGCCCCAGAACGCCTTTTCCTTATCCTTGCCGATCAGACGGCCATAGCCGGTGCCGGGGGCATCAATAAAGACCAGATCGGACACGTCCAGCAGGCTGTCATTGTTATTCACAATAGCGTAGGGCGCGGCGGGAGTATGGGTATCGTCCGCCGTCACAACGCGTTTCGGGCCAAACGCGCCCATATGCAGCCATACGCTGGAGGAGCCGGGGCCACCATTATAGACAAACGTGATGGGCCTATTTTCCGGGCGCACACCCTTCTTGAAATAAGCAACGTAATAAATGGACGCTGCAGCGTCTGGCTGTTTCTTCTCTTTATCCTTGTCCGCATCGGGCAGTTCGGAATCATCCCAGTCGCCCTTATGGACAATCAGGGTGCCGGACACAGCTTCGTAATCAATATGTGCCCCATGCACGGTGACAGACCCGCTGGAGGTCACGCTCTGCGGTTTACCCAGAAAATCTTCCACGCTGACTTTCTGTTTTGCTGCATCAGCCGCCTGATGGGTGTCTTCCGCCAAAGCACTCGGCTGGACAACCGCATTGGCACCTGCTGCCAGCACAGAAACCGTGGCCAGCAATCCGAACAGTTTCAAACCTGTCTGTTTTTTCCGCACGAGAAATCATCCTGTCAGACTATGTTATAATATAGCCTGAATATCAGGAAGCGTTGCATTCGACCAGTCTGTTTACACTTAGTAACAAACAACCCAACCAAAGTGCCTGACTTACCCGGCCAGCCCGACCCCTGCGGAGGCGAAATAGCGATTAACGGCGGTACACATAGCCCCGGCCACCATGGCCCGGTGCCCGGCCTGCCTCAGCGCAGCTTCATCCATGCGGTTGGACATAAAACCCATTTCAACCAAAACGGACGGGATCTGCGCCGATTTCAGCACCGCAAACGCGGCGTGCCGGTGAGGATGCGACAACAAATTAATGCGAGACTGAAAAGACGCCACAACAGCGCTGGCCATATGAGCAGACCCGCGCCGCGCCTCTTCTGTCACCAGACTGGCCAGAATCTGCTGTACTTCAGGCGATGTGCCTTGCACCAGAGGACCGCCATACCGGTCTGCGCTGTTTTCTGTTTTTGCGAGATCCGCTGTCTGACTGTCTGACGCCCCGTGGGAGTGGGTATACACACTGGCTCCGCGCACACCGGCATTATGCAGGGCATCAGCATGCATAGAGATAAAGAGAGACGCGCCATGCTGCTGGGCCAGTTCCACACGCCCATCCAACGGCACGAAATGATCGCTGGTGCGTGTCATGGCGACACGATAACGGCCTGTAGCCAGAAGCTGCTGACGCAATTCTGTCGCTGCGGCTTCCGCCACATGTTTCTCGTAGGTACCGGTATAGCCAATGGCGCCGGGATCTTTCCCCCCATGACCGGGGTCCAGCATCACCAGCGGCAAAGCAGGCCGGGCTTTCCCCACAATAGCGGGTGCGTGCAGGGTCTGCCCGACAGGATGGCGCGCCGTGCCTGCCGCCTGCGCCTGTGTGCTGAACAAGCCGGTGGTCAGGAGTCCGGCGCCGGTTATCAGAACGCTACGCCGGTTAAGGGAATTCTGTGCGGAAGGGAGAGCATATAATCCGGCTGTGCGGGCGGACCGCTCGGCCATCAGAAAAAAACCGGGTGTTTTTTCGGATTCTGACGTCATGACGAGGCTCACACTTCTCTAATTGGGGCGATCCTGCACACAGATAATGTCGAAACCGTGTCAAGGCCAGAGAGATACAAAACAGTTATACCGAATGGCTTGCGGTTTGTTGCTGTTTGGGTCATGGTCGGCAAGCATGGCTCAAGGCAGGATTGCCCGTCATGCATCCTGTTTCCGCTCCTTTAGGGTTTAAAGGCGCGGCTGGCGTTTAACCGCCGCCCAGCGCAGATGGGAGCAGGAAACATTGGTTGAAGGATACATGACTATCGTCAGGGCCACGATCTTGGAGTGCATGACCAGACCGGAGACAGCATCCTGTTTCCGCGCCTCTGCTGTCACCTCAGCGCCTGGCCTGACATCCGCCTCTCATTTTCTCACACGTACAGACCTATGCCTGTCGGAAGCGTCCCCCTCCCGTGTCCAGCCGTTCAGACGGCTCCACCGGATAGGCCGGCCACCGGCACGCCGGAGTTTTTCTTTTTATGTCAAAGCGTATGCTGATCGATGCGACGCACGCGGAAGAAACGCGCGTTGTCGTTATGGATGGAAACAGACTTGAAGATTACGATGTTGAAGCTGCCTCCAAAAAGCAGCTCAAAGGGAACATCTATCTTGCCCGCGTTGTTCGCGTAGAGCCCAGCCTTCAGGCTGCTTTTGTCGAGTATGGTGGCAACCGCCACGGGTTTCTGGCGTTCAGCGAAATCCACCCTGACTACTATCAGATTCCGGTTGCCGACCGGGAAAAGCTTCTCGCTCTGCAGGCTGAAGAAGAAAACCTGATTGACGCAGGCGAATCCGAGTCCGACGAGGACGAAACCGACGCGCAGGCTTCCGCCGCTGACGATGAGGACACCAGCTCTGACGCTGACGAGTCCGCCAGCGACGACGAAGGCCGCCGTCCCTCCCGCCGGAATGATACGCCTGACTATGTTGGCGGTGAAACCGACACGGGCGAAGAAGCGCTGATCCAGAAGCGCATTGCCCGTTTCCTGCGTAACTACCGCATTCAGGAAGTTATTCGCCGCCGGCAGGTTCTGCTGGTGCAGGTCGTTAAGGAAGAACGTGGCAACAAGGGCGCAGCCCTGACCACGTATGTCTCCCTTGCCGGACGCTACTGTGTGCTGATGCCCAACGCCCTGCGTGGTGGTGGTGTCTCCCGCAAGATTACATCCGTGCCTGACCGCCGCCGCCTGCGCGACATCATCTCCGGCCTCAATCTGCCGCGTGGCATGGCCATGATTGTCCGCACGGCAGGCGCGCAGCGTCCGGGCCCGGAAATTACCCGCGATTGCGAATATCTGCTCCATCTGTGGGACGATATCCGTGACCTGACGATGCAGTCCGTCGCACCGGCTCTGATTTACGAGGAAGCAAGTCTCGTCAAACGTGCCATCCGCGATGTGTACACGCGCGAAGTCAGCGAAATTCTGGTGGATGGCGAGCATGGCTGGAAAGCCGCGCGCGACTTCATGCGCATGCTCATGCCGCAGCACGCGGAAAAAGTCCGGTTGTGGAACAAGGAAAGCCAGCCGCTCTTCACACACTATCATGTGGAAGGGCATCTGGACGCGATGCTCTCCCCGGTCGTGTCTCTGCGCTCCGGTGGTTATCTGGTGATCAACCAGACGGAAGCTCTGGTCGCCATTGACGTGAACTCCGGCAAAGCGACCAGCCAGCGCAATATTGAAGAAACTGCCTTCCGCACCAATCAGGAAGCAGCAGATGAAGTAGCCCGCCAGCTCCGGCTGCGCGATCTGGCCGGGTTAATTGTCATTGACTTTATTGACATGGAATCCCGCCGCCACAACAGCGCGATTGAACGCCGCCTGAAAGATGCGCTGCGCCATGACCGGGCGCGGATCCAGATGGGATCAATCTCCCACTTTGGTCTGCTGGAAATGTCGCGCCAGCGGCTGCGGCCTTCCGTGGCAGAAGCTGCGTTTACGCCCTGCCCACACTGTCAGGGCACCGGTATGGTGCGTGGCATTGAAAGCTCTGCGCTGCATGTGCTGCGTGCGGTGGAAGAAGAAGGCGCACGCCGTCGTGCTTCTGCCATTACCGTGCATGTTGCCGCAGAAATTGCGTTCTATGTGCTGAACAACAAGCGCGACTGGCTGGCTGAAATCGAGCAGCGGCATCAGATGGAAATTCTGTTTGAAGCCGACGCTACGCTGCCTGTGCCGGAAATTCGCATTGAACGCCGCCAGCCGCCCAAGGCGAACCGCAACCATGCGCCTCTGCCACCGGTTGAAAATGCCGTAGTGGACGTCACTCCGGAAGATGCAACGCCGGTTGTGGCACAGGACACGACGCCACGCGCTGAAGTTCCGGCTGCTGCTGCCGAAACCAACACCGGGGAAGAAGAACCCCGTCGTCGCCGTCGTCGTCGTCGCCGTCGTGGCAACGGGAACCGTGAAGAGAACGGGTCAACACAGGACCAGACAGCTGCAACAGCTCAGACGCCAGCGACCGAAGAGCGTGCTCCTGCCGCAACGCCTGCCGAGGCCGAAGGTAATCTGATCCCCGGTCGTCGTCGCACCCGCCATTCCCGCGTGCGTCCGACAGAAACGGAAACACCGGAAATCCGGGTTGCTATTGCGGAAGGTCCGGCTCCGCAGCCGCGCCGCCCGACATGGCAGGGCCCCACCCCGGCGAACCCGTTTGGTGGCAGCCTGGATATTTTCGATCTGATCGAAAACTCCACCATGGAAGCAGCTGAAGCAGAAAAGGCGAAGGCCTCCAAAGCTGCGGCAAAACCGGAACCTGCCAAGGCAGAGCCGGTGGCAGCACCTGCTGTGGCAGAAACGCCGAAAGAGGTGGAAGTTCCAGCAGAAGACACGCCGGCGGCTGAGGCCAAACCAGCCCGCAAGCGCCCGGGTCGTCGTCGCAAAGCGGCTCCTGTAGCGGAAGAAACTCCGGTTGTGGCCGACGCTGAGCAGGCCGCTCCTGCTCAGGCAGACGTCGTGACGGAAGCTGCTCCTGCTGCTGAAGCCGCTGTTGCGGAGGAAGGGGCTCCCAAACCGCGCCGCCGCCGCACTACGCGGAAAAAGGCTGAGGCAACGGCGGACGTTGAAGCGCCTGCTCAGGACGCCGATGCTCCTGCCACCACGGCAGCCGACGCTGCACCGGAAGAAGAACCCAAGCCCCGCACACGCCGCCGCGCAACCACGCGTCGGAAAACTGCGGCAGCAACGGAAGACGCTTCGACCGCAGCACCGCAGGAAGAAACGGCAGAACCGGCTGCGGAAAAACCTGCGCCGCGACGCCGTCGGGCTGCAGCCAAAAGCACGACGGCAACGAGCAAGAGTGCCCCGGCTGAAGCTCAGGGCACCAGCGCTGAAAAGGAACCTGCCAAAGAGGACGCACCGGATGCGTCCATCGTGCAGCCGATCGTCATTGATGACGAAAAGCCTGCCCCAAAGCGCCGCACGGGGTGGTGGCGCCGCTAAAAAAGCAGGACTGCTAATAATGGGGCGGGTGTTTACACCTGCCCCCTAACTGCTTCCTGCCTCTTTTGGCCTTTGGCCACGTATGGTAGGTAAGGCCTTCGTAAGACAGACCTGCCCGCCCCACCGGAGTTTTCATGACCGTGCCCCAGCCAGATCTTCAGCCCGAGCGTTCTTCCGGAGCGCAGGAGCGGGGCCCTCTGGTTCTGGCTCTGCCTAAAGGGCGGATCCTGAAAGCCGTTACACCGCTTCTTGATAAAGCGGGTATGGCTCCCTCCCCCGATTGTCTGGGCGATGACAGCCGCAAGCTGCGCTTCCCAACTCAGAACCCTAATCTGGATGTTGTGCGCGTCCGCTCGTTTGATGTGGCCACCTTTGTGGCCTCCGGTGGCGCGCATGTCGGCATTTGCGGCGCAGATGTGCTGATGGAATTCGACTACCCGGAAATTTATGCCCCGCTGGATCTGGGCATTGGTGGCTGCCGCGTGTCCGTGGCTCAGCCTGCCAGCCTGCCGCATGACCCGCAGGAATGGGCGCGGTGGTCTGAGGTCCGCGTTGCAACCAAATACCCCGCCATAACCCGTCGCTTTTTTGCTGCACGCGGCATTAACGCCAATATCGTGCATTTGCATGGCGCAATGGAGCTGGCCCCGATGCTGGGCCTTTCCCGCCTGATTGTAGATCTGGTGGATACTGGTTCTACCCTGCGCGCCAACGGCCTGCGGGAAGTGGAAACGATTACCCCCATTACCAGTCGGCTGATTGTAAACCGTACGGCCCTGAAAACCCGTCCGGAAGAAATCGGTGCGATCATCAACGGCTTTCGTAGCGCGATGGAAGCCGCTCCTTCCGCCGCACAAAAGATCAAGGCAGAGCAGTCTTCATGAAACGGTTAGACACACGCGACCCCGGTTTTGAGGCCAGCTTTGCCTCGCTTCTGACAGCCCGTGAAGAGCAGGGGCAGGAAGTTCACAAACCGGTTGCGGAGATTCTGGCCTCTGTGCGCCGGGATGGGGATGCCACCCTGTGCGCACTGACCGAGAAGTTTGATCGCCTGCCGCTTACCCCGGCTCAGCTCGCCTTTACGGCGGATGAAATTGCCAAAGCCTGTACACAGGTCAGCCCGGAGTTGATGGCGGCTCTGGATGTTGCCGCCACACGCATTGAATCCTTCCACAAAGCCCAGATGCCGTCGAACGTCCGTTATACGGATGATGTTGGCATGACGCTGGGCATGCGCTGGATAGCGCTGGATGCCGTTGGGCTGTATGTACCCGGCGGGAAAGCGGCCTACCCCTCCTCCGTGCTGATGAACGCCATCCCCGCCCGTGTGGCTGGCGTGCAGCGGCTGGCCATGTGCGTGCCCACCCCGGATGGCGTGATTAACCCGCTGGTGCTGGCAGCAGCGCATCGGGCCGGTGTGACGGAAATCTACCGGATTGGTGGCGCGCAGGCTGTGGGGGCCATGGCATTTGGCACTCAGACCATCCGCCCGGTGGACCGCATTGTTGGCCCCGGCAACGCCTTTGTGGCGGAAGCCAAACGGCAGGTATTTGGCCATGTGGGCATCGACAGCATTGCCGGTCCGTCCGACGTGGTGGTGATTGCCGATTCGGCCACAGACCCACGCCTGATTGCGCTGGATCTGCTGGCACAGGCCGAGCATGATGAACTGGCTCAGGCGACACTCATCACGCCGGATGCAGCTTTTGCCGACAAAGTGACGGAAGCCGTCGCAACCGAGCTGAAAACCCTGACCCGCACCGCCATTGCCGGCGCAAGCTGGGAGCGGAACGGCGCGGTTCTGGTCGTCAAAGATCTGGAAGAAGCGGTGGCTCTGGCTAACCGTCTGGCCCCGGAACATCTGGAGCTGATGGTGGATGATCCGGAAGCTCTGTTTGCCCATGTACGGCACGCGGGCGCGGTTTTCCTTGGCCGCTTCTGCCCGGAAGCCGTGGGGGATTACGTGGGTGGCCCGAACCATGTTCTGCCGACCTCCCGCACAGCCCGCTTTGCATCCGGCCTGTCTGTTTTTGACTTTATGAAACGGACAACCTTCCTGGCCGGTGGCCCGGATACCCTGCGCCGTATTGGCCCTGCCGGGGTGGCTCTGGCACAGGCCGAAGGGCTGGAAGCCCATGCGCTGAGCATCTCTGCCCGGCTTGATGCGTTAGACCAAACCACGCCTAACGCTTGACCGAACCGGCTCCCTCACCCATATCTGCACATCCAACCATAACGAGGCTTAAAAATGAACGAAGGACGCCATGTCTAAAGAAGACATGATTGAATTCAGCGGCACGGTTACAGAACTGCTGCCCAACGCGATGTTCCGGGTGAAACTCGACAACGAACATATGATTCTGGCCCATACCAGCGGCAAAATGCGCAAGAACCGTATTCGTGTTCTGGCTGGTGACCGGGTGAATGTCGAAATGACACCGTATGACCTGTCCAAAGGTCGTATTACCTTCCGCTTCAAGTAAGACGATGGCAGAATCCGGGCCGGATGGCACGGAGAACGGAGGCCGCCCTCACTTTGTGCTGGCGTCCGCGTCGCCCCGCAGGCTTGACCTTTTGCGTCAGGTCGGGCTGGTGCCAGACCGCGTTCTCCCTGCTGATATTGATGAAACCCCAGCCCGGACAGAACTGCCGCGCCCCTACGTGCGCCGCATGGCCATGGAAAAAGCGAATGTGGTTGCGGCCAGCCTGAGCGAACCCGCTCTGGTGCTGGGAGCAGACACGGTTGTTGCCCTTGGGCGACGTATTCTGCCTAAAGCAGAAAACCGTGAGACCGCGCGCGCCTGTCTGGAACAGCTTTCCGGCCGCCGTCATACGGTGCTGACTGCTCTTTCCGTAGTCCCCTCTGCTGGCTGGCCGGACGGCCATCGGGCCGAACGGGTTGTGGAAACGGCTGTCACGTTCTCCCGCATGACATCTCATCAGATCGAAAGTCTGCTGGACCAGGGTGACTGGCAAGGCAAGGCGGGCGGTTACGCGCTGCAAGGCCATGCTGCGGCCTTTATCCGTTTTGTCTCCGGCAGCGCCTCCGCCGTTATTGGCCTGCCCTTGTTTGAAACGGCCCAGCTTTTGCGTGGCCAGCCGGGCCACTGGCTGGCGTGAGCGTGTATCTGCGCCTCGCCACCTATCCCGGCGAACTGCGCATTGCCGTAACACAAGACGACACCCTGCTTGATTACGCACTCTGGCGTCCGGCAGCGCCTGATGGCGTGGATGATATCTATCTTGGCCGCATCAGTGCGCATGCGCCCGGTATGGGCGGTGCCTTTGTGGATCTCGGAGGGGGCGCAAGCGGCTTCCTGCCCGACCAGAAAGGCTCAGACACCCTCACGGAAGGGCAAACCCTCACCGTGCGCGTGGTGCGCGCTGCGCAGGGTGGCAAAGGGGTTCGGCTGAAGCCGGAAAAAGCCCCTGCGACTCTGCCCGCCAAACCGGGGCTGATCAGCCGAGGCCCCACACCACTGGACCGTCTGGCGGCCCGCTGGTCGGATGCCACGCTTGTTGTCGATTCTCCGGCTGCGGCAGCCTGTATCCCTGTTGCTTTGCGCGCGCGCCGGCAGCAGGAACTTCAGCCGTTCCCGGAAGAGATTGCACACGCCTGCGCTGCGCTGGAAGAACCGCTTGTCAGCCTGCCCGGCGGCATGCAGGCCAGTATTACGCCAACGCCTGCTCTGGTGGCCATTGATATGGATGCGCCGCCAGCTAAAACGGGCTGGCCAAAACAAACAGCACAATTTGCTGCGAACCGGGATGCCCTTCCGGCTCTGATGCGCCAGATTCGCCTGCGCAACCTCTCGGGTGCGATTCTGATTGATCCTGCCGGACTGGCCACACGCAAGCGGCAGGCGCTTCTGGAGCCTGTCAAAGCGGCTCTACAGGATGACCCCCTTCGTCCCCGTTGTCTTGGGATTACCGCACTGGGATTGGTTGAGATGGTGCGCGCGCGGATTCATCCGTCCCTGCCAGAACTGCTCTCCTCCCCGCATGGGCAGGCGCTGGCTGTACTGCGCCACCTTGTCACACAGGAAACGGAGGCAACCGTCCTGCATGGTGGGCTGGGGCTTATTACAGCACTGGAACAGGACCCACAGGCTCTGGCAGACTGCATCTCTCAACGCGGCAAGCCCCTGAGCCTCCGGCTTGACCCTGCCCTGCCTGATTTTTTCTGGACGACACACGCATGAGCAAAAACAGCACCTGCCCCGTCTGTGGCGCACCAACCCAGACCGCCACCCGCCCCTTCTGCTCCCAACGCTGTGCCGATATTGACCTCGGACGCTGGTTTTCCGGGCAGTATCGCATCCCCGGCCCACCGGCTGATGAAGAGAATCTTGAAAAACCTGAGATAAATGACGAAAGGTGACTTGATCTCCCTTTCCTCCTGAGATACATCCTCTCTCACGCCGCAAGGCTGCGGTGCCCAAGTAGCTCAGTTGGTAGAGCATGCGACTGAAAATCGCAGTGTCACTGGTTCGATCCCGGTCTTGGGCACCATTTTTTCCCTAAAAATTTAAAGCTGCTTCTGTGTCGGTTTAGGCCGTTTCAGATTGCGTATGCTGTATTACTCTGACGCACGTGCGGCGCTCAGGCCCTTTTTGCATGCCTCCGTATTGCGTGCACTATCAGCCTGAAAACACACCCTTTTTCCATTTCCCCTCTCCCTGTTTTTCAGGCTTTTGCACTTATCCCCAGATTCTGCGGATGGCTGCGGGGGTAAGCTTGTGGATAAGCAGTACAGGCTGTGTCGATAACCTTTAGACGACCTTCCCTTTGCAGAACCGTCTGAAAAATAAGACTAATGAACTGCCTTTAGCTTTTAGCCCGTGACGTGCGCTCTTTGATGGCGACTGGAGCTGACAGCTGTAAGCGGTGGTAGGCTTTTGGGTGCCCCTTCAGCGCCTTGTTGAAGCTGTTAAAGCCAACAAGGCCGCTGCCTGATCTTTTTTAAGGTCTCTCAGCGATAAATCAGGGTTCTAAACAGACTGACCAGCACCGGCTGCACCACGTACTGGATGCCCAGCAGCACAACCATAGGGCTGAAATCCACGCCCCCCAATGACGGCAGAATCCGGCGCACCGGCTCCAGCACCGGTTCTGTCATCCGGTTAAGGAAAAGCCCCACTTTCCAGACAAGCGGTTTCCGGCTGTCCAGAATGCCAAACAGGCAGAGATTGATGAAAATGCAGGACAGGATCAGGATCCAGCAATAAATCTCTAGCAGGCGCATCAACACTGAAAACAGAACAAACAGCAAGAACACTTCTCCACAACACAGGGGGTAAGAACTGGCTTTACCAGACCTCAGGCCGATACAATACAGCTTGACAGCGTCTTGATAAGCCCTTTAGATCCCAGACTTATACAGGCGGGGCTATAGCTCAGATGGGAGAGCGCCTCGTTCGCAATGAGGAGGTCAGGGGTTCGATTCCCCTTAGCTCCACCACCCGCCTTTATACTTCTCTGATTTCATTCATTAAATCTCTTAGGCATGTAAGCTTGTTCCAAAAGTTTACAGACCTCGTGTTTTGCGTCCGGCAGGAGCACCTGCCATTCACACGCAACACCTCCCCTCCATGAGGTCAGACGCCTATAGTCTAACGAGACAGAAACCTGAGGAGGATTATCTGATGAAAATTAGTGCACGTAACCAGATTGCCGGTAAGATTGTTGCCATTCAGCCGGGGGCCACAACCTCTCATATCAGTCTGGAGCTGCCGGGCGGGACTGTGATGATGGCCTCCATCACCAATGAAGCCGTGGCAGATCTGGGGCTGAAAATTGGCCAGCAGGCCACAGCACTAATCAAGGCCTCTGATGTGATGATTGGCGTTGAATAACGTATGAGCATTTTCCGGCATCTACCGGCGGCATGCTTTTTCAAGGCATGCCGCTTTTTTTGCCCTGTTAGTGCTCTTTTAAAATCCTGTTCTCAAAATTTCCTGAAAGACCATCCCGGATTGCGCCCACAAGTATACACCAGCGATGCGTCATTTTGACGGGATGCAGCGCGTGATACAGAACACTGCGCGGGGTGCGACACAGGACTTTTACCAATAGAAACAAGATCATATTGAGATTATAAATCGATTTACAGTTTATGCTGTTTTGCTCAATAAAAACGCGGTTTCGCAGAGCAAAATAGGGACGCAGCATACCCTGCTGACCTTGTAACCATGGATGAAGGCAGGAAGGCGTCTGTGTCCACGATTGTTCAAGGTCGCTCAGAACACTGTTACGACACATCCACAGTGCTCCTCCGTGACGGGTGACGCGTAACGTATAGTCATAGTCATCAAAATAGAGAAAAAATCGCGCATCAGGCAGGCCGATACGTTGCACCCATTCTTTATGAAACCATAACCCGCCATATGCTCCCATTTCCATGTCGCGGCATTCCAGTCCGCCCTCCCTCCAGAGTGCGACTCTTTTTTTCTGAAACGGGGCCTGAACAGAAAAACCGAAAAAGGAATTGGGCTGAATGGCGTTGGGTTTGTTGTTTTCAACAAGCTTAACGTACGTTCGCTTATCCTGACGAAAGCTGGCCAGACAGCAGGAAGGCTTCTCCCCCATCAGCCGCCATGTACGGGCAAGAGCTTTGAGGGCTTCAGGATCAGGCACTGTATCATCATCCAGAGTCCAGATATGCCGGGTCTGCATTCTTTGAGCAGCCGCGGCGATACCTGCGGCAAACCCTTCCGCCGATCCTCCATTGCACTCCAGCCGAACAGTCGTCACACGCTCTGCACCCCACGAGGCGGCAATGGTTTTCAGGTTTTCTGCAACAGCGGGCTCTGTTCCGTTATCCACCAGAACCACATGCCCGACGCCCGTCTGAAACGCCGCCCGCAGAACCTGGTCAACAAAGGCAAGACGATTGCCATATGTCACAACCACAGCACAGGTGCCGTCGAGAATCTCCTGTTCTGGGATGGTCTCTGAATATGTCACACTTTTTCCATCGGGGCTGATAGGGCACGCATTAAGCTAATGCTTTTGTTAGACGAGGCATCTCATACCTAAAAGGCACTGAATTCTTGATGAACTTTCAGACATCTCCTGACAGAAGTCCGGGAAGTGCCAGAATACGACGTCGGCATCGCATCAGATCTGTATCGGCCTGACGCACCACGGGCTTCCAGCGCAAATCCTGCTCTGTCAGATCCGGGTTGGCACGGCGGATCGCCCCCGAGCGGAACAGCGTGTGGTGCCAGTGCATGAAGTCGGCCCCACTTCCCAAAATCCCGCGCCTGATAAGCCAGTAGCGAAGAGAACGAAGCCCCACAGCATCTACTCCCTGCTGCAATCGGGACATGAGCGTCTGGCGTGGCGGTAACGGAAACAGCCAGACCGGCGCACAGCTGCGCCAGACCTCTGCCAGCATAGACGCACTATCGGCAGTCACCACAAATCGATTCCCGGTTTTCAGAAAGCTGTGGAACACATCTCTATCCGGCCTGAAGAGATGCAGAACCGCCCCGCATGTTTCCGCCTGTTCCTGCATCCATACCACAGCGTCTGTCGGGGTGCGGGGACTTGTTATGATGTGCAGAGGTTCTTGATTGGCTTTTGCCAGTGTGCGAGCAAACGTGAACAACTGGCGCGTTTCCGCAAGCCCCATGCGGAACTGACGGGTCGGCCCCCCATACACCACAATGGTGCCCGCATGCCTCTGACACTGTGTGTTCGCGGGTTCTGGCGTGAGCGCTGCCCCGTTAAACGGCCACGCGACTCTCAGAACATTCGGAGCCGGCGGATAATCATCCTGCGGGAGTGGAATAATCAGATCCAGATCCTTGACGGGAACATGGCTTGGTCGGCCAATATGCACCACCAACGGCCTTACGCGGCAGGATGCCCGTAAGGCACACGCCGCCTGCACTGCATTCCCGAAAGACAGGATAAGGCGCAGCCCCGTCGTCTCTGGCCACCGGGCTGGTGGCGAAAAAGCCGGACCAAGCGGCACGGTCCGGAAGGGCAGCCCTAACGCCTGCGCCAGCGTCTGACACTGCGCCTGTTCTCCAAGCCGCCCTGTATCCAGTATCCAGACGGGTTCGGATAAAACTGATCGGCTCAGGTCACACCTCCCGCTTTTGCGCTCTGCCCCCCGAACAGATCTCAGGCTTCGGGTTTGCCCTCAAAGGATTTATTGCGGTTCATAATAAGGTAAGGGCCGAGACGTGTCAGCAGAATGGCCAGTTCGCTTAAGAGGGTTGCAAATCCCGCACCTGTCATCCCCCACGCGCTGGCCAGCACATAGAGTAACGGGAGGGAGAAACACATTGTCACCATGCGGCCGATCAGAATCTGGTGCGCCTTGTTCAGAGACACCAGAAGCGGCTCAAGCGGTACGTCCCACAGGTCCAGAATAGCGGTCACCGTCATCAGCAACAACAGTGTGCGGGTGCCTGTCCACGGGACTGTCAGCAACAGATGCAGCAGCCACGGCCCGACAAACGTCGCCACCCCCAGCACCAGAGCGGAAAAAATAGCCAGTGCCTGCAAAATGCGATTGGTAACCTGACGGATTGAAGCCCAATCCCGTTTGTCCCGCAATGCCACCAGTTCTGGATACAGAGCCGGGGTGAGCATTTGCGCGGGGCGCGCCATGCCATCCGAAATCTGCCAGGTCACATTATAAATGGCGGCGTTTTCCGGCCCTAAAACCGCGCCAACAATCAGCACCGTCAGGCGGGAACCCAGACGACCAAGTGCCTGATCCAGACTGGTGGAGAAGGTAAAGCGCCAGATTCCCTTAATGGGGCTAAGCCATGGCACATTGACCAGCCGGAATCCTTTCAGCTTGTCCGAGCGAGCCATAACCCAGAGAGCCAGTCCATAATCCAGCACAAATGCGACGGCCGTGGAGCAGTACCAAAGCAGCAAAAAGTCCGGTAGAGTCCAGTGCAGGAAAAACCCTGTCACGCACCCAATGAATTTGACCACCGAGCTTGCTGTATCCGCCAGAACCGCCAGCTCGTACCGGTTAGCCAGCCGCAGGACGCCCATGGCGCAGCCCGTGTTCATAAACAGAATGACCGTCATGTACCACAGGGGGATATGCCCATAGGCGGCCGCCCAGCCGGAAAGATGCGCCAGCCAGATGCTGGAAAAAAGCGCTACAGCCAGCCCCATGAGCGCGCCGAGCGCATCCAGCATGGTGCAATGACGGAAAAGGGTCTGGAACGGTTTTTTCTCGGCGGCTTTGTAAAGAGAGGTGCCGTATTGCAGCAAAGGCTGCCAGGCCTGAAAGCGTGTCGCCACAGCGCAGGACATGACGAAGGAGCTCATCAGCAGCAGGACGCCGTAATCTTCCAGCCCCAGCGTGCGGACAGCCAGAGCGGTACTGGCCAGCGCAAGCACAGCCATCGCGCCTCTGCCCGTCAGCAAATAACCCGTGTTCCGAAACACCCGTCTGAATAACGCCTTGATCTGACTATTCATCAGCCTTCACGCTTCCTTCTCCCGCCTGAAATAGCCTGCGCACGGCACGTCATGCCGGGCCGTGTTTAGAAGCCATGCGACGGAAATAGCAAATCGTCGGCTTTTGGCGTGCGGGGCATTCTGGAAGGATAGCTGTTCACACTCCCGTGAAAAGAATGAAAAAGACCTCATATTTCTGTGTGCAGGGTTGCACCCATCGGGCTTTTGCTCACACTCGTTTCTGCGCGGCCAGCCTCCCTCTGGACCTTTCCAGAACAGGAGGCCGCCTGATACATGACCCATTAACGGAGAGTTCTCATGGCCTGGACCACACCGAAAATCACCGAAATCCCGCTCGGCGCTGAAATCAACAGCTACGTTTGCGGCCAGAAGAAATAAGCCTTTCTGCCGCCAGCGCGACCTGCACCAGGTTCGCACTGGCGGCATTTTTGTTTTAAAAGCCGCGTATGCTTGATCTTCTTGTTCTAGGCGCTGCCGCAGGTGGCGGCTTTCCTCAGTGGAACTCCAACGCGCCCGGTTGCCAGCGCGCCCGCGCCGGAGACCCAAACGCCCCGGCCCGCACACAGGCGTCCCTCGCCGTCAGCGGGGATGGTGAGCACTGGTTTATCCTCAATGCCTCGCCCGATCTCCGCACGCAGATCAACCAGACCCCTGCCCTGCACCCCAAAAACGGCCTGCGCTCCACACCTATTGCCGGCGTAGTGCTGACCAGCGGTGAGATTGACGCCATTACCGGCCTGCTGACAATGCGGGAACGGCAGGCTTACGGGCTCTATGCCACCGCCTCTGTTCTTGCTCAGTTGGACGCCAACCCAATTTTTGATGCGCTGGACCGGACATTGGTGCCGCGCCAGACCATGGTGCTTGACGAGCCCCTTTCTCTGATGCCGGGCAATCTGCGCATCACGCCGTTTTCTGTCCCCGGCAAAGTGCCACTTTATGCCGAGCGCGGGGAAAACCCGGCTGAGATCATGAATAACGGGGAAACCATCGGTCTGGACATGACAGATGGCCAGCATCGTGCCCTCTTCATCCCCGGCTGTGCCATGATGACGGACGACCTGCGTGACCGCCTGAACGGGGCCGATGTCGTGTTTTTTGACGGCACACTCTGGACGGATGATGAGATGGTCCGGGCCGGACTTGGCGCCAAGACAGGCCGCCGTATGGGCCATATGTCCATTGCAGATGAACCAGATGGTACGATTGCCGCCTTCCGCCCGCTGAATGTGGGCCGCAAAGTGCTGATCCACATCAACAATTCCAATCCCATTCTGTTAGCCGACACGCCTGAACGCAGGCAGGTTGAAGAGGCAGGCTGGGATGTCGCCTATGATGGCATGAGGATAACATTATGACAGACCGGCTGCTTTCCCCCGACGAACTGGAAGCTGCCTTACGGGCTATTGGTGCGGAGCGGTACCACAACCTGCACCCCTTCCACCGTGCCTTGCATGATGGAAAACTGAACAAGGGGCAGGTGCAGGCCTGGGCTCTGAACCGCTATTATTATCAGGCCAGCATTCCCGCCAAGGACGCCACCCTCCTTGCTCGCCTGCCTACGGCAGAGCTGCGGCGGGAATGGCGGCGGCGGCTGATTGACCATGACGGCACGGAACCCGGCACAGGCGGTGTTGCCCGCTGGCTGAAGCTGACCGATGGTCTGGGGCTGGACCGCGCCTATGTGGAGTCTCTGGACGGCCTGCTGCCCGGCACGCGCTTTGCGGTGGAAGCCTATGTGCATTTTGTGCGGGACCGCTCCATTCTGGAGGCCATTGCGTCCTCTCTGACTGAGCTGTTCTCTCCCACCATCATCAGTGAACGTGTGTCCGGCATGCTGCGGAACTATGCGTTTATCACAGAAGAAACGCTGGCCTATTTCGCCCCGCGCCTGACACAGGCTCCGCAGGACTCCGCCTTTGCTCTGGCTTATGTGAAAGAACATGCCCGCACGGTGGCCGAACAACAGGCGGTGCTTGGTGCGCTCAAGTTCAAATGTGGCGTGCTGTGGTCCATGCTGGATGCGCTGGATTATGCGTATGTCACCCCCGCCCGTATTCCGCCGGGGGCCTTCCGCCCGGCTGAGGATGCAGCATGACAACTGCCACTCTTCTGGCGGAAACCTGTGTGCCACGCTTTGCTCGCGGCACCCGGCTGCAATATGACCGCGTGCGGGAGCAGTGGTTTGTGCAGGCCCCGGAACGCGCCTTTCTGGCCGATGCCGTGGCAGCAGAAATTTTGCAACTGGTGAACGGAAAGCGTTCTGTGGCAAAAATTATTGACCAGCTTGCAGAAAAATTTTCTGCCCCGCGGGATGTCATTGCACAGGATGTTTTGAACATGACTCAGGAACTGGCCGACAAGCAGGTTCTGCTGCTGGCATGACCAGTTCTGCCATAACCAAAGCTCCGCCCCCTATGAGTTTGCTGGCCGAACTTACGCATCGCTGCCCGCTGCAATGCCCGTATTGCTCCAACCCGCTCCGGCTAGACCCGCGTGCGGGCGAACTGGATACGGCAACATGGATGCGTGTGCTGGATGAAGCAGCCGCCATGGGCGTGTTGCAGGTGCATTTTTCCGGGGGTGAACCCATGGCCCGGCCTGATCTGGCTGATCTGGTCCGGCATGCGGTGTCTCTGGGACTTTATACCAATCTGATTACCTCCGGCGTGCTGCTGAACCGTGACAGCCTGAAGATGCTTTCTGACGCCGGGCTGGACCATATCCAGCTCTCTTTTCAGGATGCTGACGCGCAGGAAGGCGAGCGGATTGGCGGCATGGCGGGGGCTCAGGCCAAAAAGCTGGAAGCGGCGCGCCTGATTGTGGAAGACGGTCTGCCGTTAACACTGAATTTTGTGATCCATCGGCAAAATGCGGAACGGGTTCCCGCCATGCTGGATCTGGCCGAGCAGCTGGGTGCCCGCCGGGTGGAAATTGCGCATACGCAGTATTATGGCTGGGGCCTGCTCAATCGGGATGCTCTGCTGCCGGACCGCGCGCAATTAGAAGCGACGGAACAGGCTGTGGCCGCCGCTCGCACGCGGTTTGGTAATAGGCTTGCGATTGATTTTGTCACACCCGATTATTACGCCGAACGCCCCAAACCCTGCATGGGCGGCTGGGGGCAGCGTTTCCTCAATATTTCGCCCTCCGGCAAGGTGCTGCCGTGCCATGCTGCAGAAAGTATTCCGGGGCTGACTTTCCCGTCCGTTGCAGAAGAGTCGCTGGAGGCTATATGGCAGGACTCGCCGCTGTTCAACCTATATCGCGGCACGGACTGGATGCCCCAACCGTGCCAGAGTTGCGCTTTTAAAGAGGATGACTGGGGCGGCTGCCGCTGTCAGGCTCTGGCACTGGCAGGACAGGCCGACGCGACAGACCCGGTCTGCCACCGCGCCCCGGCGCATGACCGGATTGAGCAGGCCATCGCAGAGCGCCCCGAAACGCCGCCTGCATTCCGTTACCGCCGCTACAGTAATACGATTTAACGGGCGTTTTTCTCCGTAGTCTGGCGACAGCCTCACTCATGTAACCAGCCCGCGCATATTGGCTGTCGCATTCTCCCAAGGCATGGATTTTCTATGTAATAGGCAGAAGCAGACTGTATAGTTTGAGGTGTTTTTTACACCGCGAGGCGGCTTTTTATGCATAAACCCGGCTTTTTCTGGCTTTTGGCGACCTGTTGTCTGGTTCCTCTGGCACCCGCAAACGCCCAGACGCCCCAGCCTGAAGATATAGAAGTGCATGCCGCCCGCCCCGTGACCGTCCAGAGCTATCAGGCCGTCGCACGGGTCTTCCGGCGCTTTAACGCACTCCCTGAACAGGACCGGGCCAATCTGTCTTTGCATGTGCTGGGCAGGCTCCAGCCAGACGACGCACCGCTGAAAGCCTCCGGGCTGCATCTGCAAACCAAAAACGGCCCTATTCCGCTATTCAATGCGGACAATGATGAACTGACTGTGCCGCTGACAAAGGCCTTGTGGGAAGAAAACCCGCCTTTGATGGCCAATCTGACATCCGGTGCCTTTATCGGCTTCACCTTCCAGATTGCCGTCGCCCCGCCCCAGCCGGACCAATTTACTGATGCCGAAGCGCGTCACTGGCTACGGCAGCTCAATAACTGCATGGAAGATGTGGTGGGGGTAATTGTGGCCTTCATGCTGCCGGATGCGCATCGGCTGATTGTCTCAGTCGCACCGCATAGCCGACTGGAAGCCTTCAGAAATGATCAGACGCAGGTTTTACTGGATAATCAGAGCGATGCCCCACAAGAGTTTGTCTTCAGACCGCAGGACTACCCGCGTGATACGCTCTTCCGCAGCACCAAAGCGTTCAGCAAGATTTTAGTGAAAATTCCACTTGATCCCCATGCAAGCATGAAGCGGAAATCTTGAGAATTTCCGCATAATTCTCGTAAAGATCGTCCGAAAAAAGCTGAAAGACCTGCAAAGGCAGGATAGCGGACAGGAACCCTGAATATCCTGCCCGCAAAACCTTAATCAGTGCCGGTTGGCGCGCACCAGACCTGAGACAAACTGCCACCCGCGCCCGACATCACGAATGACGCGCGCAATGGCCGGAGCCGTGGTGGGACGCAGCAGGCGCGGGTCATAGCCTGCAAAGCGCCGATCATCTTCTTCCAGACACAGATCCATGAATTCCGGCAGATTCAGATCAACATTGGCAATGTCTTTTGCACCGGTGACCGTGAAGTTGTTGTCCTGCGTATGGACCTCGCCCTTATCATCCACAGAGGTGGCAAGGCTCATGCGTTCATAAGCAAGGAAGGCCCAGACCGCCCAGACTTTCATCTCAAAGAACGGACGACGCCACCAGGGCATGACGGCCCGATACCAGGCCAGCCAGTTGGCAAACAGCAGAATGTGACGACATTCTTCCTGCATAACCGGCTCGAACGTATCAATCAGTTCTGGCGGGAAGAAGCCGGAACGCTGAGCCAGCTCAAACAGGCCAAACGCAAAGAAGCTATCTACGCACTCAGAAAACCCGGTAACGAGATAGGCCCATTCAACATCTTTTGGCTCAATATACGGCGGTTCAGGCGCCATCTTGATGCCATAGGCCTCAACCAGCTTGGACAGAACTTCCTTATGCCGGTTTTCTTCCCACGCGTTGCGGGAAATGGCGTCCTTGATATCCGGATCTGTTACCAGACGCGCATAGGCTGCCATACGCAGGCGGGCCTTACCCTCAGTCTGCACGGCAATATCCCAGATCGGCAGGGACGTGATGCGATGCAGCGTTTCCGGGTCCAGCTTCGGCCAGTTAATGACAGAAGGCCGATACGGATTGAAGGTTTCGCGGAACATGGCCGCAATTGCCTTCTTATGCGCATCAGACCCCGGCTTCAGCGGCCCTTTGACAGGACTGAACCAATGGCGGGCCTTATAGTCAGCCTCAACCACGGCCTCATTACTGGGCGGCGGGGGCAGATCATCCACACTGTCTGGCAGGCGGGAATAGATATCGCTGAGAGAACCCATGGCAGGAACCCGTTTACTGGGGGCGCTACGCCACCCGCCCCTGCCAAAACAGAAGCGGGCCACGCAGGACCCGGGACAACAAACTGACTTCTCTCCCTCAGCAGAAGGAGAGAAGCGCGGGTCTTCCGTTTAGTGAATGTCGGAAAGCTTCGAAATGATCTTTGTCACTAGACCATAGTCAATTGCTTCTTTGGCGGACATCCAGTGGTTGCGGTCTGTGTCCTTGACGATTTTTTCATACGTCTGGCCGGTTTCCCGGGCGAACAGGCGGTTCAGACGCTCACGCATCTTGATGATTTCGCGGGCTTCAATGTCGATATCCGTTGCCGGACCACGCACACCGCCCATCGGCTGATGCAGCAGGAAACGCGTGTTAGGCAGGCAGAAACGACGGTCTTTCTGGCCCGCTGCAAAAATCAGCGCACCGGCAGATGCCACCCAGCCCGTGCCGATCATGTTGACCGGCGCCACCGAATCGACAAAGCGGATCATGTCATGGATGGTGTCACCACTTTCCACATGCCCGCCCGGTGAGTTCACATACACATCAATCGGCTTGTCCGACTCACCGGCCAGTGCGAGCAGGCGCGCTGTAACGTCCCGCGCTACCTTGTCGTTAATCCCGCCAAAAATCAGCACTTTGCGCTGTTTGAACAGCTTGTTCTCCAGCTCCCCTTCCGGGGCAGCCGGGGTTTTGGCGTCTTCTTTTTCCGGTGCGTCCGGGGACTCCGGGTTATCATCATCCAGCCGGATAGGATCGCAGGGGGAAATGCCCGTCATGCCAGTCTCCGCATGTTCTGTGTCTCTGTTCATGTCTCTTATCCTGCTCTGCCTGCGCGCGCCTGCCAAGGGGCAATCATGCGGGGGTGATCCCCTATCTCGCCACAACGGCCCGAAGAGGGTAGAGTGCCCCCTGTTTTTCACCCTGCCAGCGGAGCAACCATCACGTCATGCAGCAAGCGTGCCCAGAACAGGACCGGCCTTTCCGGCACCGTGTTTACATGGCTTTTCAGTCCGGCAGCCCGTTTCGGTCCGGGTTACTGGTCGCAACAGGCGTGCTGTGCCTGACAGGATGCAGCCATAAAGACCCCGTCGATACGACGTTTGAGTGGATGCAGCATATGCGGGGCGGGGTGATTGCCGCACAGCGACCGCCGCCGCCCGGTATTTATGACCCTTACCCGCATGTAGGACTGACTCCTACCACAACGCCGGAGGTTCCCTCCCCTCAGGCGCGGTCTCTGATCACGCAGCAGCTGATCCGTGATCGTAACCTGATGTACCGCACGGTAGCCGCCAACGGCACGCTGATGCCTGAGATCCCGCCGCCACCCGGCGCGGCTGCATCAACTGCGTCCAAAACCAGCACAACACCACAGGCCGCGAATGGTGCTGCTCAGCCTGCCACCCTCCCCGAGGGCACGGCCGGGGCCATTATGGATGCAGCAGATGCACCACCCCAGCAGGCCGCTGCCGCAGCGGCTTCTGCCGGCAAAAGCGGTCAGGCCGCGCTGCCATCTGCCGAATCCTCTAAATCGGGCAACCTTCCGGGCACTGGGAAAAAGACAGAGACCGGCAAGCAGGACGCCGAAGTAGCCATGCCGGAAATCGGGATGCCGGAGGTGAAATCTACCGCGCAGACACCTCCCACCCCGGCCAGCGCCATTCCGCAGATTCCGGCGGGGCCGCCCGCACCGCCGTCCTTCCCCGGCTTTAATGTTCCTTCAGACGCCTATCTGCCTGATGCCGTTCGGCCCAATTATGATCTGTCCGACGCCAAGGGCACGGCAATTCATTGCGTTCCGCAATCTGACCAGATTTCCTCCGGGCAGGATGACACGTTTGCAAAGCTGGTTGCCAAAACACCGCACGGGCCATTCTATGTGCGGGGCTTTGGGTCTGCGGCGTCCCTTGACGCGCAGGATCAGGCTGACGCAGTGCAGCTTGGCCTTCTCCGCGCCCAGAACATTGCCAAAAAGCTGATCAGCCTGAACGTGCCTGCCTCCGCCATTCATATCCGCGGGGACGCATTTGGCATGGGCGCGCGCATTGCCACGACGCCCTGACACGCCCCTCTCCGCCATACCGGTGGGATAATCTCATAGGTGATAACAGATTATCCCATTGGAGCGGTTGCCTGTTCCGTTTCTGCCATTACTATGTTTTTCCCCCGTAATCGTGCGGGGTCTGACCCCTTTCCCACTAAGGGCATTTGAAGTCCATGACCGAAGAATTCCATCGCATCCGCCGCCTGCCGCCTTATGTTTTTGCCTCTGTCAATCAGGCCAAAGCGGCAGCCCGAGCGCGGGGCGAGGATATTATTGACCTCGGCATGGGCAACCCGGACAGCCCCACGCCGCCGCATATTGTGCAGAAGCTGGTTGAAACTGTGCAAAACCCACGGGCGCACGGCTATTCCGTCAGTAAAGGTATTCCGGGCCTGCGTAAGGCTCTTGCCGGATATTACGAGCGCCGCTTTAACGTGAAGCTCAATCCGGATACGGAAGTCATCGCGACACTCGGCTCCAAGGAAGGGCTGGCCAATCTGGCCTCCGCCATTACCAGCCCCGGTGACACCATTCTGGTGCCTAACCCGTCCTACCCCATTCATCAGTTCGGCTTTATTATTGCTGGCGCCTCTGTGCGCTCTATTCCTGCTACGCCGGATGACACCATGCTGCGGGCGCTGGAGCGGGCTGTGCGCCACTCCGTCCCCAAGCCGACGGCGCTGATTGTCAACTTTCCGTCGAACCCCACGGCCTATCTGGCTGATCTGGATTTCTACAAGGAACTGGTGGCATTTGCCCGACGGGAAGAGATTTTCATCCTGTCTGACCTTGCTTATGCGGAAATCTATTTCGGGGATCTCGTGCCGCCGTCCATTCTGGCAGTGCCGGGTGCCAAGGATATTGCGGTCGAGTTCACATCGCTCTCCAAAACCTACTGCATGGCGGGCTGGCGCATGGGGTTTGCAGCAGGCAATGAGCGGCTGATTGCCGCCCTCACCCGCATCAAATCCTATCTGGATTATGGGGCCTTTACGCCAATTCAGGTCGCTGCTGTGGCTGCTCTGAACGGCCCGCAGGACTGCGTGGCTGACATCCGCGCCTTGTATAAGGAACGCCGGGATGTGCTGATCCGCGGCCTGCATGCCGGTGGCTGGGATGTCCCCTCACCGGAAGGCTCCATGTTTGCATGGGCCCCCATCCCCGAACCGTTCCGGGAAATGGGCAGCGTGGACTTCTCAAAACTTCTGCTGAAAGAAGCCGGTGTGGCTGTAGCCCCCGGCCTCGGGTTTGGTGAGCATGGGGAAGGCTATGTGCGCATCGGGCTGGTGGAAAACACCCAGCGCCTGCGTCAGGCCACCCGTGCCATCCGTGGTTTTCTTTCAGCCCATGGCGTAAAAGCGCCTCCTTCTTCTGCCAGCAAGCCGGAGCCTGTTGAATCGTGACGTCCTCTTCCTCCACTTCTCCTCTTCGTCTTGGTCTCGCTGGTCTCGGCACTGTCGGGGCTGGTGTTATCCGGCTGCTGAACACCAATGCGGATCTGGTCACAGCCCGTGCGGGCCGTCCGCTGAAAGTCACCGCCGTCAGCGCCCGCGACCGCACGCGGGACCGCGGGGTCGATCTGTCCGGCATGCGCTGGTACGATAACGCTCCCGATCTGGTCTCCGACCCGGATGTGGATGTGGTGGTCGAACTCATTGGTGGCTCAGAAGGCACGGCCCGCGCCGTGGTGGAAGCCGCCCTTGCTGCCGGAAAACCGGTAGTAACCGCCAACAAGGCTCTCCTTGCCATTCATGGTCCGGCCCTTGCCCGCTTAAGTGCTGAAAAATCAGCGCCGCTGCTGTTTGAAGCCGCCGTTGCGGGTGGCATTCCGGCCATTAAGATGGTGCGTGAAGGACTGGCAGCGGACCGCCTCCTGCGGATTGGCGGTATTCTGAACGGTACCTGCAACTATATTCTGACCGTGATGCGGGAAACCGGGAAGGACTTCGGCACCGTTCTGGCCGATGCCCAGCAACTGGGCTACGCCGAAGCCGATCCCTCCACCGATATTGACGGGCTGGACGCCGCCCACAAGCTGACCATTCTGGCCGGTCTGGCTTTTGGGCAGCCCGTGGCGTTTGACTCCGTGCATGTTGAAGGCATTCGCCGCATTGGCGCGCTGGACCTCACCTTTGCCCGCACGCTGGGCTATCGCATCAAACTGCTGGGCATGGCCCGCATGGGTGATGACGGACTTGAAGCCCGCGTAACCCCCTGCCTTGTGCCGGAAAACGCCCCCATCGCGCAGGTTGATGGCGTGTTTAACGCCGTGGTGGCGGAGGGCGCTTTTGCTGGCCGCCTGATGATTGAAGGCCGTGGCGCAGGCGCAGGCCCCACCGCCAGCGCCGTGGCAGCTGACCTTATTGATATTGCCCGTGGCCATACCATCCCTGTTTGGGGCGTGCAGGCCACAGATACGCCTCCTTTGCAGGCTAACCCGGTTTCTGCAGGCACTGGTGCGTTCTATCTGCGTTTACTCGTGGAAGACCGTCCCGGTGTGATTGCGGACATCACGGCTGTTTTGCGTGATTGCGGCGTTTCTCTCCGCAGCATGTTGCAGCACACACCGGAGCAGAATGATGCCGATCCTTATGTGCCGCTGGTACTGGTGACGCATCAGACATATGAAGCAGCAATGCAGGATGCTGTCGCACGGATTGACGGTCTGGATGTGGTGACGGATACGCCGGTGATGATCCGGATTGAAACGGACTGAGCGTCTTATAAAAAGCCCAGCCCTGGCCTTAAACAGAGAGGATTATCTCTAGAATGTCTGACGCGATTGAGCCGATTCCGAGTTTTGTGGTTTCTGACCGCAATCTGGCCCTTGAACTGGTCCGTGTAACAGAAGCCGCTGCTCTGGCCTCTGCCCACTGGACAGGCCGTGGCAAGAAGAACGACGCTGACGGTGCGGCTGTTGAAGCCATGCGCACGGCGTTTGATACCGTGGCCATTGATGGCACCGTCGTGATCGGCGAAGGCGAGATGGACGAAGCACCGATGCTCTATATCGGTGAAAAAGTCGGCTCCGGTGGCCCGGCTATGGATATTGCCGTGGACCCGCTGGAAGGCACCAATCTGTGCGCCAAGGACATGCCCAACGCGATTACCGTTGTCGCACTGGCCGAAAAAGGCAACTTCCTGCACGCACCCGATGTGTACATGGACAAGATTGTCGTCGGCCCCGGCCTGCCCGAAGGCGTGGTGGACCTTGATTCCTCCATTGAAAACAATCTGCGCAATCTGGCCAAAGCCAAGGGCAAGGCTGTGCGTGACCTCGTGCTCTGCACGCTGGACCGTGAACGGCATGAAGAACTGATTGCCAAAGCGCGGGAAGCCGGCGCTCGCGTCCGTCTGCTGACCGACGGGGATGTTGCCGGGGCGATTGCCGCGTGTCTGGATACCAGTCAGGTGGATATTTACGCAGGCTCTGGCGGCGCGCCGGAAGGCGTTCTGGCTGCTGCGGCAATCCGCTGCGTCAATGGCCAGATGCAAAGCCGTCTGCTGTTTGAAGATGACAGCCAGCGTGAACGTGCCCAGAAAATGAACCCCGGCAAGAACCCGGACCGCAAGCTCGGCCTGCATGATCTGGCTGCGGGCTCCGTTTTGTTCTCCGCCACGGGTGTGACCTCCGGCACGCTGCTGAAAGGCATCCATCAGTATCCGAACCATGCCGTTACGCATTCTCTGGTCATGCGTTCCAAGTCCGGCACGGTGCGGTTTATTGAGGGCTATCACAACTTCAAAACCAAAACCTGGACTCCGCAATAAGGCGCTCATACACCAGAATGACCGGTTTATTGACTGAGACACTGGAGACATTGCCCCCCATGCCAGAGGCCCGTGCGGCCCTTGGCGTGGAAAGCAGCCTGACAGGCCGCCGCTGGGTGTGGCGGGACGGGGCGGAAGACCCCGCCCTGCTCCGCATGGGGGCGGCCATTGCCCAGCGGGCAGGCCTTCCGGAAATTGTCGGGCGGCTTTTAGCCCTGCGCGGCATTCCTCTGGAACAGGCCGCCCATTTTCTCGACCCGAAACTCCGCGCCCTGCTTCCTAACCCATCCAGCTTGCAGGATATGGATAAAGCCGCGGCCCGTATGGCGCAGGCTGTCCAGCAGGGTGAGACCATCGGGATTTTCGGGGATTATGACGTGGATGGGGCATGTGCATCCGCCATCCTCGCCTCATTTTTTGAAGAACTTGGCTGCACCGTTCACACCCATATTCCAGACCGCATGACGGAGGGCTACGGCCCGAATGTCCCCGCTCTGGAAGGGCTTGTGGCGCAAGGCGCGTCGCTGCTTATCTGCGTGGACTGTGGCACAGCTGCCGGGTCTGTGCTGGGAGAACTGGCTGGTAAGGCTGACCTGATTGTTCTCGACCACCATAAATCAGAAGACGCCCTCCCCCCGATTTTAGCGACGGTGAACCCGAACCGACCAGACTGCACGTCCGGCCTCGGGCATGTCTGCGCCGCAGCACTCGCGTTTCTGGCCGCCGTTGCCACCAGCCGGGACCTCCGCACCGCCGGATGGTTTCATGATGCGCAACCCGCACCGGACCTGATGCGTCAGCTTGATCTGGTTGCCCTTGCGACGGTGTGTGACGTCATGCCGCTGCATGGGCTGAACCGTGCCTTTGTGACACAGGGCCTGAAAATTATGGCCCGTCGGCAGCGCACAGGCCTCAACGCGCTGATGGAAATTGCCGGTGTCACTAAAGCGCCGGATGCCTTTACCTGTGGGTTTGCACTTGGGCCGCGCATTAACGCGGGCGGACGTATTGCCGAAGCCGGGCTGGGACTGACCCTGCTACGCAGTACGGACGCACACGATGCCCGCACCATGGCCGAACGTCTGGACGCGGTAAATCGCCGACGCCAGGGTGTGGAGGCTGAAATTCTGGACCGCGCCATCGCACAAGCAGCCGAACAGCGGGAAGCGGGCCACCCGGTTATTCTGCTGACAGGCAAAGACTGGCACCCCGGCGTGGTCGGCATTGTGGCTGGCCGCATCAAGGAACAATTCAATCGGCCTGCCCTCGTGGGTGCGGAACAGGAAGATGGCTCGATTAAAGGCTCCGGGCGCTCTGTACCGGGGCTGGATCTGGGCACAGTCATCATTGCAGCGCGGCAGGCTGGTGTGCTGACCAGCGGTGGTGGTCACGCCATGGCCGCCGGCTTTTCTCTACCTGTGGAAAATATTGAACGCTTCCACACGTTTCTGGATGAACGACTGGCTGATGCCGCGGTCCTGCCAAATACAGTGGATGTTGCGCTGGATGTTGCCTTGTCCGTCTCGGGTGCCACGGTTGAGCTGGCAGAAAATCTTGCCATGCTGGCCCCATTTGGCGCGGGCAATGCTGAGCCGCTCATTGCGGTTTCTAATGCACAGATTATCCGCTCAGACCGCATTGGGCGGGATGGCAACACCCTCCGCCTGCTGTTAAAGGGGCAGGATGGTGGCCGCCTGAAAGCGCTGCTGTTCCGCGCAAATGATAATCCTCTGGCCATTGGTCTGGAAGACAGCACACGCCCTCCGGTTCATCTGGCAGGCTATCTGCGTTCGGAAACATGGAACGGGCGGACGGATGCGACCTTCTTCATTCAGGATGCTGCCCGCGCCTGACCAGCGAGCTTCCCGCCTGATGTTTTTTTTTCAGGTGCGCTGATATTTTTCCGTCAGGCACCAGTGCAGATGGTTCCGCACTGCGGGCCATTCTGCAGCGGTCACGCTATAGACGCAGGTGTCACGCAATGAGCCGTCTGGCATCCGCTGGTGGCAGCGCAAAATACCATCCAGTCTGGCCCCAAGGCGTTCAATAGCCCGGCGGCTCCGCTGGTTGAGGAAATGCGTGCGGAATTCGACAGCCAGACAGCCCAGTGTTTCAAACGCGTAAGCAAGCAGAAGCATCTTGGCTTCCGTATTGACGGGCGTTCTCTGCACACAGGCAGCATACCATGTGGACCCAATTTCCACGCGCGGTCCGGCCTTATCGATATTCATGAACGTCGTCATACCAACAATGCGGTTATCCGGCAGACTGACAACCGTGTAAGGCAGCATGGTGCCCTGCTGTTGCAGAGCCAGCCGCCGTTCAACCTCAGCCCGCATGGCCTCAGGTTTAGGCACCGAAGTGCACCAGACTTTCCATTGCTCTCCATCTTGCACAGCACTCTGCAAGCCTTCCACATGGGTGAGGGCCAACGGTACAAGCCGGACATGCTGACCGGTCAGAACAACCGGCGCGTCGGGGAAAGGATGGTGTGTCGTCATAAGAACTCAGGAGGGCCTTAGCCCTCCTTTGCTGCTCCACGACGCGCTTCGACTTCTTTCTTCATCGCGGCCTGAACTTTTTCAAAAGCCCGGACTTCAATCTGGCGCACGCGTTCGCGCGAGATACCATACTGATGCGCCAGATCTTCCAGCGTAGACGGCTCATCCGTCAGGCGACGTTCCGTAAAGATGTGCCGCTCACGCTCATTCAGCGTGCTCATGGCATTGGCCAGCAGAGCCTTACGGCCAGAAAGCTCTTCGTTTTCCGCGTAGGTTTCTTCCTGATTGACCTGATCATCCACCAGACGATCCTGCCACTCATTATCCTGATCAGCGCGCATCGGGGCGTTCAGGCTGTGGTCCGGTGCGGCCATGCGGCGGTTCATGCTCACCACATCCTGCTCGGACACACCCAGCGTAGTGGCAATCTTGTTGACCTGTTCAGGCTGAAGATCCCCGTCATCAATCGCCTGCATCTGTCCTTTCAGACGGCGCAGGTTGAAGAACAGTTTCTTCTGGGCAGCGGTCGTGCCCATTTTAACCAGAGACCAGCTATGCAGGATGTATTCCTGAATGGCCGCGCGGATCCACCACATGGCGTACGTTGCCAGACGGAAGCCTTTGTCCGGGTCAAACCGGCGCACGGCCTGCATCATGCCGATATTGCCCTCACTGATGAGTTCATTCACCGGCAGGCCATACCCGCGGTACCCCATGGCAATTTTTGCGACCAGCCGCAGGTGAGAGGTCACCAGTTTGTGCGCGGCCTTTACATCGCCCTTGTCTTTCCACAAATGGGAAAGACGGAGTTCTTCTTCCGGGGTGAGAAGGGGATATTTACGGATGTCCTGAAGGTATCTTGAAAGATTATTTTCAGGACCAACATTGATGACAGATGAGACCATCGACTGAGCACTCCTCTTAACTGGAAAGCTCCCTGCAGCGCCTCAGGTTCCGTGAAAATCTGATGGGCATTGCGTAGAGTTAGGCAAGTTTCCGGTTAACAAGCGGATAAAAGTTTATGTCCTCTTCCATCGCCCCCCGAATGGGCAGCGCGAAGGAAAAAACACCCGGTCCGACGGCCATATGGACATGTCGGAAAGGACGTTGACGGTGCGCCGGAATTATATTTCTGTCAAGAAAATCCCCGCAAACCCGCAGTTTGCTTAGGGCATAACTGTTTTCTGTCTCTCAGGCGCAGAGGCAGACTCGGAACGGGGTGAAAAGGACTGGCGTAGTTTTTGTGACGCATGAGGTGCCGGAAAGTTCCCGCCCGGTCTTTCAACGCATAGCCGGTTTGATAAATCTCAGACGATCACGGCTTTCTTTGGATTCAGCCCCAGCGCCTCACCCAGAGCCAGCATATCTTCCGGCATCGGAGCCTCAAACAGCATCTGCTCGCCGGTGCGCGGGTGTGTGAAGCCCAGTCGGGCCGCATGCAGGGCCTGCCGGGGGAAATCCAGCGCTGCTGCCCGCGCTGTGGCGGACAGGGCTTTGGCTGCTGCCGGAATGCGCCGCAGATAAACGGGGTCCCCCATCAGCGGGTGACCATTGGCCGAAAAATGTACCCGGATCTGATGCGTGCGACCTGTGGCCAGACGGCATTGCACCAGTGCTGCCCCCATCTCAAAAGCCTGCAAAGTGCGGTAGCGGGTAAGCGCCCATTTGCCACCATGGGTGACAATGGTCATGCGCTTGCGGTCGCGCTTATCGCGGCCGATATCCCCCTCATACTCCCCTTCCGCGGGCTGCGGACAGCCCCAGCAAAAGGCCAGATAGGCACGGTCTATTCGTCGGGCAGCAAAATCGGCTGAAAGCGCGAGATGCGCCTGCTCCGTTTTGGCCGCAACCATCAGGCCGGAGGTGTCCTTATCCAGCCGATGCACAATGCCGGGCCGCCGCTCCCCGCCAATACCTTTCAGGCTTTCCCCACAATGGGCAATCAGACCATTCACCAGTGTGCCCGTCTCATTCCCCGGTGCAGGATGCACCACAAGGCCGGCGGGTTTGTTGAGCACAATCAGGTCCGCATCTTCATACAGCACATCAAATTCCACGCGCTCACCTTGCGGCACAGCCGGTGTGGCGGGGGGAATTGTCAGAACGTAGGTCATGCCTGCCCGCACGCTCTCTGAGGGTTCTGTAATGGGAGCAGCATTGCCGGTCAGATGCCCTTCTTCAATCAGCGCTTTAACGCGCGAGCGCGACAATGTGCCGGACTGTGCAGCCACAAAGCGATCCACACGGTCCCCGGCATGCTCGGCGGCAGCACTAAAAACCAGAGAGGTGCCAGAAGAACTTCCGGCAGGCGTTGAGCCGGGCTGAGGCGTGCCGGTTTGCGTCAAAACTGTTCCACTTCTTTCAGGCGGGGCGGAGAGCGCGAGTAAAAGCCTTTTATCCTCTGCGGCGTCAAGAACGCGCAACACGGCAGCCCCATGCTGTGCGGATGGTTTTATCATAGCGCAACGAATGCTAGGCAGATGACATGACAGCCCTCCGCCCCTCCGGCTCCTCTCAGCCTTCCGGCACGCCGTCTCTGGCGCAGATCAGAGCTGCCTATCAGGCTTTGCTGGCCCGTCGGCTGAGCATTCTGGCCGTTCTGGGCGGGGCTATCCTTCTTTCTGTGCTGCTGGATTTTTCTCTGGGGCCTGCCGGGCTTTCCCCCGCACAGCTGATCCATACGCTCCTGCATCCTTCCACCGTGCCAGCAAGCCAGCGGATTATTGTCTGGCAGATCCGCCTGCCTTACGCGCTGATGGCGGTCTGCGTGGGGGCTGCCCTCGGGCTTTCCGGTGCTGAGATGCAAACCATTCTGGCCAATCCGCTGGCCAGCCCGTTTACGCTGGGCGTCTCGGCAGCGGCAGCCTTCGGAGCGTCGCTTGCTCTTGTGCTCGGGCTGCACCTTCCGGGCCTGCCCGATTCCTGGCTGATTGCTGGCAACGCGTTTGTCTGCGCCATTGGCTCGGTCTTTCTGCTCGATCTGGTCGGGCATCTGCGCCATGCGCGTACCAGCACAGTCGTGCTGTTTGGTATTGCGCTGGTCTTCACGTTTCAGGCGCTGGTGTCCCTCATGCAGTTTATGGCCAGTGAGGACGCGTTGCAGGATCTGGTGTTCTGGACCATGGGCAGCCTGACGCGCACCACATGGCCCAAGCTTGGCTTGCTCGCGGCTATGGGCGCACTTGTCGTGCCATTCTCTTTCCGGGCGGCATGGAGCCTGACAACCCTGCGCATGGGGGAAGAACGCGCTGCCAGTCTGGGTGTGAATGTGCCCCGCGTGCGCCGGGGAGCACTACTGCGAGTTAGCCTGCTTTCTGCTCTTGCCGTTTCATTCGTTGGCATTATCGGATTTGTGGGGCTGGTCGCACCCCATATTGCCCGGAGACTCCTGGGGGAAGATCATCGCTTTTATCTGCCGGGTAGCATGCTGGCGGGGGCGCTGATTCTCTCGCTGTCCTCTGTCACAGCCCGCATGCTGATCCCCGGCGTTATTATCCCCACCGGGATTGTCACGGCACTGGTCGGTATCCCCTTTTTCCTCAGCATCGTGCTGCGGCAGCGCGGTTTGTCATGACGTCGCGCCCCCTCCCCTCAGCCGGCCTGAGTGCCACACATGTCACAGTGCAATATGGCCGACGCACCGTGTTGCAGGACGTCACAGCTGGTCCCTTTATGCCCGGCACGGTCTGCGCGCTGCTGGGGCCAAATGGCAGCGGTAAATCCACTCTGATGCGCGCCATGGCAGGGCTGGTGCCCTCCTCCGCCTGTGTCACGCTGAATGGTACCGAGCTTTCCCGTATGAGCCTGACAGACCGCACAGCGCGCTGCCTGTATCTGCCACAAGCCCTCCCGGCTGCGGTGCATCTGCCGGTGCTGGAAGCGCTGATCGCTGCTCGCCAGACTGCTGGCCGTGCCCGCGCTTTTTCAGCCTCTGGCGGGCTGGAAGAAGATGCCATTCAGTCCGCGCTGGAAAGCCTCACTTTATTCGGCATTCCACAGCTTGCCATGCAGGCCATGGACGAACTCTCTGGCGGCCAGCGACAACTGGTCGGGCTGGCGCAGGCGCTCAGCCGCAAACCGCAAGCCCTGCTGCTGGATGAACCACTCAGCGCGCTGGACCTCCACCACCAGTTTGCCGTGATGGATATTCTGCGTCGGGAAAGTGTGGCCCATCAGCTTGTCACCGTGCTGGTGCTGCATGATCTGAACATTGCGCTGAACATGACGGACTTTGTAACAGTGCTGCACGACGGACAAATGGTTGCCTCCGGGCCACCGACCGCTGTGTTAACCCCGGAGCTGCTGCGGGATGTTTATCGCGTCCACGCCCGCGTAGAAGAAGGCGCGGACGGCAAAAAATTTGTCAGCGTGGACGGGATTGCGTGAGCCTCTTGGCTCAGGTTCCGCAAAACGTATAACGCACCCGTTCACTGGCTTGTGCCGGACGAGCATAGCCTTCTTTGCCCGGCTGATCGTCATAGGGACGAGTGCAGACTGCGAGCAGGTCTTCAAACTGCGCAAAATCACTATCTTCCACCGCCGCCTTAATCATGGCTTCAACCAGATGGTTGCGAGGGATAAAGGCGGGGTTCACCTGCTTCATGGCCGCAACACGCGTTGAAACGGAGTTGTCACTCTCCTGCGCCAAACGCTGCCGCCAGCGCTCCATCCATGGTCTAAACCCGGCGAGGGGTTCAGGCACATTCTTTCCGCTTATCGCGCCCTCAGAACTCAGGGCGCGGAAGGTTTGCGTAAAGTCCGCCTCTTCCGCCTGCATCGTCTCCAGCAAGCTGCGCAGCAGGCCGGTATCCTCCGGGTGTACCTTGGTCAGCCCGAGCTTGGCCCGCAAGCCTGCCAGATAGGTTTCCTGAAAACGGCCTTCAAACCTCCCCAGCGCCTGTTGCGCAACGGGAACCGCCTGCTCTTCATCATCAGCCAGTAACGGCAGCAGCGCCTCAGCAAGGCGGGTCAGATTCCACAGGGCCATGCTGGGCTGGTTGCCGTAAGCATACCGGCCGCGCTCATCAATAAAGCTGAACACCGTGGCCGTGTCATACTGCTCCATGAAGGCACAGGGGCCGTAATCAATCGTCTCGCCAGAGATGGCCATGTTGTCGGTATTCATCACGCCGTGGATGAAGCCTTTGAGCATCCACTGCGCCACCAGATCGGCCTGTGCGGCAATCACCTGTTCCAGCAACGCCAGATAGGGAGCCGGAGCCTGTGCGGCAGCGGGATAATGGCGGGCGATGGCGTAGTCAGCCAGCAGCCGCAGGCCAGCGATATCCTGACGCGCGGCAAAAAACTGGAACGTCCCTACCCGGATATGGCTGGCAGCCACCCGGGTTATCACAGCACCCGGCAGAGGGGTTTCGCGCATCACCTGCTCGCCGGTCGCCACAGCGGCCAGTGCGCGGGTGGTGGGGATCCCCATCGCGGCCATGGCCTCGCTCACCACATATTCCCGCAGCACCGGCCCAAGCGCGGCCCGGCCATCACCCCGGCGCGAATAGGCGGTGCGACCGGAGCCTTTCAGCTGGATTTCGCGCACGTGCCCGCTAGCATCCGTCACATCGCCCAGCAGCAACGCCCGGCCATCCCCCAGCTGCGGCACAAAATGCCCGAACTGGTGCCCGGCATAGGCCAGTGCCAACGGCTGCACCCCCGGCGGCATATGAGAGCCGGAAAGCATGGCAACCCCGTCCGGCCCGGACAGCCAGACAGGGTCCAGCCCCAGAGATTTGGCCAGCGGGACATTCAGTTTGATCAGTTGAGGCGCGGCAACCGGAGAGAGAGCAGCGGAGGCGTAAAAATGGTCAGGCAACTGGCTGTAGGTTTGCCGCAGGGAAAAGGAGGTCATGCAAAGGCCCTTCATGGTCACAGCCAGTGGGGAGAGGTCCGGGTCCGGCGCGCAGGAAACAGCCAGACCGCAAGCGTAGAGCTGATATGGGGACGATGGCCCTGCTCTGGCAACACACTTATGATCATGTTATTTAACCGCCACCATCGCAACAAACCCTGTCAATGCAGGCAGAGACGCACTGCACAGCAGGCCGCGGAGACGCCAGACGTTATGAGCACCCCTACCAAGACCGCTTTCCAGATTACGCCAAAAGCCGACCGGGTCTCCCCGGAAGAGCGGGCCGCCCTGCTTGCCAACCCCGGTTTTGGCCGCGTCTTTTCCGAACATATGGCCGTTGTGACCTATACGGAAGGCAAAGGCTGGCACACGCCGCAGATCCTGCCGCGCGGGCCGCTGACGCTGGACCCGGCTGCCTCTGTCCTGCATTACGCGCAGGAAATTTTTGAAGGCATGAAGGCGTACCGCGCCCCTAACGGTGAGGCCCTGCTGTTCCGCCCGGATGCCAACGCCCGCCGCTTCCGCCATTCTGCTGAACGCATGGCAATGGCGCAGGTGCCGGAAGAGCTGTTTCTGGATGCGGTGACGCAGCTTGTTACCATCGACAAGGACTGGATTCCGGCTGCCGACGTTGGCACGCTGTATATCCGCCCCTTCATGATTGCGACGGAAGCGGCTCTGGGTGTGAAGCCTGCTGCGGAATTCAAATTTCTGGTTATTGCCTGCGCCGCCGGGGAATATTTCTCCAAGGATGCCGGCCCGGTGAGCGTGTGGGTGGAAGAACGCACGGTACGTGCTTCCCGCGGTGGCACGGGTGAAGCCAAATGCGGTGGCAACTATGCCGCCAGCCTCACGGCCCAGATGGAAGCCAAAGAGAATGGCTGCCATCAGGTGCTGTTCCTGGATGCGGTTGAGCGCAAATGGATTGAGGAAATGGGCGGCATGAACATCGTGATGGTGTTTGATGATGGCACCATCCTCACGCCTCCGCTGGAAGGCACCATTCTGCGCGGCATCACGCGGGATTCCCTGCTGACACTGGCGCGGGACAAAGGCCTGACGGTGCGTGAAGAACCCTATGCGATTGACCAGCTTTACGCCGATGCCAAATCCGGCCACCTGAAAGAAGTCTTTGCCTGTGGCACGGCTGCTGTTGTGACCCCCATCGGCACGCTGAAAAGCGCTGAAGGCACATGCGTAATCAACGAAGGCAAAACTGGTGAAGTCACTACGGCGCTGCGTAAAGCCCTGTGTGACATTCAGTATGGTCGTGCGAATGATGCCCATAACTGGGTAAAGCGGGTTTCCTGAATTTCCGCTTCTTAGTTGCGCGTTTTTTAATCCCGCCCGGTACGTTTTGTCCGGGCGGGATTTTTTATAGAGTCATATCCCTGTCCAGATTTTGCCACATAGAGCGAGCAGCCTTTTAACAAGTCCAGAAACTCCCACTCACGGGACATCGTGAGGATGCCATGCAACTTGTTAGTGCAATCAACAGGTTTGGCTGGGGCCAGCGAGACGACTCGCCCTTAGATACGTCACTCCATGACTGGCTTTCACGTCAGCTGGATGCCCCTGATACAGCTGTATTCAGAAATGTTCGTTCCTGTTCAGAGGGCCTGATCGCGTTGCGGGAGCAGCGCCGTGCCAAAATGCAGGGCGACCCGTTGGTCACCCCGATTTTTCAGGCAGACGTCGCCGCCCAGCTGGATAACCTGCTTCTTACCGAACAACCTTTCCGTGAGCGGCTGGCATGGTTCTGGCTCAACCATTTTACAGTCAGCCTGCGTCAGGGCAGCACAAAGGCCGTCCTTGGCACGTATATGCGCGAAGCAATCCGCCCGCACGTTACGGGCCGCTTTTCGGATATGCTTCTGGCCGTCATGCGCCACCCGGCCATGTTGATGTATCTGGATAATACGTCTTCCATTGGCCCCAACAGCCCCGCCGGGCGCAAAAGCCATCACGGCCTGAACGAGAACCTGGCCCGGGAATGTCTGGAACTGCATACAGTCTCACCTGCCGCAGGATACAGCCAGACGGACGTCACATCTTTCGCCGCGATCCTGACAGGCTGGAGTATCGACATGAAGGCCGAACAGCCCGGCTTCGTCTTTCGGGAAAAAGCGCATGAACCGGGTGAAAAAACCGTCATGGGTCAAACATTTCCCGAAGGCGAGGATGGCGGCGTACAGGCTCTGCATTTTCTGGGCACTCATCCGGCAACGTACCGCCATATCGCCACGCAGATGGTCGGACATTTTATTTCCGACACGCCCGCGCCGCAGGATGTCAGCCATATTGCGTCCGTCCTTCAGAACAGTGATGGAGACCTGCGGGCAGCATCCCTTGCCCTTGCAACTCTGCACGACACAAACCGCACAGGCAGCAAGTTCCGCACCCCCATGGACTATGCCACTGCTGTCATGCGCGCACTCTCGTTAGGCGGAAAGCCCAGTCAGCCTGACGATCCACACTCCCCGGCCCACGTGCTTTACGCAGCTTTTTCCTCCCTCGGCCAACCCTTATGGAAAGCCCCCTTACCCAATGGCTGGAGTGACTCTGCGGCAGAGTGGAGCGCGCCAGCAGACATGCTGGCCCGTACGGACTGGGCCTGGAGACTAGCCGCGCACGTCCAGACCGGAGACCCGATGGAGATTGCCCATATCGCCCTGGGCCCGGCACTGCGTCCGCAAACAGAACTTGCCATGCATCACGCCGGCTCCCGTCAGGACGCGCTGACGCTGCTTTTTTCTTCACCCGAATTCCAGAGGCGTTGACCCATGATGATCCATCGTCGCACTGCCCTGCTAGGTCTGGCTGCAAGCTGGACACTCGGGCGTTCCTCTCTTGCTTTTGCCGGTCCTGCCGGCGGCCCGGACGACCCACGCCTTGTGGTTATTCTTCTTCGCGGCGCACTGGATGGCCTCTCGGCTGTCACACCGTATGGAGATGCTGACCTCAAAACACATCGGCGGGACCTTGTTCTTCCTGAACCCGGGCAGGAGGGCGGCCTTCTGGATCTTGGGGGCTTTTATGGGCTGCATCCTTCTCTTCAGACACTTCACGCCCTTTATCGGGAAGAACAGATGCTGCCTGTCCACGCCGTAGCCGGGCATTATCGCAGCCGGTCCCATTTTGAAGCACAGGATTATCTGGAAAGCGGTGCGGATAACCGCCTGAACAGCGGCTGGCTGAACCGCGCTGTTGCAAGTCTTCAGGGCAAGACAAACCGGCCTGATGGATACGGGCTGGCCATGGGGCTGACCATCCCTCTTTTGCTACGTGGATCGGCCCGGGTTGGAAGTTATGCGCCCGCAGGCAGCCAGCACCCTGGTGAAGATCTTTATCATCAGATTTCAGCTCTGAACGCTTCCGACCCCGTTACAGGCCCTGCTTTCAAAAACGCTCTGAAAGCACGAGGCTTTTCGGATGCCGCCATGACAGGGATGCAAACATCCTCCATATCCGGAAAACCCCACAAGCCCGATGCGTTCACTCAGCTTTCCACAGCCGCAGGGCAAATGCTGTCTACCCTCCATGGCCCGCGAATTGCCGCCCTTGAGATTGGGGGATGGGATACGCATGCGGCCCAGCTTGGCCGTTTAGGAAGCCCTCTCGCCCAGCTGGATCGCGGGATTGAGGCTTTGCGTCAAAGTCTGGGAGAGAACTGGAAACACACGGTTGTCCTCGCCATGACAGAATTTGGCAGAACCGTACGGATGAACGGAACAGGGGGCACGGACCACGGCACGGGCACGGTCACCTTCCTTGCCGGAGGAGCCGTCGCGGGAGGAAAAGTAGGAGGAACATGGCCGGGCTTACGCCCCAGCCAGCTTTTTGAAAACAGGGACCTCGCTCCCACAACAGACCTGCGTGCCGTTGCGGCAGGTGTTCTCTGCGATCATCTCCACCTGCCCCCACAGGCCCTTGCAACGGTGTTCCCCGGACCGAGGACAGACCCCATGAAAGGCCTGATAACCTCCGCCTGAAGGCGTTTCTTTCAGCCGACTAAATCCAAATTTGTTCCGTGCATGACGCTCAGGCAGACGCTGGAGAAAACTTTTCATAAACCACTACCTTGCAATGAATGGTTCTGGTTTGTATTGAATAGCTATCGACAGCCACCAGCGAGTCGTCTGCTTCTGCCAAACGCAGGCAGCAGGCCCCTCGGAACAGGAAAAACCGTGGAACCCAACCTTGTTCAGTTCAAGAAAGGCGTGCTGGAGCTGTGTGTGCTTGCCCTTCTCTCCCGGGCAGATTCATACGGTTATGACATTGCCAGCCGCTTGTCTGAGGCCATTGATATGGGGGAAGGCACCATCTATCCGCTCATGCGGCGGATGCAGAAAGATGGTCTTGTCTCAACCTATTTTGTGGAATCATCCTCCGGCCCACCCCGCAAATATTATGCGCTGACAGAGCATGGTCGCCAGAGCCTGAACAGCCAGCGGACGGCATGGACCACCTTTACAAAAGCCGTCCACGCCATTCTGGGTTCTGATGATGCTGCGCCCGCTTCCTCAGCCGAACCCTCTCCCCCCCAAACCACTCTGACGGTGCAGAAAACCGTAAGGAACACAAAGGCATGAACAGCAGACAGATGTTCCTGGACCAGTTGCGCGCAGGATTGAAAGGCCTGCCGCGTTCTGTTGTTGAGGATATTCTTGCCGAATATACCGCGCATTTTGACGAAGGTCGTGCCGCTGGTCGTTCTGACGGTGAGATTGCCGCAGCACTGGGTGACCCTGCCCGGCTGGCGCGGGAGGTGCGGGCCGAAACGGGTGTGCGCCGGTGGGAAGATGAACGCAGCCTGAGCAACGCGCTGGGCGCAATTGTGGGCATCCTCGGGCTGGCCGCACTCGACCTGCTGGTGGTGTTGCCTGTGCTGATGACGGTGGGCTCCGTGGACCTCGCGTTCTTTATTGTCGGGGTCTGTCTCTGTCTGGCAGGCAGCCTGATGCTGCCCTTTGCGTTGTTCAACATCTTGCCGGGCTTTGATGGAGACTGGCTTCAGGGCCTGCTGATCAGCCTTGGCATGGCCAGCGGCGGCGCTTCGATTGTGGCGGTGTGCGCACTGTTTACCATCGGGGTCCTTAATCTGCTCATCCGTTATGGCCGCGCCCATTACCGCCTGATTGCAAAAGCCAATCCTTCCTGATCCGCCTGTCCTTCAAGGAATTTCATCATGATCCGTGGCATCACAATGATCGCTCTGGGTGGCGCAGCCCTTTCTGCTCTTTGCTTTGGTACGGCAGCATCCCGCGGGCCAGTCATCTTCCCGGCCACAAAATGGACCGTTGACTGGACGGACACCGGGACCGCAGGCCCAATCCAGACCCGCACGCTGGACTGGCAGGGCAGCAATGCCCTCACCCTTAATCTGCCCGCACGCGTTATCTATAAGCAGGGAGACAAACCCGGCATAACCATCAGTGGGTCGGAAAGGCTGGTCGAGCGTGTCACCCTGAAAGACAACGTGCTGGATATGGCAGAAAACAAAGGCCACCATGTCCATTGGCGGAACAGTTCCCTCACCGTCACCATCACGGCTCCGGCCCTGAACAGCATCACGCTGAACGGCTTTGGCTCTCTGGATCTACAGGATTATCAGCAGCCGCATCTGGACCTCACCATCAATGGGGCCGCCAGCGTGAAAGCCCATGGCCATACGGACAGCCTCAAACTGGTTATTGATGGCGCGGCCTCTGTTAATTTGTCTGACATGACCCTCTCTGACCTCGATCTCTCCATGGACGGTGCCGGGTCTGTCAAAGCGGGTCCTACGGGACAGGTGAAAGTGTCTATTGATGGAGCGGGGTCCGTGAAACTCACCAATACGCCCCGCTCTCTGACACAGCATGTCGATGGGATTGGCTCTGTCTCGCTCCCACATGACGCAGCCAAGCCTGCCCCCGCAACTGCTCCGCAGCCCGATAAGAACAGCGACAGTGGGGAAAATGAGGATTTGTCCTTCTGAGCACAGAAGACTTATTGCACCGCAGCAGGCTGGCACCGTGTGTCAGCCTGCTTTTTTTATGGGATGTGCGCTCAGACGGACTTTGAGAGCAGGTTGATGACCAGCACCCCGGCCATGATGAGCGCGATACCCGCAAGCGCTGGCAGATCCAGAGACTGTTTGAAAACAGTTGCCCCGATGAGAGACACCAGCACAATGCCCACCCCAGACCAGATGGCATAAACCACCCCAACCGGAATGGTCTTGATGGGGAGAGACAGGAAATAGAATGCAACCCCGTACCCCAGCAAGCTGATGATGCCGGGCAGACGTTTTTCAAAACCATGAGACGCAGTCAGGCAGGAGGTTGCAAACACCTCGGCAATAATGGCCACTGCCAGATACAGATAGGGTTTACCGGGCACGCGTAACCTCACCAGACAGACAAAGATAAAAATAAAGACGCAGAATGCGCCGTGCGAACCCTGCCAGACAGCAGGGAAAACAGGCAAGAGCATGGCCTGAAAGGAATACGCTTCTCACGCCGTGTTCAGCTTCCTGTCAGGTTCAGGCTCTATGCAGGAGTTCCTCCTCACCTGGCTTGTGCCATGCCAGGGGGAGAAACCATGTTCAGACCAGGGTGTATGGTAGTTGATGAAGCCCTCTCGCTATTGCTTAGTTTTGCTGATGGCACTCAGCACTCCTTATCCAGCCTATGCTCAGAGTGTTTCTTCCTCACTCAGTGCGGACACATCCCCTCGTGAACGCCTCTCCTTCCCAGACGCCCTCGCCATGGCATGGGCGCAGGACCCGCTCCGCTCGGAACTAGGCACTAACCGCCGCTCTGCCGAAGCCCGGGCCAGAGCCGCCGGAAGCTGGTTTGCAGGTGGCCCTTCCCTTTCCGGCTCCTATTTTGATGACCACGCTATAGGCTCCAACCTTGGCTACACCACTTATGAGGGTGGGGTGAGTGTGCCGCTCTGGCTGCCGGGGCAAGGCAACGCCACCCGCAAACTTGCACGGGCGGATGCCGAGGCCGCCGCTGAACGCAGCAGTGCTGAGCATATGGCCCTTGCCGTTCGCCTTCTGGATGCGTCTGCCGCCGCCTTGCTGGCCCGCAAGCGCGTCGCCACCACACTGGCGCTGTCCAGTGCGGCAGCACGGCTGAGCGCGAACGTGGCCCGCGCAGCCCACACGGGGGAGATGACTCAGGCCGACCAGCAGATGGCGGAAGCCGCACTCGCCTCAGCCCAGACCGATGCCGCCATGGCGCAGGAAGACGCTCAGACGGCCACTGCCGGGCTGGTCGCTTTGCTGGGTTCCCCGGTTGTGCCGGACCTTCTGGCCTTTTCTGCACCACAAAGTGCTGAGCAGAAGCTTGTAGCCAACACGGTGGAAGAGAATGACCCGCGTGTGCGGACAGCGCAGAAAGAGACTGCCGCTGCTCGTGCTGATCTGGTTCTGGCCCGGCGCTCCTTCATGCCCAATCCGGAAATTGGCGTTGGGGCGATTCATGAAAAACAATATGGCAGCCCGTGGGATAACCGCGTGGGTGTGAACTTCACCATGCCTCTGCCCAGTGCCGTGCATAATGCGCCCTTGCTGGCCGAAGCCCGGAACCGCGTGGCGGCGGCAGAAACACAGGAGACACTGGCGCGGCGCATGGTGCGGCAGGAACTGGTACAAATCCGCGCGCGTCTGGCCTCAGCCTCTGCGGCGCTCAAAAGTGCACAGACCGCCGCGCAACAACTGGACCGCCGCGCGGATCTGATGGAACGCTCATGGAAGTTGCAGGAAAACTCGCTGGATGATGCGCTGCGGGCAAGACAGGCAGCCTATACGGCGGATCTGGTAAGAGATCGGGCCGAAATCCTCTGGCACAGCGCCATTCTGCGCGCCCTGATTGCCGCTGGCGCGATACCCGGCCTTGAGCAAACCCCTTCCTTACGGCCCCGGCAGCCTTCCGCACTGGTTGTGCCTGCAACAGCAGAAACTGACAGCATGAACAACGACGCTCCTCCGCACACCCGGCAACCCGGGGAAGCACTCCGTATTCCGGAGATGGTCTCCTCTCCCCGCAGCAGCGGCGCGCCGATGCCATGAGCAGGCAGCATCTTCAGTCCTCACGCACCAATGCCTCTGCCAACAGAACGTCTCTGTTTTATAACCGCTCATTTTTTCAAAAATCGAAATTTTCACACATGAAATCTCTTGCCGCAGTTCTGTTTGGCTTAACGCTTGTTCCCATGACGGCTCTGGCAGAAAGCACACCGCTACCGCCTCTCACACTCTCTGCTGAGGCTATTCGGAACGAGGGGATTCACGTCGCTCCTGTCACGCAAGGCACGCTGGCGCATATGCTGCCCGCTATGGCCCGTGTGCTGCCGGACACAACGCGCACTGTTACCATTCATACGGCAGGCGATGGGAAAGTGCTTTCTGTGCTTGTGTTGCCCGGGCAGGCCGTAAAAGCAGGGCAGCCTTTGCTGACGTATCAGAATCATACGCTGCATCTGGCCCGCCTGCAGAATGCTCAGACACGGGCCGCCCTTGCCGCCGCCAGCGCAGACCGCGCCAATGCGGCCGCTGCCTATGACCGGGCACGCGCGCTGGCGGGAACGACTGTCTCTGTTGGAGAAATGCGTCGACGGCTGGCTGTGCTGAAAGAAACACAGAATGCCGTCGCGACTCATGAGGCAGAACTGGGTGTTCTGTCCCACCGCCTGCAGGAAGAATACACCTCCCCGACGGAAACACATGGTTCGGATGAAACCTCGACCATCATTTCCCCCATGGACGGGACCGTAACGCAGGTTGAGACTGCGGTGGCTGCGGATGTCACCCCGCCTGTGCCGCTCCTGACAGTCAGTGACACCGCCCATGTCTGGGTTGTGTCTGACGTGCCGCCACAGGATGCGCAACGCGTTGTGCCGGGGGGCAGACAGGAGACGTTTTTTGCATCTTCTGAGGACACACCACAGTCCCCTCCTCTGCTTTCGACCATTGAAACCATTGATACCGCGACCGACCCGACAAATGGGCTGGTACGTGTGCTCAGCCGCGTTGCCAATCCTGCCGGGCAGTTACGACCCGGCACGATGCTGAACAGCCTTTTGCAAACCACCCAGACGGGCTCTGGCCTTATTGTGCCCGCGCAGGCTGTTCAGACTCTTGGAGAGCAGACAGTCGTCTTTGTACAAACTGCACCAGACCATTTTCAGCCGACCCCTGTGCGGATTGGCATGGAGGAAAACGATAAAACCCTTGTACTGTCAGGCCTGAAAAAGGGCGATCAGGTTGTCAGCGATGGCAGTCTGGCACTGAAAGCCATGGTGCTTCTGCCCGGCATGGATGCGGATTAAGCCCGTGCGGACATTTTTTGAAAAACTTAATCAGGCCCGCTTTCTGCTGCTGGCCTTTCTGGTGCTGCTCATGGCGGGGGGCTGTGTTGTGCTGTCCGGCCTGCCGGTGGAGGCTGTGCCCGATATCTCGCCCCAGCAGGTGCTGGTCTCTGCCGTAGCCCCCGGTCTGGCGACGGAAGAAGTTGAAAAACTGATTACCTTTCCAGTGGAAAGCAGCATGGCCGGCATTCCGGGCGTTAAGGATTTACGCTCAGTCTCCCGCTCCGGGGTCTCGGTTGTTTATGTCCAGTTTGAGGATAGCTCCGACATCAATCTGGACCGCACCCGTGTGAACGAACGCATGGCGCAAGCCCGCACACTGCTGAGCATGCCCGGTGTCACCCTGAACATGGGGCCACTAACTACCGGCATGGGGGAAATTTTCCAGTTCCAGCTCAAAGGCCACGGTCTGTCGCTAATGGAGCTCAACCGCCTCATGAACTGGACCGTGGCCCCGCAGCTCAAGCTGGTGCCCGGGGTAGCGGAGGTCAATATTGGCGGCGGCGCAGAAGAAACATGGGAGGTCACGCTCGACCCGGCCCGCCTGCTCGCCTATGGCCTCTCCGTAGGCGATGTGTATCGGGCCATAGATGCCAGCAATGCAGCAGCAGGCGGCGGCTGGATTGAGCACCATGCGGAACAGCAGGTGGTGGCCGGGCGCGGACTTTTACGTTCCCTCAAGGATTTTGGGGCAGTTACCGTCAAAACCGGGCCGGGCGGCACCGCCATTCGGCTGCGGGACCTTGGCCGCATCAGCACCGGGCCGCGCACCCGACTGGGAGCCGTAACCCGCGACGGAAAAGGGGAAATCGTCACCGGCGTGGTGATGATGGAAAAAGGGGCAAGTTCTGATGCCACGCTGGCAGGCATCCGGGCCGCTTTGCCTGCCATTACGCAATCCCTCCCGGCAGGCGTCACACTGGCCCCGTATTATAATCGCGCCATGCTCACCAACCGGACCATTGCAACAGTACGCGAAAATCTGCTGATTGGTGCAGCACTTGTTGTGGCCGTTCTGCTGGCAGTCATTGGCAATCTGCGCGCATCGCTCCTGATTGCGTCCGTTATTCCATTCGCGCTGGTCTGCGCCATGACGGGTATGCGGGTATTTGGCATTTCCGCCAACCTGCTCAGTCTGGGTGCCATTGATTTCGGCATGATTGTGGATAGCTCTCTGGTGGTCGTGGAGCATGTGCTCAGCCGCCGGTTAAAGGAACCTGATCTACCTTTCGGCACGCTGGTCCGCTCCTCCGCAGAACAGATTGTCCGGCCTGTCAGTTTTGCCATTCTGGTCATCATCATGGTCTACCTGCCCGTGCTCACGCTGGAGGGTATTGAGGGCCGGATGTTCCGCCCCATGGCGCAAACCGTCATCATGGCGCTGGCAGCCTCCCTGCTTTACTGTCTGGTATGGATCCCCATCCTGTGCGTCTCCGTGCTTCGCACTACAACGGTGCCGCATGAAACCCGGCTGATGGCATGGTTGCGCAGGCATTATCTGCCGTTGTTTTCACGCTGTGCGCGCAGGCCACGGCTGCTTGTTGGCGGTAGCCTTGGCGTGTGCCTGCTGGCTGCCGGACTGGCCATGACGTTAGGCAGCGAATTTGTGCCCCAACTGGAAGAAGGCGCGCTGACACTCACTGCCACGCGCCTGCCCAGTACCGCGCTGCAAACCGTTCTGGCGTCCGTCCGGCAACAGGAACGGCTGATCAAAAGTTTTCCGGAAGTGGAAACAGTTATCAGCAATACCGGCACCGGCGCAATCCCGACGGACCCGATGGGACAGAACGAAACCGACAGCTTTATCTTGCTCAAGGAACCCCGTACCGGACGCTCGCAGGCAGAGCTGGTCGCCGCCATGAACAAGACCCTTCAGGAGAACCTGCCTGACGCCCTCTATTCCTGGAGCCAGCCGGTGCAGATGCGGATGGATGATCTGCTCTCCGGCGTGCGCACCCAGATTGCAGTGTCCGTTTATGGGGATGACCTGCCAACCCTCAGCCGCCTTGGGGGGCAGGTTGTCAAAGCCCTTAACAGCGTGCGGGGTGCTGCCGATGTGATGGCCCCGGATGATGGCACAATTCCGTTCCTGCATATCGACGTGAACCGGGAAAATGCAGGCCGCCTGAATGTGCGTGTGCAGGATATTCTGGATATGGTGGAAGCCATAGGCGGCCATATCGGACGGCCCGCAACCGCTGATAATGCCATTATTGCCACGCAGGCCCACCTTGACCCATCACAGACACACACCCTTGCCGCGATTGGTGACCTGCACGTGCCGCAGGCGGACGGACGCGGGACAGTCCTGCTCTCTCAGGTGGCTGATATTCGACAACAGGACGGCCCCCCGCGCATTAGCCGGGACGGCATCCGTCGGCGCGTGGTTATTCAGGCCAATGTGCGCGGACGAGATCTGGCCTCCTACGTGGCCGAGGCCCAGAAAGCCGTGCAACGCACCGTTACCCTCCCGCATGGCTATACCATGCGCTGGGATGGGCAATTCCGAAACCTTCAGTCTGCGTCAAAACGGCTGGCCATTGTTGTACCCGTCGCCCTCACTCTGATCTTCCTGTTACTGGTTGCAGCCCTTGGCACGGTGCGGCTGGCGCTTCTGGTGTTCTGCAATCTGCCACTGGCGGCCTCTGGCGGGATTTTTGCGCTGGTATTGCGCGGGCTTCCCTTCAGCATTTCTGCAGGTATCGGGTTTATTGCGCTGTTTGGTGTGGCAGTGCTGAATGGTGTGGTGCTGGTCAGCACCGCCGAGCAGATCCGCCGCCGGGGTGTGGATGCCGTGCGCGCCGGATTTACCGCCGCCAGAGAACGCTTCCGCCCCGTTATGGCAACGGCTCTGGTGGCCAGTCTGGGCTTTTTCCCCATGGCATTTTCCGCCTCTGCCGGGGCGGAAGTAGAGCGTCCGCTGGCCAGCGTGGTCATTGGTGGGCTGGTGACGTCTACCCTGCTGACATTGTTTGTTTTGCCTCTGCTCTATGCGCGTTTTATGAAACAGAAGACCCGCCCGAAAGAGGACACTGAGCCCGCATGCGTATCCTGATTATGGAAGATGAACCCCATCTGGGTGCCGCCGTGCAGGAACGGGTGCGGCAGGCGGGACATACGGTGGACTGGTTCACCACGCTGGAAGATGGCCGCGCCGCTCTGGCCACTGTGCAGTATGATGTGCTGCTGCTGGACCTTGGCCTACCCGATGGCAGCGGCCGCACGTTGCTGCGGGAAATCCGCCAGACCAGTTCCCCTCTGGCCGTACTGATTACCACAGCGGAAGATCAGGTCAGTGACCGCATTGCCGGACTTTCCGACGGTGCAGATGATTATCTGGCCAAGCCCTATGATCTGGATGAACTGGTGGCCCGGATTGCCGCCGTGGGCCGCCGCTATCGTCCGCTGATCGATAACCGGTTAAAAGTCGGCGATATCGACATTGATCTGGAACGCTCCCGCCTGACACGGGATGGACAGGTGATTGACCTGACAGCACGGGAATGGGCGCTGGTAGAACTGCTGGCCCGCCGGCCGGGTGCAATCTGCTCGCGTGAGCGGATAGAGGATGCGCTTTATACTCTGGAAGAAGAAGTTGGCAGTAATACCATAGAAGTTTTTGTCAGCCGGGTACGCAAAAAACTGGGGGCGGACATTATCCGCACCGTGCGCGGGCGTGGCTATTGCCTTGAGCAGCCCGCAGCCCCATGACCGCGCCCCCGGACAAACCTGTACGTCCCTGGCGGCTGGCGACACGGCTGATCCGTGGCGTAACGGGGGTCGTCATTGGCTGTCTGGCCATTGTCACTTTAATGACAGCCGGTTTTACAAAATACGAGATCACAGAACGGCTGGATGACTCCTTGCAGGAAGTCGGAGAACGGCTGCAATTTGCCGTGCTGGCCCTGAACCAGCAGGGGCCGGGACATGATGTCGCGCATCTGTCCGATATCAAACCCACATCTCTGGCTTATCAGATTACCGATGCCGCAGGCCATGTTCTGCTGCGCTCTTCCAACGCCCCCGCTGTCCGTTTTACCGTGCCGCTGGCCAGCGGGTTTTACATGCTGCCGCAATTTCGGGTTTATGTGGCACCCGCCGCACAAGCGGACCGGTTTATTCTGGTAGGTGAGCCCCGTCTGCACCGCACGCAGGCCACAAACAAAGCTATCCTGATTGCCGTGCTCCCCATTATCGGCTCGGTGCCCTGCATCTGGCTCCTGGTGATCTGGATTGTACGCCGGGGGCTGCGGCCGCTGGTCCGCCTGCAGGATGAAATCCGGGAACGCGGCAGCGGCAATCTCAAGCCTGTGCCGGAACTGGCCCTGCCTGTGGAACTCTCCACCATTCAGGTTGCCGTTAATTCTCTGCTGGAGCGTTTGCAAAAAGCACTCTCTGCAGAACGTGCTTTTGCCGCCAATGCGGCGCATGAACTCCGCAATCCTATAGCCGCCCTGCTGGCACAGGCTCAGATGCTCCGTGCTGCCTCCCTGCAAAAAACTGCTGGGAGTTCCGCGGCAAAACCAGAAAGCCCCTCTGCTCAGCCCCCGGCAGACACCACACAGCGGCTGGACGCGCTGATCAGCCAGATCCATCGCCTGAGCCGGACTGTTGAAAAACTGCTGCAACTGTCACGCGCCGTCGCAGGGACGGCCTTGCGGCGAGATCGGTTTGACCTGCTGCCCGTGCTGCATGTGGTGGCGGATGAACTGGACCGGCCCGACCATGCCTGCCCACGCATTGTGATTGAAACGGACGACCTGGCACATCTGGATGTTCTGGGAGATCTGGATGCAGCGGGCATCCTGTTCCGCAATCTTCTGGAAAATGCGTTACGCCACAGCCCGCAAAAGTCCACCGTGCAGGTGCATGTCACCGCCAGTTCCGCCATTCCGGCATGCTGCGTAACAGACGCGCCGGCTGCCACGGGGCAGGCTCCGACCATTGAACACAGCGCCTGTGTCACGATTAAAAATAGCTGCCCGCCCCTTGCCCCGGAGCTGCTCAACCGCCTGACAGATCCATTTGTACGCGGCAATGCCAGCACGGAAGGCAGCGGGCTGGGGCTGGCCATTGCACGAACTATCGCCCGGCAAATGGCCATCCGGATGGACTTATTCTCCCCTATCCCCGGCCAGAAAGACGGGTTTATGGTGCAACTGACGTTTCAGAAAGCCCCTCCCCGCGGCTGAGGAAAAGGCCGTTAGCCGATCCGTTCGAGACCGCCCATGTAGGGCCGCAGAACTTCCGGCACCGTGATGGAGCCATCTTCATTCTGGCCGTTTTCCATCACCGCAATCAGCGTACGGCCTACGGCCAGACCGGAGCCGTTCAGCGTATGCACAAACACCGGAGAGCCACCCCCCTGCGGGCGGAAGCGGGCATTCATGCGGCGGGCCTGAAAGTCCCGTGTGTTGGAGCAGGAAGAAATTTCACGCCATGCGGCCTGCCCCGGCAGCCAGGCTTCCAGATCAAACGTCTTGGCGGCCCCGAACCCGGTATCACCCGCACACAGCAGAACCCGACGATAGGGCACTTCCAGCTTTTCCAGAATTTTTTCAGCACAGCGCGTCATGCGCTCATGCTCTGCTTCACTCTCTTCCGGCGTGGTGACGGACACCATTTCCACTTTTTCAAACTGATGCTGGCGCAGCATGCCGCGCACATCCCGCCCGGCAGACCCGGCTTCACTACGGAAGCACTGGCTCAGCGCCGTCATACGGCGGGGCAGCGTGTGGGCATCCAGAATGTCCCCGGCAACAGAAGCCGTCAGCGGGACTTCTGCCGTGGGGATCAGCCAGCGGCCATCTTCCGTGCGGAAGGACTGATCGGCAAATTTAGGCAGCTTGTCCGTGCCGTACATGGCGGCGTCATTCACAAGCACCGGCACCTGCGTTTCTTCGTAGCCGTTCTCATCCGTGTGCTGGTCCAGCATGAACTGGCCGAGTGCGCGAGCCATACGGGCCAGCGCACCACGCAGCACCACAAACCGCGCACCGGAGAGTTTGGAAGCCGTGCCAAAATCCATCAGGCCCAGCGCTTCCCCCAGTTCAAAATGCTGGCGGGCCGTAAAGCTGAACTCACGCGGCGTGCCCCAGACATGCTGGACCACATTAGCCGTTTCATCCGGGCCTTCAGGCACGGAGGCATCAAGACGGTTGGGCAGGCTGGCCAGAATTTCGGCCGTCTGGCCTTCCAGATCAGCCACGCGCCGTTCCAGGATTTCCATCTCGGCGCGGATCTCAATGCCCTCGGCCTCCAGCACGCTGCTGTCTTCCCCGGTGCGTTTCAGAGCGCCAATTTCACGCGCCAGCGCCTTCCGACGGGCCTGTTTTTCCTGCAGAGCGGTTTGTGCCTGACGCCGTTCTTCATCCCATGAGACAAGCTTCTGCGCGACAGGGTCGATCCCGCGGCGAGCGAGATCGGCATCAAAAGCGGCAGGGTCTGCGCGCAGCGCGCGGATATCATGCATGGATCAGGAAGCCTCTTCCTCTGGAGTGGTCTCTTCAGACAGCGGGTCCAGCTTGGTCTTGGGTTCAACAAGCCGGGCTGCCAGAATGGAAATTTCGTAAAGAAGGACAAGCGGCACCGCCAGCCCTATCTGGGTAATGACATCCGGCGGCATCAGAATGGCGGCGATTACAAACGCCCCCACAATGGCATACCGACGGAAGCGTTTGAGCATATCGGCAGTAACAATCCCCACCCGTGCCAGCAACGTCAGCACCACCGGCAGTTCAAACGCCACCCCAAACGCCATAATCAGCTTCATGACCAGCGAGAGATATTCAGACACCTTGGCCTGAAGCTCAATCTGCACGCCGCCGGAACTGCCCGGTGTCTGGAAGGACAGGAAAAACCGCCAGGCGATGGGGAAAATGAAGTAATATGCCAGCGCAGCCCCCAGCAGGAACAGGATGGGCGTTGCAATCAGAAAAGGCGCAAAGGCCCGCTTTTCTGACCGGTACAAACCGGGGGCAATAAAAATCCACGCCTGAATGGCAATAATGGGGAAGGACAAAAACGCCGCCCCGAAAAATGCCACGCGGATATAGGTAAAAAAGGCCTCATACAGCGCCGTATAGATCAGATGCGGCTGCTCACCCTGCTGCCGCATGATCTCGCCCAGAGGACGCGCCAGAAAGAGATAGATGTCACCCGCAAAATGGTAACACAGCGCAAAACACACCAGAAAGGCCGCACCGGACCATAAAAGCCGGCGACGCAGTTCAAGCAGATGGTCAATCAGCGGCATGGGCTGATCGTGAATGGGATCATCCTGCAGGGGTTCGTTCTCCTTCATAGCCCGCGCCCGGCCTCCATGCCGTCAGCCGCCTGCGCAGGATGTTCGCCACCCGTCGCGCCCGGCACGGCTGGCCCCGGAGCAACCCGGCGCTGCCCGTGCATCAGCCGCACCGGGGGCAGAATGGCAGGCGGGAAGAGCCTAGCGCGTTCCTTGACGATCCGCCTTACATGATTGGGCGGCAGTTCCGCCGGGGCATCCACCACTTCATCTTCAACCAGCGGATTGAGGTCATCCAGCGCATTCCCACTGACGGCAGAAGGCGGCAGGCTAGGTAGGCCAACGCTGCGCTCTTCCAGCATGGCGGTGGAACCCTCTGTCGTGCCGGCAACAGCCGTCGGACGCGGTGGCGTATCCAGTCCGCGCGGGCCGACGGGGCGAACACCGGGCGGTTCATCAAAAGATCGCGCCAGCGTGCCATCCCCATCAATGGCTTTCATGATGCGGCCACGCACGTTCAGGTTGCGCAGATCCCGCACATGGTCGCGCACTTCCGTCAGATCCGCCTCGCGCACCATTTCATCCACGTGCGACTGAAACTCGCCCGCCAGCTTGCGTGCTTTTTTGACAAACCCGGCTAACCCCCGGATGGCCACAGGCAGATCCTTCGGGCCAATGACGACCAGCGCCACCGCCCCTATCAGCGCAATTTCCGACCAGGCAAAATCAAACATCCGCAGGACCACCCATCAGCATAAAGTGGGAGCTGGACAACAGACCTCCCCATCCATGCGTCTCTCTTGCACGCGCAGACGCCGCAGATCTATCACGACCGCCCCGGCTCGGAAACAGTTCCTGCTCCGGCATCTGCTTCCGGCTCAGCGGATACGTCATCAGGCTGAGCTTCCGCGTCCGGTTCCAGTTCAGCCTGAGGAAGGACGATCTCTCCTTCAGCCGGGGTTAGATCAGGGTCCGTTTCAACCCGATCACTCTCTGTACTGCCACCGGGGAGAACAGACTCATCCGCACTTACCGAATGCTTTTCAGTCGCGTCCTGCTCTGAAGAGGTATGCTCAGCGGCATCCTGCGCGGGCTTTCTGCCGGAGGTCAGCGTATCCGGCACATCCACCAGAAGTTCTTCCCGGCGGGGCAGGTCAGACAAAGCACGCAGGCCGAAATGCCGCAGGAAATCAGGCGTTGTGCCCCACAGCACCGGGCGGCCCGGCACTTCCTTGCGTCCACGCGGAGCAATCAGGGACGCCTCAATCAACGTATCCAGCACGTTCTGCCCGAGGCTAACGCCGCGAATTTCTTCAATTTCCACGCGGGTGCAAGGCTGGTGATAGGCAATAATCGCCAGCGTCTCCATGACCGCACGCGGCAGGCGACGCGGTTTTTCAAGCACGCGAGTCAGAGCAGGAGCCAAATCTGGAGCGGTGCGGAACTGCCAACCACCTGCCACTTCCACCGGCATGACACCCCGTCCCTCATACCGTGCGACCAGCGCCACCATCACCGCTGCAACAAACGCCCCCAGATCTTCAACACCCTCTGGCACCAGCTGCCGTAACTCCAGCAATTCCGCCAGACGCCGGAGACTGACCGGCTCGGTGCCTGCAAAAATCAGCGCTTCCGCCAAACGCACGGCGTCATCTGGCACAGTAAGCGCTGCCTCTCTCTCTTGCAGGTCTACCCCAGACAGAGCGGCTATAATCTCCGGGGTATCAACTACCCCTTGTGAGGCTTGCGGGATCGTCTCAGATTCTTCGCTCATGGGGTCTCCCTGCCTGTGCGCCGCGTCCTGCTTCCGGCCTTGTCATCATGCGCGGCGGACGTAGCACTTCCCTGCACGGCCTCACCGTCCTTTGGCTGCGAGCTGGCCGCTACGTCGCCCTCTGAATGAACGGCCTCTTCGTCCGGCAAAACGTCCTGTTCCTCATGCGGGCGCAGGAGAATTTTGCCGAAGGTTTCATCCTGCCGCAGTTCCAGCCGACCGCTTTTTGCCAGCTCCAATCCGGCAATCAGAGTGCCGGCCACAGCGGCTCGTCGCTGGCGCATGGCTTCTTCCCCCACGCCTTCTTCAGGCAACTGCTCCGGCAAAAAGGCGTCCAGACTGTTCCAGCCCGGCGGGGTTTTGCCCAGCAGGCGCGTCAGGCGGGAAAGCGCATCCTGCACCGTCCAGAACCGGATGGTGCGCGGCGCATAAATCCGCTTGCGGGCGGTACGCCGCATGGCCGCCATATAGGCCCGCATGAGTTGCGGCATATCCAGCGCCAGACCGGAGCGGTCAATTTCAATCAGGGTTTCACTCTCACCGCGGGCAAACACATCGCGCCCCAGCCGAGGCCGGGCATCCAGCCAGCGGGCCAGTTCCGTCATGCAGGCCAGCTCAATCAGCCGTTCCTGCAAAAGCTCGGCGGCGTCTTCTCCCTCTGCCGCCAACTCATCTTCCGCTGGTAACAGCAGGCGGGATTTCAGCCAGGCCAGCCATGCGGCCATAACCAGCCAGTCCGCCGCCAGCTCCAGCCGGACTTTGCGGGCGGATTCCACAACGGCCAGATACTGTTCCACCAGTTGCAGGATGGAAATGCGGGACAGATCAACCTTTTGCGCCCGCGCCAGATCAAGCAGCAGATCAAGCGGACCTTCAAACCCATCCAGACACAGCAAGGGTACACGCGGCACCCTGCCCTCCGCGTTCGCATCCGCGGTGGCCGGAACAGACGCACCGGAAGCCTCTGCCGGTTCAGGCAGAGGTTCCGATGTTTCCAGCTCTGGCACGCTGGCAGGCGGCTGCGCGGCATCCATGGTGTTTGCCCTTAATGGACCTGTGTGCAGCCCAGCCCGCGTTCCCGCACGGCGCTACAAAAACTGCGTGTTTCCGCAACGGAGGCAAATCCGCCAACCCGCAAACGATAGAACACGGCGTTATCCCGCTGCACTTTCTCAATAACCGGTGTGCGGTCTGCAAACAGGGTCGGATAGCGCGTTTTCAAACGGCTCCATTCCTGCTGTGCCTGTGCTTCATTCTGGAGCGCTGCCAGCTGCACACGGAACTTCCCACCTGTACCAGCACTCGCCACCGGGGGTGCTGCGTCCGTTTTACGGGCGGGTTCAGCATCTTCCGCAGGCGCAGCCTTTTTCGGTGCGGGTTTGGGAGTCACCTTGCCGGGCACGGAAGCCGCGGGCGTTCCGGCCGGTGCGGTGGCAGCGGCATCGCCGGAAGCGGAATCATCCGCAACGCCAGTGCCGGATTCAGGCAGACTTTCCGGCTGCTGAGGAGCCTCGGTTTGCGCAGAGGAACCCGCCGTTGCAGGAGCAGAAGCGTCACCTTCCGGCGCAGCCCCTTCCGCCCCGGCGGGCGGTGCTTTAGCCTGATCGGCAGATGCAACATCACCGGGGACGGAACCTTCCGTGGCTGCCGTTTTGGCTGCCTGCTGGCCATATTGTGCGGCCAGCGCCCCCGGATTAGGCTTTTCCGGCGCGGGTACCGGATGCGCCTGCCCATCATCAGCCTCGGGCGCGCTCAGCCCGTCCAACTGCATCCCGCCCGGATCAACCGGCTTGGTCTTCATGGCAACCGGCGGCGGGCCGAGAACGGGCACACCGCTCTGATGGTGGCCCATCAGCGCCCAGCCACCAATGCCCAACACCAGCAGGCCACCCAGCCCGGCAGCCCCGTAAACCAGTCTGCGGGTTCCGGTATCGCTGCTCAAAAACTGAGAAATCACGCCACTCCCTACGCCGCCCGCAGGGGCAGCCGGGCGGCGCGGCGGCGGCGCATCATAATCCGTGCTCATGCGTTCCCGCGCACGGTTGATCCGCTCGTCAAAAGACCCTTTGTCGTCTTCACTCATTAACGCATCTCCTCCACAGGCTCCACGCCCATGACAGCCAGCCCGGACCGAATCACGGTTGCGGTTGCCGCAACCAGTGCCAGCCGCGCCCGGGTGGCATCAGGCGCATCGGGCTGGAGAAAGCGCAGAGACGCATCATCCCGCCCCCGGTTCCACAGCGCGTGGAAATCACCCGCCAGATCCGCCAGATAGAAGGCCACGCGATGCGGCTCCCGCGCAAGGGCAGCAGCTTCAACCAGACGTGGCCATTCTGCCATACGGCGTACCAGCGCCATTTCTGCATCGGAATTCAGGCAATCCAGCGGCACCGTCGCCAATGCATCCGGCGTTACAGCACCATAGCTGCCTTCTTCCTGCGCGGCCCGCAGCACGGAGCGGCAGCGGGCGTGAGCGTACTGCACGTAAAAGACCGGGTTATCACGCTTCTGCGCCACAACCAGATCCAGATCGAACTCCATCTGCGCATCGCTTTTGCGGGTCAGCATGGTGAAGCGCACGGCATCCTTGCCCACTTCATCAATCAGGTCGCGCAACGTGACAAACGTGCCTGCCCGCTTGGACATCTTCACCGGCTGGCCATCACGCAGGATATGCACAATCTGGCACAGCACCACTTCCAGCGGCACGGTGTCGTTCGTCACAGCGCGCACAGCGGCCTTCATGCGTTTGACGTAACCGCCATGATCCGCACCCCACACATCCACCATAACCTGCGCACCACGGGCGACTTTGTCCGCATGGTAGCCAATGTCATTAGCGAAGTAGGTATTGGTGCCGTCCGATTTGCGCATCGGACGATCCACGTCATCGCCAAACTGCGTGGAACGGAACAGGAGCTGTTCGCGCTCTTCCCAGTCATCCGGCAGCTTGCCTTTGGGGGGCTCCAGCACGCCCTCATACAGCAGACCCTGCTTTTCCAGCTTGTCGATGGCGGCATCTGTCACACCATCACGCAGCACTTGCGCTTCGGACGTAAAGACATTCTGGTGCACACCCAGCGCCGCCAGATCGTCTTTGATCGCCAGCAGCATCTGCGCCACGGCAAAGTCCCGCACCGTGTCCAGCCATGTCAGTTCCGGGGCCGGATTTGCGCCGGGTTCCGCCAGATTGTCCCCATACTGAGCGACCAGTGCTTCACCCACCGGGATCAGATATTCGCCACGATATTGCAGGCCGGTCGGGGTCAGGGCGTCAAACGCCTCTTCCGTCACGGTGGTGCCCAGCGCCTGCAGGTAGCGCCAGTAAACGGCCCAAGCCAGCGCCTTAACCTGCGCGCCGGCATCGTTGATGTAGAATTCTTTGGTGACGTCAAAGCCTGCCTTGGCCATCAGGTTGGCCAGCGCATCCCCCACCACGGCGCCACGGCAATGGCCCACATGCATCGGGCCGGTGGGGTTGGCGGAGACATATTCCACATTCACCCGCACACCCGCGCCAGACTGCGACTCGCCATAGGCTTCCCCTGCCTTCAACACGGAAGGCAGGGTGGCGCGCAGCACGTCCGGAGTAAGCGTGATGTTTACAAAGCCCGGTCCGGCAGCGGCCACACGGGCAACGCCTTCAACTTTCTCCAGTGCAGCGACGAGGTCCGTTGCAATGTCGGCAGGCTTGCGGCGGGCCGGTTTGGCCAGCAACAGGGCCGCATTGGTTGCCATATCCCCATGCGAGGGGTCACGCGCCGGGGTGACTTCCACACGGGCCAGCGTTTCTTCCGACACATCAGGCAGCATCGCCCGTACGGCGGCCAGAACGTGGTGACGATAACGCTGGAACAAACAGTCTGACATTACACTCAAGATCCCAAAGAAAGCGGTAGAACCGCGTTTTCAGCCTGCTATGGACAGATCAGTCAACCGGCGATGTTCTTCCATCGCGTAGCGATCCGTCATGGAGGCGACATAATCGGCCACTGTACGCCGCAATCCGGCCTCGTCTCCCGCCAGAGCGGGCTCACGCCAGCCATCGGGCAGCAACTTGGGCGACTCCACCAGAATGGTAAACAGTTCGGACGTCACATGCTTGGCCTTGTAGGTCATGCGGTTGACGCGCCAGTGGCGGTAAAGCTTTGCAAACAGGAACTTCCTGATGCTCTTGTTGGCCTCTGCCATCTCCGGGCTGAAGGCCACGACGGGTTCCGATGCCGCCCGAATCTCTTCCACACTCTGCGGGGCCAGATCGGCCAGCCGCCTGCGTGTGCAAACCAGTACATCGGTTGTCAAAGCATGGATCACACGCCGGACCATCTCATGCCGGATGCGCTGCTTTATGTGCGGTGTGTCCTTTGGCAAATCGGCCGCCAGCTTGCGGGCATCGCGCAGGGCCTCGCCCACCAGAGGCACATCCACCAGATCATCCAGTGAGAGCAGGCCGGATTTCACGCCGTCATCCAGATCATGTCCGTGATAGGCAATATCATCCGCGAGCGCTGCCACCTGCGCCTCTGCCGAGGCATACGTCCCCAGATCCAGTGGCCACTGCGCATCAATCTCCCGCAAACGTGCCGAGGGGTTCCGCACCGGGCCATTATGTTTGGCCAGCCCTTCCAGCGTTTCCCATGTCAGGTTCAGGCCATCAAACGCCAGATAGCGCCGCTCCAGCAGCGTCACCTGCCGCAAAGCCTGCGTATTATGGTCAAACCCACCCCAGGGCTGCATCTGGGCGGCAAGGGCTTCTTCCCCCGCATGGCCAAACGGCGTGTGCCCCAGATCATGCGCCAGAGCTACGGCTTCCGTCAGATCCTCATCCAGCCGCAGATACCGCGCCATGGAGCGCGCCACCTGTGCAACTTCCAGAGAATGGGTCAGCCGGGTGCGAAAAAAATCGCCTTCATGATTGATGAAGACCTGCGTTTTATATTGCAGGCGACGGAAACCGGAGGAATGCACCACGCGGTCCCGGTCCCGCTGCCAGGGGGAACGGGTGAGTGATTCCTCTTCCGCATGCAAGCGGCGCCCCCGCTCCGGTGCCATGTGCACGGCGTAGGGTGCGAGAGACATCTGTGCGGCAGCCTGTAATCCCATAAGTCTTCCGGTCCTGCTTGCTCTGGTGTGGGCGGTTTTACCCCCGCGTCCACAGAACAGGCACACTAGGCCATTGCGTGAAAATTGACCATGCACGCCCTCACAGCCCCTTCAAACCAGAGCCTGCGCACGCTATCTACAAAGGCATGACCCAGCCCCAGCCCTTTTCCGTCTCCGATGCCGCAGCCGCGCGCATTGCCCGCGTGATAGCCTCGCGCACCGCTTCTGCCTCCGCAGAGGGGAAAGCCCCGCCCGCCGCCTTGCGTGTGGCAGTGGAAGCCGGGGGCTGTAATGGCTTCCAGTATCAGTTCAAACTGATTGGCCCGGACGATATCGCCCCGGATGACATCAGACTGGACAAAGGCGAGGCTCTGGTGGTGGTGGACCCCGTCAGCCTTGACCTGCTGGCTGGTGCTCAGCTGGACTTTGCAGACAAACTGATGGGCGCGCACTTCACGGTCATCAACCCGAATGCAGCGTCCTCCTGCGGGTGCGGCACGAGTTTTTCCGTCGCATGAAAATCGCAAGCTGGAACGTCAATTCTGTCCGTCAGCGACAAGACCTGATTCTGGACTGGCTGAAACGCCACGAACCAGACGTGCTGATGATGCAGGAAATCAAATGTGAAACAGCGCAGTTTCCGGCCGAAATTTTTCGGGACGCCGGGTATGAATGCGCTGTTGTGGGCCAGAAATCCTATAACGGCGTAGCAACACTGGTGCGGGGTAAGTTTGAAACCACGACCGACCACCTGCCGGGCTTTGAAAACCCCGCTGCCCGCTATGTGGAAGTGCGCACCCAAGGCGTGACACTGGGCAACCTCTACCTGCCCAACGGCAACTCTGGCGGAGAAGAGGGCTATGCAACCAAGCTGGCGTTTTTCGATGCCCTCGCCCACCGCGCTCAAGGCTTCCTGAACGCTGAAACCGATTTCGTGCTGGCCGGGGATTATAACGTCTGCCCCACCACAGAAGATTGCGCTCCCGGTGCACTGGGACCGGACGATGCCCTTGTTCGGCCGGAAAGCCGTGCCGCATGGCGCAGACTGGTCTGGCTGGGGCTGACCGATGCTCTGCGCGCTGTCCACCCCACCGGCACCGCATACACATTCTGGGATTATCAGGCCGGAGCATGGCAGCGCGACTGCGGCCTGCGTATTGACCACGCCCTGCTCTCCCCCCGGGTTGCGGAACGGTTAATTGACGCCCAGCCCGATAAAGAAGAGCGTGCCATGGAACGTCCGTCTGACCATGTGCCGCTCATTGTAACGCTGAAAGACCCGGCTCCCGCAGCCTGATTGCCTATCCAGGATTAAGTCGCCCGCCTGACACGGGACACAAGACGGAGTTTGTCTGTATGAGCACTGCCCCTCAGTCCCTTCTCTCTATGGCAGAAGCTCTGGCAGGTGGCAGGCTCCGCAGTCGGGATCTGGTGGAACAGGCGCTGGACCGCATTGCGAACCCTCAGGGTGAGGGAGCGCGCACATTTGTGGCTGTGCATGCTGAGGCCGCCCGCGCCGCTGCGGATGAAAGTGACCGCCGGCGCAAACAGGGGCGCACCCTTCCCGCTCTTTCGGGCCTGCCTGTCTCAGTCAAAGATCTGTTTGATGAAGCCGGGTCTGTTACCAAAGCAGGCTCTCGTGTTCTGGAACATGCCACCCCAGCCACACAGGATGCTCCGGCTCTTGCCAACCTGCGCAAAGCCGGACTGATTTCTGTGGGTCGCACCAGCATGACCGAGTTTGCGTTCTCGGGCGTGGGCATCAATCCGCACACCGGCACACCGGCCAACCCGTGGGACAGAGCAAACCGTCGTATTCCGGGCGGCTCGTCCTCCGGGGCAGCCATTTCTGTCACAGATGGCATGGCGGCCGTCGGCATTGGCAGTGACACAGGCGGTTCCTGCCGTATCCCCGCCGCCCTGATCGGGCTTGTCGGTTACAAACCCACCGCTTCCCGCATTTCGACAGCAGGCACGGTTCCGCTGTCTTTTACTCTGGATTCCGTTGGTAGTCTGGGGCGCACTGTGTCCTGCTGCTGGGCAGCGGATCGTGCCTTATCCGGGCAGAGCATCATCCCGACCGAAGCCCCTGCGGCAGACACCGTCAGCGCTCCGCGTCTGGGGGTGCTGCGCAACTACGTGACCGCCGGCATGGATCATACTGTGGCCCGCACCTATGAGCAGGCCCTCCAAAAGCTTGAGCAGGCGGGCGCCGTCCTGGCAGACGTGACCTTCCCGGAACTGGGCACGCTGCCGGAAATTAACGGGCTGGGCGGCTTTCCTGCGCCGGAATCCCTCACATGGCATGCAAAACTGATTGAAAACCACGCAGACCTTTATGATCCGTTTGTTTTAAAGCGGATTTTGCGTGGCAAAGAACAGACTGCCGTCGACTACATCACACTCAGGCTTCGTCGCAATGCCTTGATAGCCAAAGCGGCTGACGCACTGGATTCGTATGACGCCATCCTGATGCCCACCGTGCCCGTTATTGCCCCGCGCATTGATGACCTGCACGATGACGCCGTATACGCCACCACGAACCTCCTGCTCCTGCGCAACCCGACAATCACCAATTTTCTGGACCGCTGCGCCATCAGCCTGCCCTGCCATGAGGAAGGCTCCGCCCCGGTTGGCGTCATGGCAATGGGTGCGCATATGGGAGATGACCGCCTGTTTGCAATCGCAGCATGGATGGAGGAGGCTCTCTCAACAAAGAGCATCAACAGTTCCCGTAGAAAGGCAAAAGCCAACTCATGAGATGGTTCAGGTCACGCTTCATCTGTCACATTCTTGGACATCAGTGGTCCCCGTGGGTGCTCCAGCGTTCATGGGACGGGAAGCACGATTTTTTCCATCGCCACTGCACACGGCGGGGCTGCCTGACGACCGAGAAAAAAGTGCCCTGATACATCTGTCTTCCTAATTCCGCAGGAGGCGAATTTGAAAAAAGTTATAACAGCGACACTCACACTCCTTCTGACTGCTTACGCAACGCAGGCTCATACTCCAGCCCTTGCGGACGATCTGGACCCGTCTCAGCCCACCCAGAATGCACCGGCTGATTCCGAACAGAGAGAAAAGAACAACGCGGAAGCCACTGTTGTGATGAAGGCCGACATCGACAAAGCGGGTCACAACGTAAAGTGTCGGATTGTTTCAAGCGAAAAGCCGGAACTGGACGACATCTCACTGGATTATTGCCGCAATGAAAAACATCGGCCTGTAACCAAAAACGGTGTTCCTGTGATTGTGCATGACCACCCGGTTATCGTTAAATATCATGTAGATAACTGACTAAGGGAAACACCCCGCGCACAAACTGCATGCGACGAGTGTCTCCACTCAGGATGAGGAACTGTTGTCCGCGTTGGCGTAAGCATATGCTCCACCGCGATGCAGGGCGCGCTGATAGGCCGGGCGGTTATGAATACGGCTTAGGAATGCTTTCACATGCGCCCGACTGTCCGTTGCTCCGGCACGGGCGGCGGCGGCTTCAAGTGGGAAGCTCATCTGGATATCCGCAGCGGTAAAACTGTTTCCCGCAAACCATTCACTTTCGGACAAACTGCGTTCCCAATAATCCATATGCAGTTTGACCTGCGGATTAATGAATTGTGCCTGTGCCCCTTTTGCAATCAGGAAAGCAAACGGACGGAAAAACAAAGGGGCTTTTTCCGGCAGCATTCCAAATATCAGCTTGAGCAAAAGCGGCGGCATCGCCGAACCTTCTGCGTAATGCAGCCAGTAGATGAAGCGGATATAGTCGGGCGTATCACGCGCAGGCGCCAACCGCCCCTGACCGTATTTATCAACAAGGTATTCGATAATCGCCCCGCTTTCGGCCAGCGTCACGTTCCCTTCCGTATCCGTGATGATCGGAGCTTTACCCAAAGGATGAATGGCCTTCAGAGAGGGCGGAGCCATCATGGTTTTAGGGTCACGTTTATAAAACTTGATGTCATACGGAAGTTCCAGTTCCTCCAGCAACCAGAGGACCCGCTGTGACCGTGAATTATCCAGATGATGTACGGTAATCATGATACGCGCTCCTTCCTGTTGGTATGAAACCCCGACTAACTACTCACTCTTCTTTCCGAAATAGGGTGTGGAGTAACATCGGTCGTCATTTCAGACAGTGTCTAAAGGAACGATCATGGCTTTGGTTCCGTGCCCCACGTGCTGCGTGCGCATATATCTCACCTAAGCCATCCTCATTGACGGGATATCTGTCGACCTTAGCGACAATCCCGACAGATCAGACTTCCTGCGTACGCGACATCACTCCACGAGCTTCGGTGCGCCAAGAAGACCGTGCGGCATTGCAGTGACTATTTTCGTTAACAGGCCAGCCACCCAACCCTTACTCACCAGGCTTCAGGCTTGTATACAAATAATAAATTCTCATTCCATAGATAGAATTTGATCAAAGCAATATTAAATCTCCGCTTTTGCGTCATAACAGCAAAATCACATTAAGTATTTTTTACACCATTCCCATTTCTTCATCGCATCGTTTTCCTTGACGATTTCATATCTATATCGCATCAATCGGATATAGCGATTCCGTTTGGATGTTTATCTATATGCTCGATAAATCTAATCTAGATCTGCAACATCTTCGTTCTTTTCTGGCAGTTGCAGAGACGCTTCACTTTACATCCGCGGCTCATCGTCGGGGCGTGAGTCAATCGACCATAAGCCTTCACATCCACCGCCTGGAAGAAGCGCTGGGCATCTCCCTTCTCTCGCGTTCAACCAAAGTGGTCGAACTCACCAGTTCGGGTCATGCGCTTATCCGTCTGGCACAAGACGCCCTGCAATCTCATGACAGAATTTTCCAACTTTCAGAAAAACTCGAAACACAGACACAAATAAGACTTGGCTTAACGGAAGATCTTATTCTTTCAGACCTCCCGTTACTGCTTAGAAATTTCAGAAAACAGAATAACAAAACTCAGGTCAGTCTCATCACAGGATTAAGCCACCAATTACGCGACCGGCTTGCCACTGGGGATATTGACCTGATGTTTGGAATGCAGGCCCCTCATGAAACACATGGTACCTTGCTCTGGCAGGAATCTCTGAGATGGTACATGCATCCTGAAGAAATCCTCAATAAAGAAAAATCCATACCCCTTGTGGTCTTTCCAGAAGGGAGTGTGACCCGACGCATAGCGCTCGAAACCCTTAATCGACACAAAATCCGTTGGCATATTGCATTTTGTAGCGACAGCCTCAGTGCTCTGCTTGGAGCCGTCAAAGCAGGTTATGGCTGCACGTTGCAACCCGGCTTCCTCCAGCGGAGCGCCCTTGCTTCTCCCATCGTTATGCCAGACTTACCAGAATCACTGCCTGTTGGTTTTGTCGCACTGAACAACAAACAAGAGTTCAGTTCCCTTGAAAACATGCTGATCCAGGCAACGAAGGATGCCTTTCCCCGCTGAGATCAGCACATAAAAACAGGCCCGCTATGATCTTGCTCAAGAAAATCCCCAGCCCGCTTTGTTTTGGCTTGTTCCTTTTTGGCGCGGCTCTTCAAATGGCAACCGCTTTTTCTCCTGCTCTTGCTGAAAGTGACGCCAAAAAAGCCCCGAATATCGTGGTACACGGGAAAAATTCAGATTACGGACAGGCACGCAGCATGACGGATCCTTCCGTGCCAGCGTACGTACCATCCATTAATACCCCGGGTGGCGTTCCATCTGCTCCGACTGCCAATAGCGCACACTCAATCGAGCCTCAGCCCTACCTCTTTTCCATGCACACTCAGCCGGTAATGTCTGCCGGAAAATATCTCTCCAAAAATGGTGTTTATATTACTGGCTGGAATGTTTCAGAATATTCCGGTGTGCCTGCCGGGGGCATAAAGCACGGTTCATTCTTCAATAACTTTGCGGGTATTGGGCTGGATCTGGATATGCAGCGCATTGCGCATATCCCGGGTGCAAAAATCCATTTTTTGGCAGATGACGTTGCCGGTCAGGGCCGTGCAGGGGGTGCCACAGGTTCCAGTTGGGGTTTCGTTTCCTACTACGGAAATCATAATGGTTTTCAGGTTAGAGAATTTACGTGGGATCAGGCACTTTTTAATAATCGACTCTTCATTCTGGCGGGCCGGTCTATGCCCAAAGGCGGTGAGTTTGACGGCTCTGAACTCTACTGCATGTTCCCGTCTTTCCTCTGTTCTGTGCCAACCACCCTTACAGTCAACGGCTCTATGCCGTCCTTTGTCACATCCTCATGGGGTGCTCGTTTCCTCTATAAACCCACAGAAAAAACTTACATCAAGACAGGGATCTGGGAAGCTGAACCCTGGCTGAAAGCCAGTAACCATAATAGCTGGCCGGGGCCGGACTGGGGGTTTGATAAAGCTGAGGGCGAATATATTCCAACGGAAGCTGGCTACCGCACAAACTTCACCAATGATCTTTATCCCCGCGCTTACGATCTGGGCTTTGTTTACGATACCGCCAGCTATTCTGACCCCCTCTACAATAACCATGGCCAGTCTCGTCCTCTGTATGGAGGCACAGCCATGAACCGTCGTGGCCGCACGCAGCTTTACCTTCAGGCGCAGCAGATGATCTGGAAACCTGATGCACATGGAACCCGTGGCCTGATCCTGTTTGGCGCAGCGAACCTCATGACTTCAGGGAACGCCGCTATCAAAGATGGTTTTGTCGCAGGGCTGTTTGACTGGGGGCCATTCGCCAGCCGCCCACGTGATTATTTTGGTCTGGTTGGTCAAAGCTTCATCTGGGACCACAGATTTGTTGACGGTATGAACGACACACTGACCGCGCATGGTCATCATGCCAGGTGGGCAAAACAAGAAACCATGGTGGAAGTAAACTATGGTCTGAATATTGCACCGGGCGTTATGTTCACACCCTATTTTGAATATATCTGGAACCCAGACCAGTTGGGACGCAAGACCATTCTGCCCAACCTGAACACCGCAGTACAGGCTGGTGTCATGCTCAACATCCAGTTCAGCCCGGCTTTTGGCCTCCCCACCCTGCATCGTACACGTAACTAGCCCGTAATGACTACGCTCAGCAGCAATTCCCACAAAGGATACAGAAGATGATCGCAGCAAAATGGCGGCAGATGATAGCCGGTCTGGTCTGCATGGGAGCCATTTCCTCCCCGCAATATGTATGGACCCTGTTTACACCAGTTCTGAAAACAGATTTCAGCGCCAGCGCAGCGGCCCTGCAGGTTACCTTTTCCCTGCTGATTGTGCTGCAAACCCTGTTCTCGCCTATCCAGGGCTGGATTGCGCGCCATGTTCTGCCGCGTAATCTGATTATTGCGGGCATTGTTCTGACCGGCTTCAGCTGGATTGCCTCGGCGCAGGTCCATTCCCTCACCATGCTCTACCTGACGTATGGCGGACTAGGCGGCATTGGCACGGGCATTGTCTATGTCGGCGTCGTTTCCCTCCTCATGCAGTGGTTTCCTAAAAACAGGGGGATGGCAGCCGGAGCTGCTGCAGCGGGCTATGGCATGGGGGCCATGCTCACAACATTTCCCATCTCTCACCTGCTGGCTGCGTCTGACTGGCGGAATACCATGACGGTGTTTGGCATCATCATGGCCATAGTCGGTGTTATCGCGGCCTGCTTCCTGAAAACACCAGAAAGCACGGCCAACGCGCGCACATCTTCTGAAAATACGGGATATCTGACGCCCTATGTCGTAAAAACTCCTCTCTTCTGGCTGATGTTTTTTATGATGGCGACCATGGCGACATCAGGCCTGATGGTCACCTCTCAGCTCGCTCAGATTGCTACAGATTTTGGCGTAGCACACCTGACTATTCTGGGAATGGCAGCGCTCCCACTGGCCATGACGCTGGACCGTATTGCCAATGGCGTCACCCGCCCATTGTTTGGCTGGGTTTCCGACCATCTGGGGCGTGAGCAGACCATGGCATTCGCGTTCTCTCTTGAAGCACTTGCCCTCACATGCTGGCTCGCTCTGGCCAATCACCCTGTCGCTTTTGTGCTGCTTTCCGGCATCGTTTTTCTGGGATGGGGTGAAATTTTCTCGCTTTTCCCTGCGACACTCACGGACACATTCGGCACACGTGATGCCTCCCGCAATTATGGACTGCTTTATATGGCACAGGGTGTCGGGGCGGTCTTTGGCGGCCCACTCGCTGCGTGGCTGCATCAGGCCAGTGGCAACTGGCACCCGGTCTTCGCTCTGGCCATTGGCGGCGATCTGCTGACCGCTGTTCTGGCTCTTGCCGTTCTGCGCCCCATGCGCCGCCGCTTTATGCAGAAATCGTCCTGATGCGTAAGATCGACCCATTTCTGACAGCCCTGATTTGCGCCGTCCTCCTGGCAACAGTTCTTCCGTGCAAAGGAAACGCCACTCTCATTCTGGAATATGTGACTGATGCCTGCATCATGGTCATGTTCTTCATGCAGGGTCTCAAGCTTGAACGGCGCGCCATTCTGGAAAACATGCGGAACTGGAAATTGCAGGGGCTGGTGCTGGCCTGCACCTTCCTGCTTTTTCCCCTTCTAGGGGTCGCGCTCCATGCTCTGGCTCCCGGCCTGCTGGACAGCCATACATGGCTGGGCGTGCTGTTTCTGTGCTGCCTCCCCTCCACCGTTCAGTCTTCTATTGCCCTGACGTCCCTCGCCAATGGGAATGTCGCGGCCTCTATCTGTGCAGCGACCCTTTCCAACATTGCCGGTATCTTCATTACACCAGTTCTGGTTTCAGTGGTTCTGCATACGCAGGGCGTATGGTCTGCTCAGGCCATAACAGATATTGCTGTGCAGCTTCTGCTACCCTTTGTTGCGGGCCAGCTTCTTCAGCCTGTTTTGCACAAATGGGCACATCGCAACAAAAAGATCATTTCCATAACAGACCGCTCTTCTATCTTGCTCGTCGTATATACAGCGTTCAGCCATGCTGTTGTGGAGGGCATCTGGTCCAAACTGGACTTGCATAGCATCGCCTCTCTGGCAGCCATAGATCTCGGGCTGTTGCTGCTTGTATTGCTCATCACGCTTCTTTTAGGAAAAGTTTTTGGTTTTTCGTCCCGGGATGAAATCTCTCTCATTCTCTGCGGGTCAAAAAAATCACTTGCCTCGGGTGTGCCTATGGCAAACGTGCTTTTCCCTGCATCCATCGCAGGTTTCATTATCCTGCCACTGATTCTGTATCATCAGATTCAGCTTTTTCTCTGCACGCTTATCGCCCGCCATTATCACACCAAACATGCTTCGGACATCTAATGCTGCATACATTTCATGCTACGCGCGGAATGGTGACTTCGCCGCATCATCTCGCCAGTCAGGCCGGGCTTGATATTCTGAAAAAAGGCGGGACAGCACTGGAGGCCGTGGTTGCCACCGCGGCCACTCTTTCCGCTGTTTATCCGCATATGACAGGACTTGGGGGGGATGCCTTCTGGCTTATTTCTTATCCAGATGGCCGCACCTGCGTTATTGATGCCTGCGGCGCTGCGGCAGCCAGAGCCAACCTCGCTCTTTATCAGGAAGCCGGTCACACTGAAATTCCATGGCGCGGAGGCCTTGCCGCCAACAGTATGGCAGGCACCGTTTCAGGCTGGCAGGAAGCCCTGCGCCAGAGTGCGTCCATAAGACCCGGTCTTTCTCTATCGGAACTGCTAAAAGATGCCATTTACTACGCTGAGGCAGGGTATGCTGTTTCAGACAGTGAAGCGGCTCTTCTCCGTGAAAAGAAAGTCGAACTGGCGCAAAATCAGAATTTCATGTCAGCTTATGCTGGAAGAGACGCATTGGTGCGCCGGGGAGAAATCCGGCGTAATCAAGCATTAGCGCGGACTTTGAAGCATCTGGCTGCCGATGGGCTGGACAGTTTTTATACCGGTCGCACCGCGCAAGCGCTCGTTCATGACCTCCAGCAGGCAGGAAGCCCCCTTAGCTCTGAAGATTTTGCAAACCACAAAACGACGCTTACTGCGCCGTTGCATACCCACATTCAAGGGGCAAAACTCTACAATACGCCTCCCCCCACACAAGGCGTTGCTTCACTTGCCATTCTCAAACTGTTTGACCAGCTTCATGCACCCGAAGCGGAAAGTTTTGCCCATATTCATGGACTGGTGGAAGCCACCAAAAAGGCTTTTCTCTTCCGCAATGTGCATGTCGGTGATCCTGCCTTCATGACTGCTTGTGCCCAGAGCTTCCTGAATGACACAGCGCAGATTAAAAGCCTTGCAGGCAGTATCGATATGACACGCGCCATGCCCTGGCCAGCCCCTTCCCAGCAAGGGGACACCACATGGATGGGGGCCATTGATTCAAATGGCGTTGCTGTCAGCATGATACAAAGCCTGTATTTTGAATTTGGCTCTGGCGTATTCCTGCCAGAAACGGGGATAATCTGGCAAAATCGCGGCTCGTCTTTCCGTCTGGCAGAAGAGGGCTGGAATACACTCAAACCCGGACGTAAACCATTCCATACCCTTAACCCGGCAATGGCACGCTTTGATGATGGCCGGACCATGGTTTACGGCACCATGGGAGGAGAAGGACAACCACAGACACAGGCGGCTATTTTTACACGGTATGCCCACTATGGTATTCCACTCCAGCAGGCTGTAACCGCACCGCGGTGGCTGCTCGGCCGCACGTGGGGGGCTGAAAGCGTTTCTCTTAAAATGGAAAGTAACTTTTCTGCGTTCCTCATCCAGCATCTCAAGGAAGCAGGACATGATGTGGAACTCGTCTCGCCTTTCTCCTCCATGATGGGACATGCCGGAGCGCTCGTCCGTCACAGCAACGGTATGATAGAAGGCGCCGCTGACCCCAGAAGCGATGGCTGTGTTGCTGCATTTTGATTATATTTTCTGAAAATTTTCGTCCATTTTGCAAAACGTCACCACGCAGGAGGATTACTTTGCGGCAATACGCTTTGCGCTTCTCCTGCGCCTGTCTGGGTGTATCATTGATACACACGCCAGCAGCGTTTGCCGGTACGATCCCGACTTTCACGTTCAACGGCATCACCATCAAGCCCTATGCGACTGACCAGCTGGATATAGGCGGGTTCCCCCAGACCAGTCAGCCCGCACCGGGCGTTGGAGCACGAGGCGGGCGCATTCGGAATGGCGCGCGCGTTACTATTCATAATCAGGTTGAACTCGGCGGCATCTGGGATTTCGGGCCGGCCCCCGGTGGGCAGATGCGTCTTTTTGAAGGTCAGATCAGCTATATTGGGCTGAAACCCTTCGTGTTCACAGCGGGCATTTTCAAACCGAGTTTTGGGCTTGAATCTATGCAGGCTCAAGGCGACACAGCTTTTATCGAACGCTCCAGCATTTCCACCATTACCCGCAACATTGCCGCAGGCATTGAGCGACAGGCTGTTCAGATAGAAGCCCACGGCAAACGATACCATCTGGCACTCTCCGGCACAGCGGGAACAGCCGGTCCGGGAGAAAATGGCAACCAGCGTGCCCTTGTTTTCCGGCTGGTCGGTGTGCCTATCCGTACGAAGGATTTATTCTTCCATGTCGGATTTTCAGGAGAATGGGCCTTTAAAGTTGCACATGGTCATGGACAGGAGCCCTCCGCTACCTTTTCAGACTATCCGGAAATGAATGTTGGCCTGACCTCCAAATATCTGAATACAGGTAAAGTAGACCTGAGAAGCGTTGGCGCTTTTGGACTGGAAGCTGCGGCAGCCTGGAAACGCCTGCTTTTCCAGGGAGAGGCTTATGAAATTGTCGCCAATAAAGCGATAGAAAACACCACCCAAAAGTTACACTTTTCCGGCTGGTATGCTCAGGCCAGTTATACGCTGGTCGGAAAGCCCCGGAGCTGGAAATCCAGAACGGCAGCTTTTTCTTCTCCAACCTGTGCAAAAAATCAGAATTACCTTTGCAATGGTATAGGCCTTATCGAGGCCTCAGCACGCTATTCAGAAGCTAATCTGAGATCCGCCTCGGTCGATGGAGGGCAGCAGAAAGCCTGGTCAGCCAACCTGAACTGGTGGCCAATGGACATTTTAAAAATTGCTCTCCAGTATGAATATGGCACGATCAAAGGTGGTCGTATTCCAGAAAACTTTCATGCTGTTCTCTCTATGGTTCAAATAAAATTCTAAACATAACTCTCGGATCATCGCATGAATTGTATTCATGTTTCTTATAACGTGATGTGAGCAACCAAACAGCAATTTGCCCCTTGAGACGTATCGCCAGTTAATACCAAAAATTAACAAAATGAGTTGCATAGTTAAGAGGAAAATTGATTTCAGCTTGTCGTAGCTACGCTACAATGCCTCTAAACTGGTGCGGCCTGACAAACACCATTCAATTTAATTCTATTTTTGAGTAATTTTTTGCTTATTACATAAGTTTTCCCTTGTAGGAATGACCGATATCATCTGCCGCTGACTGTCATGTTTGGCACGATAACCAGAAAAATGGTTGAAAAGCAGCTTTGTCCATCACCCGTGAAGCTTTGCTGAGGACCCTGTCTGCCCAGTTCCAATGCTCCAGCAAGGGGCCAAGAGGCGTTGCTGTGTCTGCCAGCATCTCCATATAGGTGATCAGGTATAAAGGCCCCTTGGCAGCCGACAGACTCTGCGCCACGTTTTCAGCCTGCCCTGTGGCGACGTTCCTCAGATGATCCTAATCTGTGGTTGGAAGCTCTTCCAACACCTGATCATTCGCATCTCTGGTGATGACCGGCACTCTGCTGGCCTTCTCAATCTCTTCCTTGGCGGACAAGGTATCGGCATCGGCCCGCTCAACCACTGACTGAGCCTTCCAGTCACCTTCAAAAGCGGGTTTACCAATGGCGGCCAGTTCTCATTCACCTGAGAGCGGAGGGCATCCAGTGCCGGACCACGCCGCCTGATAGCTTCCTGCCTGTCATGAGTCTGAAGGGACTTCAGGAACCCCTGCCGGATGCCTGACTCCGTTCCATAGGCCAGCCACACATCCTGCCATCAGTCACGGGGAATGGAGAACTGAGCGGACCACAGGCCACTTGGCAGCACGTTTCAATCCAAACACTTCAGCGTCCTTCTTGGGTATGAGAAGGACTACCGCTGAGGCACTACCGACACGGCAGGTTATGCTACCGATGGAAGTTTATAAATTGTTGTTTTCATTGGGAATTTTATTTCTGGCGGAGAGAGAGTCCCCCATTAAAATAATACAAAATATTGATATTAAATCATTTTATAAAAATATATAAACTTTATCCCACATAAAATACCCCATTGAGAAACCCTTATAGAGCTCCATACGGTATGCCTACTAACCCCGATCATGGTTATTTGCAGGATCTTGAAAACCGCTATGCGCAAAAGAGACACGGACGTAAATGCAACCATTTGCGACCTAAGCCTGCAACCCGGGCTACCATAAAGTTCCGCAAGTGAGATTAGGGCAAATGCATTGAGTGCGGTCCGCTCATGGCAGGAGTTGATCTATTCAGACAGGCGAAGAAAACTCCTTATTCAGGAAGATGCCCTTAAATACATATTGTATCATCTTCCGATGTCATTACACGTTGTAATGCCAAATTGATTGGAAAGACCCCATGCTAGAGGCACCCCTTCGCGATTTGCTTGCAGATCAGATTTCAGTTCTCGACGCTGATTTAGAAGTTGTGAAGATAGAGAAATATCTGCCCAACAACATCGGGACACGCAGCTTTATCGATATTTTGGCGAAGGATAAGCGCGGTCGGTGGGTTTTGATCGAACTAAAAAGAAGCGATGCTGCTTCACGGGAAGCTATCCATGAAATCCACAAATACGTTGAAGCGGTAAAGAGTCATCTTGGGGCCCGCGATGATGAAGTCCGCGCCATCATTGTTTCCACTAACTGGAAGGAACTCCTAGTCCCTTTCTCGCGCTTTTCTCATGATACCGCCATCTCGGTTGCCGGCGTAAAGCTGCTGGTCGATGAGTCCGTCAGGACGCTCAGTGCTGAGCCGATTGAACCTCTTCCGATGAATGCCGGCCGTGTTTTATCACCGTGGCATGAGATCAGCCTGTACCTCAGCGAGAGCCGTCTAGCCGAAGGCATTGCCAGCTATGATGCCAGCTGTAAGGCAAAAGGCATCACCGACTATGTCATGGTGCAGCTTAGGGCTTCTGCCGATTTCCATGAGCACGCAGTCTATGCGACTGCTTACAATCTTAACATGATGCAGGGAAAAGCAGGAGGCGTCTCCCAGGAGGATATGGACGCAGTAGCCGCAAAAATGGAACGGCTTGATCACATGATTTATTTTGTTCCCCAGCTACAGTCGGCAGAGAACTATCTCCGTATTATTGCAGCTGACCCTGATACATATGAGGAAGCAAAAGAGTTTCCCGCGAGTTTGGAGGGCGACCAACTCCTATGCACCCTGCAGGAATACGCCTTGTGTGCGACACCTCACGTTGACCGGGACTTTCAAGAGATCGGGTACCCAGCGAAGTTCAAAAACAAGATCCTTGAGACCGAAGGGTGGACGATCGAATGCGTACATCGACGGGGATCATTTGCACGAAACACACTGCTGTCTGACGACATTATTCTCGGGGAGATTTCCGGTGAAGCCGGCACGTCTGGTCAGCGGTTAAAGCGGTCGATATTACTGTCCGACCGGGCCCAGATGGCGCAAATTATGAAGGATGTCGATGAATGCCTCCCGAACAATCCGGTTTGGGCAGGCCTAATCCGTGCACAGCTCAATGAAGCGAAAAATGACTTCCCAAGAGGCATAATAAATGTCTCTATTTTTGCGCCGTCGACGGGAATGCTGACATTATTTTTCGCTACTACAAAAGATGACGGTGTCCTATATGTGCCTTCTTACGGATTAGCTGTGGAAGATAATGGTACACCCACGCGCATCTATATTGGCGAATTGACCTCTGTAGACCCTGTGCCACGGGCTCCGGCCACTTACTTGAACATAATGAACAGTTATTATCAGGGGGATATTGGTAATTTCTTAATGGCGATGACGTGGGGTGGCTACGAGGCACGGGACATTGATATACTTGAAGACCTGGGCCTCATTTACAGTAGCCTTCGCTGTGACATTGTAGGAGAGAACCGAAAATTTTTCCGTGCCAAGCACGGTAGATGGAAGGCCGCTGAGGCAACTACCCTTTTTGCACAATTCGGCGCATACCTAGAGCGGAACAAGGATCTTTTGCGCACAATCTATTTCAAGCTCAATCCCAGAATTGGCCCTATTTGTGATAGCAGCTCGACCGATCTGCTTCTGGCTGAAGAGGTTGATGAAGAGTGCGTCAGCAAGCACAGATATTACGGAGGAGGCCTGGACAAATGCGATCTATGCCTCATACCTCTGGCAGAGGAGACTTTCATCTCGGATGGCCGGGTAAAAGAACATACCGCTTGGGCGAACATGTGCGCCGACTGCACAGTCTATCATGGCGCCGGCATTGGCTGGGGAAGCGGACAACTTTACAGGCGGGAGCCGGACGGGCGCTTCTTGATGGTGGCGGGAGGCTCACCCAACGAACACGGGGATCAGGATGATGACTGAATTAAGCAGCCGCAGTGGCACTCGCTCGCAATGAGACGTTTTCTTTTGGAGGCGCCTCAATAAAAGCCAATACCTTACTGACGACTTATTGCGGCTGACCCGTTTTCTTTCGACCTATCAGAATAACGGTCATTCTAACGGCCATCCCATAGCTAACAAAAAACTTTCATTTTTCCAGTTCTTTCACGCGCGCAAGCAACTCATTATTTAAAATCACTTGGTCCACTCCAAAATGGGCCTGTCGGTGACAATTTGGGCACAGCGCAGCGACTGAAGCGGGGTGATCTGGGCCACCGTCACTCAGTTTGTGAATGTGATGCGCTTCAAGATAAGGCTGCCCAGTGCCAGTCAAAAACGGAGCCGGGCTTCTGCAAGCTTCGCACGCCCCTGCGGCGCGGGCCAGAACGTAATCTCGCACTGCTTTGCTGCGAGCTCTCACGTTCGCCAACGCGATACGCGGGCTAGCCTCATTGGAAGCGAGCGCCGCTTTCAATGCTCGTTCTCTTAGTTCCGCTAAAGGAAGATCAACGGGGGCATCCGTCGCAAGATCTTCCCCCTCGATGGAAAGCCCGCTCTGAGGCACCAACGTAAAGACAATCGCCTGCCGCGGTTGGCCGTCCATATCGGGCTGTTGCTCAATCTCCCATCCGCCGCAGACATAGAGGCCTTCAAACCGGACCGGGCCACCTTTCTTGGTTTGCTGAAACAACAGAAGATCTTTGCCGTTCTGCACATGGTCGCGGATGGCTCGGTTTCCCGAAATCATCCGCATATCGCCAAGCTGGCCTTGCCCCGTATATCGGAAGCTCCCATCTGTTTCGAAAACGTCTTGGTAACCGACATGGCCCGCGCCGTGTCCGGTGAAAATGAAGATCCCAGGCGCGTCAGCGGGCGTTGAAATGCCGCCCTGTTGCTGACCGCCAAAACGCGCATGAATGTCATTGCGACGATGATAGGATCGATGGAGTTCAAACGGCCAAAGCATGACTCAATTGGTTACATAAGATTGCAGCGGGCACAATGGCGTGCCTCACAGAGCAAGACTGGCGCCCTGTGCCTTTTCTCGCGCCTTGTGTTTCCCGTCCTGCATATCGGCTCCCCGTTCCTTAACCGCGCGAGCCGACATGCCTGCACGTTCCTGGAGCCCAACTTGCATCTTCGAGCGGTCATTCGTGTAGAGCACGCTCTCAGCCTTGGCCCGTGAGAGCGCTACATAGAAGCTCTTCTGCTCCAAAAGATGGGTGGCCGAGCTCTCCGCATTGGCAAACACCCGATCCGCCGTTCGTCCTTGAGCTGCAAAAGCGGTGGACACATAAGCATGAGAGAGATGCCGGTCTCGTGCACTCTCCAGTCGGATTGTCTCAATCCGGTTGCTTTGGAGTTTGACGCGGGCAAGGCCTCGGTCTGAGTCGATTGCGATCACGTCCCCAAGCTGCCCATTCATGCGCTTTGCCGCTTTGTCGTTCCGCGTAAACTGCACCCGATCGCCCACGCGCAGTTCTAAGGATTCCTCACGATAGACCTGAGCCTGTGCCGCTCCCCATTGTCGAAGATGCCAAGCCAGCTCTCGCCCGCGCTCATCTTGAAGCGTGAGCACATTTCTCGCCTCATCCGCCTGGATGACCCGATAGGCGCCATGCCGAGACACGCCTTTATCAGCGTAATCCTTCGCAAAGCGCACGATATCACCGAGCTCATAACTCTCCGCCCGCTTGGCCTCCGCTTTGGTCAGATCCTTGGAGACAAGCTTCGTCGCCTTGAGAGCCTCTACGCCGAGCTGACCGTGCTCTATCAGTTTTTCTCGAATGTCCTGGGTCAGAGCATCCCGTCCTTCGCGCGATGGCTCGAGCACCAACGTCTTCTGCCGTTCCTCCGGGCTAAGAGCTGCATAATCCTCGGCAATCTGCGCAAACCGGGCTTCGCGACCGGCAATCTCCACCACACGCCCGCCGCCACGATCCAGGGCCTCCAAAGCCTTCTTGGCGTTCCCCGCTAAGCTGGCCTCTACGGCCGCTTTTGTGTGCTCATTGGTCTGGCGCAAGATCGTCGTCAGCTTGGCGGTTGCCATGCCCGCTTCTTGGAGTTGCTCAAAAGCGGCTCCAGCCTCAATGGAGCCAAGCTGTTTGATATCACCTACCAAAAGCACCCGAGCCCGATGGCTCTGCGCTGTGCTCAAGAGCTTCGCCATGTCCGTTGCGGAGACAAGCGACGCCTCATCGACAATCCAGAGCTGAGGCTGGGAGGTCGGGCGGCCAGGGGCCAGAAAATGACGCGCCAAAGTATCGGCTCGACTGTCCAGCGCATCCCCCAATACCTGCGCCGCTGAGGCGGTCGGGGCCAGAGCCGTGACGCGATACCCTTGCCCTTCTGCGCTTTTCGCCACCGTTGCCAAAACCGTTGAGGTCTTAGCGGTTCCTGCGTAGCCTTGGAGCCCAACGATCTGATTGCCGCTTGTAAGGATCTGCGCGGTCGCGGCACGCTGCTCCTCATTCCAGGCGTGCCCTGTGAGGGCTGAGCGCTGCTCGGCCTGAGCCACGGCTTTGCCAGCCTCAAAGGGGGAGAGGATGGGCTCGGCTTTCTGCCGTCCGTCCTCTTCAAGCCGCAAGAGCGTCATCTCATGGGCGATATTGGTCGCGGTCGTCATGCCGTCAAAGGCGGCCCCCCGATAATCGAGATAGGTCCGCATCTCTAGCTCACCTATTGTCTCGGCCCGAGTGATCGCCTCAGCAATCTCGGCCTGGCTGACTGCACCAAGCGCAAAGCGTCCTGCCGCCTCATGCAGCGCTGTCGTGGCGAAGACAGAATTGCGCTCGCCCAGCATCGCCGCCCCTTGAGCAACAGCCTGATCCGCCAAGAGCTCCCGGCCAAACGCGTTGGAACTCTCTTGATCGGCTTGCGCCGCCAGGCGCCCCTGAGCCTCTGCCACAAGCTGGCGGCGCTTTTCCTCCGTCAGTCCGGCTGAGTCTGCGACCTCTCTCCAAACCTGAACGAGTTCAGCCTGGGGCACAGCCTCTTTGGCTTGCCGGGTATCCAGCGCGATCGTCTGCTTTTCGGCTGCACTCGCCTGAGCGCGCGACTTCCCACGCTCCGCCAGTTGTGCCTCGATCGCCTGCGCCCTTTGGCTAAATGCTTCCAAGCTCTCAGGCGAAAGCCCCGCAATCTCAAAGCTCGAATCTTTGCCTTTGGTGATCTCGTAGCCTAGCTCTGTCACCTCATGCGCCAAATCTTGGCGATAAAGCGCCCCCAACTGCTTTTGGAGTTGATACAGAGCGCGGGGCTCCAAGCTCCGCCAGTGGCCGTCTTGGTCCTGCGTCATGTTCAAAATAACGTTGTGGCTGTGGAGTTGCGGATCGAGCGCGCGGCTCGTCCCGTGTCGGAAACTTGCAATCACAAGGTTTTGCGTCACCTCACGGCGAACCTCGCCATCTTCCCGGATGCGGGTTGCCGCCAGGTGCTGCTCAGCCAGGGCAAGTGTGCGCTGGACTGCCGCCTCATGTGCTTCGATGAGACGACGATCGCCTGCCACTTCCGCCATGATCGATACGGACTTCGGCGCACTAAAGGTGAGATCCCAGCCGGGGCGATGGCTCCATTCTTCATCACGTGACGTGCCCAGACGCTGATCCTCGGAAATCTGTCCGTGGAGGAGGCGTGTGAACGCCTCCATATCAACCTCGCCACATAGACCCAGCTCAGCCGCACCTTTTCCGCGCCAAGCGGACGGCGCATGGCCATCCTCAGAATAATAGTCATCGGCTTCATAATAGGCGCTGGCTTGCGCCGCATTGGTCAGCCCGGAGACGGTCGCCACCATTAGACAGGCCCCTGATCACGCGCGAGTTTGGGTGGAATGGCCGATGTCGGTTTTGGCACCGTCTTAGGTGGGGTTTCCTCAATTGCGGCTTCATCACGCACAGCATTCTGTCTGTCTTGTTTGCCCCAGAATGTTTTGGCTGGGTCGATTGCTTCAAAAGCTGCGGCTTTTGGAGCGCCACGGGCTGCAATGTGGTCTGTGCTGAGGGTGATTTGCGCCACTGGAAGCCCATCAGGGAGGAGCAGATAACCGCGCCCTGGTGGCAGGCGGAACTGGCTCTCCATCACAGCAGGCCGGACCTCACGCCGAGAGCTCACGGTGATCTGGGGCTTCCGTGTCTTGGTGTCCATCACGCCGGAGACGGTTTGGATCTCCACCTCAACCTTGCCGATCGTGGCAGAGGCGCGCTCGCGGCTGTCTGTGTCGGAGAGCTGAAGAAACAGCTTCGTGTTGCAGTTGCCTAAAATAGCCTGGGCATCTTGCTCACCGTAACGGCTGCGCATCTGTCCGATGGTCTGAAAGGTCAGAATGACCGCCGCCCCGAACTGTCGGCCTTGGGGTAGCAGCCGCGTCATATTGTCAACGCGGGGAAGATCGGGGAACTCGTCGAGTACAAACCACAGACGCCGCGTGTTTGAGGGTGGCAATGCGAGCGTCGCCGAGGCCGCACATTCGAGCCAAAGCGCCATGAGCGGTTTGACGGCTTCAAAGTAGTCTTCCTTGCGCGGCACAAAAACCCACGGGGCGCGTGTTCCGCCTTTGTGCTTATCCAGTCCACGGAAGAATGCGGCAAAAGAGAAGCTTTTGGTGCCCGGTTCCGGCTCGGCCCGCAGGAACATCAACAGATTGACGGCCTTGGCGAGCATAAAGAGCACGCTGGCTGTGGCGCGTTCTGCATCCTGGGCAAAGGTGCGTGCTGAGGAGGTATGCGCCAGCCAGCGGCCGAGCTCCTCGCTCGTCATATATTGCAGCGCTTCGATCAGCGCGGTCGGTGTTCCGCGTTGTTCTTCCCAAAGCTGGCGCAATATATTAGCGACCAGGATGCGCGCCGTCTCTAACCAGACATCTCGATCTCGGTCTCCAGTTTCGTTGATCAGGTAGCGCGCCAACCGTGCTGCATCCGCTGGATGCTGGATCTCGTCAAAGAGATTCCAATAAACCCCGCGGGCATCAAAGGGGCTGAGGATGATGTCGCCCCGCACGGGGTTGTAATACTGAGCGACAAACGTGCCGGAGATGTCATAGACGATCGCAGGCTCGCCACGGGCTTCGATGCCATCGAGCATCTGACGCATGGCTGTGGTCTTGCCAGAACCTGTCGAGCCATCCAGTTCAAAATGGCGAGTTTCAAAGCCGCGCGGGATCGGCACTGATCCGATGAAGAGTGGCGCTGGGTCATCGGGGTTGGTCGTGGCCTTGGCGAGCGTTTGGGCTGAGACCAATTCTGTCCCGCTGATATAGCGATCCGCCAACTCAGAAGCGGCTTTGCGCTGTCGTTTGTCTTTGGTGAGCCAAAGACCCGCAATTGCGGCGCCACAACCCAAGATCAGGCCGATTACGACGCGCTCCATTAGGCCAACCATGCGCACCCGGAGCCAAGGCTCGCTCAGAACCTCTTGCGCGCCGGTGTCGTAGGTTTTGCCCTCAATAATGACGCGCATCGGAACGTCTCTGCCCGTCATCGCCATGACGGGGCGTTGTGCCTCTGCGTAGAGAAAGGAGCTTGCCAGGCGCAGTGTCTCGCGTTGTGTCGTGGCAAGACCGGCCAGCAGGCCAGTTACGAGGGCCACAAACAGGATGATGAGCAGAACCTGGCGAGCTCGGGCGCCGCTCTCGGAGCGTCGAAGGGCGCGCAAAGCCTGGGCATGAGCGCGTTGGTCGAGATCATTGCTCATGAGGCATCTCCGGCATGAGAAAGCTGGCGCTGAAAAGCGGCCGTGATGTCGTCCGTCAGTTGGGTGTCATCGACACGGGCCGGTGCTGCGGTGCGGGCATAGACATAGGCAGCACACGCGACATAGAGCGTGCGTTCTGTCAGGCGCTCGACATGGGCAACACGGACGCTGAGGGCTCCAAGCTCTCTCGCGATCTCGTTGAAGAGTGGGGTTTGGTCGCGCTCTTCGATCACGCTCGCGAGTCCGCTACGCACGCAGAGCTGTAAGAGCGCATAAGGGGTCAGCTCGCGAGCCGCCGCATGCTTGCGCAGAGCCTGATCGAGCGCCCTTGGCAGGCGCAGAGTGTGCTGGACCGTGCTCATGGCCGCACTTTCCCGTGTAGGCAATCCGCACTCTCGGAAAATCTATGCGCGCCAAGGTGCCCAACAAAATCGCCGGATGTGTAGGCGGATCGCACTCGGGAAAACCGGCCATTCAAAGCCGCAGGCCAGTGCGTGGGGTGTGTTCTTCTTTTTGTGGCCCGAGACGAAGTCTCGGGTCGGTCGATCGGGAGAAAGACAGGCTGTCGTTTAGACATGCTGACCTCCCTTGGATGAGGAGGTCGAACGGCGCTGCTTCTGTGTTTTGGGCAGCGTAGGCCGTGTCTCTAATGAGTCTGGATGAAACACTGGCGCCGTGTCGTCAAGAAGCGCGTCGAGATCTACTGTTGAACCCGGCGGATGGCGAGGCTCGGGGGTAAGCTCGCGCTCTTGATACTCCGCGACCCAATCGACGATCGTGTTTTCGATGGCCTGCCGAATCTGTTGGTCCAGATCGTGGGCGTCTTCTGGCGGCAGGCGAACATCGAAGCCGGGTGTCTCAATGATCGCCCCTGTTGGGCGGTAGACTTTGCCGTGCTCCAGCAACGGGCCAGCGATGACACAGGTCGATGTGGAGCCGAGATAGTAGGCTAGAGAGGGCACGTCATAGCGAAACCAATGAGACGTGGCGCAGCGGTAACTCTCGCCGATTTTGTCTTCGGTGATGAGCTTCTCGATGATCGGGCCAACCCCCCGCAGGATACGGGCGGGCGCTTTAACCGAGAGGGTCTGGTCAGAAGCGGGCGATAGCCAGGACTGAAGGCGTGCAAAAGCACTCAGGAACACGGGCATGCGAGATCCTTTTCGCGTTCGAGGACGCAAAGTCATGGGAAGGGTGAGAATGTTCGAGAGGTCTGAGGGGGCGCGGCGCTTGGTGATGCAGGCGCCGCCTCAGGCCGCTAGCGGTAGGATTGGGTCGGGAGGCTCTTGAGCCAGTGCTCGATCTCGCTAGAGCGCCATCGGACGCGCCCTCCGCCGACCATAATCGGCATCGGGATTTGGGAGCGCTTCATCAGGCGATAAATGCTCGACCGGCTGCGATAGCCCGTCATACGGAGCACATCATCAATCGTGAGAAGAAGGTTTAGGTTCGTGTGTTGTGTCATCATGATCCGTTCCAAGTGATGGGGAACGGATCAAACCTAAATCGTGCGACTCACCATGCGTGAGCTTTTACCCAAGAAGATAGAAAGCCATACGGCGTAAAACGTAAGGCATTGGAATTTATATATTCTTATGCACAAAACCATTGCGGATCGTCGCAAGAGCACGATCGCGTATCTTGTCGTAAGAATGGTTTTTTCCATTCCCTATAATCTTTTTGATCGTTTCCAAAGGCTTTGGATCACGACTGTCTGTCGTCCAAATCGTTTTGATCGTCCCTTGCTGTTTTGAACTTTCGAGGACACTGAGAACGTATTCAGCCAACTCGTCCAGGGTGTCTTTCGCCTTTTCATTCGGAAGATTCATAATGCTGCGGAGGACAATTTTGAGCTGCTCAGCCGCTTCGCCGATTTTATGGGTCTCCCCAATATAGGCTTCAATGAAGGCCTCGTGCTGATCTTTTGGAACCTCCGCAAACCAGCGCCCGGTTCGCTTTGTTATGATAGCCACAGCTTTTTTGTGGCACACAGCTTTTTCGACCAATGTCTTCGATGTGTTGTTCTGGTTTTTTACGTCACAAGGCGGCTCAAGCTTATCTGTCGGCCAAGGTAAAGAGCCCGAAACGCGTCGGACCCAAACATCGCCATGGTACGCCGTCCGCCAGTAACAATTAATCCACCGGCGGCGCTCATTAAAGTCTGCACCAGAGAACAACAAAATCCACCAGCGGTTCTGAAAAACATAGTTTGGAATGAGACCCTGCGACGTTTTTGCTTCCCATTCACCTGATCGCAATGCTGCGATTAAGGGGCGCAACTCGGGAAAAGAACTTTCATCCGGTAGGGTGAGAAACGGAACGCGAAAGCGAGTAAAATGAATTCGATCGCACGCGTAAATTGAAAGAAAGAACGCACAAGCTGAAATTATAAAAATAAACAATATATTTTGATGAGATGTTCTGTGAAATATCTCATTGAGAACAAATGCTAGCGTAGATGCCAAAAGAAATATCGCTGAGAAAATTGAAACTAGATATCGAGCGAAGAAAATATAAGCCATCTGGACAATAGATGACTTGGAATATCCTAATATTCGCCTTTTTCCGTCCGATGGAAGATCAGGGTTTACAAAATACCCCCCAACGGTGAAGGCATTTTCCCACGGTGTGATCATGACCCATTCCGCTCATTTCAGTTGAAAACCAGATCAACCTAAATGATTTATGATTTCGATTGCGAGCAAAACTGCGCCCAAGCCTGCATCATCACGCGCCGTTTATCGAGCAGATTGCCGCGGCGATAAGCAGCTTCGACCTTATTCCCGATTGCATGAGCCAAGGCCATTTCGGCGATATCGCCATCAAAGGTGGTTTCTTCTGCAACCCAGTCGCGGAAAGACGACCGAAAACCATGTGGAACGGCTTCGATCTTGGCGTCGCGACAGATTTTAGTCAGCGTCATGTCCGACAGCGGCTTCGCTCCTCGCTGCCCTGGAAAGACCAGAGGACTCCGCGCCTCCCTATAGGTCGCAGCTTTCTGCAACAGCGCGAGTGCTGAGGATGAGAGAGGGATGACATGCTCCCGGCCTGCCTTCATACGCTCAGCCGGGATCGTCCAGAGAGCATGCTCGAAGTCAATTTCATCCCAGGTTGCGCCCCGGATCTCGCCAGAGCGCGTTGCCGTGAGGATTAAGAGGGACAGGGCTAAGCGACCAATCGAATCTCCTTCTTGGAGATAAGACAGAAATTGCGGCACCTCCGCGTAGGGAAGTGCTGCATGATGAACGGGCTTGGATTTGATTCGCGGGAGAGATTTGTCCATTGCTGCGAGCGGCAACGGTAAGGTTCGGTAGCCTTTGCCAATAGCCCAATCCACGACGCTGCCAATGCGCTGACGGACCCGGCGCGCTGTTTCGGGCTTCTCAAGCCAGATAGGAGCGACAACATCGCGAGCATGATGCCCGTCGAGCTCTGAGATGGAGAGGTCACCAATGATGGGAAAGGCATAACGCTCTAACGTAGACAACCACTGAGCGCGGTGCTTCTGATTTTTCCAGTTCGCCTTGTTCTCGGCAAAGACCAGAGAGACGGCTTCACGAAATGTAGGGATGCCTGCCTCTTTGCGACGCTCTGAGACGGGGTCAAGTCCAACCTCGACCTGCATTCGTGTTTTGACGGCGCGCTCCCGAGCAAGAGCCAAGGGTACCTTCTTGACGCTGCCTAAACCGATATCTCGTCGGTTGCCGTTCTTCTGAACCCTGCAAACCCAGGATTTGCTCCCCGAGGGGGTCACGACAAGATAGAGCCCATCGCCATCTCCGTAGCGTCCAGGCTCTTTGGTGACTTTCACAGAGGTCGCTGATAACCGGCCCATCTATTCCCACACTCCATACCACGCGTGATGTGGGATAGAGTGCAATTTGATGAGTCGTGATGCAACACGAATTGAGAGGATATCCGCAGAAATCCGCCATTTGTGATACGCGTTGAAACTACATTGTAAGGGTGATTGGCGGAGAGAGAGGGATTCGAACCCTCGGTACGCTATTAACGTACACACGCTTTCCAAGCGTGCGCCTTAAGCCACTCGGCCATCTCTCCGGCGCGGGAGTGGTAATAGCAACTCTGACGGATCAGGCAAGAGGGAAAACGAGCGTTTTTGCCTGTCAGGCAGAAAAAGTGACCGAGCGGGCATTCTGGATGAAGCGGGCAATGGCATCCGGGCTTTTGATACCCGGAGCACTTTCCACCCCGGATGACACATCCACGGCCGGAGCGCCGGTTATCGCAACAGCCTCCGCCACATTGTCCGGGTTCAGGCCACCCGCCAGCATCCACGGGAAAGGCGGCGTCCAGCCCTGCATCAGACCCCAATCCAGCTTCTGGGCATTCCCTCCGGGGCGCGTAGCGCTGGCGGGAGGCTTGGGCTCAATCAGCAACCTCTCTACCCCAATAGGGCAGCGCGCAGGCAAATCAGCCCGTGCGGACACCGGTTGAGACAGCCAGACAGGCAACCCGAAGCGCGCATGCACCTCAGTGGCCCGCTCAAAAGAGGCGTAGATCTGTAAAATATCCAGAGAGACTTCATCCAGCACACGGGCAATGGTCTCATCATCTGGATGCACAAACAGCCCAACCCGCGCCGGCCCCCCGGCATGCCGGGCAGAAAGCGCATGGGCCTGAGCGGGTGTCACGCAGCGTGGGGAGCGGTTAAAAAAAACGAACCCCACCCAATCAGCACCATGCGTGACGCAGGCATCAAACCCGGCCTCTTCCGTCAGCCCGCAAATTTTAACGCCACGAGCAGCGGAGGCCGGATGATGCACCATGTTACGCAGCCAGTTCTGCCGCAATGGCAGCAGCCGCGGCAGCCGGGTCAGCAGCCTGCGTGATGGGACGACCGACCACAATCCAGTCAGCCCCGGCCTGACTGGCCTGGCCAGGTGTCATAACCCTCTTCTGGTCCCCAGCCTGACTGCCAGCGGGCCGGATTCCCGGCGTGACCAGTAAGGGGGCATCCCCCAGCGTATCCCGCAGGGGAGCAAGCTCATGCGCAGAACAAACCAGTCCATCAATTCCCGCCTGCATAGCCAGCTTACCCAGCCGCAGCACCTGCGCCCGTGCGCCGTCCATCACGCCGGTTTCCGCCAGAGCGTGATCATCCAGACTGGTCAGCACCGTGACAGCCAGCAGTGCGGGGCGTGCATCAGCGGGAAAAGCTTCATCACACGCTTTGCGCGCGGCTTCCATCATAGCCAGACCGCCAGAGGCATGGAGCGTCAGCATTTTAGGGCGCAGGCTGGACAGGGATTTAACGGCTGCCGCAACCGTATTCGGAATATCGTGCAGTTTGAGGTCCAGAAACAGCGGGGTTGTGCCCGCCACATCGGCCACAGCCTGAAACCCTGCCGCGTAGGCAAATTCCAGCCCCAGCTTCACCGCTCCGGCAGACGGCCCCACGGCCTGTGCCCATGCCTGCGCGGTCGCGGCGTTTTGTGTATCGAGTGCCGCAATCAGGCCAGTCTTACGCTTCATGTCAGATACGATCTTCCTGAAGAGGAGAAGGAGAGGCATGACCAGCCACCTGCGGTGCGGGAGCGACACTCTGCTGGGCAACGACGGAGGCTGCCTGCACCTGTGCGAGCTGCGCTTCCAGCTCCTTAATCCGCTGTTCCGCCTTGCGGGCACGGCGGCGTTGCACCAGCTCGGCTGCCCACAGGCAGAACGCGCCCATGATGAAGGCCGTTGCCGCGACGATCAGGGCCAGCACACCAGCTGAACATTTCCAGCTATAGGTGAGCAGCCACATATCCAGCGGGTCCTGATTACTGGCGCTGAAGATGACAAGAGCCAGCAGGAAAGGGATAACAACAGTGAGTCTGATCATGGGGTTTCTCGTAGCCTTCCAGTGTACGGAGAGCAAGGAAGCAGATGAAAGAAAGACGTAAAAGGTGACTACATCGCTATACCCCAAATTTTTGTTAAGGTTTGTATTTTAATACTGCTCCCACGGAGCAATAAACCGACTATCCCCCTCGCGCATCAGGTACTAATCTGTTACTCCTTCCGGACTTTGCCGCATTTCTTCCTTATCCAGCATAGATTGAAATTTGACGACAGGAGCCTTTGCACACCATGGCCGACCACAACGATTTTATGACAGATTCCATTGGCGGTGCCGCAAGCTCCTCCGCAAAACCGGGCGTTTTGATGGGGATTCAATACGTCAAAGCCGTCACATTTCAGGTTATTGGTGCCCCGACCGTTTATGCACTGGCTCAGGAACGGCCGCAGATTGCTATTATGGTTGATGTCCGCGCCAACCAGATTGGCGAAAACATGCCGAATTTTGAGGTCGAGCTGGTCATGCACTGCCAGGGCCAGACGGCTCCCGGCCCGAATGGGGAAGACCCGGTGCGTCTGTTTGAAACCAAAATGACCTATGCCGGGATTTTCACACTCAACCACTCCACGGCAGAAACATTTGAGCCCCTCCTGCTAATTGAAGCCCCCCGCATGCTGTTCCCTGGTGCGCGGAACCTACTGGTAACACTCAGCCGTGAAGCAGGTTTCCTGCCGATTGTGGTCCAGCAGATCGACTTTGCAGAACTCTGGCGCAACCGCCGCGCTCAGGGCTGATCAATCCCGGCGCCCTGTTCTTCTTGTTCGTTTGAAGAAAGCCTGATGCGATGACGTCACTCCAGTTCCCTCCCCTCTGGAAAGCCTTTGACCCGGAGTGGTACCGACAGGAATATAAAACTGTTCTGGGAGACGTCCTCTCGCTTCCCGATGCGGACCTTAAGGCGTGGTATGAGGATCAGGGGGCATTTTCCGGCCATTCTCCCAACCGCTATTTTGATGAAGAATGGTATCGGCGGAACTGCTCGGAAGCACTGGCTGAGATTGCCGCTAATCGCTGCCGGTCCGGCTTTGAACATTACTGCCGCAGCGGGTTCAAAACACAGTCCCCCCACTACCTGTTCTCGGAGCGGTATTATACGTCCAGCTCCCCGGACATCAGCCTGCCCAACCTCGAGAAAAACGGGTTTGCCAATGGCTATGACCATTTTCTACGGTCCGGGGATAAAGAGCATCGGTCCGGGCATCTGTTTTTCAACCCGGACATCTACATCCGCAACAGGCCGGAAAACCCGGAACTGGCGCACCTCTCCCCGTTTATCCATCTGCTGCACGCAGACAAAAGCATGCCGGATACGGTGCAGCTTTCCAGCCAGTTTGACCCGGCATGGTATCGCATCACGCACCCTGAAGCAGTGCAGGCCGTGGAATACGGTTATACGCCCAACCTGCTGTATCAATTCCTGGCTGATTTCACCCCTGACGGTTTCTGACCTTTCCTCTGCCTCCAAATCGTGTGATTGCATGAGCACCACAGGCCGCTGAGCCTGACGTGTTTGAGGCCCTACGACGCAGAGGATAAAAAAATGACAGAACAGGCCGCTCTTGATCTGGCAGACAAAGGGCTGGATGACAGCCTGAAACGTCTTTTTGACCTGCTGCGTATTCCCAGCATTTCCACCCAGCCCGACCATGCCCCCGACTGCCGCAAGGCAGCGGAATGGCTGGTGACGGAACTGAGTGAGATTGGTTTTGACGCCAGCACGCGTGAAACCCCAGGTCACCCGATGGTCGTCGCCCATGCCAAGGGGCCGGAAGGCTCCCCGCATGTGCTGTTCTATGGCCACTATGACGTGCAGCCGGTTGACCCGCTGAACCTGTGGACTTCCGCTCCGTTTGAACCGGTTCTGGTCAAAGGACCGACGGGTGACATGGAAATCACGGCCCGGGGTGCTGCGGATGACAAGGGGCAGGTGATGACCTTTGTGGAAGCCTGCCGCGCCCTGCGTGCTGCCGACGGCACGCTGCCGCTGAGCGTCACCATGCTGATTGAAGGCGAGGAAGAATCTGGCGGCGTGAATCTGCTGCCGTTTCTGGAAGCCAACCGGGATGAGCTGAAAGCGGATGTCGCGCTGATTTGCGACACCGGCATGCTGGGCCGTGGCATGCCCGCCATCACCACCATGCTGCGCGGCATGGTGGGCGAGGAAGTCACCATTACCTGCGCGAATCGTGACCTGCATTCTGGCATGTATGGCAACGCAGCCCGCAACCCCATCCAGCTTCTGTGCGACATCCTGTCGGACCTGCGTGATGGCGCAACGGGCCGCGTCACGCTTCAGGGCTTTTATGAAGGTGTGCCGGTTATTCCGGAGGAAACTCGTGCCCTGTGGCGCAAGATCGGCCCCACGAATGAAGAAGGTCTGGCCCCCGTTGGCCTGAGCCTGCCGGCTGGCGAGATTGGCTATACAGCCCTTGAACAGACATGGTCCCGCCCGAGCTGCGAGATTAACGGCATCAGCGGCGGGTATGAGGAAAAGGGCTTCAAGACCGTTCTGCCTTCCAAAGCCATGGCGAAAGTCTCCTTCCGTCTGGTTGGCACACAGGACCCGGACGCTATTCGTGCTGCCTTCCGCGCGCATGTTGAAACCCGCCTGCCCGCAGACTGTAAAGCAGCGTTCACGGCGCATGGTGGCTCCCGCGCCAGCATTGTCTCGGCCGACATGCCGTTCCTGCCTCCGGCTCTGAAGGCACTGGAAGAAGAGTGGCAGCATCCCGCAGCCGTCATCGGCTGTGGCGGCTCCATCCCTGTGGTCACTGAAGTGCAGGAAGCGCTGGGCATGGACTCCCTGCTGATTGGCTTCGGGCTGGAAGATGACCGCGTCCATTCCCCCAATGAGAAGTATGACCTGACATGCTTCCACAAAGGCATGCGCTCATGGATCCGGGTGCTTTACGCTCTGGCTGCCCGGAAAACCCACTGACACAACCAATGAGGGACTGACCACCATGCTGGTGCTGACACAAGGTGACCCGGCAGGCATAGGCCCGGAAATTACCGTGAAGGCCTGGCAGGCGCTGCGGGAAAGCGGACCGGCCTTCGTGTTTCTGGGAGACCCGGCTCTTCTGGAAACAGAGGCCCCCGTGCGTGTGCTTGGCAACATTGCCGAGGCACGCACGGTGTTTCGGGATGCCATTCCGGTTTTACCGTTGTCTCTGGCTGTGCCCGTTACCCCCGGCACGCCGGACAGCCGAAACGCGGGCAGCGTGATCGACAGCATTACGCAGGCCGTGCGCCTTGTGCAGGCTGGCGAGGCCTCTGCGGTGGTCACCAACCCCATCAGCAAAGATGTGGTGAAGCAGGCCGGGTTCACGCACCCCGGCCACACGGGCTATCTGGCCGAACTGTGCGGCGTGCCCGGGCAGGATGTGATGATGCTGGCTGGCCCGTCTCTTAAGGTTGTGCCCGTGACCGTCCATGTGGCGTTGCGCAAAGCGATTGAGCAACTGACGCCTGAACTCATTATCCGCACCGCCCGCACCACGGTGCAGGGATTAAAACGCGATTTTGGCCTGACCAGCCCGCGCGTGGCAGTCGCGGGCCTCAACCCGCATGCGGGTGAAGGCGGCCTAATGGGACGGGAAGAGCTGGACTGCATCATTCCGGCCATCCGCACCCTGCAGGCTGAGGGCATGACCATTTTCGGCCCTCTGCCGCCGGACACGATGTTCACACCGGATGCACGAGCCCGATATGATGTGGCCTTGTGCATGTATCATGATCAGGGGCTTATCCCGCTCAAGACACTGGATATGGCGGAGGGTGTGAATATCACGCTGGGTCTACCCATTATTCGCACATCTCCTGACCACGGCACAGCTTTTGATATTGCAGGGACCGGACAGGCTGACCCGAGCAGCCTGCTGGCCGCACTGAGGCTGGCAGCAGAACTGGCCGACAACCGAAGGAAGGCATCATGACGACGACATCCCGCCCCGCCATTCGGCTTGGAGTGAATATTGACCACGTCGCCACCGTGCGGAATGCCCGTGGCGGTGCGCACCCGGATCCGGTTGCCGCTGCCCTGCTGGCTGTGCAGGCCGGAGCGGATGGCATTACCGCGCATTTGCGGGAAGACCGTCGCCATATTCGGGATACCGACCTCCAGCGCCTGCGCACGGAAATCAAAGCGCCGCTGAATATGGAAATGGCCGCCACGGATGAGATGGTCACCCTTGCCTGCAAACTCCTGCCCCATGCCTGCTGCATTGTGCCGGAACGACGGGAAGAGCTGACCACGGAAGGCGGTCTGGATGTGGCGGGGCAACTCCCCGCTTTGAAACCCCGCGTGCAGGCTCTGACGGAAAAAGGCATTCGCGTTTCTCTGTTTATCGACCCGGACCCCGACCAGATTGAGGCCGCTGCCGCCGCAGGCGCACAGGTGGTGGAACTGCATACCGGGGCCTATGCCGAAGGCCGGGTTGGCGAGCTGGACCGTTTGCGCGCCGCAGCAACACAGGCGGCAGCAGCCGGGCTGGAAGTGCATGCAGGTCATGGCCTGACTTATGAAAATGTTGGTCTTGTTGCAGCTCTTCCCGAAATCATGGAACTGAATATCGGACATTTCCTGATCGGGCAGGCAATTTTTGACGGACTGCCAACCGTAATCCAAACCATGAAACGCCATATCCACGCCGCCTCGGCGCGCTGAGCAGAGCAAGCAGGACAGATTATGGAACAAACACCGGGCACGCCCAAAGCACTGATGGCAGCTGTCATCGGGATGGGCATTCTGATTGTGGTGGGCACCGTTGGACTGGTGGGCGTCATTATCCACCGGATGGGGTCTCATACGCCCTCCGCCAGCCCAACTCTTTCTGCCCCGGCTGTTCCCTTGCAGGATGCTCCTGCTCATCCGGTTCTGCCCGCGGGCACACATCTGATCAGCATGGCCCGTGTGCGGGATGACCTTCTGGCCCTGCATGTCTCCACCAATGGCGAGGAGCGTATTTTGCTCTGGCAGGTCAGCACGGGCCGGATCTTGCCGGGCATTGACAGTGCGGTACCTTCTGCTGGCGGCACACCATGACCGGGATTAACGCACCGGCAGACCCTACCCCACAGGTGCAGGACGGCGGAACGTTCTCCCCGCTGACAGCCATCGGTCTGATGAGTGGTACCTCTCTGGACGGCGTGGATGCCGCGCTTATCACAACTGATGGCGTCAGGGTTTTTCATCACGGGCCGTCTCTGACTGTCCCTTATGATGCGCCCCTTCGCGCCAGACTCCGCGACATTCTGGACCGCGCAGCCAGCCTATCGCCAGACGATGCGGACCTGCTGGACGCGGAACAGGCACTGACCGACGTGCACACGCAGGCCGTGCAGGCGGTTCGCGCCAAAGCAGGAGATACCCGTGTGGATATCATCGGGCTGCACGGGCAGACCATTCTGCATGCGCCCGGCCGCACATGGCAGATTGGTAATGCCAGCCGCCTTTCCGCTGCGACGGATCTGCCGGTTATTCATGATTTCCGCACCGCTGACGTTCAGGCAGGAGGCGAAGGCGCGCCGCTTGCGCCGCTTTACCATGCCGCCCTGCTGCACGGGCACGCCACGCCCAGCGCCGTGCTCAATATTGGCGGTGTGGCCAACCTCACACTCATGACCCGCTCTGGCGACGTGCTGGCCTGTGACACCGGGCCGGGCAATGCCTTGCTGGATGACTGGATGTTCCGCCACACCGGCCAGCCCTGCGACTTTAATGGCGCCTGTGCTGCTGAGGGAACGATTGATACTGCCTGCCTCTCTGCCCTTGTGGCGCATGATTTCTTCCGCCAGCCCCCGCCAAAATCTCTCGACCGGCTGAGTTTTCATCAGGCGCTGGAACAGATCTCGACACTCAGCGTTGAAGATGGCGCTGCTACCCTTACCGCTTTCACGGCTGCGGCCATTGCTGGCACCCCGCTGCCGGAACAGCCGTTGCACTGGTTTGTGTGCGGCGGTGGACGCCACAACCCGACACTGATGCGCATGCTGGCAGAAAGAGTGCCCGGCACGGTGCAGCCCGTCGAAACTCTGGGGTGGGATGGTGATGCACTGGAGGCCGAGTGTTTCGGGTTTCTGGCCGTGCGCAGTCTGCGCGGCCTGCCCCTCTCTCTGCCAGCAACAACAGGCGTGCCTTACCCCATGCCCGGCGGTCAGCTGACCTGTGGGGGCATCAGCCCCGCAGGCCGCAGGCTGTAACCACATCTCCCCGTTTACCAGAACAGGAGGAGCGATTGATCTTCCTGTTCTGGCAAGGCACCATGCGCCCAGCATGCAAGAAGGACCTGACCATGAAACGTGCCCTTATTCTTTGTCTCAGCCTGCAAGGCCTGTCGCTGCTCCCCTCCGTGGGCGCAGCACACGCGCAGACGGTGGTTGATGGCAGTGACAAGGATGCAAGCCCGTTTGTAAAATCTACCCTGCATATGCTGAGCACACGCTTTGCAGAGGACCATCCAAAGTTCAGAAAGATCACCACTCATAGCTCCGGTGAGAAGCAGATTGTCTGTGGTGAAATCAGTCTGCGGGGCAGCAAGGTACCGGCCGCTGAAAACTTCATGCCTTTTGGTGCTACACAGGGGGAAGAAAACCCGCTGGTGTATGAACCGCATACGATCCCCGCCGCACTAGACTTCCGGGAAGTGAACACATGGATCAATCGCGGTGCCGATCTGGAAGATCTGGAAGAAATGGGCTGCGTGCCGGAAGGCAGCTACCGCCAGTACAGTGACCACCTCAATACTGTGTTACAACACAGAAAAACCAACTAACGCTGCCTTCCAGCAGGTCAGGTCTTTCAGGTTTTTCTCCTGAAAGACCTGACCTGCAAAAAGGTCCGCCTGCCCTTTTGTGTTATGACAAGGCTGGCAAAAATGCCGCTTTCCAGCTGGAAAAACACAATACCGGCATCAATCCCCCCTGACTCCGCAACAAGCAATTGACACCTTTGCCCCTGCGTGCATGACTATCCGGGTCCAAAATAAAAAATAACAAATCCGGTCGTCTTAAAATGAAATTCCTGTCTCTGCTGCTCCTGCTGCCCTTTCTCGGGCTGCTCTGGACGCCCCTGTACGACCGCTATACGCCCGTACTGTTCGGCTTCCCCTTTTTCTACTGGTACCAGCTGGCCTGGGTGCCGGTAACCTCCATTTTTATCTGGATTGTCTGGAAAAAAGGGCGTGACGCATGAGCGGCATCAATCCGTGGGCGCTGGGCGTCTTTATCCTCTTTTTTGCAGCCACCATCATCATCGGCAGTTCCATTCAGTGGCTCCGTGGGCTGTTTGGCGGCGGTAAAAGTGCGACTGTTTCGTCTGACGAGGAATGGTCTCTCGGTGGTCGCCAGTTTGGCGCGTGGGTCACATGGTTTCTGGTCGGGGGCGATTTCTATACCGCCTATACCGTCATTGCTGTGCCGGCACTCGTCTATGCGGCAGGTGGATACGGCTTTTTTGCGTTGCCTTACACCATCATCGTCTATCCGTTTATTTTTCTGGTTATGCCGCGCCTGTGGAAGCTCGCACATGCCGGGGGCCATGCCACCGCGGCGGACCTTGTACGCGCCCGCTTTAACAGCCGTCCGCTGGAAATTGTTGTTGCCATCACCGGGCTGGTCGCGGTCATGCCCTATATCGCCCTGCAGCTGATCGGCATCCGTACAGTGATTGAGGCTCTGGGTCTGCCGGGCGATATCCCGCTGATCATCGCCTTTGTCTCACTGGCTGCCTATACATGGCTGGGCGGGCTGCATGCCCCGGCGCTGACGGCATTTATCAAGGACATCATGATCTACATCGCCGTTCTGGTGGCGGTTACGGTCATTCCGCTGCACATGGGCGGCTATGCGGCACTGTTTGCCGGAGCAGACACCAGTCAGCCGGTTCTGCATGCCGGGCAGGGTCTGCCTTATGCCACGCTGGCGCTCTCCTCAGCTCTGGCCGCTTTCTTGTACCCGCATACGCTCACCGGCATTCTGGCGGCAAAATCTGCGGACACCATTCGCCAGAATGCCGTGTTCCTGCCCATCTACACCGTGGTGCTGGGGCTGATCGCCATGCTGGGGCTGATGGCACATACTGCTGGTATCAAAACGGACAATACCACCATGGTTGTGCCGCTGCTGTTCCAGCAGATCTTTCCGGCATGGTTTAGTGGCTTCTGCTTTGCAGCCATTGCCGTCGGTGCACTGGTTCCGGCGGCTGTCATGGCCATTGGGGCCGCCAACCTTGTGACCAACAACCTGCTGCCCCCGCAGAAAGACCCGGTGCGCACCAGCCGCATCACGGCTCTGGCCGTCAAAATCGGTGCTCTGTTGTGCGTGCTGTTCCTGAACGCCAAATTCGCCATTGATTTCCAGCTGCTAGGCGGGGTGATTATCCTCCAGACCTTCCCGGCCCTTATCCTTGGTCTGCTGCGTATCCGCTTCTCCGCCGTTGCCATGCTGGCGGGCTGGGCTGTTGGTGGCCTCTTCGGGCTCGGTCTGTGCTGGATGGACGGGCTGAAGCCCATCCATATGGTCACATTTGGCCCGCTCTCCGGCATGGTCTCAACAGGGCTGTTGTCTCTGGTGGTCAATCTGGTGGTGGTGGGGCTGGTCACACTGATCAAACCCGCTGTCGAAATCCCGGATGCGTCCGTAACGGGTCAAACGGTTAGAACACAGGACCGCACGCCCATTTCCTGACCAACGAGGACAAGCACGCAGCCGGAGCGCGTGCTTTTGTAGAATAATTATCATTGCTCCGGCGGCTCTGGTTCGGCACCCTTCTGGTCTCATTCTGCCAGAAGGGTTTCCCCATGCCAGACACTACGCCACCCCAGCCCGAGATGGGCTTTGGCCAGATGGATCTGGGGCTGACAGACACCCGGCCAAAGCGCGTTACCCTCAGTCCGGGCGCCACTCTTCTGCGGGGTTTTGCACTGGATCAGGCAGAAGACCTGTGGCGTGCTCTTACCCCGGTCCTGCACGCAGCCCCCCTCCGCCGCATGCTGACCCCCGGAGGGCGGCAAATGTCTGTCGCCATGTCAAGTTGCGGCACATGGGGCTGGATTACCGATCAGTCAGGCTACCGCTATACGCGCACAGACCCGACCACGAAGACCCTCTGGCCCACCATGCCGCCCCAGCTCTTTCAGCTAGCCTGCCGGAGTGCTGCTGCGGCCGGTTTTGAAGGCTTTCAGCCTAATGCGTGCCTGATTAACCGCTATGAGGCAGGCACGCGGATGACCGCGCATCAGGACAAGGATGAAGGCGATATCACGCAGCCGATTGTCTCAGTCTCGCTCGGCCTGCCTATCCTGTTTTTATGGGGTGGCCTGCAACGCACAACGCGTGCGCATCCCATTTTACTGGAACATGGAGATGTGCTGGTGTGGGGCGGCAAGGCCCGCCTGCATTATCACGGTGTCAAACCGCTGGAACCGGGCCAGCACCCGTTGACTGGCCCCACCCGCTTTAACCTGACATTCCGGTATGTCGCGCAGGCTGCGCCCTGATAGCAGTAGTCTCTCACACTGGCGCATCACGAGGTTTCTCTTTTACACTCCTGCGCCTGACTCCTATCCCCTTTACGCCGGACCCGCCCAATGCCTGCTTCTTTCCGCCTCTCCCGCCGTATGGCCCTGAAATCCGGCACGCTGGCCACAGGGCTAAGCCTGTTCGGAGTGAATGCTGCATGGGCACAAAACATCCCCAACAGCCGCTTTGCCGCGCTCGACCAGATCTTTCAGAAAGCTGTTCAGGAGGGGAAAACGCCAGGTGCCGTCGCTGCTGTCGGACAGGCGGGACAAACGGTCTGGAAAGGTGTGTTTGGAAACCGCGCACTGGTTCCTCATAAAGAACCGATGACGTGGGACACGCTGTTCGATATGGCATCTCTGACCAAAGTTCTGATTACCGCCCCGGCCATTATGCAACTGTATGAGCGTGGCCTTGTGAAACTGGATGAACCGGTCAGCACGTATCTCCCCGCCTTTGCCGCCAACGGCAAACAGGCCATTACCGTCCGGCTATTGCTCACGCATTACTCCGGTCTGGCCCCGGACCTTGATCTTGCCACACCCTGGCATGGCAAGGAGGCTGCCGTTCAGCGCGTGATTGACGCACACCCGATCAATCCCCCCGGCGAGCGGTTTGTTTACAGCGATATCAACTTCATCACGCTCGGGTTGATTGTTGAGAAACTCTCGGGCCTCACTCTGAATGTTTATGCAACTCAAAACATTCTTCAGCCCCTTGGCCTCTCCCGCACCTTCTTTTTGCCAGACAGCGCCCTGCACGACGCCATAGCCCCCACCCAGTATGATGAGCAGAACCAGATGCTCCGGGGCGTGGTGCATGATCCGACGACCCGCCGCATGGATGGCGTTGCCGGACATGCCGGTCTGTTCTCCTGCGCGAATGACATGCTAACCTATGCGCATGCTCTGCTGGCCCGCCGGGCTGGACTGCCCTCAGCCTTCCCGCTTCGCCCGCAGACCCTTGTGCTGATGTCCACCCCGCAGCAACCCGCTGGAAAATCTGATCTGCGCGGATTGGGGTGGGATATCGCCACGCATTACTCCTCGCCCCGCGGGGAGCATTTTCCGGCAAACTCTTTCGGCCACACCGGCTTTACCGGCACATCGCTCTGGCTGGTGCCGGACAAGGAAACATTTGTCCTGATCCTGACCAACCGTGTCCATCCGGACGGCAAAGGCAATGTCATTGCTTTGCGCAAGGATGTTGCGAGCGCCGCCGCCCTTACCCTGCAAGCCCCCTGATGGGTGCTGGCGGTCTTTAATGGACAATTCCTGACGGGTCTTTTTCAAAAACGCCTGTCAGGGAGAGTTTCACATCGTCCCCCACAGCCGTCATGGCATGTCTGATGCCAAACGCGCTGCGCTGGATGGTCCCATCAGCTTCAAACCCGACGATATAATCCTGATCCGTTGGATTTTTTCCTGCGCCGACAAAATGGACACGCAGCGTCACAGGCCGTGTTACGCCATGCAGCGTCAGGCGCCCGGCCACTCTTGCGCGTGACGGACCATCGGACACAATTTGCGTCGAAATAAATGTGGCATCAGGATATTTCCGGGCATCCAGCCAATCATCGCCACGGAGCGTTTCCGCCACGGAGCCAGAGGTCGTCGTCAGGGACTGTACAGGCAACCGTAATGCCACGTGCGATTGTTCAGGATGTGCGGGATCAAGCTGAAGAGACCCTGATACGCCGGAGAACATGCCATAATACCAGCTGACACTCAGGCAGGAGACTGAAAAAACCACCTGCGTGCGCAGATTATCGACATGATAGAGACCACCTTCCACAACAGGGACTTCCGCCACAACCGGGGTAACGTCTGATACCTGCGCTCCTTCAGCACAGTTCAGCGCCAGCATCGCTCCTATCCCCACCAGCGGAAAAAAGGCGGCACGTTTCATTGTGCTCTCCCTGTTTTATCATCCCTCCAATTGGGTGTTTAAATGGGTCAGCGGGCTGAGAGTTCCCTCACGTGTCTGCGTGCAGATCTCCGCCTGCCCCGACACGCGCGGAGAAAGCACGGGAAGACGCCCGCGTCATACGTCTGCTTCAGAGGCCTTCTTCGCTCTTGCGCCACATTCTGACCTGCCGCTCTATCCACTTCTGGGCAGAAACCTTACGTGAGGGGTCAAGCATGCGGTACAACCGCAGGATATCGTATTCATCCGGTGTGACTGTCAGCGCGATATCTTCTTGCACATAGCCTGTGAGGAAAATTTCCGGCTCCACGCCAAACAAAGCGGCAAGTTTGGGAATATGCTTTCTCGCACTGCCTTCCCGGCCCGTCTCCCAGAACGCAATAGCAGGGCGAGACACACCCAGTGCATCAGCAACCTGCTGCTGTGTCAGGCCTGCGGCTTTGCGCAGAATTTTCATTCTCTGCCCGAGGTCTGCCCCGGGAGAGACGATATCCCGTTCTTCAGTATCTTTTACATGGTCCTCAGACTGGCCTGACATACTGGGTATGTTCCGTCTTGATTGTACCATTTCGTGCTCTCCCAAACATCCGATACGGTTTCCGCATACGGATGTGGCTCTTACTCTGCCCTAAGCATGTTTACAATTAACAGGCTGCTATGCCGCATAATACAGCAGACGCCCACACAATCCTGTGCAGAAAACATTGTCATACTGAACAGACAGTTCTCTATCACCCGTTTATGATGGCTAACAGAAATTTTTTATAGATTTTATTACAAAAACCCCCAACCCATAAAAGGATTGAGGGGGAAAATGACTCTATAGAGCGGGTAAAGTCAGAAAATAATTTACGCATTATAGTAAATTATTTTCTGACAACTGCGTTTTAGAAACTTTGAGTAATGCCAGTCAGAATAGTCCGGCGCAGGCCATATTGCGGTGCGCCAACACCAATCCCACTGCCATCCCGCAGCAGATAGGCGCGGTCAAACAGGTTGGTAACATCCAGCCGCACCTGCGTATTACCAAGGAAGGAGTGCCCAAACAGGTTTTTGAACGTCTGCACGGCCGCAAAGTTGAACGTTGCATATTGCGGCACAACAGCCCCGTTCGGCACATCGCCATCAGCCCGAAGACCGCTGCCATAAACCATAGTGGCGGAGACACGCAGCGGATGCCAGCTTTTGTGGAAGAAGCTGTAAGCCGCTCCGGCAGAGGCCGTCCAGCGCTGGTCGTGATCCAGATGAATCCACCGGTGCTGGATATAATTCAGGTCATCCTGCCCGAAGTTGAACTGCGCACTGGTAATATCCTTACCAATAGCGCGAGACCAGGCGAAGTTCCCGTAGAGAGACAGCGGTCCCTTATCATAAGAGGTGCTGACCTCGTAACCGTTCACCTGCCCTTTGCGGTAGTTAAAGCCACTCAGCACAATTGGGGCACCAAACTGACCTTCATCAATCAGGTTGTCGGCCAGCTTGTAATAGGCATCAAAAGATACGCGCCAGCCCGGCAGGATCTGCTGCTGAATGCCCGCATCAAAGTAATGGTCACGCTCTGCCTTAACTGTTGAGTTCTGCGTAACTTCCGCCGCAGAGCTTGTGTTTGCAAATTTATAAAGCGCAGAACTGCTCACCACTTCAAACGGCGGCGGCGTGAAGTAGCGGGAATAGCCTGCATGGATCGTAGCCCCTTTCCAGGGCTTCCAGACAACATTCAGACGCGGGCTGACCTGCTTCTCGCTGGTATATTCACTCACCCCGTCAAAACGCAGACCATAATTGACGGTCAGATTCCGCAGCGGTGTCCATTCATCCTGTGCATACAAACCGTAAACGGTGCCGGTCTTACCACTACCGTCGTAAACTTTTATAGGCGTTGAATCGAAGGTCGGGTTGCCATCCTCATCCACACCATTTGCCCCAAAGACCGTGGAATCTGTCTTTGAGATCGTGCGTTCCACAAAAACCTGAAAACCAAACCGCACAGTGTGATCTTTTGCAGCATGCCAGGTGACGTCATGCTGTGTGCCTGTTGAGAAAATGGAGCGCGCTGCCCGCTGAGCAATACCGTTATAGACAAGGTCGCCCAGTTCATCCGGCGAATAACGCAGGCTGCTATAGCGGGTAAACACCGAGCTTTGCAGACTAAAGGCTCCAATCTCTTTCTGAAGAGCAAGAATAGCGAAATCTGTAATCTGCTTCTGGTGTTCATTCAGGCTGGCGCTGTCAACACTGCCATCCAGCTTCTGCGCCAGATTGCTCCCGGTATAAGACGGTTCTGCAAACTGCGTCTGCTGACCTGGGTTATTCGGCAACTGATATTCCGCGTTGGAAACACCTGCAATAAAGCTGATCCGTGTATTTTCATCCGCTGTGTACCGCAAATGGCCGAGGAAGTGATACTGATTGCTCAGGTCATGCACAGCGTTGAAGGATTTGGTCGTATTTTCAATCCCAACGCGATCATGCACAAAATCTGCCGTCGCAAAGTAATCCCACTTCCCCTGATGCCCGCCATACTGAAGCGACGGGAAGAAGTAATCACGCGCCCCTCCGTAAATTGAGGCATTACCACCGGCATTAGTCGTGCCGTTCTTGGTGGTAATATCTACAACAGCAGCCTGCAAAAATCCGAATTCGCTGGGGAGCGCGCCGGTCGTGAGGGACATGCTATCCGCAAAGCGCGTCATCAGTGCCTGCCCGAACACATTCAGCCCTTCAGGAAGCTGCACCCCATCCAGCCGGAACTGCACTTCATTATGGTCACCACGCACATGGATCTGACCATAACTATCCTGCGTCACACCGGGAGCCTGCAAAAGCACCTGATTCAGTGGCGTGTTATCGCCGCCCGGAATGGTTTCCAGCGCCTTGCGGTCAAAACGATAAACCGTGGCCCCTGTATCAGGCTGAAGCTCTGATCTGGCCCTGTCCAGATGTGCCGTAACCGTCACGCGTTCCGGCCTGTTTGCCAGACCGGGCTGGATGGACACAGTTTCCTGACCGGTGGGCTTGCCCTTCGCTGTATCGTCCTGACGCACCGTGCGCGCAGAGGCCTGTACCGTCTTTTTCTCCTGAGCAGACTTTTTCTCAACCGTTGGCTGAAGTGTTTGCACTGTCTGCGGCGTGCCAGCAGGTAACGTCTGAGCCTGAGCTTTTTCGATACAGAACAGAAATCCTGCTGTCGTGCAGACGGTTGAGCATGCCAGCAGAAAAGAAAGACGAGACACCAGCATAAGAGATTGGCCTTTAAGGGTTTGGAAGTGAGCTAACTCCCGCCTTTTATCTGTTATGATATAACGTATCAACGCAATTTTTAAGGAAACCCTTACCTTCCCCTTCCTCTGTTACCTGCAAAGCACACTCCGCTGTTCTGCTTTTTCTCCGCTTGTGTCCGCTCAGATTTTCTCGTAGTAATCCGCTCACCCCTCTACGTCCCGTTCGTCTAGAGGCCTAGGACATCGCCCTCTCACGGCGACAACACGGGTTCGAATCCCGTACGGGACGCCAATGTTTTCATTGGCTTTTTAGGCAAAACTCTTCCAAAAATATGGGTTTCACACCATCGCGAGGAACGTTGCAGTTTCCTTTCATGGAGGCAGAAAACAACACTCTGGCAAGTGATGTTACGAGCAGGCGCACAGACCCCGCCACTGGCAAGCCTTTACCGCGCATTGTGAGCTATCGTGGCCCTAAGCAATACATGACCCGTAAGGTGGTCGACGGTCGACGGGTGCAGCAGACTTTCTCCCCTACGGCGCAGGCGTGACGCTAGCTGAATGAAACGGCCGCCAAGGCAGAACTTCGCCAGTTCACGGATACGCGCCCTCTCGACAAGATGACGATTGGCACACTTGTTGAATGGTACCGCGACGAGAGCATGACCATCGGAAAGCCGACAGGATCAGGCATATTGCCGCAATCCTCCGTGACGCATCACTCTGGCTTCGATACGATTATCAAAATTCTCAACCGCAAACGTCCGAGATTGCCGGGATCGCATGACCACTGCCAGATATGCAGCAGCCAAGGCTGTCAAACACCTCAATCTCCTTGCTTACATTATCCAGCATGCAATTTCGGAATGGGATGTCGCCATCATAAACGACGTCAATGAGAGGGTGATCGAAACCATCAATAACCCACGTTACCCGTTGGAACTGTTCCTCCGAGTGCTAACTTATATAGCCTTGAAAAAACGTCATGAGACCGGATTATGATGGGTAAACAAGGCTTTTCCAGTTGTCTTCCCAATCTGGGAACTCACATGCTGCGTCTTATCAGCTTATCAGTAAAAAATCCCCATACCTCTACAGGTATGGGGATTTCCTTTATTTATCCAACCAGACTAATCTCTTTTTCATCATGATCTGTCAGTAAATAGGGCCCTGCTGCGCACAGTGTCAGCACAAGAATGCCCATAGGATTTTTGGTTGCCTCTTCCAAGGGCAGCACTGCATTGCCGTTTGTCCAAACGGCTGCATTATTTGCGTCTGTAGCATACCATCCTTCAGGCTTTTCGGTCCGAAGATGCGCTACGATATTCTGCTTTCCGCTGGCGAAAACCAGATTAATCTCTCCAACAGCAACCCCCAGCTCACGACGATCATCCACAAAAGGCCCAATAACATCCACCGGACGGTTTGTGCGTGAAACAATGCGAACCTGTGCTGTGCCAGGCGGCAACATGAAACTGTAGACACCACCGTCTTGGCGTAACGGCCGGACCACTGCACCAGCTTCCGTCACAAGACGAACATCTGGGTCACTGGTTGTTGCAACTGTTTCTTCGCAAACAGGCGCCCCAAAAATCTCCTGAGAACGAAGTTCCAGATTACGGAAAAGGGGTTCAACAAAAGAACGCTCAACACACAAGGGAGCCGCGGCATCGTCTTCCCAGGTGCTGCCAGTATTCCGCAGCGCAACAACAAGACCTTCCTGGCGAAAGGTTTTACGGTTCCCTGTATCCAGATAACTTTCTGTCAGCATCCCATCAGCACAGATCACTGCATGATGATGTGTTTCTACGTGATAATAATCATATGCCGTAATGGAACGGTCATAAAAAATAGAAATACCATTGACCAACATACGGGCAGGAACGAACCGTCCGTCAAAAAATAGGCAATGCTCTGGTGTAATCAGCATATCTTTGAACGGAACGCCATCAGCGACAGCGTCTTTCAGAATACGGACTGGGTAGCCCGCCATATCATCGGATAATCCTGACCGAACCGTCGTCTTCTTGTGGCCAGTCCAGACAACAGTTTGTTCTGCTACAACTCCGTTTGTGTAGCTGAGGATTTTATCGCCAATTTGTATATCCTGAACCGCAACTGTGCCTGACGGTGTGGAAATCAGGCTATCAGCGAGAAAACAAACTTCTGCATTCGCCCCGCCATGCCCGTCATCAACCAACACGAAACCTGTATTTTTAACGCCAGCAATGTTGAGCGTGATGTTCGCTCCGCTCGCCAGTGTAATAACGACCTGATCATCAGATGGGTATGCATAAGATGCACCCGCAGCCGATACACCAGCCAGATCAATGCTGTCAGAATTTCCTGGACCAACACCACTGAACCCAGTGATGACAGTCGTCAGGGTTCCTCCTGAGGCCAGACCGGAAACAGTTAGCCCTGCGTTATCATCTGATTGTAGATCAATTGTACCACCGGCGTTGTTCCAGATTGTCGCCGAGCCACCGTTCTGCACCGTGACCGTACCGGAGATAGCACCTTGGCTTGCAACATTTACAACACCGCCGGAGGAGATAACCGCATTGGTGATAGCGGCGCCGCTGGTCACATTCAGATTGACAGAAGCCGGGACATTCCATGTCCGGTTTTCGCTATATCCGCTTTGTAAGTTTACGGTACCGCCGTTCGATGTGAACGTTGTGGAGTTGGTGACGAATGCATCGTTCGTACCCGTACCTCCACCAGACAGATTCAGCGTTCCGCCATCAACCACAGTGTACCATGTAGACCCACCGGAATCGACATTGATGACACCGCCACTGCCTGCTGTAGTGTAATAAGTCTGACCGCCCGCCTGGACATCAATCACGCCGCCGTTATCAACAACCGTTCCCGAGGCCATACCGCCGGACTGCACCTGCAGGGATGCGCCGGATGCCAGATCACCGCCACTTACCGTGCCGCCTGAGCGTGCAACCGTTGTGCCTTGCAGAATAGCACCGGAAGAAAAGACTACCGTTCCGACAGACCCTGCGTTTCCAGCAACTACATCTTTTGCAGTGCCACCATTCAAAACAGTGGTCACGCCACCACCGACAGTGGCTCCGCCTGAAATCACACCGCCATTTGAAACAACGATTGAGCCGCTATTGGCCAAGTTTCCTGAGCCGTTAGCTCCTTTTTGTATTAATGCTCCACCGCTATCAACAACGACGCTACCACCGGGCTGAATAGTTTGACGCGACGCAACACCCCCGGAAAAAACCGTTTCTGTAGCACCACTGTTAACCGTTATATCAGCTACAGACCCGCCGGATACCGCAAGAGCATTCCCAGACTGCAACGTAGCCGAAGACAACTCGCCGCCAGATTTAACAATAATTGTTGAGGGTCCTGATACAGGGTTTTGACTTTGTAGTACGGCGCCACTTTCAACAACCAAATTACCGCCTGCACTTGTCCACGTAATAGTGCCCGGTCCTTTATACGTTGATATCGTGCCTCCAGAGAGTATATAATTCGCTCCGGTATATCTCTGAGATCCCGCATCAACAATAAGCGTTCCGCCACTTAATAACGTGAGGGTTGCGCTTGAATAACCAATGATGGATCCGTTTTCAAACTCAAGCGATCCGCCAGATGAAACTGTGATATTTTCATCAACAGATCCACCGCTATTAACTACCATCTTCCCGGATGATATAGTGCCAGATCCAGCAAGGTGACCGCCGCTTAAAACGACTACGCCAGACTGTGGTGTTCCATAAAAATTTCCCGGAACTCCCGCGTCATAAACACCACCGTTAACACCGTCAACGTAAAGTATTCCGCCTGAAACGTAACTCATAGATTCCGATTCCCTGTTAAAAATTGATCAAGGAATCCACAGCCCGTTGCATGGGAAACACCCCTGTTACGACTCCTTAAGATAAAACTATTGTTTTTAATTAACACCGGTCAAACAAATAAAAGTTGTCGCCTGTTAACCGTTTGGTTTTTCCAAATTTATCCTCCATTGAGTTTTCAGGCATCTCACGCACCTAAATCTGCCAACAAACACCATTTGAAACACTTCTTGGAATCAAAAAATATAATATACAAAAATATTTTTACGGATAATAGGAAGAAATGACTCATAATTACATATAAAAAGTTTATTTTAACTAGAAAATGAAATAAAAGAGCGACCATCGTCTTAAGGAAAATCATAACACTAAAGAATTGATCCCAGGTTCTTCGATCTCACCAATTGCTTTTGCCGCAGCACCGTATTCCAGAAGCATTTATCAGTGCATTCCTGTGAAAAAATGTACATCCGCGTTTCGGTAAGGTTACATTCTGTATCTATCTGCTTTCGCACCGAGCAAAATTGCAAGTCTCTTTCATATGATCATTTTTCCTTTCGTTGCAGAGCAATATTTTCCAAAGAAAACAAAAACTTCCTTTGAAAGTGAGGGAACCAGAACCCCTGGCTGGATGTTACTGTTTGGGTCTCAAGACCCGATGTGTATTAGGACAAACTGCTTTTCAGGGAACGCAGTCATCGGGCTGCTGCAAGAGGATTATGAAAAAACGTAGTGAGGCAGACAGACTTATCACGAAAATCGTCATAGTCGTCACGATGGGAGCACTGGCCTTCGGGTATGACACAGGTGTTATTGCCGGCGCCCTCCCCTTTATGCAGCTCCCAATCGCTAAGGGCGGTCTGGGCCTCACACCGCTAACAGAAGGTCTGGTAACCTCAGCACTCGTGCTGGGTGCAGCGTTTGGCTCACTGATCTGTGGGATTATGGCAGACCGTTTTGGACGCCGAGACAGTCTGATGGCCCTCTCCATAGTGTTTGTCATCGGCGCGATTGGCACAGCACAGGCGCCGTCCGTTGCCGTTATGATTGTTATGCGTGCCCTTCTGGGCTTTGCTGTTGGCGGTGCTTCAGCTCTTGTGCCTATGTTTATTTCTGAAATGGCACCTCCAGGCCGCAGAGGACGACTGGTCAGCCAAAACGAAATGATGATTGTGACAGGGCAACTAGTCGCCTACACACTCAACGCGGGGCTGGCGCATTTTTCACAATCGCCGTCTATCTGGCGTACTATGCTGATGATTGCCGCAGTCCCTGCCATCCTGCTTGGGGTTGGACTTTTTTTCGTACCTCGCTCTCCGCGCTGGCTGGCTAGTCAGGGCCGCACGGAAGAAGCACAGCGCGTTCTGGAAGTTATTCGCTCTACGGATAGACAAGTCCGACAAGAAATGCGGGCAATCTATACAGCTGTGGATGATGATGCGGAACAGATTGGCTGGCGTCAGGCTTTTGGGGAAATCTGGATCCGCCGTCTGCTGATGCTGGGCGTAGGGCTCGGATTTACGGCCCAATTTACCGGCGTTAATGCGTTCATGTATTTCACCCCCATTATTCTGCGCAATACAGGGCTGGGCACGGAAGCCGCGCTGATTGCAACCATTGGAGATGGTCTGGTTGCCGTAGGGGCAACTTTCGCCGGGATCTGGATGATCGGGAAGTTTCCTCGCAGGGTTACACTTTTAAGCGGCCTATGCGGTGCGATCTTAGCCCATATTGGCCTTGGAGCAACCTTACTGTTCCTAAAGGGTACAGCTGTAGAAAGCTATATGGCGCTTGGATTCATCCTTCTGGCCTTGCTCTTTATCCAGATGATGGTCTCACCCCTTTACTGGCTGCTGATGTCTGAGTTGTTTCCTATGCGAGTGCGCGGGGTCCTGACAGGCCTGTCAGTATCATGCCAGTGGATTTTCAACGCTACAGTGGCCTTTCTCTTCCCTATCCTCCTGCACTCTGTCGGACCGAACACATTTTTTGTTTTCGCGCTCATCAATGTGATGTCGTTCTGTTTCGTGGCACGCTTCTTGCCAGAAACAAAAGGTCTCTCACTGGAAAAACTGGAAACCCATCTTCAGACTCACCTTTCTCCTAATACTTAAAAAATGCAGAGTTTTTTTCAGTATGGGATGAAGCAACCATCCGTTTCAGTGACGATATTGGAAAGATGACTTGCCTCCTTCGGGTTGCCATAAAAGGTTTTGGCAACCCGAAGGGTGGATTTTCTCTCAAAAGTTTTTTCGGCTAATAATCAAAAATATTTTCAAAGCCATTTTTCTAAAATTCTTTCCTACTGCATAAATTATTTATTCCTTAGACAACTTTCATGCTGCGTCACGCGTTGTAAAAGCCGTTCAGTAGTCTTTTGGTTCTGCCTAAGACATGACAGAAAGTGGTATCCTTATGATTGCACGTCTTTTCAGGACTACGATCGGCGGCGCTCTCGCCTCTACCGGAGCAGCCCTTGTCCTCAGCCGCGTCAGGACCGGTTCTTATGGTCCTGGTGTAAACTGCACTGCACATTGGCTTTATGGGAACAAAGCTGCGGACGTGAATAAGCTGGATGCTGCTCACTCCCTTACGGGCATAGCAACAAATACAGCCGCCGTTCTTTTCTGGAGCTGGTTCTATCATAAAGCCTTGGGACGGCAGCCGAAGATGATGCGAGCTCTAATTGCGACAGCCGCGCTCGGACCTGTATCCTGTCTAATAGACTACAAGGCCACACCAAAACGCTTTACGCCGGGCTGGGAACTTGTATTTTCACGCACCGACATGGCCATCATCTATTTAGCAATGGTCCTTGGTATGCTCTCGGGAACTTTCCAGACATCGCCCTCTTGTGAAAAAAGCGAAAGCTCCAAGACAGGACGTGTTGTCAGTTAGCCCCGATGACAGCGGCAACGAAGTTGCACAGAAGATTGATTTCAGCTTGTCATAGCGCGTTGCAATCCCCCGCTCTTCAAGCTTTTCGATAAAGGGATCGGCGTCATAAGCCTTGTTTGCGATGACGGTTTCGGGATCGACTTCATCGAGGAATGGCATGGATTTTGGTGGTTAGTCCGTCACGGGACCGTTCGACGGTATCGATACAGCACGACTTCGGTAAACAGGTGGTTATCCGCAACCTCCCTACCGACATGACCTTTGCGACCCGTGAGAAGATCTTTTATCGACACCCACGGATCATCGCTCAGACCCTACCGTGCATTCACACTCTCCCCGTCCATAAAAGGGGAGAAAACATCACAGATCAAACGGGAGTAGAAGCGGCATAATCCTCCCGTTTAACTGACGACACGCCTTAATCAGCCAGTAACGGGTTATGAGCAACCGCAGCTTCAAACCCAGTGAAACTCTTTTCAAGGTCAAGTTGAGTCCGGGCTTTTTCACTTTGCGCTGTGAAGTCCTGACAGGTTTTGCTTGTCAGGTCCTGACAAGCTGGCACCACATGTCCATCGGCCCAAAGACTTTCTCCCGGTATAAAAGAATAGATGAGGCCGTTGCGTGATAGCTCTTTCATGTCCTGATAGCTCAGAGGCCATGTCGTCGCGGCGCGTAGATACTCCTGCGTCAGGTCCCCACGGGATACGCCCTCATCGTCAGTAGACAGCGCAACAGGCACACCGGCTCGTCTGTACAGAGCAAACGGATGAGATTTTCCCTTAACATTCAGAATAACGTCATTACTCGTCAGGTTGATTTCAACCATAACCTTTTTCTGTGCCATCTCTGCCAGCAGGTCAGTCGCATCCTGTTCCCACGCAATATCAATGCCGTGTCCGATACGACGTGCATTCGCAATTTCTACTGCCGAACGAATGTGATGGGCCAGTCCTTCTGGCGGAACCAGACCGGGGGTGAGTTCACCCGCATGCAGGCTCAGTTTCACATCGGGATACTGCGCATTGAGCGCCTGAAACATGCGCATATGCTGATCATAATCCCGCATGGCTATCACATTATCTTCGGGCGCAACGATATTTACCCCAACAAAACGCGTATCCGTCCGCACAACCTCATACCCGGCATAGAGCTGTGCAAATACAACAGAGGGCTGAAAAGTACGCACGGTCTGATATAAATACCGCACTTTCACACCACACCCCGGGTGCGCCTGAGGGGTCCCGCACTCCAACACATGCTGAGCCTGCTGTTCCATCTCATCGGTCTCGTGCCGGACATCTGCGACCAGTTTAGGCAGAAGAGGCTTGAGCGCCTGTTCAGCCTGCGGATAATTTTCATCCTTGAGGGGATGCGTCATTCCGGCAGCAATCATGCCACCCAGACCAGGCGAAATCATCAGTTCAACATAATGCACATGGTCTAATGCCGCCCGGTCTTTGACTTCTGCCAGACTATCCCCTGCATGCTTTTGCGTGATGGGGAAAAAACGGTTGAAGGTTGCAAAAAAATGGTCATGCCCTGAACGATCATTCGCAGTGGGCACAAAATCACGCATGGAAAGAGCATCAATCATACCATTTTCCGCATCCGGATTGGCTGACAAGGCCGCTGCCGGCACCTCCCCTTTATCATGCCCTGTGCAGCCATGCGGCAGAATCTGGCCATGATCCAACGCCACGCACGCGCCATCCTGCGCAGCCCATTTCAAATAGCTTTCCGCATAAATGGCTCCGACCATGTGATTATGAAGGTCAGCCCCCTTGGGAAACTGGCGCAGGAAGAGCGCAAGACGGGCGGGGTCTGACTGGAGTGTTGTAAAAATATGTGCCGTTTTCTGCTCATCTGTTGTTTGCGCCAGACATAGGGTGGCGGAAAAAGGCAGAATTGCGCAGGCCAGAAGCAAAGAGCGGAAAAGCATGAAGCACCATAGATGGAGGAATTGACAGGTTCGAGATAGCAGCCCGGAGAAGCCCGAGAGAGCATTTTTACAGTATAATGATAAAATACGCTCTTGTCGCAACCGTAACTAATGTCACAGTCCATTTTCTGCGCAGCCCCTTACTCCGCTGGCGCTTTGACAAGAGAGGTATAGAGAAGATCAACACGCAGCTACTTTTTAGATCTCTGCCGGAGACTGCCTGCTCTCTTTCAGAAGAGTTTCCTTGATGCCCTCCAGATCATCGTCTGTCAGAATCCGATACATTTTGGGTTTCTGAATGAGAGCCTCATATAAAGGAACTTTGGAAATATTGCAGAGAGCCTTACTGCACGAGCCTATCCAGCATTGCAGGCAGAACAGGCAGTGGCACATCCTGTTTTTCAGCTCCCGCTTCCCCTACTCCGGTTGCCAGCCATGCAGCAGCAGCGCTGTCTCCGCCGGAAGGAAGCCAGTTTTCCGGCGTGTTTATCCAGCTCAGAAGATCCTGCATGACACGCGCCCCCTGCCGATCTCGCAGCAGCAGGTGATGCCCGCCAGAGATAAGGTCCAGCCGTGTTCCCGCAGGCATTCTTTGCCAGACAGGCACCATGGCGGTGGGCGGAACAAGCTGATCATGGTCGCCATACACACACAACACAGGTCCATGCAGCCGTGGGGCTGCGAGTGCCGCCTGCTTCATCAACGTCACAAGGCCTTGCAGGGCTTGCAGCCGCGTGGCGCGTAGAGTCAACGGGTCATAATACAGGCGAGCCAGCGCCATGATGTTGTCACTGGCCACCTCATGCACGGGGAGTTCCCGTCCTGTTACAAGAGAGTTTGGAAACAGCTGCGCCATAACGCGCAACGGTAAATCTGTTGCCCAGCTAAAATTCCACACAGCAGGAGCAAGTAGAATGGTGCCTGCAACATGCGGCGCATCAGGCTGCGCCATCAGCTGCATCAACACCGCACCTCCCATACTTTCACCCACCAGATAAAGCGGCGTCTGCGGATAGGCCTGCTGAAGCTGCACGACTTCATCACGCACATCTTCCACCATCCGTGTAGTTCCCGCCCAGCCGCCTCGCTGAGGGGCCTGCCCGAACCCGCGTTGATCAGGCGCGACAACCGTCACCCCATGAGCGGCGAAAAACGGGGCGGAAGACTCCCACGCATCCCGGCTGTCATTAAACCCGTGTAGTGCCAGCAGAATGGCGCGAGGCTGCGCAGCAGGCCAGAGACGAGCCGGAATTTTCGCCCCGTCCGAAAGTGTAAAAATCTTCTGCGGCGCGACCATCTGCCCTAGCTGCGCAAAACGTGCCGGAGGCTTTGGCACAGGCGGCAATGTTGTACTGCACGCCGGAAGCATTAGCGTCCCGCAGGCTACCAGACACGACAGCACGACTTTTCTGAGCGTATGGAACACTGATCTGCTCACGCGGATGGGAAGGAAGAAAGCATGGAAAAGCACATTTCAACCCGCTATCATTGCTAACAGATCCGCGCCAGTCAGGACTGATCCGGACTGAAAGCATGATGCGCCTTTGCGGACACACTACCCTGCCTTAACACCAAGGATGTGCCTCCATGCTTCTTCAAGCTGCCAACCCTGTTCCGCGCCCCCGGCTGGGGCATATTGAAACTATTGTGGTCGACCATCGCAAAGTGGCGTGTGATGGCGGCCTGGCCGCGTTGGGGCATCCCCGCGTGTGGCTTGCCATTGGCGGGCATCAGACTGTTTGCCCGTACTGCTCCCGCCTGTTTGTGTTGCAGCCCGGTGCATCAGACGCAGGCCAGCATTAAGACACAAGTCCCATCCATTCATACACTATTCTTTTGCGTGAATTTATTTTTGCACGTATTTAATTGACATTTATTGGGCCTTCTCAATACATATTCACTCAGCAGTTCTGCTGCCTGACACGCTGTGTGTTGCGCGCCTTTTAACCGAGGCAGCAGCACCTGATTAGATTAAGCAAGGATCCTTCTGCATGCGTTCTACCGCTTTTTTCCGCGCCCTGCTGCTGGCAACAGTTCTGGCTGTCCCGACAGTCGTTGGTCTGGCGCAGCCTGCTGCGGCACAAAACGCGGTTTCCGGCACGGCAAACGGCCCTGTGCCTCAGATTGGCTCTGCGCCGATTACAGCGGTCGCGCATCCTTATGCCGCACCAGATGGCGCGCAGGCTGCTGTGGACGCCGCCTTTGCAGAAGCCCGCAAGACAGGCCGGAAAGTGCTGATTGATTTTGGGGCCAACTGGTGCCCGGACTGTCGCGTTCTGGCGGGTGTGCTAACGAACCCGGCTGTCAGCCCGTGGGTTGATCAGACATTTTCCGTTGTGTCCGTGAATGTCGACCACTTTAACAAGAATATGGATATTGCCAAAAAGTTCGGCATTACCATTAAAGCCATTCCGGTCGCTCTGATCGTCACGCCGGACGGCAAGGTGCTGAATGGCGATGAAACACTCGCCTTAGGTGACGCGCGCCGTATGTCTGGCCAGGCAGTTGTGGACAAGCTGGCAGCGTGGGCCAAACGCTCCTGACCGGAGATCAGACAGGCGGCAGGTACTGCTCTATCTGGTCCAGTTCGCGCAGAACTGATCCTATATCGAGAGGTTTTTCAGACTGCGCAACATGGTCGTCGTCCTGCTGCCCTGTAGGCATCAGCTTCCCCCAGTAAAGCAGGCCGGCCTGCATGCCCATCAAAAGATTACAAGGGTTCTGGTGATGTTCGGCCACCAGTTCAAACATCACGGTACCGGGCTGGCACCAGACACAGTTGGCCATTCCAGACCCCAGTTGCCCCATAATCAATCTGGCGCGCCTGAAAGTCTGAATCTGTTCGGCCGCCGACAGATTTTCTGCCCGGACACATAAAAACCCCCGCGCCTGCAATGCCGCTGTTAGCTCGGCTTCGTTCGGGATTCTGCGGTTACTGGCAGGACCGCGTTCAATAAAAATGCGCAGATCTCGCGGGCCAGTGGAGGGCTGCGCCGCTGCGAGAGAGTCGTAAGCTGCCCGAGAGAGGGGCGAGACCGAAAAATCTGCCGCCCCACGTACATAATCTGCATAGAGCACCCGGCGGAACGCATATTGTTTGCCGTGCTCCGTCGGAATGCCCTTTTGAGCATCAAACCCGGACAGAGCCAGCGTATCGGCCTGCCAGGAGCGCATGCTTGCAGGCAACATGAGCCGTGCATCCTGATGCCCGGTTATGCGCAACGCGTGCAAGGTTGGCAGCGTATGGGAGAGCCAATGGTAATAATTACTGTTCCAGTGATCACAACAAACTGCTGCAGGCGTAGATTCGTCTGGCACCGACACCAAATCCTCAGGCCGCACCGTCAGCGTCGCGACAACCGCAGGGTCCTGCACATAGGCCGTTTCAAGCAGCGGTTTTCCGTCCTTAAGAAAAACCATCAGGGAGCGATCCAGCACAACATCCCGCAGTTCGTACAGACGCAGCGTTACCGGCTCGGAGACCCACCCTCGGAACACAGAAGTTTCACCTGTTTCCAGAACGCCGCCATTTACCAGAGACACAGGCACTCCGGGAACAGTTTCCAAAACGGTCACACGGCTGGCAACGTCTTTAAGGCTCATCGTACTCGTGTTGACTGTGCGCCGGAATAGTCTCCTGAAAAAGCCCATTGGTCCCTGCTCTTCTTTCTAGCCTGTCCAGAATGCATGATCGCGTTTTCTCTCCATCCTACCGTATTCTGGTGCGGCTCTGGTGACAAATTCCGGTACGTCCATTACCGCGTTCTATGCCATCAACAGACCATGCTATGATGCGTTACCTTTCCAGCCCCCTCTCGCTCTTTTTGTCTGAGATCCTGCATGCCTCGTTTTTGCTCTTCCCCTCCTGTTCTTTCTGCCTCAGCAGCAAACCGTTCCGCTCGTGCGCTGACACACCTCATGGTGCGCTGCCTGTGGGGACTGGTCCTGATGTTCGCGGTTGGCGCAAACCTAAGCGGGGGTGATCTGGCAAGCGGATGGCAGTCGGCAGACGCAGCAGAAAGCGCGCCGGTTTCCACCACCGGGCACAGCGTCGCCACCCTGATAACGGACACAGACACAACAGATGGGAAGGCCCCGCTACATGTTGCTCTGAGGCTGAAACTGCAGGACGGCTGGCACACCTACTGGCGCAACCCCGGTGACGCGGGAGAAGCACCGGATGTGACCGTGACGGCAGAGGGCGGCACAAGCGGGAAAGCCTCTACCATTCTGTGGCCAACGCCACACCGCATTCCCGATGCCTCGCTGATGTCCTACGCTTATACGGGCGACGTTGTACTGCCCATGGAACTGGCTCTCCATCCGGCGGAGGGGCAGGCGCCCAGCCCAACAACCCTGAAGGCCCATGCAAGCTGGCTTGTGTGTGAAAATGTCTGCGTGCCGGAAGAAGCTGATCTGGCCGTAACCTTACAGCCGGGCCCGGCTCACCCCTCTGCCGAAGCGCCCCTGTTTGCTGCGGCGGCAGAGGCCACACCCGTGCCCTCCCCTTATGCTGCCACCGTCTCGGCAGATGGCACGTTGAGCATCAAGGGTAACGACCTTTCCGCCCGCTCCGTACAGGATGCGTGGTTCATGCCGGATGAGCCGGGGCTGATTGATCAGGCCGCTGCTCAGAAAGTTGCTGTGCAGGACGGGGGTCTCACCCTGCATCTTAAGCGCCTGCCAGACTTTGCTTCCACACATCCCCTCAGCGGATTGCTGGTTTTGAAAGATGCAGCGGGCAGTGAAAGAGCTTTATCTCTCACAGCCAGACCAGTTCCTGCTCTGGCAGGCGCAGCGTCCACAGTCAGCCAGAGCGCAACATCCTCCCCGCTCGCCAGCACGTTGACGCAGGCCGGATTTTTGCAACAGGTGGTGTTTGCCTTTCTGGGCGGCATGATCCTGAATCTGATGCCGTGCGTCTTCCCCATTCTGGCCATGAAAGCTCTTTCTCTCGCGCGACTAGGTAAAGCCGAACGCCGCACACAGGTCACGAGTGCCGCCTGCTACAGTCTGGGTGTGATGGTGACGTTTCTTGTCCTGGGGGGCGTAATGATGGGCTTGCGTGTGGCTGGTGCAGCGGCAGATTGGGGCTTTCAGTTTCAGTCTCCCCTGTTTGTCACACTGGTGACCTGGCTGCTGTTCGCCATGGCGCTTAACCTGCTGGGCGTGTTTGAATTTATGCCTGTCTCGGCAGGGAGTTCCCTGACAAGCCATGCCCATGGCCACTGGCATGATGTGGTTACGGGCATTCTGGCCGTGGTGGTCGCCACGCCCTGCACGGCTCCGTTCATGGGGGTTGCCATTGCCGGGGCGCTCTCCGGCCCGCCTGCAATGGGACTGATTGTTTTTGCCGCCATGGGCCTAGGACTTGCTGCTCCTTATCTGCTGCTGACCACCATACCCGGACTGGCCGCGCGTCTGCCCAAACCCGGCGCATGGATGCAGTATTTGCGCCAGTTTCTCGCGTTCCCGCTTCTGGGCTCCTGCGTGTGGCTGCTCTGGGTGGCATCGCTGGAAGGCGGGGCGTCCGTTGTGCTGCTGCTGGCGACAGGGCTGGTGCTGCTCGGCTTTGCGGCATGGATTTATGGCGTGGCACAGGTGCGACTTATTCAGCAGGGACATACGCGCACCAGCACGGCTTTACATGGTCTGGCTCTGCTGGGGCTTCTGGCGGCACTGGCGCTCGTTCCAGCCCTGCGCCATGAAAGTGCAGCACCAGCCGCCAGCGGTAGCCTGACCACCGGGCTGCCCAAAGGAACGGAACCGTTTTCCGAAGCACGACTGAAAGAACTGCACGCCGCAGGCAAACCCGTTTTTGTGGATATGACCGCAGCATGGTGCATCACCTGTCTGGTCAATGAGCGGGTGGCACTGGATATTCCCAGCACGCAGGCCGCGTTTGCAGCCCGTGGTGTGACAGTACTGCGGGGAGACTGGACCAATCATGACCCCGCCATCAGCGCATTTCTGAAAGCGCATGGACGTGACGGCGTACCGTTCTACCTCTATGTGCCAGCCAACGGCCCGGAGGTCGTGCTGCCGCAGATCCTGACACCGGGACTGGTTGCAGGCACGGTGGCGAAATAGCTTCATTATCCCGTATGGAAAGTTCCACCCGGAACGCTATCTGGTCCAGATAGACGTCATCAGGCCCCCGTCAAAAATGGGGGCCTGATCAGAAAGTCCTCTGCTGGAAAAATCAGGCGGACTGTGACAAGCGAACGTCTGCTTTAGGGTTGCTCAGCAGATAAGGGCCGCCTGCACGCACCTCGAGAAGCAGAATCCCCAGCCTTCCCTGTGTCATATGTTCACACAATGGCAGGACAGCATTGCCATTTGTCCAGGCGCACACTTCCTCTCCTGCGCCATACCACCCTTCCGACGTTTCAGTCTGCACATGAGAGGTTATCTCGTAACTCCGGCTGCCTGAAACAAAGACAATTTTAGCAACCATTACCCCAAGATAACGCCGATCATCCACAAAGGGACCAATCACATCTGAAGGCCGGCTGGCACGAGAGACAATACGGACAGACTTTGTATGCGGTGGTAGCATGAAGCTGTAGTGCGTACCATCATACCGTAACGGGCGCACAGTTCTCCCTGCCTCAATCACCAGATGTAAATCCGGATCACCTGTCAGCTCAGCCATTTCAGACACTGGCTGATCCTTACACAGTGTTTTTGCACGTTGCTCGAGTTTGCGGAACAACGGCTCCACAACAGCACGATCAACACACAACGGAGCCGCGGCATCTTTTTCCCAGGTACGGGAAATGCCATAGAGACGTGTGACCTTGCCGGTCTGCTGGAAAGACGATCCGGATCGGGTATCAAGGTAACTTTCGGTCAGCACGTTATCGGCCATGATGACAGAATGCTGCTCTGTCTCTACGTGATAATACGTGTAGGACGTGATGGTTTTATCATAAAAAACAGAACTGCCGTTGACCAGCATCCGAACGGGTACAAAATTCCCCTCAAAGAACAGGCAATGCTCCGGCGTGATCAGCAAATCTTTGGACGGAACTCCCTCGGCAATGGCATCCTTGCAAACACGCACCGGGTAACCTGCCATATCGTCCGACAGTGCGCTGTTCACTACAACAAACTGCCTGCCGGCCCAGACTACAGGCTGCGTTACAGTCTGCCCGTCGATATAGGTAACAAGAACATCCCCGACCTGAATTTCTTCGACCGGCACACATCCCTTACTCGTTTCAATCATCGCCCCGGCAAGGAAACAGGCGCCTGTGTCACTCTGCTCACCGAACAGAATATAGCCATCCCGGTACAGAGCTGTTGGGATCGCATTGCCATTCGTGTTTGTGACGAAGTTTTTCAGAGTGACAAGTGTAGTCGTATTGCCATTGACCGTCCCCTGAATCAGCAGGTCATTCCCGCTTATGCTGGTTGTTAGCGTATTCGAGCTATAATCAGTATAAGACTGAATCTTGATCTGATCCCCGTAGACGAAATTCTGTACATGCAGATCCAGATTGGACAAGCTGGAAAGCGACGTATTTTCAATCTTCAGAAGACCACCGGGGGTATTATGAAAGTCAATTTTTGCAGTCCCACTGATGTCATCAATGAGATTGTAAAAATAGACAGACCCGCCACGGATGTTGATCTTGGGTGACATCAGGTTTGAGCATTCCAGACCAGCAACAAAAACGCCACCGCTGTTTACGTTATAAACACCCTCAAAACCTGTAAAAACATGGTTCACCACCAGCTTACCATTGGTGATATTATAAACACCTGTGCGACCATTAAAGTCGTTACTGATAGAGAGTGTTCCGTTATTAATATTGATTGTGCCGCCAGCAGCATCCTGCAGGATACCCGCAGTGTCTGACTCGTCTCTTACAACCTGAACCGTCGCACCCTCCGTAATATTGACGGTGCCCGCATTCAGATTGAGATAACCTTTGATGGTAAGGGTGGCCCCGTTATTGACATTCAGAATGTCACCATTCGTGCCCAGCCCTTCCGTGGCATCGGCAGGAGGAGCCTCCCAGTTTTGGTTGCCATTGCCAGCCCAACTTCCCATGGACTGGTCTGTCGTAATGTTCGTGATAGACATTTTGATATCTTTCTTGTTTGGAAAATATCAATTTTCTGCATGCGGGCTCGACAGCGCTCTTCCGTAAGGGAAGTCCTGTGGAAGGAGGGAAGACGTAAAGATATATGCAGAATGTTGATATTATCTCTTTATTTTGGACATCAATCCCCTATCTCAGATGAAATAAAAAGAATATATCAATAAATGTAAAATTCCTGTGAGTTTGTTTGTTTATATATTACTAAAAATATAGATATTTAATGCTTCTTTATAGTGTTTCTGTACTCAATATTTCAATATACCAATGAAATAGTATGGAAAGTCTGCCGCCCGTGCCGCCTCAATGAGCATCACGTCCCCGCTTTGCGTATGCCCCAGATATTTTTAAAAACCAGTCTGAAGAGACACATAAGCTCCGGTTTGATTTCGGTAAGTCGCAATGGTCCCTAGAGAGACATAAGCTGCTGTAATATTTAGGTGCTTATTTACAAAATAGCTGGCGTACACATCAAACCAGTTGCTCTCAGGTGTGAAATTCTGGTTGCGCGGCTTGGTCCGATATTCCACCCCCACAACCAGCCCTGGAATAAAGGATGGTAAATAGCCGAGCGATCCTTCAAACTGCGGATAATAGTTGTCGTTCCGATCCCCTCCGAAGCCAAGAATGCCCCACTGGTTGCCTTTGGTCAGGCGCATGGTGGTATCCACAAGCAGGCCCAGTTTGGGGAACAGTTTAGTGGCGGCAATATAGACGTCCGCGCCATCGGTATGTTTGGAACCCACGGCATGAATGACCTTTGCATCGCCATCATGCTTATACATAGCCCCCACAGCCACCTGCGGCAGAAGGGTTTTATCCAGCACATGGCCAAAAAGCCGGACCTTGATGCCCCCTGTATCCAGATCAAACTGATAGCCATGACCAATACCCAGCTTGCGCCCGGTTGAGCCAGTACGGAAGAAGTTGTGCGCGTAGGAAATTTCCACGCGGTCATAAAACCCCATGACGGCACCCACATTCTGGTCCGTATAGTTGGTCAGGCTGACATAGCTGTAGTGAAACGCCATCCCCATACTTTTCTTGCTGCCATAGCCCCCAATAGTGGCCCAGCTGGCAATACCGCCGCCACTTGAGCCTTCCAGAGAACTCAGACCGCTGGTACCCAGAGTGCGCTGACCATCGAAAATCTTGTCAAACGTGAGCCCGGCATCCGGTTCATCAGGAGCCTCTCCGGAAGAGGCCTGTGCCGTCCCTGTTGTGGAAGACGCTGGTTGCGCAGCCACCGGTGCCAGCGTGACACGCGGGATGCTCCCTGTAACCTTACCCGCAGAAGATGCTGCGGCCGACGGCGTTTGCGCTCTGGCATTCTGGGCAGACACAACAAGCGCGAAAGCCGCCAAAACCGGAGCGAACAGTTCACGTAAACTCTTCAACCTAAGTCCGAATGTTGTGGCGCTGTTTTGCAAAATCAGCAGGACCTGTGTGACCTGTTTCCTACGCTGAAAACCCATGCGACCAACCTTGTTTCTCAGCATAGTGCTCCCCTGAATGCTGCTGCCCTGACATCTCAGACCATCGAGACACCCCACACTGGTCTGAAATGCCTTATGAAAATTTCAAATTTTTGCGATGATTTTCAAAAACACGCTTTTAGGGCTTGTTATTACGTGTTTCATCGCCCCGGAAGAGAACGGACATGCTGGCTATGCATTGTGTGACAAACCCTAAAATCATGCCGCCTTTACAGGCTGATATCTCTGTCTATATTCGTACGTATATAGATGTGTAAACAGATCGAGGCCGTTCTTTTCGTGCTGATTTCAAACTATAAGTTATTCATACTCTGCATATTTCTGAGGGGTCTGGCCGATGAGCAGTGTGCAGGAGACTCGGTCGGGTCTGGCTAAAGGGCCGAAGAACACCTCCCTCGTCTTGCAGGCTCCTTCCCCACCCCTGTATGCTAGGCAAAGAAGGGGCACATATGCCCACCTCCTCCATCCGTCTCACCTATTCCGGCCCTGGCCTGCAAGAGTTTCATGACCAACACAGATACACCCCACCTGGTACTGGTAGATGGCAGCGGCTTTATTTTCCGCGCCTTTCATGCCCTGCCTCCCATGACCAGCCCGGACGGGGTGCCCGTTAACGCCGTTTACGGGTTTACAAATATGCTGGCCCGCCTGCTGCGAGAGCATGTGGGCACCCATCTGGCGGTTATTTTTGATGCAGGGCGCCAGACATTCCGGACGGAAATTTACCCACAATATAAAGCGCACCGGCCCGAGCCGCCGGAAGATCTGCGCCCCCAGTTTTCGCTGATCCGTGACGCCACGCGGGCCTTCAACGTGCCTGCCATTGAGCTGGCCGGCTGGGAAGCGGATGACCTGATTGCCTCCTACGCCACAGCCGTGCGGGAAGTCGGGGGCACCTGCACCATCGTCTCTTCCGACAAGGATCTGATGCAGCTGATCGGCCCCGGCGTGTGCATGCTGGAACCCATGAAGCAGACCGCCATCAGTACCCCGGAAGTAGAAGCCAAATTTGGCGTCACCCCGGATAAGGTGGTGGATGTGCAGGCTCTCATGGGCGACCCAACGGATAACGTGCCCGGTGTGCCCGGCATTGGCCCCAAGACGGCCTCTGCCCTTGTAAATGAATACGGCACGCTGGAAGCCGTGCTGGCTGCGGCACCGGAGATGAAAAAATCCAAGCGCCGCGATATGCTGATTGAGCATGCCGAGGCCGCGCGCATCTCCCGCAAGCTGGTGGAGCTGGCGCGGGATGTGCCGCTACCAGTGCCGGTCGAGGAGCTTGGCGTTCGGGAACTCGACAAGCTGATGGTGGCCGAGTGGCTGGAGAGCATGGGCTTCCGCTCCGTGCTGAGCCGTCTGGGTGTTGGTCATCCCTCTGGCGCGCACGCTCATCGCACCGCCCGCGCCGCAGCGCATGCGTCTGTTACCGGTGCCACCGCTCCCACAGGAGCAGAAACACCCGTCGCTGAGGCCGGTCAGTCTGCCGAAGTTGCTGCTTCCCTCACCGCCGAATACGGCCCGTATGAAACCGTGCGCACGGCGGAAGAGCTTCAGAAATGGGTCAGTGCTGCGCAGGAAGCGGGCATTTGCGCGGTCGATACAGAAACCGACGGACTGGACCCGCTGCATGCCAACATGGTCGGCATCTCTCTGTCCACCGCCCCCGGCAAAGCCTGCTACATTCCTCTGCGGCATGAAGGCACGCTGGAAGAACCGGCTGGTGAGCAACTCCAGCCCACTGCCGCACTTGATATTCTGCGCCCCCTGCTGACTGACCCGGCGGTTCTGAAAATCTTCCAGAACGGCAAATTTGATCTGCTGGTGTTTGACCACGCCGGGCTGGATTTCTCCACCATCGCGCCGGTGGATGACACCATGCTGATCTCCTACGCACAGTCGGCCGGGCAGCATGGACAGGGGATGGATGAGCTCTCCACCCTGCATCTGAGCCATACCCCCATCAGTTATGACAGTGTAACCGGCACTGGGCGGAACCGCATTCCGTTCACACACGTCCCGGTTGCTCGCGCTACGCCTTATGCAGCCGAAGATGCCGATGTCACGCTGCGGCTGTGGTACGTGCTGCACCCCACGCTGCGCACCAATCAGGCGCTGGCGCTGTATGAACAGCTGGAACGCCCGCTCTCCCCCGTGCTGGCTGGCATGGAAAAAGCCGGGATTGCGGTAGACCGCGCCGAACTGGGACGTCTTTCTGAAGATTTTGCCACCCGTATGGCCGTCATGGAAAAAGAAATTCATGAGGCTGCAGGACGGGACTTCAATGTTGGCTCCCCCCGCCAGCTTGGGGAAATCCTGTTTGATGAAATGGGCCTGAAGGGGGGCAAGCGCGGCAAGGCGGGCGCATGGAGCACAGACTCTTCCGTCTTGCAGGATCTGGCTGATCAGGGGCATGACCTCCCGGCCCGCGTTCTGGCATGGCGGCAGCTGGCCAAGCTGAAAAGCACCTATACGGATGCTCTGCTGCGTCAGGCCACGGTGGATGACCGGGTGCATACATCCTTCCAGATGGCCATTACCTCAACGGGCCGCCTGTCTTCTAACGACCCGAACTTGCAGAACATCCCTATCCGCACGGAAGAGGGGGGCCGTATCCGGCAAGCCTTTATTGCACCACCCGGCAAAAAGCTGATTTCGGCTGACTATTCTCAGATTGAACTGCGCCTGCTGGCCGATGTCGCCAATATTCCGGCCCTGCGGGAAGCTTTTGCTCTGGGGCAGGATATTCATGCCCGCACTGCCTCGGAAGTGTTCAATATCCCGCTGGAAGGGATGGACAGCCTGACCCGTCGGCGGGCCAAAGCCATCAACTTCGGGATTATTTACGGCATTTCCGCTTTTGGACTGAGCCGCCAGCTTGGCATTCCCGCAGGGGAAGCGCGCGCCTATATCGATGCCTATTTTGCCCGCTATCCGGGCATCCGTGATTACATGGAGCGCATGCGTGAGCAAGCCAAAGCCAACGGCTATGTGCTCACACCATTCGGGCGACGCTGCTACGTGCCGGGCATTCATGAAAAGAGTGCTGCACGCAGGCAGTATGCGGAACGGCAGGCTATTAATGCCCCCCTGCAGGGTGGTGCCGCCGACATTATCAAACGCGCCATGGTCAAGCTGCCGCGCGCCCTGAAAGATGCGGGTCTTTCCGCCCGCATGCTGCTCCAGGTGCACGATGAATTGCTATTTGAAGCCGACGCCGCAGAGGCCGAGGCTGTTGCGGCTCTGGCACGCAAGGTGATGGAAGCCGCAGCAACACTGTCCGTACCGCTGGTGGTTGAGACAGGGATAGGCGGAAACTGGGCAGAGGCACATTAAGTTATGACACCAAGTGAAAAACGATTTGCATTGATTGCAGCTGGCGTTCTGGTTGTGGCCAGCGTGACCGGCTACGTGGGCACACGCGTTGCCCTGCATTATGGTCCAACGCTGGATACGTATGGCAATGAGGTCGGCGGTTCCTTCCGCCTGATGGATGCCACCACCGGCACCATGACGGACCAGACCTTCCGGGGCCGATGGATGATGGTGTTGTTTGGCGCAACCCATTGTGCGGAGGATGCCTGCACCCCGGCGCTAACCAACATGTCCGCCGCACTGGACAAGACTGACCCCGGCAAACGGAAAGCTGTCATTATTTTTGTCAGCCTTGACCCGGACCGTGATGATGCCGAACGCCTGCGTCTGTATGGCCAGAGCATCAGCCCTCGCGTGGTCGCGGGCACAGCTGCCCCCGGCCCGCTGGCAGATCTGGCGAAGGAATACCACACCACGGTTGAAAAACTGCCTGATCCGGAATGGACCTATGCCATGCGCATGTCCCCCCGCTTTGTCGTAATGGACCCAAACGCCCGTTATGTTGGCACGGTCGACGCTAATCTCAGCGCCGATGCCATGACGGAGGCGCTGAAGAAACTCATTCTACCCAAAAATTAATATTAAACCGCATATCTTATTGCGCTATTCGGAGAACCCAGCATGCCTGAAACAACGCCGCAGGATTCCTTGTCTGTTCTAAAAGGCCTCTCAGCCTATGGCAGAATTTCGGGCCGAGTGGTTTTTCAGACAGACGCGCAAAATCAGCCTCTTCCCATCCCGGCTTATGACGGACAGCCTGTGCAGGCCTTCAACCGCGGGCTCTCCCTCTATCACGCACGGGCTGATGCAGGAACGCAAACGGTCAGGATGCCGCTCACACAGCTTGTCCTGTTTAGTATGGAAAATGCCCGTTTTGTGCTGCACCCCGGTCTGGATGGCATGATTATCGATAGCCAGAACCAACCTGTTATTGAACCCTCCTGCTTCTGCCAGCATGACCTGTATCAGCACAGCCACCGCCTGCCGGACATGCCCGTGCACGAGGAACAGGATGAAGTGTTTCTGGGGTTTGATGCCGCCTGGCGAAATTATTACCACTGGATGCTGTACGGAGTCTCCAAAACACAGCTGGCCAGCAGCCTGCTCTCACCCCACGTCAAGATGGTCGTACCAGAAATGCCGATGGCTGCTGCGACCCGCCACCCGACTTTTACAACGCAAACGTTTGAAACCTCTCTGCGCCTTTCAGGCGTTCAGGATCGCATTTTCCGCGCACCGGATGGCGTTCACCATGCTAAAAAACTGCACTTCTTCTGGCACACACCTACCATGCCGGAACTTTACCTGAACTGTGCCGAACCTTACAGACATTTTGACGCCATGCCGGTTCCGCATCGGCCTGATCTGCCCACACGATTTTACGTCACGCGTGAGGGAGGGCATGACAGCCGCATCAGCCCCGAAGAACAAACCCAGATTGAACCCGTTCTAGCACAGAAGGGGTTTGAAAAAGTCTTTCTGGAAAAAATGGATCTTGAAACACAGATTGCGCTTTTCCGGCAGGCTGACTGCATTCTTGCTCCACATGGCGCAGGCCTTGCCAATATGGTCTTTGCACGGCCGGGCACAAAACTTTTGGAACTCAACCGTCTTCTGGATGGCCAACCTCATTTGAGAAACTGCTTTTACGTAATCACTCTGCAACGCAAACAGCCCTATATGGTCCTGAATCTGCAAGACCAGCCCCTGACATCTGAGTTGCTAGAAAATGCTTTAACCAGACTGGAAAACACGCCAACCCCGTTTTAAAAGAGAGTTCCCATGTCCTGCTCTGCCGAGTTTTTGTCAGACCTTGTAAGCCGGTTTTCCAGTCGGGCATCTGCCTATGACCAATCGGGCGAGATCGCGACAGATAATCTGGCAGACCTGCACAAAGCCGGGCTCCTGGCGCTGACAGTTTCCCCGCGCTATGGGGGCGGTGGGAAAAGCCTGAGGGACGTTCTGCCTCTTATTGGCACCCTTGCGCAGGGAGACCCATCGACAACCCTTATTCTGGCCATGCAGTGCCTGCACCATGCCAGCATTGCGGCAGACCCGCACTGGCCGGAAGAGGTACGCCGCATGGTCTCTGAAGCTGCTGTGCAGGACGGCGCGCTCCTGAACGCCTTACGTGTGGAACCAGACCTCGGCACACCCTCACGCGGCGGAATTCCAGCCACGCGCGTCAGCCGGAAAGACGGACAATGGGTTCTGAACGGCTGCAAGATTTATTCCACAGGGTCCACGGCCTTGCGATGGGGGATTGTGTGGGCCGCAACTGATGAGGAAACCCCTCGCACAGGCCATATTCTCGTGCCGCTGGATGCCCCCGGAGTGCGCATAGAGCACACATGGGACCAGCTCGGCATGCGGGCAACGGGAAGCCATACCATTCATTTTGAAAATGTGGTTCTGCCAGAGGCTTTTCTTGTCGATTTACGCAAACCGGAAGACTGGCGAGGCGCAGGGCAGGACCTGACGCTCTGGCATGCGCTGCTGATTGCCGCCCTGTATGATGGTGTGGCGCGGTCTGCGCGGGACTGGCTGGTAACTTTCCTGCATGCCCGTGTGCCGGCCAATCTGGGCAAGCCCCTTGCCTCCCTGCCCCGCTTTCAGATGGTGATGGGTGAGATTGAGGCTTTACTGCTCACCAACCGGGCTCTTCTGGCAGACAGCCTGACACGATATGAGCGGGGGCAGTGCAGCGTGACAGACGCCAATCTGGTCAAACATGTCGTGACAGACAACGCTATTCGCAGCGTAGAAAAAGGCGTGGCGGCAATTGGTAATCCGGCTCTGAACCGTTCCAATCCTCTGGAACGCCACTTGCGCGATGTTCTCTGCGCCCGAATTCATACGCCGCAGGTTGATACTGCCCTGACTGCTGCCGGTCGTGTCAGGCTGGAACAGCCATGACAAGACCTTAAGTGGACTGGGGCTCGCGACAGTTTTCAGAAATCCCAGGACGCTCTCATTTTTTAAAAAGTGAGAGTATACGGAAAAGTTTAAGAAACCGATCGTTCTAAAAAAACGAAATCTCATTCCCAATAAAAAAAACCTGTCATGACCAAATCTGTCACAACAGGTTTTAGAATTTTTTTAAGGTTATAAAGAAACTATTTTATCTCAAAAGTGCGCGTCAATACGACCATAATAATATCCGCCGGTCATTGGCACCTGAGCCGAGTTCGCATCATAGATACGCGCGCCATAGTTGTTGTTCAGCGGGTTTACCTTGCGCGGGCGCACGTTGAAAATATTGTTGGCACCCACAGCAAAGTGCCAGTGCGGATTGACACTATATCCCACTTCAAGATCAGTCAGCCAGCGCGGTGTATTTTTGAACTGAGCAAAGCAACTGTTGGAATAGCGTAAGGCTTTGCCGTTGTTGTCACAAATCGCACTGGAGGGTGTCCAGTCCTGATAGCCCAGCATGGTCGTGGTTTCACCATAACGCGTCTGACGCAGGTTCACGTCCCATTTTCCAACGGTCCAGAACGCATTCAGGATCAGCTTGCTACGCGGATACGCCGTGGTGATGTAGCTGGCAGTTGCCGCAGTGAGCAGAGACGTCGGGACGCCATTGACCATAGTGGACGCCACGTGGCTTAGGCGCGTGCGGTTCAGGTCCAGTGATGCAGAAAGATTAAGGTTTCCATAGCGATTCATCCGCACCAGATAATCAGCTTTCAGGTCAAACCCCTGCGTACGGGTACTGGCCCCATTGGCAAAATAGTAAGTACTGACAGCATTGGGGTCCAGACCGGAAGGCAGCACAAAACCGAGTTGTTGCAGCGCCGCAATCGCTGTTGAGCCATTGGTGGAGCCACCGGCAATAATACGGTCACGAATATTGATCTGATAGACATCTGCTTCAACATGCAGGCCTTTCAGAGGTTCGACAACCAGACCACCACTGGCATTGGTAGAGCGTTCCGGCTTAAGGGGCGCAGCCCCCAGCAGACGGGCCGCGGAAGAACTGACCGGCAACAGACCAGCTACCGTCGTTGCCCCCACGTTAATTGAACTAAAGTGCTGCTCTGCAAGCGTTGGCGCACGGAAGCCGTTGCTGATGGTGCCACGAATTGCAATGCGTGGCGTAATTTCATACCGGGTCGAGATTTTACCGTTTTCAGTGTTGCCAACATCCGTATAATGCTCGAACCGGCCAGCAAAATCGACATCCCAGTTCTTCAGCGGATGGAAATCACCATCCAGATATCCTGCCCAGATATCGCGGCTCCAGTTCCCGGCATTCTGCGGGCTGAGGCCAACATAGCCGGCCATTCCCCCAGCCTCGTAAGACGGCGGCGTGCCAGCCTTGATCTGATAAGTTTCCAGACGATGCTCTGCCCCGAACGCAATGGTGGTTGGGGTTGCAAAGCCAGTCTTGAAATTCCTTCTGAAATCAATCGTATTTGTCCACTGCGCCATGCGATAGCTTTCCGCACGTGTGGTAGTGGGAGACCATCCACACCCGTCTGTGGAGACATAAGCGCTGGTGCTGGTTGGATTACTGCTGCGCGGAATACATTTGCTGCTTAGCATCCCGGCGTTGATGCTGTTTTTGTCTCCAATGGCATCTTCATCCGCGCCATAGGTCGTGCTGAGATCCCACGCAAACCCAAAGAAATTATCCCCTTTCAGGCCCAGCGTTGCGGCGTAGTCATTTTCTTCAATCGTTTCGAGCGGCGAGAACCCGGACGGATAAATCGTCGGCATCGTATTGGGTGTGCGATAGTTCTGATACGATTCAGCATGCCGGTGAGCATAAGTAATCAACCCATATCCCTGCACACCCTCTGTCAGCGTTTTGCCAAAGGCAATACTCAGGTCTTCACGGGTCTCCTCTGGCGTGCTCATCACTTTATTGGAATTTTTCGGCACAGAAACTGGTCCGGTATAAAGTGCTGTGCCAGCCCCTGCAGGAGCAGATCCCATTAGACGATGGTCTTCCGTGTAGGGCACCATATGGTCTGTATGGTAGACTTGTCCGCTCAGATGCAGATAACCATCTCCGCCGAGAGATAAACCGCCATCAATACTGGTCTGATACTGCCAGCCATCGCCATTATACGCATTGGCGCCAGTCTGCGCACTCATGTTCAGACCGTGATTGGTTTTGCGGGTAATAATATTGACCACACCGGCAATTGCATCAGAGCCATAAAGTGCTGCTGCGCCATCTTCCAGCACTTCAATATGGTCAATAGATGCGGCGGGGATCATGTTCAGATCCACGGGTGTTGCACCAAATGCCGGACCGGCATCCGCATAAATATTGGCCGTTGTATGCCGGCGTTTCCCATCGACCAGCACCAGAACCTGATTTGGATTGAGCCCCCGCATACGGATTGCCGAGGTCAGCGCCCCGGCATCATTCCCCATAGTGCTGACATTGATGGACGCATACGTGCGCGTCAGCGCATCCGCCAGGTTCATTTGTCCGGACCGGCGCAGCGTGGCGGCAGACAGCACGCTGACAGGAGATGTGCTCTGCCGGGCCTTGCGGTTGACGGCATGCGTGCCAGTCACAATCAGGGTTTCACCACTGTTAGCCCCGGAGGCTTTATCTGAGGTTTGGTGTTTTGCAGCTTTTGGCCGCTTTGACGCGACCTTTTTCGCATGCCCGGTGCCCGCAGGCTGTTGCTCATCAGCAGCAGTCGCGGCTTTGGAAACTGGTCCTTCCGCCATCAGACCAAATGTCAGAATGGTTGAAACCAGAAACGCTTTCCTGAGTGTCATGCGTGTATCCAGAATATTATCAAAAATGGAAAAATCACGCGTCTGTTACCAAGAGCATCCACTCGAAACAAAGTGAAACTATTATGACATCATCAAACCTATATACTTTCTATACTCATTTTAATTTAGCAATCCAGAAACATACGTTAAAAGAAGCGTACAAACACAAAACATTAAATGTAAATCATAATTCATTATTAAAGGATAACTATGTTCCATCTCGACAGACGTTCTCTGATACAGGCAGGCAGCCTTATAGCCCCGGCTCTCTGGGCAGGGCGTGCCAGGCCGCTCCTTGCTGCACAGGAAGTGCCCGCAACCCGTGCACGCCTGAACGTAACAGAAAACCCGTTTGGCCCTTCGCCCGCTGCACGCAAGGCAATTATGGCCTGTGTGCCTCAGGCCCCGTATTATGTGGAAGATGAACACACGTTACGTGATAAAATTGGTCATCATGAAAATCTTGAGAGAGAAAAAGTCGCTTTATCAAATGGATCTCTGGATGCGCTGTCTCTGCTTTCCAGCGATATCGGCCGCAAGGGCCATCTTCTGGCACCGCAGCCAACCTATGCCACACATCTGAACTATGCCCAGCGCCGCGGTGTAGAAGTGCGCTATGTACCTCTCGTTCACCATGCGATTGATCTGGATGCTCTCCGGCAGGCCATTACCCCCGAGACGGCAATGGTGTACCTTTGCAACCCCAACAATCCAACCGGCGATATGCTGGATCATACAAAACTCCTTTCATTTTGCGAAGAGGTTTCCAAAAAAATCCCTGTTGTTGTGGATGAAGCCTATTTTGAACTTTTACCGTCAGCAGAGCAGATGACTGTCTCATCTCTGGTACAGTCCGGGCATGATGTGATTGTTGCCCGCACATTTTCCAAGGTTTATGGTCTGGCCGGACTTCGGATTGGCTATATTCTGGCGCAACCCAACCGCGTGAAGCAGCTTTACAGCCTTACCACCACGTCCCGTAATCAGGCTGGCTATGCCGCCGCCATGGCATCCCTTGGGGACAAAACGTATCTCAACGGTGCAATTGCTTATCTTAAGTCCTGCCGTGGCATGATTTATGATATCTGCCAGAAAAATGGTCTGTCTTTCCTAAAAAGTCACGGAACCTTTGTTTACGTCGATACACAGCGACCGGCAGAAAAAATGAAAGCTGCACTGGCGCAACGGGGCGTCGATATCCGGGTGTTTGATGCCCCAGCCTACCAGACATGGATCCGTGTTGGCACAGCCACCCCTGCGGAACTGGACCTGTTTGGACGCGCGTTACCAGCAGCGTTGCAGGATGTGCCCAAAGCCTGAATGAACCTGCTGGCATCAATCCACTTTTATAAACCGTTACGCTTTGTGCATTGTGTGTCACACCGCGCCCTTTTAAGGTCTCTCCCCAGAGCATGGGGTGTGAAACATGGTGCAGAAACAGTCTTTTTATGTGGGATATGTGCTGGCCGCTCTGTGCGCCGGTACAGCCCCACTTTCCTGCGCACACGCTCAACCTGCTCCAGCGCCACGACTAGCCACCCCATCCTCAGACGCTCATAAAGGCGGCACCTTACGGCTGGCTGCGCAAAACTCCGGGGGCACGCTGGACCCGCAAGTCTCTTATATTTCTCTCATCAAGCAACTCGAAACGCCCGTTTATGACGGGCTTCTGACATTCCCTAAATTTGCAGGCGTCAAATCACAACCCGTCATTGCCGATCTGGCAGAAACTGTCCCGAAGCCAGAAGACGGTGGGCGAACCTATCGGTTTACGCTTCGTCCCAATCTGCATTTTTCCAATGGTCAGGTTGTAAATGTCGAAGATGTCGCTGCGTCGTTCCGGCGTCTCTTCAAAGTCGGCAGTCCAACTGCGGGCCCGTATTACAGTCATATCGTTGGGGCAGATGCCTGCCTGCATGACCCCGCGCACTGCACACTGGCAGGCGGCATAGAGACTGATCCGGCCACCCGCACCATTACCTTCCATCTGACGGAGCCGGATGCCGAATTTCTGGACCGTCTGGCCTGGTTTCATGCCGCCATTCTCCCGGCCAACACACCACCCTATGATACCGGTAATATCGCCCCTCCGGGTACCGGACCCTATCGCGTAACACGCTATGACCCCGCCACAGGCATGGTGCTGGAACGCAACCCGTATTTCCGAGAATGGGCGCATGATGCGCAGCCTTTTGGCTATGCTGATACCATTCAGATCACCTTCGGGCTGGACCCGGAAGGCGAAGTGACTGCTATTGAAAATGGTCAGTATGACTGGATGTATGAAGATGTGCCGCTGGACAGGCTTGGAGAAGTTGGGAGCTGCTATCCCGAACAGGTGCAGATTTATACACTACTGCTTTATTATTACGCCGCCCTGAATGTCCGGATACCGCCGTTCAATTCGCTCAAGGCACGGCAGGCGCTGAACTATGCCATTAATCGACATGCCATGGCGATCTATCATGGCGGTGCTGCGGTCGCGACGCCCCTCTGCCAGCTTCTGCCCCAGGGTGCGCCGGGTTATGAGCCCAGTTGCGCCTACACCAAAGGAGCATCACCTGCGCATCCTCTGCCGGAATGGCAGGCACCAGATTTTGAAGAAGCGCGTAAAATGGTGCGGGAAAGCGGCACAGCGGGCCAGAAAGTCACCATTATCGCACCTCTGGAAGGGCGCTATGCCGCCATGGCCATGGAATTACGCAGCACACTGGCCAGCCTTGGTTATGAGGCCTCTGTGCGCAGCATGACGCAGACTGTGCAATTTCCGTACGTGCAGAATAGTGACAACCATGTGCAGCTTGCCCTGACAGGATGGAATGCGGATTACCCCTCCGCGTCCACGTTCCTGCAAACCTTGTTTGCATGCGCCAGTTTCCGCCCGCATTCCGATAATTCACCCAACATGTCAGCCTTTTGTAACCCGGAAACAGACGCCCTGATGAATAAGGCTGCCGCCGCTGCCCTGACCAGCCCGGCAGACAGCACAAAGGACTGGGCAGAGGCTGACCGCGCCCTGATGGCGCAGGCTCCCGCCGTGCCGCTGGTGCAGATCAAACGCGTCCGCCTGTTGTCAAAACGCACGCGTAACGCCATCGTAACACTTAATGATGAAATCCTGCTTTCCCAGCTTCAGGTCCGATGACAGCTGAAGCGCCTCCCCCACCCGGCCCATGGCGGCAGGCGATGCGTGGACTTGCACGCAACCGCGCGGCCATGGCAGCCCTTGCCGTTCTGGTGCTCATCACCCTGAGTTGCGTGCTGGCCCCGCTCTATGCGCGGGATATTGCACGGACTGACCCGTTCACCTCCAACGTCGCTGGCAGCATCATGCTGGACGGGCATGAGGTGGATATCATGCAGCCAAACGATAATCCGCTGCATCTGGGCCTCAGCCCCATCGGGCCGACCGGCCACGCAGCCTATCTGCTGGGCGCGGACAGCCAGGGGCGCGATGTCGCGGCGCGCATGCTGTATGGTGGCCGCAATTCCCTGCTGATTTCTTCCTGCGCTGCGGTGCTCTGCCTGTTTCTGGCGGCTACCGCTGGCATTGCCGCAGGCTTTTTTGGTGGGGTGGTGGATGCCGTCCTCTCCCGCCTGATGGATATCATGTGGGCGGTGCCGGTCTATCTGTTTGCCATCTCGCTCTCCATTGTCACGGTGAGTCAGGGGTTAAAGCTCGGGCCGTTTGTCGTGGAAGCGGACAGTCTGCTGATCCCTATTGTCATTATCGCGCTGGTCTATGTGCCGTATGCGGCCCGGCCCATCCGGGGACGAGTGCTGGCATTACGGCAGGCGGAATTTGTCACCGCGGCCCGCTGCCTTGGCGTGCCACGCTGGCGGGTTGTGCTGTTTGATATTCTGCCTAACGTGACGACCACGCTCGTCGTGCTTGGGCCGTTGCTGATGGCGCTTTCCCTGCTGGCGGAAAGCGCACTCTCTTTCCTCTCCATCGGTGTGCAGGCTCCGGCGGCATCATGGGGCACCATTATTCAGGATGGCGAGGGGCTGATTTACACGCGCCCCATGGTCGCCATTGCCCCCGGCCTCGCCATTGTGCTGGTAGTGCTGGCGCTGAATATTCTGGGTGACGGCCTGAGGGATGCGCTGGATGTGCGCGATGCCGCACGGCGGTCCTCATGAGGAGGGTTGACGCATGATGATGGCGCTCCTTCGTCGGCTCGGGCAGACGGTATTTGTTTTGTTCGGCATTTCTGCGCTCGTGTTTCTGGTCTTCTTTGCCACGCCGGGCGCGGATCCTACCGCCCGCATTGCCGGACGCAACGCATCCCCCCAGACCATGGAAAAAGTGCGGCAGGAATACGGGTTTGACCGCCCTCTGCCTGTGCAATACGCCACCATGATGAAGAAGCTGTTCATCACGCAGGACCTTGCCTCCTACGTGGACCGGGGTGAACTCGTAGTGCCGGAAATCGCGCGTGCGGCCCCGGTTACGGTCTCTCTGGTCTGTGGGGCAGCCGTCATCTGGGTTGTGCTGTCCATAGCCATGGGGACCATCGCCGCGGCCATGAAAGGCACATGGGTTGATCGTGGACTGATGATGCTGGGGCTGATCGGCATTTCCATGCCGGTCTTCTGGCTGGGGCAGGTTGCCAATCTCATCACGCAAAGCCGGTATCATGACACATGGCTGTTCTCATGGGTGCCGGGGCTGGGTTACGTGCCGCTGACGGAAAACCCGTGGGGGTGGTTCAAGGCGCTGGTCATTCCATGGATCGTTCTGGCCGTCATGTTCATCGGCATTTACAGCCGCGTTTTGCGGGCCGATCTGGTAGCACTCTCCGGCGAGGATTTCATGCGCACAGCACGGGCCAAGGGGCTTTCTCCTACCCGTATTCTGCTGCGGCATGGGCTGCGCACCTCTATGGTGACCTTTGTCTCCCTCTTCGGGCTGGATTTTGCACAGCTTGTGGGCGGCGGTGCCTTGCTGACGGAAGTCGTGTTCGGTCTGCCCGGTGTAGGGCGGCTCACCTATCAGGCACTCACTAATCTAGACCTGCCCCTGATTATGGCCACCGTGATGTATTCCGCCGTGTTTGTGGTGCTGGCCAATGCGGTGGTGGACATCCTCTATCTGTTCCTGGACCCGAGGGTGCGTGATGCCCGCTGAGACCGCCCCTCCGATGACCGCCCCCTTGCTGGAGGTGCGTGACCTGTGCGTCAGCTTTCCCTCCCGTGGGCGGATGATCCCGATTGTGGAGCATGTGTCCTTCACGCTGGGCGAGCGGGATATTCTGGGGCTGGTGGGGGAATCCGGCTCGGGCAAATCCGTAACCGCCATGGCGCTGATGGGGTTGATTGACAGTCCCGGCGTGCAGATTACCGGCTCGGCCCTGTTCCGGGGGCAGGAACTGGTCGGACTGCCGCAAAAGCAGCTCCGACGCCTGCGTGGGCGCGAGATTGCCATGATCTTTCAGGACCCGATGACGGCCTTTACGCCAGTTTATACCATTGGCTGGCAGATTGATGAGCAGATCCGCGCGCATGAGCGCCTCTCCCGCAAGCAGGCCCGCGCCCGCACGGTAGAACTGCTGGCGGAAATGGGCGTGCCTGACCCGGCCCGCACGGCAGACCGCTACCCGCATCAGCTTTCTGGCGGCCTGCGGCAACGCGCCATGATCGCCATGGCGCTCTCCTGCAATCCATCTCTGCTGATTGCAGATGAACCCACCACAGCGCTGGACGTAACGGTGCAGGCGCAGATTCTGGACCTGATCCGCTCCCTGCGCAGCACCTACGGTTCTTCCGTGCTGCTGATTACGCATGATATGGGCGTGGTTGCAGAAACCTGTGACACGACTTTGGTGCTGTATTCAGGCCGGGTGGCGGAAACCGGCCCGACAGACGCCCTGTTTGCCCACCCCGGCCATCCTTATACAGCAGCACTTCTGGCCTCCATCCCACCGCTGGATGGCCCGCGCCCGCATCGCCTGCCCGCCATTGCCGGGGCACCGCCTGCCCCGCTGGAACGTCCGGCTGGCTGCGCCTTTGCGCCTCGGTGCTCGTATGTGCATGATAGCTGCCTGCCTGCACCACCACCTCCACTGGTGCCGACGGACAACACAAAATATCCTTCTGGAGCACCAGTGTTGCAGCCTGGCCAGTTCGCCGCCTGTGTTCTCCCGGCAGAAGGCACTCCCTTACCGCCTCGGCTGATAAACACAGACCTTTCTTCCGGGGAGCCGCATCAGTGACCCGACCATCTCCCCCTTCCTCCGCTCCATACGCAACAGACCCGCATGCCAGTGCCAGACCACTGCTGGACGTGCGGGACGTGCGCAAGACCTATCATCTGCCACGCGGGCAAACTTTGAAGGCGGTTGATGGAATTTCGCTTTCTGTCATGCCCGGAGAAGTGCTGGGGCTGGTTGGGGAGTCTGGCTGCGGGAAGTCCACGCTGGGCCGGTGCCTGCTCCGTCTTACGGATGTATCCACCGGGCAGATCCTGTTTGAAGGGCAGGACATCACCCATCTGAGTGAACGCGCTCTCCGACCGCTGCGGCAACGAATGCAAATGGTCTTTCAGGATTCCTATGCCTCGCTTAATCCGCGCCGTCGTATTGGGGATTTACTGGCCGAGCCGCTCAAGGTTCATCCCGGCCCGGACGGACACAAACGCTCCCGCACGACCATCACAGCCCGTCTGCGCGAATTGATGGATCTGGTCAGCCTGCCCGTTACGGCGCTGGACCGTTATGCGCACGAATTCTCCGGGGGCCAGCGGCAGCGTATCAATATCGCCCGTGCACTCGCACTTTCACCCCGGCTGGTAGTGGCGGATGAGCCGGTGTCTGCGCTGGATGTTTCCGTGCAGGCCCAGATTGTCAATCTGTTTGCCGACCTTCAGGCCCGACTGGGACTGACCTACGTGTTTGTTGCGCATGATCTGGCTGTGGTGCGGCAGATTTCCACCCGCGTGGCTGTCATGTATCTGGGCGCTGTAGTGGAACTGGGCGAAACGGATGCCGTGCTGCACCACCCCGCGCACCCTTATTCTGCCGTGCTGACCGCTGCGGTGCCCCGCCCTGTGGTGGGTGCTGCTCGTGCAGCGCCGCTGGGTGGCGACATTCCCAGCCCGGTCGCGCGGCCTGCGGGCTGCCGCTTTCATACACGCTGTCCGTTTGTGCAGGACCGTTGCCGGGCAGAAGAGCCAGCCTTGCGCAGGATCGGACCGAGCCATTCTGTCGCGTGTCATTTTCCGCTGGCAGAAGGTTGAGTGGGTCAGTATGCAGAAAAGCCCGCATCTTGCAGGGTCTTCACTCTGACGGATAAAGCCTGAGCCCGCATGTTCCGCCTCTCTGCTTTAAGCGCCTGTGTGCGTTTTTATGCCTCCCTGCTGGGAATTGCCGTTATTTTTCTGGCACTGGATGCCGGAGCTTTTGTGCTGCGGAGCCTGCTGCCAGAAGGGCCTAGGCGGCGGAAAGTAGGCCGCTTCTGGCTCTATCATGTCGCCCGTTTTGCCGTGCGCTTTCTCCACACCATGGGCATTCTGGACTGTGACCTGCATGAGCTGACTGCCATCCGACAGGAAACCGGGCTGGTGCTGGTTGCCAACCACCCCTCCCGTCTGGACAGCCTCATTCTGGCTGCGGCCCTGCCCCGGTTGGTATGCGTGACCAAAGCCTCCATCTGGGAACGACCAACACTTGGCAGCACCCTGCGCACTGCGGGCTATATCCGGCATGATAGTCTGTTAAAACTTATTGGGCCGGCCACAGAGAGCCTGAAAGAAGGCTGTCAGCTTCTTCTGTTTCCCGAAGGGACACGCTCCCGCGCAGGAGCAGAACCCGGACCGTTTCAAGCCGGCTTTGCCGCCATTGCGCAACGCACCTGCTCAGCCGTACAACCCATCCTGATCGAAACGGATTCTCCCTATCTGGCTCAGGGCTGGCCCTTCCTGCGTCGGCCGCCTCTCCCTATGCGCTACAAGATCCGCCTTACTCCCCGCTTCCACGCTCCCGCCCGAGACGAGGCCAGTGGACGCACACTGGTGGAAAAGACGGAAACACTGTTGAAACAGGGGCTAACGCAAATAACGTTACGAGACACGTAACGACTAGAAGATCGAAAATCAGAGCACTAAAATAGAAAATTTTACCAAAAAACCATTCTGCTTTATGAAAGTTCACCCTGACAGCCTATTTTTCTTTCTGGATATTTCGTGATGCCTGAAAACTCCGCCTCCCCCGCAGAGCGCCTGCACGCTGTTCTGGCCACCCTGCGGACCACCATGGACACGCAGATCAGCAGTGCACCCTCGGTGCGGGAAGAACACAGCCATGGGGAGGCGATGAATGCCGCCTGTTTACCAGAGGCGGTGGTTTTTGCAGAAAGCACCGATGATGTTTCCGCTGTGCTCCGTGCCTGCCACGCCCACCGTGTGCCTGTGGTGGCTTTTGGGGCTGGTACATCCGTTGAGGGACATGTCGTCCCCCCGGAACATGCCATCAGTCTTGACCTTTCCCGTATGACCGGCATTCTTGCGGTCAATGCAGAAGATCTGGATTGCCGCGTGCAGGCTGGCCTGACACGCCAGAGCCTGAATGCGCAGATCCGCGATACCGGCCTGTTCTTTCCGGTAGACCCCGGTGGGGAGGCTACACTTGGGGGCATGTGCGCCACCCGCGCCTCTGGCACCGCTGCTGTGCGCTACGGCACCATGAAGGAAAATGTTCTGGGGCTAACTGTCGTTCTGGCAACAGGTGAGATTATCCGCACAGGCGGACGTGTGCGAAAATCCTCGACCGGGTATGACCTGACGTCTCTGTTTGTCGGGTCGGAAGGCACGCTCGGAGTTATCACGGAAGTCCAGCTGAGGTTGCACGGGCGCCCTGAAACATTGTCTGCTGCTGTCTGTCAGTTTGAAAATCTGCATGATGCTGTGCAGACTGCCATGGAAATCATTCAGTGTGGCATTCCCATTAACCGCGTGGAACTGATGGACCCTGTTCAGATGCAGGCCTCCATTCAGTTTTCCAAACTGGAAGGGTACCGCCCTCTTACCACGCTGTTTTTTGAATTTGCCGGGGCCCCCGCCGCAGTGCAGGAACAGGTGAGCGCAACGGAAGCTCTTGTGGAATCGAATAACGGGCTTGGTTTTGCATGGGCGGAAAGCGCGGAAGACCGCTCCCGTCTCTGGAAAGCACGGCATGATGCGTTCTGGGCTGCCAAAGCACTGGACCCGCAGGCGCGCGTCATTTCCACTGACTGCATTGTGCCGATCTCCCGCCTCGGCACTCTGATCGATGGGGTCTATGAGGATATCAAAGCCTCCGGGCTGCGCGCCCCGCTGCTGGGCCATGTCGGGGATGGGAATTTCCACACCCTGATTATTACGGAAGACACACCGGAAGGACACGCACAGGCCTGGGAGCTGGACAAGAAAATTGTTGCCCGTGCACTGGCTCTGGAAGGCTCATGCAGCGGGGAGCATGGTGTCGGCATGGGCAAGCTCGATTTTCTGGAAACGGAACATGGAGCTGGGGCCCTCAGCGTTATGCGCGCTCTGAAAAACACTATGGACCCGCACCATATTCTCAATCCCGGGAAGCTACTGCCCGCAGGACCAGTTTATCAGGGATAAAAGAGTAGTGTCCCACGTGGAGAGAGGAAGAAGTGTCACAGAGTTTGTGGTTCTTATTCTCTCTCCGATCATGCGAAATGCGTTTCAAGCGGGCCACCATCGCCTGCCTGTAATTAACTTCATGCGGCAAACACGAGTTCATAGAATGTGTTAATAGATATCTTTTAATGCAAAAATTCTATGCAATAACGCGATTAAGGGTCATATGTTTTTCACAGTTTTGAATATATTGGACCATAAGGGCCTTGAATGATTACAGAAAATGCGATTTTTCGTAAATTCTTAATCAAAATCCTTTTGATTATAAAATATTCTACAAAAAAAAGAAAAAGCTTTTCCCCTCAATGCTTCATCCCTTCCGCATCTTCTGGAAAGATGGGAATATTTGCAAAGAGTGCAGCCAGATAATGGGTTGATTACAATGGGGATCGGGATTGTACGCCTGCTTTTGGGCATCCCCACAGCCTCCGAACCTTTTGAGCTCATCAAATCACGCTCACAGTCCCGGCTCTGTCGTATTTTACTCGTCGCCACACGGCTGCGGTTTTCTCACTACACCTTAGCGTATGAGGAATTCCAGTCTCTTCTGGCCAACTATACAGACCTTGATCTCCCTGCTTTTCAAATTCTGGCGCAAGCCATGTGTTTTGCTACGAACAAGGCTGGCTGGTGTTCATTTTCAGGCTCAGGAAAAATCCACCTTACTTTCCGCAGGCCCGTTGACCAGCAAGATATCAATCTTGTGATGGATGGCGTCAGTTACCCCATCTCATCTTTTAAAATACTCTTACATGACCAAAAAATATCTATTCTTCTTGAGGAAGACTGGAAAGATTTCAAACACATTCACGTCACGGTTCAGCACGATACCTTGCTGGGTGGTCTATTTCAAATCCCGCATTTTCTCAAAACGGAAGGATTTGTTTCATCCGGTCCGGATGGTCTTTCTGGCTGGGCTCGTCGTCCCGCCAACCCGGAAGCTGCTGTAAAACTTTTCCTTAAGCCTCATGACCATAGTCAGAAGCCTATCCACTTTTTAACCGACACGATAAAATTCTTTACCCCGCAAAACATTGCCGGCGATGCAATCAAGCATGCTTTTTCGATAAAAAAAGAAAAGCTTGAACCTAAAGGAACACTGTTCAGCGTTTACTCTGAGCGCGGAAAACCTTTGTACGGAAGCCCCGTTGCTCTTGACCCGTTTGCAGAGAGCGCCAGGCACTATGCGCTAGAGGTAGCGCGCCTTTTCCCGGCTGCATCCATAAAGAAATGTGCTTCTTCTTTGCGCTTTCCCTCAGAAAATTTGAGAAAAACACGCAAATCCTTTCCTGTGGCAATCATTATTCCGGTTTACGATGGTTTTTCCGCCACAAAGACCTGTCTTACTCTTTGCCTCAAGCACAAAGCGCCACATGCCCGACTTATCATCGTCAATGACGCTTCTCCCAATCCTGATATTCTAAAATACCTCTCTTATATCGATAAGAAACCTGATGTCTTTATTATCCATAATCAGAAAAACCTCGGTTTTCCAAAATCTGTCAACCGCGGTCTGCGTCACAGAAGAGAACATGAAGATGTTGTCTTACTCAACAGTGATACACTGGTCTGTCGTAACTGGTTGACTCAACTTCAGAGAGCCGCCTATGCGCAGGCCGATATTGGGACAGCAACGCCTCTTTCAAATAATGCCACCATTTTCAGCTATCCTTCCGCCACCGGGATCAACCCCATTCCTGATGCCAGAGCCTGTCAGGATATCAGCGCTGTCATGGGCAGGCTCTGGCGTGGAGAAACGATTGATGTTCCGACGGCACATGGATTTTGCATGTATGTCAAATCTGCCTGTCTGGAACAAACTGGTTTGCTGCGTGAAGATATTTTTGCACAGGGCTACGGGGAAGAAAATGATTTTTCCCGCAGAGCTGCGGCGTTAGGCTGGCGGCACGTCGCCTGCATGGGGACCTATGTCGGGCATGCTGAGAGCCAGTCTTTCAGTCCCGTTAAGTTCGACCTGATTGCCAGAAACCTGCATGTTCTGAATAGACTGCACCCGGGTTACGACCAGCTTGTAGCGCGCTGGCAGAACCGGGACCCTCTTGCCCCTTACAGAAAAAAACTGGACCTGGCACGCCTGCATCAAAATAGACCGTTTTTAAAATCTGTTATTCTTATCATGCACGATCGTGAAGGTGGAATTCTGCGCCATGTCTGGCACCGTGCATCTCTTTATGAACAAGCAGGTATTTTTGCATTTATCATGGCACCAGACGTCCATCGTTCTGGCCGTCCTCTCTGGAGATTAACATCACTCCGGGACAAGGATTATCCCAACCTCACAATTCCCCGCAATGCCTTCAGTTTCAAGGCAATTTATAAAGATCTCAACTGTGAGAAATTTGAAATTCACAGCTATATTGGAAGCACAATTGAAAAAATTTTCAGTCTTTCTGAACTTGGCCTGCCGTATGATGTCTACATTCATGATTATTCCTGGTTTTGCCCGCGTATTACGCTGGTAGCGGATGACAACCATTATTGCGGAGAACCCGAACTTCAAAACTGCCTAAGCTGTGTAAACACCTTTGGCAGTCGGACTAATGATCCCGCTCCTTTACAAAAACTGCGATACTGGAGCCATTGCCTTCTGGGCCAGGCACAACGCGTCATTTGCCCATCCAAAGATGCTGCAAACCGTATCAAACGACAGTTCACAACCATTCAGCCGGAAGTTACTCCGTGGGAACATATTCTGAATGTTAATACGCTTTCCTTTCCTGAAAAGGCGTACCATCAAAAACGTATTATAGGGATTCTAGGCGCAATCAGTATTGAAAAAGGCTACGATATTCTTCTTGATTTAGCACGCTTTATCAAAAACAATCATATTCCAATTCATCTGGTGGTTATTGGCTATAGCTGCAATGACCCGCCGCTTCTGGAAACGGGCGTTGTTACGATAACTGGCCGTTATGAAGAATATGAAATTCAGACGCTCACCGAAAAGCACGCAATCGACTGGTTTTTTCTGCCGTCTCTTTGGCCTGAGACATGGTCGTATGTGTTAACGCACATCTGGACGAGTGAGAGAGCCGCTATTGTGTATGATATTGGCGCGCCGGCAGAAAGAATAAAGCAGAGCGGGGGTGGGCTGGTGATTCCACTGCACACCAGCCTGCCTTCTCTTATCGCCATTCTCATGGCGCCGTATGACTATCTTGGCGCATTTAAGACACAGGGGGATGCGCTTGCTGACCTGTCACCACATCCTGCGTGAGTGATAAGGTCGAATAAAACGAGTGTCCGGTGACTGTATCAGCCCGTCACCACAGTCAGGTTCCAGGCGGGACTGCTCTTTTCTTCCGGGGGCTGAATCCATAAAGGCGTGGCGTTCGGCAGGCGGACATTGGCAGGTAGGCTCATGGCAGCCCGTAACGCCCTAAACAGTGCGCCGTGTGCGACAATCAGCGGAATGCCTCCCGCTTCCGTCGCCCGGTTAACCGCAGCCACAGCACGCGCCCGCAGGTCTGCAAATGGTTCGGCACCGTTGGGAGTATAATCTCCGGCAATCCAGCTATCATACCAGTCACCCATCGGCTGGCCTTCCTGCTCACCAAAGCAGACTTCTTCCAGCCCGATATCGGTCGTCAGAGGCAGAGAAGCATGTCCCTGCGCCACCAGTCCCTGCTGCACAATAGTGGCCGTTTTCAGCGCCCGGTCGAGCGGGGAACTGACAATATGCGTAATGGGCGCATGAGCTTGAATGCCATCCTGAAACAGCTTCGCCGCCGCATCGGCCTGCGCAATCCCCGTGGCATTCAGGGGCACATTAGTGCGCCCCTGAGACAGACCTTCACGGTTCCAGTCAGTCTGGCCGTGACGAAGATACCAGTAAGAGCGGGGGAGAAGCTGTGCCATGGATCTCAATCAAACAGGGAGGAGACGGAGCTTTCATCAGCGACGGCCCGCATGGCCTGCGCCAGCAGGTTGGAAATGGTCACCTGCCGGATGTTCTTCGCTGCTGTCACACTTTCAGTAGCCATGATGCTATCCGTCAAGGTCAGCATTTCAATCGGAGAGTTGGCTACGCGTTCGACAGCCTGCCCGGTCAGCACGCCATGTGTCACGTAAGCGCCGACAGACGCCGCACCGTTATTGGCAATGGCCTGCGCTGCGTTGCACAGAGAGCCACCACTATCGACGATATCATCTACCAGCAGGCAGTGGCGGCCACGCACGTCACCAATCACGTTCATCACTTCAGACACACCAGCGCGTTCACGCCGCTTGTCGATAATCGCCAGATCGGTGTTCAGACGCTGCGCCAGCTGACGCGCACGCACCACGCCGCCTACGTCAGGGGAGACAATCATCAGGTCACGATCGCCGTAACGGCTGAGGATGTCACGCGTAAACAGCGGGGCGGCGTACAGGTTATCCACCGGGATGTCGAAGAAGCCCTGAATCTGCATGGCGTGCAGGTCCAGCGTCAGCACGCGGTTCGCACCAGCTTCCACCAGCAGGTTGGCAACCAGCTTTGCGCTGATGGGCGTACGGGGGCCGGATTTACGATCCTGCCGCGCATACCCGAAATACGGGATGACCGCAGTGATTCGCCGGGCTGACCCACGCCGCAGCGCGTCCAGCATGATCAGCAGTTCCATCAGGTTGTCATTTGTCGGGGTGCAGGTGCTCTGGATGACGAACACATCCTCGCCACGCACATTTTCATGAATTTCGACAAAGACTTCCATATCCGCAAAGCGGCGGACAGTCACATTACACAGAGGCAGGGACAGTTCCGCGGCAACGGCCTTGGCCAGCGGCAGATTGCTGTTACAGGCGACAATCTTCATGATAAGGAGGGTTCCCGGCTTTTCTACGTTAGGGTGAGACGGCTACAGCGGGGCCGGGTTTAGCAACCACAACGGCTGTTGTCATCCATGAGAGACGCTCGACAGGGCAGACAAACACGCAGCGTGGCAAAAAAGCACAATCTGAGCGCGTCCCCCTCACCCGTGCTCTTGCACACCGGCACTCTGTTCTCTATCGCCATGGAGTATCATGGACAGCATGCAGACCACTCCCGCAACCGGATATACTCCCTCCTCCAACACGCCGGAGCCGGTGCTTACCCTTCTGCCGGAAAAAGGCGCATCCTACGTTGCCCATGCCTGGCAGGATCTCCTCTCCGGCATGAAGCTCGCACGGCTGGGGGCCACGCTGGGGTGGCTGGATATCAAGCTGCGTTACCGAGGCTCCATCCTCGGCCCGTTCTGGCTGACCGCCTCAACCGCCGTCATGGTGGCAGCCATGGGCGTGCTGTATGCCTATCTGATGAACATGGATGTGCATAAATATCTGCCCTTCCTCACCCTCTCTCTTGTGCTTTGGGGGTTTGTGGGCAGCACCCTGCAGGATGGCTGCACGACATTTACCTCCGCCGCAGCGCTCATCCATTCCGCCCGCATGCCCTACAGTCTGCATGTGCTGCGTGCCACGGTACGCAACCTGCTGACGCTGGCGCACAACATCCCCGTGGTTGTGGTCGTTTTCCTGTGGTTCCGGGTCGCTCCCACGTGGTCCTGGACCATGGGTGCGGCGTGTGCCCTGTGGATTTTTGACAGCTTCATGGCCACGCTGCTGCTTGGCATTCTGGGTGCGCGCTTCCGCGATGTGCCGCCGATTGTGGCCAGCACTCTGCAAATCCTGTTTTTTGTGACCCCTATCCTGTGGGCCCCGGAACTGATGAAAACAGGGCAGGACTGGCTGCTGCTGGACCCGTTCTTCCCGCTGATGGAAATTGTGCGGACGCCGTTTACCGGAGATATCGTCAGCACTGCCATCTGGCCCGCAGCCCTTGCGTGGTCTGCGGGGCTGACAGTGTTCACCTTCGCACTCTTTGCCCGCATGCGGGCCCGTCTGGCTTATTGGGTGTAGCGCATGGTCGGTATTACAGTCCGCGATCTGGAAATCTCTTTCCCGCTTTACCACGGCAACGCTCGCAGCCTTAAAAAGACCCTACGCAACTCTCTGAGTGGCCGATTTACCCATGATGAGCGGGAACGTGTGGTGGTGCAGGCTCTGCGGGATGTCAGCTTTACGCTTAACCCCGGTGACAGGCTTGGTCTGGTGGGCGGGAATGGTGCTGGCAAGACCACGCTTTTGCGCGCTCTGGCAGGCATTTATGAACCCGTGAACGGCAGCGTGACCGTTCGCGGACATATCGGCACGCTGCTGGACCCCTCACTGGGGATGAACATGGAACTGACGGGGCGCGAGAACATCCGCCTGCGCGGCATGTTTGCCGGACTTTCCCCGTCCGACATTCGCGCGGTGGAAGACGATGTGGAAGCCTTTGCCGGACTGGGCTCCTTTCTGGACCTACCGGTACAGACCTACAGCTCCGGCATGACCGTGCGGCTCTCCTTCGGTCTGGCCACGGCCATCATGCCCGATGTGCTGCTGATGGATGAATGGTTCATGGCGGGAGACGCCTCCTTCCGCCAGCGCGCCCGCAAACGGCTGGAAACGCTGGTGTCCAAGGCGGATATTCTGGTGCTGTCCAGCCATATGGCGGATGTCATGGCTGATTGGTGCAACAGACTGATCTGGATGGAGGAAGGGCGTGTCCGTATGGATGGCCCGGCTCGTGAGGTGCTGGAAGCTTATCTGGGGCACCCTCTGGAAGATCTGGAGAAAAAGGAGACGGCGCCTGACCCCATCCTGCCCGCATTGGAAACGGATGAACCTCTTCCCACTCCCTGACCTTCAGACCCTCCTGCCCCCTGCCGTGCGCTCCCGGCAGGCAGGGCATTCAGCTTTCTCCATTCGCGCCGCGTAGCGGACATGACATACTCCCCGGCACTACGCCGGATTGACACGATACGGCACCCGCAAGGTACCAGAACGGAGCATATATGACCCGGCAACCTCCGCCCGGCAGACAGAAGGCCTGCTTTACAACCGGCAGCATCATGCGGCACGTGATTGTCATGGCGGGCACCGGGGCCATTGGCCTGATGGCCGTCTTTGCGGTGGACATGCTCAACATGGTCTATATCGGCCATCTGAATGACCCGGCCCTGACAGCGGCCATCGGGTTTGCCGGGGCCGTGCTTGGCCTGCAGATTGCCGTTTCCATTGGTATGACCATTGGCCTGAGTGCAGCCACTGCGCGTGAGATTGGTGCAGGGCGGCATGAGGAAGCCCGACATATCGCGTCGTCCTCCCTGATTGTCACGCTGGTCGTGGCGCTTCTGCTCGGGCTTATCACCTCCCTTGCTGCGCATCCTGTGCTGCATCTGTTTGGTGCACAGGGGGCTGCGCTGGAACATGCCACGGCTTATTTGCATGTTGTCAGCCCTTTTCTGCCGTTGATCTGCGTGGGGATGGCGGCATCCTCTCTCATGCGGGTCGTAGGCGATGCCAAAGGCTCCATGCACATCACGCTGCTGGGGGCCGTGGTGGCTGCGGTGCTGGATCCGCTGATGATTTTCGGGCTGCATGAAGGACTGACCGGCGCGGCCATCAGCACCGTACTGTCCCGCCTTGTGGTGGCTGGCGCAGGTCTGCGCGGGGCCTTGCGGCATGACATGATTGCCCGCCCCAACCCGTCCCGCATTCTGTCGGATGCCCGGCATGTGGCCGGTGTGGCCATGCCCGCTATTCTGACCAATCTGGCCACGCCTGTTGCCGGCGCTTATGTGACCGGTGCCATGGCCAGTTTCGGGCTGGAGGCCGTGGGCGGACAGGCCTCCATCGAGCGGATGGTGCCGGTGCTGTTCTCTCTGGTCTTTGCCCTGACCGGTTCAGTTGGCCCCATCATGGCGCAGAATCTGGGTGCCGGGCAGTATGACCGGGTGCGTGAGACGCTGACGGCAGCCCTTAAGCTCGTCATGATCAGTGTCGGTTCCACATGGGTCCTGCTGGCCGCCCTGCAGGATTACGTGGTGGCTGGCTTCCATGCACAGGGCAATGCTGCTCTGCTCATTCATCTGTTCTGCTCATGGACCATTGGTGCCTTCCTGTTTGTCGGCATGTTGTTTGTGGCCAACGCGGCGTTCAATAATCTGGGCTTTCCGCTCTATTCCACCGCCTTCAACTGGGGGCGGGCTACACTGGGCACGGTCCCCTTTGTCTGGTTTGGCAGCCGGTTTGGTCCGGCTGGGGTGCAGCTGGGGCACGCAGCGGGCGGGATTGTTTTTGGATCCCTTGCCGTGATTACCGCGTTCAGAGTCACGCGCACACTCAGCAGCCCATGCCCCGCCCATGTTCCGGCGGGACCGGGGGAAGTGCCGGTTTCAGACGTCCCGACCGTGAGCGCGGAAGCTGCCATGGCGGAACTGGACGAGCTGGAAGCCCCGGCCTTTCGTGAGACGGACAGGAATGAAGATCATGTCAAAACTGACCACTGAAGAACGTAATGCACTGCCGGACGATGCCTTTGCCCTCCCCGGCCGCCGCTACCCTATTCCGGATGCCACCCACGCGCGGGATGCGCTGGCCCGCGCCAGTGAAATGCTCCACCGGGGCAGCCTGACACAGGATGAATACGATACCATTCACACAAAAGCGGAAGAGGTTCTGCGCCGCGAGCGCATGTAACGCGTAGCACTCCGGCCGGAGATACCCTCTGGCCTGAGATCAGAACGCGTGGCATCAAGGCCGGATGATTTCTCTTTCAGTCTCCGGCCCGTTTTTTCATGCTTAATCGCCTGTATGCCCGCGTGTTACGGCACGCAGCCAGCCCCAACGCCCCATGGTGGCTGGTGGCTCTGGCCTTTGCGGAAGCCAGCTTTTTCCCGCTTCCGCCGGAAACGCTGCTAGTGCCTATGGTTCTGTCCCGCAGGGATAAGGCATGGGTCTATGCTGCTCTCTGCACGGTTGCGAGTGTGACGGGCGGGATTCTGGGCTGGGTGATCGGGGCTTTTCTGCTTGAGCATCTGGCCCTGCCGATTGTGCATTTTTACCACGCCGAACATACGCTGACGGCCTTGCAGGACAAATTCCGCCAGTGGGGCGTGTGGATTATCCTGCTCAAGGGGCTGACCCCGATTCCTTACAAATTCGTCACCATTGCCAGCGGCATGGCACGCTTCGCGCTGCTGCCTTTTATTGTGGCCAGTCTGGTGACCCGTGGGGTGCGGTTTTTTCTGGTCGCCGGACTTTTATGGAAATTTGGTGCGCCGATTCAGGATTTTCTGGAACGCCGCCTGCCGCTGGTGATGGGGGTTTTTGCCATCCTGCTGGTAGGCGGACTGCTCGCGCTACGGTATCTGTGACGCCAGATCTCTGCACGGCTGCCGCGCTGTCCCCTGCCTTGCAGGGCAGGCGGTTCCGGCGCAAGACAGCATAAAGAACACACTCTACAGACTGAATGCAGGGAGACGATGAGCATGCCAACGCAGATCGCTGTCATTACCGGTGCCGGAGCAGGCATTGGCCGGGCTGCCGCCCGTGCGCTGGGCCGTGCAGGCTTTGACATCGCCCTGCTGGGCCGGAATGAAGACCGGCTGAAAGACGCAGCGCAGGAACTGGCCGCCCATTCCATCCGCACGCTGGTAATCCCGGTAGATGTGGCGGACGCCGACGCAGTTGAGCAGGCCGCTATTCAGATTGAAGCTGAGCTTGGCCCCATTACCGTCTGGGCCAACTGCGCCGGGGCAACGGTAGTTGGGCAGGTTGCCGTGCTGTCCGCCAGGGACATTCAGCGCGCGACGGAAGTCACTTATCTGGGGAGCGTGAACGGCACACTGGCGGCTTTAAAGCACATGCGTCGCCGTGGGCATGGGGCCATTATCAATCTGGATCTGGCGCCTTCTCTGCGTGGCCTGCCTTTGCAGGCGGCTGAAAACGGCGCTCGCTCCGCCCTGCGTGGTTTTTGTGAAAGCCTGCGCCCGGAGCTGCTGCATGATGCGGACCGGATTCGGGTTGTTATGGTGGATCTGCCCGCCATCAACACGCCCCGCTATGGCTGGACCCGCAACCTGACGGGCAAGCGCCTGAAGCCCGTTGGCCCGGTTTATGAGCCGGAAGTGGCGGCAGAAGCCATTTGCCGGGCAGCCTTTACGACCAGCCGCTCCATCTCCATTGGCCCCAGCACCACGCTGGCTGCCATCTGGCGCATTCTGGGTCCGGGCTGCCGGGAAGCCCGCATGGCTGAGCATGGCTACAAAGCCCAGCTGGAAAAAACCTGCGCCGACAGCACCGCTGCGGATGACCTGTTCAAATCCGCTCCCGGCGCATTTGCCGCGCATGGTGCGTTTGATGAAAAAGCCCGACGCGTGGACAGCCCCCTCTCCTTTTTTGTGACCTCCAGCGTACGGGCAGGCCTGTTTGGCGCGGCACTGGCTGCGGGGCTCACGGGCCTGATCACCCACATCCGTAACGGCCGCCGTTAAGGAGCGCTTTGTTGCGCCAGCCATGCTGGTGCCACAAAATGCGGGACAATCCTTATCAACACGATGCAGACCAGCTTTCGGAAAACCCGCTGACAATCAGCACGGGGACCGCAGGCTGGCTTCCGCATGACTCTTTGCTGGCTTTTCCCTCTTTTTTGGGGTGAGGCTCGCTTTAAAACCGGAGGTTCCCTCGCGTGATCCCGTCTTTTCTGCGTCGCTCCCTGCTCGTGGCGACTGTTTGCGGCGTGAGTGCTGCCGTTCTCTCCCCACTGTCCGCTCAGGCTGCCACCACCACCCTGCGGGGCAGCGTGACGTATCGGGAACGGATGGCCCTCCCGCCGTCGGTTGTGGAAGTTCGCCTGCTGGATATTTCCTTAGCGGATGCTAAAGCCCCCGTTCTGGCCAGAACATCCCTGCGTGCCACGCGGCAAGTGCCTATTCCCTTCACATTGAAGTTTAACCGCGCCTTGCTGAAAGCTGGCCACAGCTACGCACTCGACGCCACTATTTTTGTGGAAGGCCGACCGTGGTTTGTCACCACCACGCAGACGCCGGTGCCGAAAGGAAACACGTCTGACATCATGCTGGTTCTCAGCCGGGCCTCTGCCAGCACTACCGCCAGCCCCACTGGCACGTGGAAAGCCGAACGGCTGGGCGATGCCCCGGTGACGGAAAGCGGCAAACCGCCGATGGTAAGCATTGCAGAAGACGGCACGGTATCCGGCTTTAGCGGCTGCAACCGGGTACACGGCAAGGCCACACTCGATGGCGCAAACATCACTTTCGGCCCGATGATGACAACACGCATGGCGTGCCCGCCTCCAGCCATGGCGACAGAGCAGCTTTTTCTGAAAAATATGGAAGCGACGCGCGGCTGGCATCTGGCTCCGACGGGCGATGTGCTGGCACTGGTCGATGCGCAGGACAAGCCAACCGTTGTATTCCGCCGTCAGCCTGCTGAAGCTGATGAGAGTGCGACCGGCACACATCCGTCGCAGAGCACCCTGACACCACGTTAAAAGGCTTCTGTCCGGCGTGAGCCAGAACGGCTCACGCCGAGCAGGCCAGCTTAGTTGAGCTTGCCGCGGCTGGCCTTCTGGTCACGCCGTATCTGCTCGTGCAGCTGCAGAGCCTTCCCCAGACGGTCCGCATCCTGCGGCGCAAGCACCAGCCCGACCGGACCATAAGCCGGGTGCTGGAACGCCAGCAAAGACCCATCCGTGCGCGCCTCAGGCTGCACAGCCCAGCGGGTGCGCGTGACAGGCGTAAAAGTCGCCCCTTCAATCGGCGGGATTTCATGATCCGCCATCATGGTCTGACGCAAGCGCCCCAGCACCGTAATCAGGCTCGTCACTTCCTCCAGCGAAAGTGGCACTTCAACCGTTGGTTCATCACCCTGCCCCGGCAGAGTCATCTGAACAGTGGTGTTGTCTTCAGAGAGAGTCAGGTCAATTTTAGAAGACATACGGCCCCCCTTTATTATGGACGTCACTTTATCAGAGTTCTGACCAAAGTGCTTCCGGTTCTTTTCTTCCGCGGGTTCAGACCAGACCGCCACCCCAGACCCACCAGCCGGGTTCTGCCTGCGCCAGACGCGCCGCAGCCGCCTGCGCACTCTGCACGGAGGGGAACAGACCAAAGCAGGTCGCGCCAGACCCGCTCATGCGGGACAGCAGGCAATCGGGGAGCGCCTCAATAGCCGACAAAACAGTTTTAACCGGCGGGCACACCACACAGGCCGGGGCTTCCAGACTGTTATCAAGCTGGGTGAGATCCGCCACCATAGTCGCGGCATCTGTCCAGCGCGCTGGCAACGGCGCACGCGGCAGAAAGGCACCATCGCGCTTGCGGAACACATCCGGCGTCGAGACAGCCTGACCGCAATTCACCAGCACCATGCCGCACTCAGGCAGAACTGGAGCAGCACTGAGCTCCTCGCCAATTCCTTCCATGCGTGCACTCTGGCTGGCCAGACAAACTGGCACATCTGCACCCAGCTTTTCCGCCAGACGCAGCAGCGTGACGTGATCGACCTGCGCATTCCATGCGCGGTTTAACAGCCGCAGTGCCGCCGCTGCATCGGCTGAACCGCCGCCAATGCCGGACGCGACGGGCAGATCCTTCTCCAGCACCAGACGACCACCGCGCACCTGAGCCTCCGGGCCGCACACAGCTTCCAGTGCCGCAGCAGCTTTCATCACCAGATTATCCGGGCCTGCGGCATCGCTCAGGGCCGAACCAAAACGCCCGGCGAGTACAAGATGCAGGGCTTCCGGCCCCGGCTCATATCGCAGGCGGTCACCCGCTCCGGCAAACACCACCAGACTGTCCAGCAGATGGTAACCATCAGGCCGTTTGCCTGTGACATGGAGATAGAGGTTGATCTTGGCCGGAGCGGCTTCAGTCAGTGTTTGAGTGGTGGGGTCCATCGTGGCTGATGTCACGGCGTGTGATTTCCTCCGCTTTTGGCAGGGCCGCTCTCAGCCGGAGGGGCACTCTGCTGCTGTGTGGCTTTATTGATTCCGGATGCTGAGGCGCGCGCCAGTGCGGCTCGGATCAGGGCTTCATCCGTTGGTTCAGGATGCAGACCAAGGGCGACGTTCCACTGGTCCACTGCCTCACTCTGTCGGCCGGCGCGCCAGTAAGCTTCCCCCAGATGATAATTCACTTCCGGATCTTCCGGCGTCTGCTCGGCCGCGTGTTCCAGCAAAACAGTGCCGCCTGCCAGGTCCCCCCGCTCCACCTTGATCCATCCCAGACTATCCCGAATGGCGGCGTCCTGCGGGTCCAGATCAACCGCCCTGCTCAGCAGAGTTTCGGCCTCAGCCAGATTCTCTTTGCGCTCCGCCATGGAGTAACCGAGGAAATTGAGCAGCAGCGGTTCATCCGGGGCCAGTTTCAGCGCCTGTTGCAGGTCCGCTTTCGCGCGGGGCCAGTCGCCTGATTCGTGATACGCCACGGCGCGCAGGAACAGGAGAGACCAGTCCATCGTCTTGCTGGCTGTCGCCTGTGTGACAGCCTGATTATAGGCTGCAATAGCCCCTTTCCAGTCCTTCTGAGCAGACAGGGCATTGCCCAGCGCCCGCACGGCCAGCGCCTGCCCTCCTGTATCGTGCGCAAGGCGCGTCAGGATTGTACGTGCTTCATCCAGATGTCCGGTAGAGCCATCCACCAGCGCCAGACGGAAGGCGGCGACGGGATAGAGCGGGTCTGTTTGCGGGATACGTAGCAGCGTCTCACGCGCGGCAGTCTGGTGGCCTTCATCATCCTGAATTTCCGCCAGCATCAGCCGGGCCTCCGCCAGATGCGGGTCCAGCCCCAGCGCAAAACCGAGCATCAGGCGAGAGGCTTCATCAAACTGATGATCCGTCGGGCCGGGATGCTGGCTCCGCCCCTGCTGGCGGCCCTGCTGACGCAGGAGAAACGCCGTCAGCACATACGCGCGGGCAATACCGCTCTGCGCGGACGTGACGGGAAAATGACTGATGGTGGCCTGCAACTGCGCCCCGGCCAGCGCCAGCACCGGGTCTGCCTGAATCATGCCCCGCATGAGGGAGCGCGCTTTGTCCTGCTGCCCCTGAGACCAGAGCCATGCGGCCTGAGACCGCGTGAGCAGAAGGTCATAGCCCGGCATCATTTTGGCGGCCTGCGCAAACAGGTCTCCCGCACGTGCGGTCTGGCCCGCCGTCTGCGCGATCATCGCCGCGTGCAGCGTATAGAACGGCACCAGCACAGAACCCTGAATATGGGTCAGGGACGCAATGGCCTCATCCGCATGGTTCTGAGCCTGCTGACACCATGCCTGAAGCAAGGGCATGATGAGATGCGCCATGGGGTCAGCCCCGGCCTGCTGATAGAAACGAGCTGCTTCCGTCCAGTCAGCCCGTGTTGTGGCGTCGTTCCCCAGCACCAGCGAGGAGATGATGCTCTGCCCCTCCGGCAGTCTGGCGGTCCGGCGGGCCAGCGGCACGGCCTCCGGGTCCCCGGCCAGCACGCTGCGGATAAAGGCCTGTTTCAGAAGGTCCTGATTGGTAGGGTCTGCCGCCGCAGCAGCCCGAAAAGCACGGGCTGCGTCCAGATCATCCCCCTGATGCGTGGCAACCACGGCGGTCAGGAAGGCACCCGAATCGATATGAAAGGCCGCCGGTGAGGGGTCATTTTTTGTCTGAAGCGGAGTAGCCGGTGCTTTATCCGGTGGGGCTGTCTGGCTGGTTTCTGCCCCTGTAGGAGCAGCGGCAGACGCGCAGGGAGTCAGAACCGAAGCCGATAGCAGCAGGAAAACCGTAGGCAGAAGGCGACAAAACAGCATAATGACCCTATCCAGGAGCGGCAGAGGCCCTAACAGGCCATTGGATACGCCCCGTTCCGTCAAAGACTGGGGAGACATGACATGAACGGCGGATACTTCTCTACCCTGCCCGCAGCCAACCGCCAAACCGGCCCCTCAGTTTTCTGGCAGTTTATCTGATGGACGCCGCTCTGTCTCTTCTGCGCCTGTATGGGGAATGGGGGGTGGATACCGTGGTGGGCGACTCCCCGGTAGACCAGCGCCTTGCCCGGTTGGGGAAAATGCGTTTCCCCGGTGAGGACCCCGCGATGCGGCGCGCACCGGATGGCCGCCTGACGAGCACTCAGAGCCGCGCTGCGCCGCCTGCCCCTTCTTTTTCTGGCCAGACTCCCCCGCCTTCCGGAGAGAGCGCCCGCCCTCTGAATTCGGCGGCGCAAAGTGGCCCGGCTCTGCTGGCGCAAACGCTGGCACAGGCGCGGACTCTGGCTGCGGCGGCCAGCACGCCGGAGGCATTGCGCACAGCTGTTGATGGCTTTTCCGCATGTGCTTTGCGCACAACTGCCATGCACACCCTCTTCCCCACAGGCCCCCTTCACGCGCCGCTGATGATCATCGGTGAGGCACCGGATGCGGATGAAGACCGGAGCGGAGCAGTCTTCTCCGGGCTGTGTGGGGACCTGCTGGCCCGCATGCTGACCCCGCTGGGACTGGACCGCCAGACCCTGCTGCTGGCCACGGCTCTCCCGTGGCGGCCACCGGGGGGGCGCGCGCCCACAGAGGCTGAACTCAAGCTGTGTCGCCCCTTTCTGGAACGCGCCATTGCCCTGTTTGCCCCCCAGCGTTTGCTGCTGTGTGGCAGGCTTCCGGCCCGGATGCTGCTGGATGCCAAAACGCCCCTCCCCCGCAGAAGCTGGGGGCCTGCAGCCATACCCGGTCTGGCCTCGCCACTCCCCACTCTTGTTATGCGTCACCCGCTCCAGCTCCGGGCCAGCGCCACAGCCCGCAAGGAAATCTGGCAGGACCTGATGCTTGTTGCACAAACGCTACGGGACAACGGCTGAATCCACGCCCGAGCCAGAGGAACATCCTGAAGTCTCAATAATAAAGCCGACTCTATTCAGGCGGTAATTTCCTTATGGATCACAAGTAGTTCCTCCCCTATTCGCCAGCTATTCACAGCAGCGTTTTCCCGTTTTCTGACACACACTTTCTGAGTGCTTACAGAGAGTAAACTTGCTTTTTGGCGCAGAACCTCATAGACCCCGCCAGCCATGCGAGCGATAGGACAGATCCCTCATCAAATCGCGGCAAAGGCCTTCATGGCCGGAGCCGCCCTTTTGGCCGGTGCTTCCGTCGTAGCGACGAGAGCCTATGCCAAGCTCCCCGGGACGGGGCAGGACACGCACAGCGAAGAGCTTGCGATGGTCATGCCACGACAGGCGTTTCCGGAGGGGGATGACATTCCCCTGCCAAAGCCGCTCTCCCCGGAAGTCAGCACCCAGATCAAATCTATCTTCCGCCTCCAGAGACAGGGGGCCTTTGCCGAAGCCATCACCAGCACAACCCGGCTTACAGACGCCACCCTGCTGGGCGATATTGAAGCTGACCGCTATCTGAACCCCTCCTACCATCCGGGTGCGACGGAACTGCGGGACTGGCTGAAGAAATATGTCTCCTACGCCGACGCAGCCGCTATCTGGGCCCGTCTGGCAGCCCTGCCCCAGCATGGAGGGCCGCTGCCCCCCGTGCCGGTCTCCACTCACCTGGCGCCGGACCATACCAGCATCCCTGCTGACCCGCTGACGCTGGACTTTACCCGTAACCCGCTGCTGGACCGCACCTTGCGCGAACGCACCGGTTGGGGCCTGAAGGGCGTGCACAGCGCCCTGCATCTGATTACCGCGACACCGGGCATGACGCCCGCCTACGCCGCCCAGCTTCAGGCAGAAACCGCTCAGGCCATGCTGAATGCCGGGGAAACGGATGTGGCGCTGGAGATCAGCCAGACCGCAGTGGAAGGCTCCCGGAACAAAAATGCTCTGGCGGGCTATGTGGCCGGACTGGCCCTGTGGCAGCAGGGGGAGTATGAGCAGGCCGCGCCTTTCTTTGAAAAAGCCTCTCATGCCGCAACCGCCACGCCGGAAATGCGTGCCGCCTGCGCCTTCTGGGCCGCCCGTGCGCATGAAAAGCTGGGGCAGGACCATGCCCGCCATACCTGGCTCCAGCATGCGGAAGCCTTTCCAACAACCTTCTACGGACTTCTGGCCACCCGCATTCTGCACCATGTGAGCGGCAGTCATGAGCATGAGCACGACCATGTGCGGAAAGTCAGCTTCTCCCCGCTGGAACCCTCAGGCAAAGCGCCCTCGGCACAGGTTCTGACGGAAATTGATATCGAAGCTGTGGGGGCAACCGATATCGGGCGGCGTGTGTTTGCGTTGCTACAGGTGGGAGAACAGGAACGGGCCGAAAACACGATCCGCCGGGCCTGGCCGGACCTGCATGATGTGACCCTTGCCCGCTCCTTCCAGCTGGTGGCGGATGCCGCAGGCCTGCATGACCTCTCTGCCGAGATGTCCGATGCCCTTCAGGCCCATACCTCCGCACAGGGGCCGGAGCAGCAAAATCTGCCCCTGCCCCTGCTCAAGCCACGCCACGGCTTCATCATGGACCCGGCGCTTGTTTATGCGCTGACCCGGCTGGAATCGAACTTTGACCCCCAGGCCGTCTCCGGTGCCGGGGCGCATGGCCTGATGCAGATCCGCCCGCTGACGGCTGATTTTGTGACAAGCCCGCCCAATACGCTGAACCACCGGTTTGAAAACGCGACAAGCGCCTTACATGACCCCAGCCTGAATCTGGAAATCGGGCAGCGTTATGTGCAGTATCTGGCCGACCTGACACGCCATAACGCCCACACCCCTCTGCGCGGTGGCGACATGATCCGGCTGCTGGCCAGTTATAATGCCGGCCCTACGGCGCTGGCCCGGTGGGAAAAAGCGGCCTCGTCCTCGGATGATCCGCTGCTGTTCATGGAACTGATCCCCAACACGGAAACACGGGATTACGTCCATCGGGCGCTCTCCTATCTGTGGATCTATGCCGCCAAGCTGAAACTGCCGACGCCATCCCTCACCGCGCTGGCACGGAATGAGTGGCCGGATTTTGCGGATGAGCAGGCTCTGGCCCACACCATCAATACGCGGGTCTTGCACTAAGCAAGATCATTCAGGACTTAGCAGGACCGTAAAGCCTGCGTTTCCCGAATGAGTGTGTGAATAAATGAGAGTTTGTTCACCACCCCCTGCGTGAGCACAAACGGGTAAAAATCAGGCAACCCCATGGACCGGTTCAGGCTGTTGACCGCATACGTCAGCGGCAGCCATGCCTGCATGATTTCCTCAAAAGAAGCCTCGGTATAAGGGTCGCCATGCCGGGGGGAGGATGAGGGCTGCGCCCCGGCCAGCGCCGGATTGATCGAGACCCCATAGGCCCATGCTGTCTCAAGTGTTGAGACAATATGGAGGTAATGCGCCCATGTTTCCGCAAAATCTTCCCACGGGTGAGACGTGGCATAAATGCTGACGTGATGCGTCTGCCAGTCCGTTGGGCGCGGGCTGTCGTAATAGGTTTGCAGAGCCTGCTGATAATCGGCCCGGTCATCCCCAAACACCACGCGGCAGGCATCCAGCCGCCCGGCATCCCTTACCAGAACATTCCAGTAATAATGCCCGACCTCATGCCGGAAATGCCCCAGAAGTGTGCGGTAATATTCTCCCATTTCCACACGCATCCGCTCACGGCAGGCATCATCCGCCTCCCGCAGAGCAATGGTAATCACACCATTATTATGGCCTGTCATCACCGCAGAAGAGCCGTCTGGCGGGTCATCCAGAAAATCAAACACCAGACCGCCATGCGGATCTTCCAGCCGGGTTTTCATGGGTAGCTTCAGGCGCAACAGCGTGTAAAATAGCCGATGCTTTGCAACTTCCAGCTTATGCCAGCGTTCCAAATTTTCCGGCTTATCCAGATTGGGAATGATGCGGTTGAACCGGCAGGCAAAGCAGAAAGACGGATGCCCGGATTCATTGGGCATTGTCATCCAGTTGCACACGTCATGCGCATGGTTGGCGCAATAGGCCAGTTCCGCCTGACGAATCCGCGGCTCTAAGGGCCGCCACAGGCCTCCCTCAACAGGTTCCAGTGCAGACAATACTGAGAGCCCCGGCAGATACCCGAGCTGGTGTTTGCAATGCTCACAGACTGTGTTTTCAAAAAACAGAATCTGCTCACAGGACTGACAGGTAAAAAGCCTCATGCTGATCACTCTCTTGCGTCCGGGATCGTAACGCAAGGAAAACCAGCAGGTCAGACGCTGTCCGGCATGACCAGACGATCGGTTTGCATGGACACATCAAATGTGGCTTTGCACTGGTCCAGTAAGCCCGTGACCGGAGCGGCCTGCTCCGGGGCGGGTGTGGCGGCCAGCGGCAGGTGCCCCTGCGCTGTCAGCAAGCCGGACGTCGTATCAAACCCCACCCACCCGGCACCGGGCAGAAAGGCCTCGGCCCATGCGTGCAGGTCACAGGTCAGGGCCTCCTCGCCCTCCGCCGTCTGGCTGGACTGGATCAGATATCCCGAGACAAACCGGGCCGCAAAACCCAGATGCCGCAGCAGGGCAATCATCAGCCAGGCGCTGTCCCGGCAGGAGCCAACACCGCGCGCCAGCGTTTCTTCCGGGCTCCAGACGCCGGGTTCCAGCCGTAACTGATAGCCGATGCGTGCCGCCAGAGCGCGATTGAGCGCCACCAGCATATCCAGCGTATCGCGCGGAGCTTTTTCAACCCAGTCCGTCAGAAACGCATGCAGATGCGGTCCGGCAGGGGGCGTTGCGCAATACAAAGCCAGCCCAGTCAATTCTTCCGATGTGTAAAACGGGTGCCGGGAAACTGCGGGGGCCATCTGAGCTTGACGAGAAAATATGCCTCCCCCCGCCTGCTGCTGTTGCTGCACAGGGGTCTGTTGATGCTGCGCGGGCGCACCTTTTTCCCGCAACGTCGTGGTCAACACGGCAGGTGGCGTCCAGCGACGGGCCGTTGGGGCCAGCGTGAAATCAAAGGGATTTCTGGGCGTCAGATCGGCCTCAAGCCGCACGGTGATGTCGAAATGCGTCACGCGTTCCGCAAAGACCACTTCCGCAACATGATTGCCAAAGCCATCCTGATGCCAGCTCTGTTGGCTGGCTGCCGGATCAACGCGCAGAGCATAGGAACGAACAGGCGTTCTGGCAGAACCCGAAGGACGGAGGCGGATGGTCTGCGGCCCCAGAAAAACAGGCCGGTCATACCGATACCGGGTCTGATGGGTCAGCATGACGTGTGAACTCATGGTGGTACGGCCCTGAACACCCTGCTCATGCTGAAACGCCCTGCTCCTCTCCTGCCACAGGACGGGAGAAACCGCTTATGGCGTATGACTGCGCATACGGTATCAGCATTAATCCATGGCATACCAGCCCCTTGCGCATGATATTCCGATAAAAGAACAAATTTCTGTTTTGCCGCTTGGCAAACGCCTGAAATCCTGCTCGTCTTAAGTAATTAACCGTAACGAAACGGCATGCAGAGGCGCAGGTTTCCGGACCCGCCAGAGTGTCGGACCTCATATCGGGAGTCAGGGTATGAATGACACGCCACTCCATGCACCCGTTCAGGCGGCTGGTATTTTTGCCGCTTATGATGTTCCGGATTTCTTCTGTGAACTCATGAACCGCAAGGATGGCATCCCCCCGGCCCTGCAGGATGTGAAGAACCGTCTGGCGCATTTTACGCTGGCTGACCTGCGGCACCGCACAACAGCCGCGGAGGCCCAGCTTTACCGGCTGGGCATTACCTTTACCGTCTATTCAGACCGTGAAGCGATAGACCGTGTGCTACCGTTTGATGTCATTCCCCGCGTCATTACTGCTACGGAATGGGACCATATTGAGCGCGGCGTGCAGCAGCGCGTTCAGGCCATTAACCTGTTTCTGCACGACATCTATCATGACCGCGCCATTCTGCGGGACGGAATTATTCCGGCAGACCTCGTGCTGAACAATCCGAATTACTGTGAGGCCATGGTCGGGCTGAACGTGCCCGGTGGCGTGTATGTGCATATTAACGGCACAGACTTAATCCGTGACCAGAACGGGCGTTTTCTGATTCTGGAAGATAATGCCCGCACCCCCTCCGGTGTGTCTTACGTTATTGAAAACCGGCATATGATGCTGCGGCTTATGCCAGATCTGGCCGCCGGTCTGCCGCTCCGCTCCGTAGATGAATATGGACTAAAACTGCACCAGAGCCTGTGCGAAGTCTCGCCCGAAGGCGTTCTGGACCCGCAGGTCGTGCTGTTGTCTCCCGGTATTTATAACTCCGCTTATTTTGAGCATGTTTTTCTGGCGCGTGAGATGGGCGTGCCACTGGTGGAAGGTAAGGATCTGGTGGTGGAAAACCACCGTGTGTTCATGCGCACCGTGGCAGGGCTGCGGCCTGTCCATGCCATTTATCGCCGTCTGAATGATGAGTTTCTGGACCCTCTGGCTTTCAATCCAGACAGCATGCTGGGCGTGCCGGGACTGGTCGAGGCCTACCGCCGCGGGAATGTCACCATTGCTAACGCGCTGGGTACCGGTGTGGCGGATGATAAAGCCGTCTACGCCTATATGCCGCGCATTATCCGTTATTATCTGGATGAAGATCCCATTCTGGATAGCGTCGATACGCATATCTGCGCAGAACCGGACGGGCTGGCCTACACACTGGCTAATATGGACAAGCTGGTTATCAAACCGGTTGGCGAGTCCGGGGGCTATGGCCTGCTGATTGGTCCGCATGCCACGCAGGACGAACTGGACGAATTCCGCCGCCGCCTGAAAGAAAACCCCGGCAATTACATCAGCCAGCCGGTGGTCAATCTTTCCGTCTCCCCCACCCTTTGCCCTAATGGTGTGGAAGCACGCCATGTGGATCTGCGTCCCTTTGCGCTGACAGGCCGCTCCACATGGGTTCTGCCGGGAGGCCTTTCCCGCGTGGCGCTGCGAAAAGGGTCTCTCGTCGTTAATTCGTCACAGGGGGGTGGCTCCAAAGATACGTGGGTGCTGGCATCATGACTGAAATTTCAACAGGCCTTTTCCAAATGCAGCCGGGCCTGAACAATCTGCTCTCCCGCTACGGCGAGTGCATGATGTGGCTGGCGCGTTATATGGAGCGTATTGAAAATCTGGCCCGGCTTCTGGAAGTTACGGAAAGCTTTGTCCGCGGGCCGGATGGCCAGCCAGGGTGGGACACCATTCTGCAGATCCATTCTGATGAGGACTGTTTTTACGCACGTCATCAGACCGTCACGGAACAGGACGTCATTGCCTTTTACGTAACGGAAAAGGAAAACCCGAACTCCATCAAGGCTATGGCCCATTCCGTGCGGGAAAATGCCCGTGCTGTCCGCCCGTTGATTTCAACAGAGATGTGGATGCAGCTCAACGTCTTTACCCGCTGGGTGCTGGACCTGCAGCCCGCCGATATCCGGATGAACAGCCTCTCCGGCCTGTGCAACCGGCTGAAGCAGGAATGCCAGACCCATTTTGGCATTACCGAAGGCACACTCTACCGGGATCAGGCCTGGCTGTTCTATTTGCTCGGCAAACACCTGGAACGCAGTGACCAGATTACCCGGCTGATTGATATCCGATACCATACGCTTCTGCCGGGCCATGAGACGGTCGGGTCTGAAATTGATATTACCCAATGGGCGTCCATCCTGCGATCCGCTGCGGCGTATCATGCCTTCCGGCGTTTACAGCCTGTGATGACAACGCCTGCCAATGTTGTGGGATTTCTGTTGAAAAACGATGCCTTCCCGCGTTCCCTGACCACCAGCCTGCGCCTGCTGGACAGCACACTGAGCACTCTTGCCGGGCATGGCAGCCTGCGCCGCCTCTGCGCCCCTATTCAGGAACGGGTCGCGGAACTGCGCGTCACTCTTGCAGACCAGACGGTGGACGACATCATCATCCGTGGCCTGCACGAATATATGCAGTGGATTCAAACCCAGATTTCAAAAGTCCAGCAGGAAACAGCGCTGGCCTTCTGGCCTGTGACACCCCATTGCGGCACTGCCTCTGGGCAGGCCCAGCAATAACCACTCAGATTTGTCCACCATCTGTTACCCATAAAAAAACGGCCTGACAGAGTCCTCTGTTCAGGCCGTTAAATTCTGTGACGTTCTGGCTTTCAGTTTTCCGCCAGAACCTGTCGGCTGGCCCGCACGCGGGAGACGCGCCGGCCTTCCATTTCCAGAACTTCAAACAACCAGCCGGAATAGACCACCTTATCCCCGATGGCGGGCACACGACGGAGCAGAGCCAGAATGAGACCACCCAGCGTGTGGTAACTACCCTCATCCGGTAGGCTCCGGAGGCCGAGGCGGTCCTTCACTTCATCAGCAGAGTCCGTGCCGTCCATCAGAAGCACATCATCCTGTGTGGGGGCGTGATGGGCTGCGGTGGCCTGAGAAGCATCATGACCGCCCTCCCCCACAATGGCGTCAAACAGGTCAGACGCTGTCACGACGCCTTCAAACGAGCCGTATTCATCAAACACAAACGCCATACCCAGAGAAATGCTGCGCATCCGCTCCAGCATATCCAGCGCTGAAATACTGTCCGGCACCACCACCATCTGCCGCAGGCCAGCTTCTATAGAAACAGGCATGCCATCCAGCATACGGTCCAGCATATCCTTGGCCAGAACAACCCCGACCGGGTTATCCACACCACCTTCACACACCACCAGACGGGCATAGGTTGTCTGCTTGAGCGCCTTGATCAGCGCATCCCGGCCAGCATGGCGGTCAATCCAGTACAGCTCATTGCGCGGCGTCATAATGGCGCGCACGGGTCTGTCCGCCAGACGCAGCAGGCGCTCGATCATGGTGCGCTCTTCATGTTCCAGCACACCGGAGCGAGCCCCTTCCGCGATATAGGCCTTCAGTTCTTCTTCCGTCAGCGTCTGGCTCACGGCATCGCCCGCCCCCATCAGCTTGAGCACGATGTTGGAAGACTGACGGAGCACCCACACCACAGGGCGCGTGGCATGCGCCAGCATTTCCAGCGGGAGAGCCAGACGAGCAGCCATTTTTTCCGGTTCACGCAGCGCCAGCTGTTTGGGCACCAGCTCGCCCAGCACCAGCATGAGAGCCGTAATGGCAAGCACCACCAGCACCATGGAAACCTGCGCGGCCACAGGGCGGAGAAAATCGATCTTCTCCAGCATGGGGGTGAGATGCGCCTCGACCTGCACCCCGCCGAATGTGCCTTCCAGAATGGAGACCAGCGTCATGCCGACCTGCACTGTTGGTAGGAAAATCTGCGGATCTTCCGCCAAACGCATGGCGCGGTCTGCGCCTCGCATGCCCTGCTCCCGCAGAATAGCCAGACGGGGCATTCTGACCGAAATCAGAGCCAGTTCTCCCATGGCAAAAACGGCGTTCAGAATAACCAGTAAAAAAATGATAAGAATGGAAGCAGTCATGAAATACGGTGGCCCTGCGTGACGACGGAAAGTGCACGATAGGGGATGATGGCCCCCGAGGCCAGTATGCGCTGACCATGCCTGCCAGAGCGCATCCTTATGCGAAAAATGGGTTTAGCCTCCACCTCTTATGCAGGCAACGTATGCCAGCCAGAGCGACAAATCAGGGGAAAAGCAGCCTCAGCCGCCTGAAAGACCGTACAAAAAAAGAGCGGCCCCTGTGCAGGAGCCGCTCCTTTCATGGAGTCGCAAACTGAGAGAAGGCTCAGTCGGCGGCAGTTGCTTCGACCGGAGCCGCCGCTTTGGCCGGAGCCGCATCGGCATTGGCTGCCTCGGTACGGATCACCTTCACACGCGGAGCCTTGGCAGGCTTGCGGGCGGCGATTTCTTCCATCTGCTCTTCCACCTGCTTGGAGAAGACGTACTGAGCAGGCCGCTGGTTGGCGAGGGAGATTTCCGGAGCCATCGGCTTTTCGGTTTCCGGGCCAAACAGAGCGACTTTTGCAATGTGCCAGGGGCGACGCACAGCATCCATCACAGCGGTGGATTCGTAACCGGAGTGCACCATGCAGTCGGCGCATTTTTCGTAGTTGCCGGTGCCGTAATCATCCCACTTGGTGTCTTCCATCAGCTCATTGAAAGACTTGGCATAGCCTTCACCCAGCAGATAGCACGGGCGCTGCCAGCCAAAGACGTTACGCAGCGGCTTGCCCCACGGGGTGCAGTGATACTGCTCATTGCCTGCCAGGAAGTTCAGGAACAGCGGAGACTGCGTGAACCGCCATTTCTTGCCCTTACCCAGACGGAAGATGTCACGGAAGAGCTGCTTGGTTTTCTGACGGTTGAGGAAGTGTTCCTGGTCAGGCGCACGTTCATACGCATAACCCGGAGCCGTCATAATTCCGTCCACGCCCATCGCCATCACTTCATCAAAGAAGGACGCCACGCGCTTGGGGTCAGCCCCGTCAAACAGGGTGCAGTTGATGGACAGACGGAACCCGCGTGCCTTGGCCTTTTTGATGGCCGCAACGGCGCGCTCATACACACCGTCCTGACAGACGGAGGAATCGTGCATGGACTTATCGCCATCCAGATGCACATCCCATGAGAAGAACGGAGAGGGTTCATACTCATCCATCTTCTTTTCAAGCAGCAGGGCGTTCGTGCACAGATAGACGTATTTTTTCCGGGCGATCAGGCCACGGACAATTTCCGGCATTTCCTTGTGCAGCAGGGGTTCGCCCCCGGCCACGGCGATGACGGGTGCGCCTGCTTCTGCATCCGCATCCAGACATTCCTGCACGGTCATGCGCTGGTTGAGAATGGCTGCGGGATAATCAATCTTACCACACCCGGCACATGCCAGATTGCAGCGAAAAAGCGGTTCAAGCATCAGAACCAGCGGATAGCGCTTGCGCCCGGTGATGTGCTGTTTGACGACATAACTGCCGACCCTGACGGCCTGCATTATAGGTACGGCCATAAACCCCCGCTTTGGCGCATCTGAGACGCCTGCATCATAACTGAGTGAGACACTTCATAATCTGTCAAAACGTGACCATGCCGGGCAACTGCCCCTGCACACCGTATAACGGCCACCGGCAGGTGCTGTGCACATAGCCACGTATGGAACTGTTCGCCTGCATATAGGTTGGCTCGTTTGTCAAGCTCAAGCCTTTTTCAAAACATGTGGCAAAAAAGACACAATATGCACTTACTTTTAATTGCAGGCTTGCGCTCAGGCCAGAAACATTAAACCAAAACGCCTTATATCGCGATGTGTGAAAATATTTCGCGCGACGTTAAGACACACTGACGGTAACGAAATCCCGCCCAGCCTCCCCAGGACGGCATTCCGCTTCCTACAAGAAAAGAAGATGGAAACGATCGCATGGACAGTTCTCACGACAAAAATGCAAAGCCTCGGATTCCCACCCTTGGCCGTTTTCCTGCTCTGGACCGGGTGAGCTACCCGTCTGACATGCGGAACCTCTCGGTCGAGCAGCTCAA
>NZ_JOPG01000068.1 GCF_002153605.1 Acetobacter malorum | reverse complement strand
CATGACGCGGCGCATATTCTGGCTCAGGCGATCAGCGAACTGTTTCCGGGCACTCTGTTTGCGACCGGGCCGGCTACTGAAAGCGGCTTTTACTACGATGTCGAGCCGGAAGAGCCGATCACGGCGGACGATTTGCCCCGGATCGAAGCCCGCATGCATGAAATAGTCGCTCGTAATGAACCGATCACTCGCGAGATATGGGACCGGGAGACGGCACTTTCCTGGTGTCACGAACAGGGCCAGGACTACAAAGCCGAGATCATCAACGCACTCCCGGCTGATGCTGTTCTGACGTTCTATCGACAGGGTGATTTCGTGGAC
>NZ_JOPG01000067.1 GCF_002153605.1 Acetobacter malorum | reverse complement strand
AACGCACTCCCGGCTGATGCTGTTCTGACGTTCTATCGACAGGGTGATTTCGTGGACCTGTGTCGTGGGCCTCATCTCTCCAGTACCGCACAGATAGGTCATGCTTTCCGTCTTCTTGAAACAGCCGGCGCTTACTGGAAGGGTGACCAAAACCGCCCGATGCTCCAGAGGATTTACGGCACGGCCTGGCGTAACGAGCAGGAACTCGAAACCTGGGAAAAGCGACGGGAGGAGGCTATTCGACGCGATCATCGTCGGCTAGGTCGTGAGATGGATCTCTTCCATTTTCAGGAAGAAGCACCGGGAGCAGTGTTCTGGCATCCCAACGGATGGACGCTGTTCCAGACACTCCTCGCCTATTTGCGTAAGCGTCAGCGCACGGAAGGCTATGTGGAAATCAACACGCCTGACATCATGGATCTGTCTCTGTGGAAAGCCTCCGGTCACTGGGACAAATTCGGGGAG
>NZ_JOPG01000066.1 GCF_002153605.1 Acetobacter malorum | reverse complement strand
GTGGTGGAACTGACCGTGGCCCTGCATGCGGTGTTCGACACCCCGGCCGACAAGGTGATCTGGGATGTGGGCCATCAGGCCTACCCGCACAAGATCCTCACCGGACGCCGGGACCGCATCCGCACCCTGCGCCAGCCGGGCGGCCTCTCCGGCTTCACCCGCCGGTCCGAGAGTGAGTATGACCCGTTTGGGGCGGCCCACTCCTCCACCTCCATTTCTGCCGGTCTGGGCATGGCCGTGGCGCACCACCTGCGCGCGGAAGAAGACCCGTCCTACCATGAGCGCAGCGTCATCGCCGTCATCGGTGATGGCTCCATCTCCGCCGGTATGGCCTATGAGGCCATGAACAACGCTGCCGTGGCTGGTCCCGGGGCTGAACGGCTGATCGTCATCCTCAACGATAACGAGATGTCCATCGCCCC
>NZ_JOPG01000065.1 GCF_002153605.1 Acetobacter malorum | reverse complement strand
GTTGGTTTTTCATGAGGATGGAAAATGGCAGGGGCATTTTTCAATTTGATGGGATCAAAAACCCAGCGTTTGACATCGGACCACATATTAAATTCAGGAAGCGAAATTCTTCCCTCGATTTGCCCCTTGACCGTGCAGTCATATTCGAGTGTGCATTTGAACCACCAATACAGGCGATCCCCTACTTTGACTGGCCGGAACTCTCCACAGTTCTGTATCAGAGGCTGCAACAAAGCTTTTGCTGTTTTATCCACAACAAAATTGTTACCAGCATAATAAGGGATGAAATTCACATCTGTTGTAAATTTTTTTAAACGAACCGGATACAGTTCCCAGTTTGCCAGTTTGATGTGATTGGGTAAAACTGCTCGTCCGTTTTCATCCCATATTTCTACATTTGGCGAAATGCCGCCATATTGAAGATTACTGCTGACACGATAGACATTCAGCTCTGACATTGTTGCTGTCCTTACCCATTGACAAGAATATCAAAATCCGAAACGGCTTCCTGAAGTGTTTCGGCTCGTTTATCACCACTGTTTCGCACAAGCTCCATCCCGAAATCGCGCAATTCCCGACGGATGATGGCCTGTCCGGAACGTGCCCTCTGCAAGCTGATTAGCCTCACCCAGAACCACGGTAATTTTAGCAAAATAATTCTCGAAAACCTTTTATCTCCCCTAAAGCACATCCATGAAGAAGGAGTTCAGGCGAGTGAGGAAACAAAATAAGGCCCTTGTCAGAGCAGTGTAATTTCCTCCCTGTTCTTTAGCTTGTCATAAAGCAGGCCATATTTCTTTTTGTTTTTTTTCCACTTATCCTCCAGCTCCTTTCCCAGTTTTGCTGCTATGGGGCCGAGAACAGGGGGGCTTTCAACCCACACACCGCCCGTTGTCTCATT
>NZ_JOPG01000064.1 GCF_002153605.1 Acetobacter malorum | reverse complement strand
GAATCTCCTCATCCTCACGCTGAGAAAATTCTCATTCAAAAGCCACTCTTTTTATGGGGGGATTACCGCTGAAATACGAATGCATCTACCTGCACGCGTTCGAGACCGGATCGGAGCTACGGACCGCGCTTGCCGGATGGATTGTGCATTACAACGGACAGCGGCTTCATTCAGCATTGGCTGGACGTAAGCCCGATAAGGCGTATCATGACGTGCCGCCGCCCTCTGGTCCGGGGGGTTAACCCCGGACCAGAGGGCCAACAGCGGTGCCGTCAGAATGGCAGCATAACAACAACCGGGTTATAGCTTATTCAACCCAAAAACTGTCCGAATACCTCTGGACGCTACAGAAGATCTTCAGGATGTCAGCGCGATCAGAGCGCCCATACTAAAAACAGCGGCGATGGTGGAGAAAAACACCGTAGATGCGGCCTCACGCTCCCCCTTTTTAATTTGACTCGATAGAATCACGATGACAGAGGCCGACGGCATCGCAAATGTCAGAACGACTTCCCGCAGATAAAACGGCGACAGATGCGCCACGAGTGCAAGGCCCCAAGCACCGAGTGGCACGACAACGTTTCTGATCACAACCGACGTGATGACCATTCTGTTCAACACAGGTTTCATCAGGCACAATAAAATACCGGCGGAAAACATTGCGGTTCCCCCAGTCGTTTTACCGAGCATGATCAAGGAAGTGTCCAAAAGCTTTGGGACGGGCACGCCGGACAGAACCCAGAAAAATGCCAGAAGCGGCGCAAGGACGACTGGCTGCTTGAAGGCCTGCTTGAGATGCGAGGTCCATCCTCCCTCACCTCCGAGCGTCTCCCTATTATCGCTGGCCAGAAGAAAAAAAACAATTGGTATCAAGACAACATTAATGGTCAGGCTTGCCAAAGACACGGCGAGCGCGCTTTTTTCACCAAATAGAAAACCCAATACAGCCGAACCAACGAATGGAACTGAAGGGTTTCCAACGGCAAGTGCCTGAAGCGTGCTCAAGGAGACGGAGCGCTTGAAGACAAAGCGCGAAAGCCAGTACGTCAGCAGAAAGCTGACAATCATCCAGCCAATAATAATTGCCGCAAAACTACCAGAATTGAGAATTTGCTGACGGTCAATTTTGGAAATACCGACAAACAGATCCATCGGCAGTGCGAATTTCAGTACCATTCGGTTGAGAGCGGTTGCTTGATCGCGATTGAACATACCACAGGCGGCACCCAAGTATCCCAACGCCATGGAGAGGACCACAGGGAAGACAGCCCCACAAATAGTCTCTAACATACGACCTCACATTTTTGAAAAAGCTGCCTCAACATCCGTCAAGAAAAACAACACCGACAAAAGATCGGCGCTTCCACCCGGGCTAATATTTTTATCAATAAATATCTTATTTATATTAAAAACATTTTCAAAAAAAACCTCATCATCAATAGAAGATGGAATATTCAACACCTTTTCTGCACATTTTCTGGAGAAATCAAGCCCAGCCAGACCCGCTCTGGAGATAATATTTGTATCTCCATTTTTGGATATCAGAGTCAGCAATGCGACAAGGTCTGCGCGACCGGATGGGCCATGTTCGGAAAGAGCCGAGAGATAAGCAGGCAGCGCATATGTCCGAACAGTGACAAAACCAGATTCCGCCTCTCCTCTAGCCCCGGCCAATCCGTATCGTCGATAAATCTTCTCGCCCGCCGTCGCACTGGATGTGTTGCCCTGGCATCCGAAATCATTCAAGACGATATCCTTAGAGATATACGCGACTTCTGTGCAGATTCGTTCAATGCTCAGTTCTTGCCCACCAGCCACGACTCTCCCGACAGCCCCACACAGGAGGCCGAGAGAGAAAATACTCCCCTTATGTGTATTAATCCCGCCTGTTTTCTGAAACATACGCCGTTCGCACGCGAGACCAGTCGCGCGCAGAGCCGACAGTGTCCGATCAGCCGGTTGAAAGGCCGTTTCACATCCCTGCTGATAGAAACGCTCTAAAAAGGGCGAAATTGCTTCGATACTACACAGGAAAAGTGGGTAATCCATATCACGGTGGGCACCGCTATCATGGCGATCGACGAGACCGGGCTTGGGGGTCAGATCAATCTCTCTGACCAAAGCTTTTCGCGCTATCTCCGAGACTCTCTCGCCGATTGTCATGACGGCGGTCATACCGATACGCCCTCTTCATAGAGGGATAGAATCCGCTTCATACTGGTCTCCAGAACCGGCAAGGGGTGCTGACGGTTGCGTGCACAGAAATGTGCGTTTTCCTGGCAGGCTAAGCATCGCCGCGCTGGCAGGCCAAACTGCTCCCGCGACAGAACATTCATGCCTGGCTCGATCACATCCAGATCCCACAGCCGCCCGAGCGGATGCGTATCTTCGAGGTTCACGGCGATCTGCTTCAGCGCCTCGGATTCGATCCCTCTGACGACACAGAGCGCCTCCGGTCCTGCTGCCGAATGTGAGAAACGCTGCGTATCGATCCTCAGACCAGCACCGTCACACGCCGCATGGAGTGTCGTCACTCCGACATGAAACACTTTATCGATCAATAGAGACGATTTGACCGGACCCGGAGACACGATCGTCAGCGAAATCAGAGGACACTCACAGTCCTCCAGCAGGAGATACTGCCTGTACGCGCGCGCTTCCCTTGCCGCCAGCAGGGCAGAAAATGGGACAGAGCCATCCGCCAACGCATCAGGCCGATCTCTCGTCATTATCGGGCCACCTGGCGCACCACATCCATGACACTGCCATCACGATACCGTACGACCGCAACGATCTTGTCCGTGTAGGCGATCGGTTCCGGCTTGCCGGCGCGGCTGATGGCGAGATCTTTCAGTTCCTCGATACTCAAGACCGGAAGCTTCGCGTCGCGGAGACGTTTTTCGAGAGCTTGATTATTGGGATTCACCGCTATTCCGTGGTCAGTTACAACGACATCCACGGTGCTGCCCGGAGTCACGACCGTATTGACATGCTCGACTACACACGGCATCCGCGACCTGAGCAACGGCGTCACGATAACCGTCAAATTGGCTGCAGCGGCAACATCGCAATGACCACCTGACGCACCACGCAGCACTCCATCAGAGCCTGTCAGCACATTGACATTGAAATCGATATCAACCTCCAACGCACTCAGCAACACGACGTCGACACGATCGACATAAGCGCCCTTGGATGATGAATTCGCATATTCATTCGCCGAAATCTCGCAATGTGCAGCATTCTCTCTCAATGACTGTGCTGCGGTCACATCAAACGACTGCACGTCTGCAATCGCGCCGATCATGCCTTTGTTCAGCAGATCCACGATGGGGCCCGTCACGCCACCCAAGGCAAAACTCGCTTTGATATTTTTTTCGACCATCTTTTCCCCGAGAAAGATGGTCGTTGCGGTAGCGGCTCCTCCTGATCCTGTCTGCATGGAAAAGCCGGTTTTGAACGATCCTGAATGCTCGATTACAGAGGCGGCGATACGGGCCAGAAGCAAGTCGCGGGGGTTCTTCGTCAACCGTGCAGCCCCAACGCTGATCAGAGACGGATCGCCCACCTCGTCCACCGTGACGACCGCATCTACCTGATCCTGGGAAAGGCTGGCGGGATAGTTCGGAAAATCCACCAGTTCCTGAGCCATCGCGATAACATACCGCGCGTGCGCAGCATCCACCTTGGCATAGCCGAGCGAACCACAACTCAGTTCGCCATGACTGCCATTCGCGTTGCCAAACTCATCGGATGACGCCACCCCGAGGAATGCAACATCAATGGAAATTTCGCCCGTTTGAATCAGATGAACACGGCCGCCATGAGAATGAACCTGCACCGGCACATCCATCAAACCTTTGGAAACAGCCTCGCCCAGTTCACCTCGCAAGCCCGATGTAAAGATTTTAGCGATCACGCCGGAGCGGATATACTCAACCAGGCCATCATGGCAGTTCAGCAAAGAACTTGGTGCAATCGTCAGATTTTTAAAACCGAGATCGGATAACGTCTTGATGACATGCATCAAAACCTTATCGCCCTCCCGGAAGGCGTGATGAAAGGACACCGTACTGCCATCCCGCAAACCCGACGTACGAATTGCCTCTTCAAGAGACGGAAAAAGCTTTCTGTGGCGCTTCGTGGACGGGCTCGCGAGTTGCGGCGATTTCGCAAATACACCTTCAAATTCTGGAAGGTTATTTCTGGAAGCGTATTCTGCGGTGCACTGTTGATTGTATGACATTGAACCCTCCCTCACGAGTGATCGGATAGAAGAATGACGCGCTGAGCCTCGTGAATAACCGGCGGATCAATCATTTTTCCATCAAGGGAAACGACGCCCAGATTTTTTTCTTCGGCGTCTTTCGCAGCCTGAATGACCTTCCGGGCGTGATCGACCTCGCCCGTCGTTGGGGCATAGGCCTTATGGAGAAGCTCAATCTGGCGCGGATGAATGAGGGACTTTCCATTAAAACCAAGATTTTTGGCAATGGCGACCTCTCTCAGGAATCCCTCTTCATCATTGACGTTTCCATAAGCAACATCGAATGCATCGATTTTTGCAGCGCGCGCAGCATGCAACACGGCCGCACGTGCATAGAACAATTCGGGTTCACTTCCGGAACTCCGCGATGTCTGCATATCCACCAGGTAGTCAAATCCCGCAAGGGCAATGGCGATCATTCGGGGCGTACATGATGCAATAGAAACCGCATTGACGACACCACATGCAGATTCGATAGCTGCCATGATTTTCGTATCACCTATGGGACGACCACAAGATTTTTCTATATTTTCAATACGATTTTCAATTTCTTTTACGTCGGCAACGCTTTCCGTCTTGGGCAGACGGATGACCTCGACACCGCCGCGGACAGCCATGTCAAGATCATCTTCCCAGAACGGAGTTTCGACACCATTGATGCGTACGACAGTTTCGATGCCACCGTAGAGGTTGGCTTTCAGCGTATTGAAAACCAGAAGGCGCGCCGTATCCTTCTCGGCCAGGCTGACGGCATCTTCCAGATCGAACATGACGGAATCAGGTCGATAAATATAGGAATTGGAGAGCATTCCAGCGCTGTCACCCGGAATGAACATCATGCTCCGGCGCAATCTCATGACACAACCTCGAAATTCACTTTATTTTCTCCTGCGGCCCGAAAGACAGCAGCCTGGACACGAGCCCGAATGACACAATCCAGAGCTCCCTGATCCTTCACATCGACAGCAACTCCAGTTACGCCGAGCTTTTCCAGCGTCTCTGTCACAAGCTGTCGGATGGCCGCACCGTACTGTTTTTCAACTTTGCTCTGAAGCATGAGTTGAACCTCATTTCCGTCATCAGGAGAAACCACGACTAGGATGTCACTCGACTCCAACGTACCGGCTATTCCTCGTTGCTTGATCTTCATGATGATGCATCCTTCTTTTTGTCCGAACTCATGAAATTCTGCTTGATAAAAGCAAACGTTGAACATGGCACCAGAGGCCGGACAGATTCATATTGATGTTCTTTAATCAGCTCTCTAACGCGGGACGCTGAAACAACTTTGCCATCACATTTTATTCTTACAATTTCTTCAAGCTGTATTGATTTCTGCACGCATAACGATTCTGAAAGATATTTTTTCAAAACTCTATTATACATTCGAGTCGTTTTATCCAGCGGCTCGGTACCAACATATCTGACAGTGATACCGAGCGCCGGACCAATATACTGGCGAAACATCAGTGCATCGACGGCAGAAGCCTGCTGGTTTACCTGATCATCATCTTTAAGAAAATACTGGGGAAATGTAACGTGAGAGACGATATAGTCGGAGCCCTCATGGATGATGACGTTCGCAATATCGCAAAGCCCTTCTCGTACAAGATTGAGGCGATCCTGGTATGAGAAATAAGACACATCTTCCTTGACCAGAAAGACATGCACCCAATCACACTCCCTGCATGCCCTTTCGACCAGATAACGATGCCCGTTCGTAAACGGGTTGGCATTCATGACGACACTACCGACCCGACCACCTTCTTTCTTTTTTCTGGAAAGATTTTCCAGATAATCGGACAGTCTGTTTCTATTATACTCCATGAATGTGACAGCCCCTGGAATCTCCACCAGGGGTGAAAAGCCCCACCCACGAAACTTTTTAGAGTTTTCTTGTTTTGTATAAAGAAACAGATCGTCGTACCGTGCCTCGAGTCCCTGCTTGACGATCTCGGTACCGACTTTGAGACTTAACTCCGTACCCCGATATTTCTTATCGACGCATACACATTTAATAACATTTTCATCAAGCCCGGCGCTGGCAACAATTCGTCCGTCGTCCAGGCTTGTTGCCAGCACGAATTTTTTGATCGCCCTATCTATTTTCAATTCATTCTCAAGCAGAAACCGTTCGATGTCGAGCCAGAGGAATTTAAGATCCATCCCATTGACCACGCGCAATTTCGCATCGGTGAAGAGGGACCGTGTTGCGAGTGACAACATCACTGCGCGCGAGCGAACCTGATGATGCTGCGTGACATCTGATCTTTCGCCCAGTTTGGCATCTTGCGCCACGGTGTCACAACCTGTGCGTCGTTACCCGTGATCGTGACCGTACGACGCTGCTCGGTTCCGACCCATTCCGGGGCCCACGCCGTCTGTACACTGGTTACCCACTGATTGCCTTCGATCCTGTAACGCCCGATATAGGCGACAAGGGTGCTCATCAGATGAGCGCGCTCTTCGTCTGTCGTGGCAGCCTCACGTCCGGTCCCTTCAAGATTGAAAGCAACCCAACCATCTTTAGTGAAAATGACTCGTCCTCGCGGATGGTCTCCCATGGCATCGATAAATTCGCCGGTTGCCTGCAACTCCACTTGATACGAAACCAGCGTCCAGGTTCCCACGATCTCTTGTACCAGTGCTTTTTCCTGCTCAGGCTTGACCTGTGGCGCGACGCTCATCTTCGATGTCCCATCAATTTTTCTCAAGCTGGATCATATTCAGAACGAGTCGCTTGGCCACCGGCTTTGGGCGCAAATAACTATTGCGTGTGACACAAGTATTTTTTGTGTCATCATCCTATAAGGACAATGCGACTACGACCCGCTTCAGGAACAGAAACATGGCTTTGGACGATCTGACGGATGTCGCTTTTTTCATGCATCTGGTTAATGCCGGCGGTGTAACGGCTACAGGCAAGCGACTGGGTGCCTCTCCGGCGGCCGTTTCCCGAAGGCTGAGGCGACTGGAGGCACGGCTGGATATCGCTCTCGTCATACGCAATACACGGCACTTTCATCTCAGTGACGCCGGGCAATTATATTATGATGGTGGAAAAAAAATCGTTGAAGAAACCGATCGGCTTGAGGCCGAAGTGATCCAATCGGATCAACTCCTCCAAGGGGCGCTCAGCATCGGGGCCCCCCTCGAATTCGGGCGAAACAAGCTGGCGCCGTTCATTGCGGACTTTCATGAGAAATACCATGGCCTTCAGCTTAATCTTGCTGTTGCTTCCGAAGGATCTTACGATTTTGCCGATTATCTCGACATCATCATTCGTGTCGGCTTGCCGGAAGCGACCGGCACGATCGTTACGAAAATCGCCTCAACTGTCCGGGTGCTCTGCGCATCCCCTGAATATATCATAAAAAACGGCGAGCCACGCACACCGAACGAATTACGTCAGCATACCTGCCTTTGCCTGAGACGTTACAAAACCATGGAAGTGATCAATCAGTGGGTTCTGGAAAACAAAGAGCATTCTCACGTTCTCACCGTCACGCCTTCGCTCAGCAGTACAAACGCGGAAATCATCCACGACTGGGCTTTATCGGGCAAAGGCATTGCATATAAACTCTTATGCGATGCACATGAAAATCTACAGAATGGCAGCCTTGTACGCATTCTGCCGGAATATCAGGGCGAAGCGATATCCCTCTATGCCGTTCTTCCATCTAGGAGCCACATCAAGAAGAGCGTGCGCTTGCTCCTTGACGAGTTGAAAAAATACATAAAAAAATCGATGGTTTTCGACTGAAATCCAGAAAATCATTTATTTTTCGTCAGATTTTAATATCCGGCATAGCGACCCGGCCGATGGAACGTTGCCACGCCCCCGCTGATGGCGGACAGCCCGACATGAGCGAGGTCGATGGTCAGGGTAGAGAGCCCCAGGATAAAGCAATCGATCCCGATTTGGACCTGGAGGGTTCGAAAAACTCTCTGGTTTTGATAATGCCTTTGTGATTTCATTTCCCCTGAGTTGATTGGGGTATGGATCATGAAACAGCCCGTTTTTTTGATGTTGAAGAGCAACTTGCCCGGCTGAGCGGGCTTAGTGACCAACTCGAAGCGTTTTCCCGAACTGTGGATTTTGAAGTGTTCCGCCCGGATCTGGAGCAAGCTTTGGCCTATTCGGACGGGGGCAAAAGCGGGCGTCCACCGTTTGATCCGATACTGATGTTCAAAATTCTGATGATCCAGACGCTGAACAATTTGTCCGACGAACGGATGGAGTATCTGATCAACGACCGTCTGTCGTTCATGCGTTTTCTGGGATTGGGGCTGTCGGACCGTGTGCCTGATGCCAAAACGGTGTAGCTGTTCCGTGAATGCCTGACACAGGCAGGGGCCATTGAAAGACTGTTTGAGCGCTTTGATGCGGTAATCCCCCCATAAAAAGAGTGGCGTTTGAATGAGAATTTTCTCAACGTGAGGATGAGGAGATTCTGATGAAGAGTGATCGCTTTACTGACGCCCAGATCATGGGCGTGATCCGCCAGGCTGAAGGTGGCGTCTCGGTTCCTGACCTGTGCCGGGAGCATGGGATCAGCAACGCGACGTTTTACCGGTGGCGCGCGAAATATGGCGGCATGGATGCCTCGATGATCAGTCAGATGAAGGCTCTGGAAGAAGAGAACCGTCGGCTGAAGCGGATGTATGCGGATCTGAGCATGCAGACGGATATCCTGAAGGAGGCCCT
>NZ_JOPG01000063.1 GCF_002153605.1 Acetobacter malorum | reverse complement strand
GGCAGCTCCAGACCCAGCCCCCCGCCACGCGGGTAGCGCAGGGCAATCGGGCCTTCATCAAACTCGGCGGCGGTTGCCGTCATGTGCAGCAGCTCAACCTCGTCAGACGGTGCCATGATGCTCATGCCCGGCAGACAGCCCAGATAGGCAATGTCAAAGGAACCAGCATGGGTTGCCCCATCGGCCCCAACCAGCCCGGCACGGTCAATGGCGAAGCGGACGGGCAGCTTCTGAAGCACCACGTCATGCATCACCTGATCATAGGCGCGCTGGAGGAAGGAGGAGTAGATGGCGCAGAAGGGACGGAGGCCTTCGGTTGCCATGCCCGCGGCAAACGTCACGGCATGCTGCTCGGCAATGCCGACGTCGAAGAAGCGGTCAGGATAGTTTTTGGCGAACGCATCCAGCCCGGTGCCGGACGGCATGGCGGCGGTGATGGCGGCAATCTTGTTGTCGGTTGCGGCCCGGCGCACCAGTTCGCGTGCAAACACAGATGTGTAGGACGGCGGCCCGGCGGGGCCTTTTTTCTGCTCACCGGTGACGACGTTGAATTTGGCGACGGCGTGATACTTGTCCCCGGCCTTTTCGGCGGGCTGATAGCCGTGGCCTTTTTCGGTCATCACATGCAGCAGGATGGG
>NZ_JOPG01000062.1 GCF_002153605.1 Acetobacter malorum | reverse complement strand
TCCCCTGTTTTTCGGCCCATGAAACCACCGTATGACTGACATATTCAGGGCCATTGTCCATTCGGATAGCCTCGGGCCTGCCGCGCCACTCCATAACCTGTTCCAGACAGCGAACAACCCGGCAGGCCGGCAGGGAAAAATCAACCTCAATCGCCAGTCCTTCACGATTGAAGTCATCCAGAATGTTCAGAAGCCGAAAAGCGCGTCCATCCAAAAGTCTGTCCGCCATGAAGTCCATGGACCAGACCGTGTTGGGAAGGGCCGGAACCGACAGCTTTTCAGGCTTTTCGCGAACCAGACGCTTGCGGGGTTTAATCCGCAGGTTGAGTTCCAGTTCCCGATAGATCCGATAAACCCGCTTATGATTCCAGAGCAGTCCCTGCACATTGCGCAGATACAGGAAACACAGACCAAATCCCCATCTCCTGTGAGCCTGGGTCAGTCCCACCAGAAGATCGGCAATCCTGTCGTTCTCCGC
>NZ_JOPG01000061.1 GCF_002153605.1 Acetobacter malorum | reverse complement strand
ACGGCAACGCCCTGCTGCCGCTGTCTGAACAGACAGGTGGTAAAATGGGGATGCTGATCATCACCGCTATGACTGCTGAAAACTATATCGTTGACGCTGAACAGACGGACGCTGTGAAAAAACTCACTGCCTGATCTTTCTGCATAACCTAACAGAAGGCACCATTCTTTGCAGAATGGTGCCTTTTTTCGTTCTTTGTTTTCCTCAGCCTCTCCATTACTCGGAGAGGCTGACAGGCGCACCTCTTATTTGTTGAGCAAAGTATCTCAGCCCTATGCAGGAGTGCCAATGATATTGCGACCGCTTGCCTCCTGGAAAACTGGATCGACGAGGCATCAAAAAAATCTGCCGCGACCCACCAGCTCAATAAATTGCTAAAAATTAATATTTTGGAAATATATGTTACTATTGCGTTAACATAAGGAATTTAATATATAGGGTTTGCTTGTTTTTAACAAATGCAGCCATGTAACCTGCCTGCATCGATCGGGGATTTTAAATTTGCCTACTACGATTAATAAAAGTGGTACCTGGGACTACACTACAGATCATGTTGATAGTGTTATTCTTGATGGCACATCTTCTCCTATTACTTTGCAAGTTAAGACGGGGACTACCTCTTGGGGCGAAGGTGATTCATCAGGATCCTCTTTTACAGCACAGGCGATTACTGTAGAAGGTGACGTTACACTTTCCGGGAATGGCTATTTAACCGATGATGGGAACCTTACTAACAACGGTTCTCTAACCATTACGAATCCAAATTTTGTTGTCAATGGAACAGCATCTGGTCAGGCTATTACTCTTGCTGACGGCGGTAGCTTAACCGTTGGGACATTGACCGCCCCTATTACATTCGGCGATTCTCCCTCAGATAGCAGTTCTTACAATACCCTTGTTGTAAAAAATTATGCTGCAAGCGGCACAATTACGATAAATAATTTATCCCCTCGCGATAAAATTATCTTCAGTAATGATCAGAGTTCAACTCTTACGTGGGGAAGTGACGGAACAACCATTCTGGATCAGAACGGCGTTGTCCTGGCAAATGTTACATTTGCTCCTGGATATGACAAAGACGATTACAATTTTGATGGTAATACTGTTACGGTTACCTGTTTCCTTTCTGGCACCATGATCCGCACATCTGACAAAGATGTCGCCGTTGAAGATATCCAGATTGGTAGTGAAATTGCTATCTTCGACTGGAAACACAATCAGGAAGTCACGCGTCCTGTCGTCTGGGTTGGTAAAGCCCGAGCCACGGTTCGCCCTGGTCTTCCGGCTGACGAAGCGGGCTACCCTGTTCGTGTTCTGAAAAGTGCCATTGCTGATGGTGTGCCTTACAAAGACATGCTGATTACGCCTGAGCACTGTCTGTTCTTTGATGGTCAGTTTGTGCCTGTGCGTATGCTGGTTAATGGCAAGTCCATTTTCTACGATACCAGCATCACCTCCTACGATTATTATCATGTGGAAACGGAAGAGCATTCCGTGATCACCGCTGATGGCATGCTGACTGAAAGCTACCTTGATACCGGCAACCGCTCCACCTTCCGTCAGGATGGTAAGGTTGCGGCACTCCGCGCTGCGGGCGCACGGAGCTGGGAAGCGGACGCCGCCGCGCCGTTGTGCGTAGGCAGAAATTTTGTGGAAGCCCTGTTCCGCACTCTGGAAGCTCGCGGCAACCTGGTAGAAAATTGTCAGAAGCCGGCTGCCAGCGTGACAATGACGCATGATGCAGACCTGCATCTGGTTATGAAGAATGGTGCTGTTATTCGCCCCATCCGTCACGATG
>NZ_JOPG01000060.1 GCF_002153605.1 Acetobacter malorum | reverse complement strand
CGGCGGCCACCGCCGCAGTCGCCCAAGCGGCTCATTTCCTACGCGATGCCTTTACGAAGGTAAAGTGAGAGAACAGAAGCGGTCTGAAGCAATTTCCTCCAAAAAGAGGGAGTGCTTCAGCCTCGCGCTGGCCGCAGTTTCTGCTCCGTCCCTCAGGCACTGACCATGAACCTATCGCTGGCATGACGAGTGCATATATGCGGCGTCTCATGGGACGGGCAGCTCTCGCCCAACGAAGTCGGTTATCAGGTTGATCTTCAGGAGACGCCCATTTGTGTCGTGACAGTCGATTGCACGAATGACCGCTTTTCCAGTCCTACCGCCCAACAGCCGACATTCTGCTCACCCCCTAGCGGTGTTTCACACCTCTCGCGATTTGGCGCAGGCTCTGCAAGAACGGATTAGCGTCAGCTAGGCGGGACAGAGCGGTCATTCCGCCTCGTCCCGTTCGCCCATCACCAAGGCAATTTGCCGTCCTGCTCAAAGAAGCCACCACTGCCTGTGGCGTTCAGCGCATATTCTGTAGGAAGCCGCGCCCCCTCTTCAGGCGATATTGTGCCATAGCCTGTAAGATCGGTTTTCACGAAACCGGGGCAGATCGAATTTACCTTGATATTCGTGCCCCGCAGCTCCTCGTGCAGTTGGATCGTCAACATGTTCAGGGCCGCTTTCGATGCGTTGTAACCGATGAATTGCTGCGAATAGTAGGCCGAGGCCGGATCGGCGTTCATGCTCAGAGACCCGAGCGTGCTCGACAGGTTGACGATGCGGCCTTCTGGTGCGGCGCGTAGCAGAGGGAGCATCGCTTGCGTCACGGCCAGCGCCCCGATGAAGTTGACCTCCATCGACCGCCGCACAGCATCAATTGAAGCCTTGCTGGGCGTTGAATCCGCGAAATCAAAGATTCCGGCGTTGTTTACCAGAATGTCCAGACGACCATGCTCGGCAGCGATGGCATCCGCCGTGGCCGAGATGGTCGCCGGTTGATCAAGGTCCAACGAAACCGCCTTCACTGTGAGACCATCCCTGGCCAGGGCGGCGGTAGCCTCGTCTCCGCGCGACTTGTCGCGGCTGCCGAGCAGCACATGGACACCGGCTTGAGCCAACTTGCGGACGATCTCCAGTCCGATGCCCTTGTTACCGCCGGTCACGAGGGCGATGCGGTTCTCTGCCATTTCTGTATTCCTTTCATATCTCTGATCGGAGTATATGAAGAAAAGCTCATATTTTGGATTCGCATATGACGGCCCATGCTTCGCAAGGGGCTAAGCCTCGAAAAACACCGGTACAAAGCCGCTCGCGCGTCACGGTAGACGCGATTTTTGAGGCAACCATTCAGGTTTTGCTGTCAGAAGGTATGACGCGCCTGACAACCACCCGGGTGTCTGAGCGGGCGGGCGTATCGGTCGGGACGATGTATCAGTATTTCCCGAACAAACAGGCGCTGATCATCGCGCTGAACGCGCGTTACTTGAACGCCTTGGCAGAGCGTGTCGAAGCAACCTGTGCTCGCATGGCGGGGCAACCCGCGGCAGAGATGGTCTCTGCGCTGATCGAGACCTATTGGACAGCCAAAACCGAGCGTGCTGATCTGACGCAAGCACTCTATCGTTCGGTAGCAGCGCTCGACAACAATGTGTTGATGCAGGACTTCGCCACGCGGGTCGGTGCCGCAACGATGAGCATGTTTCGCCAGGCCTCGGACCTGCCGCCGCAGGATGCCACAGAGATCAACCTGACCCTGACCACCGTGATCTATGGAGCAGTGCGCAACGCCTTTGAGCGCGAGCTGGGCATGGAACAAATTACGGCGCTGAAGGCCAGCCTGATTGACATGTGTTGCGCGTGGCTGATCAGCTTCCAGCATCGGACACAAATGACAGCTTAGTTGTTTAGTCCCGTGTTTTGATGGGGTATTATTTTCACGGGAGTGGAAGGAAGCCTTATGGGACAGATACGTCATGGGAGCGCCACGACCACGCACGCCGTGCGAGCAGCAATACAGCGATCGCAGGCTTCGCTCGCGACGCTGAGCAAGGAGTTCGGGATCAACCCGAAAACAGTTGCAAAATGGCGGAAGCGTCAAACGGTTGAGGATCAGAAGACAGGTCCCAAAGAGCCGCGATCCACGGTTCTGTCCGAGACGGACGAAGCGATGATCGTGGCGTTTCGCCGGCATACGTTGCTGCCGCTGGATGACTGTCTTTATGCCCTGCAGGCCAGCATCCCTCATCTGACACGCTCGGCTCTGCATCGCTGCCTTCAGCGCCACGGGATATCCCGGCTTCCGGGTCAGTTCTCGGTGAAAATCAACAGGCCAGCGCTTTATCCAGATCAGGACGAAATGCTTCGAAATTCACAGTCCGGGAAAAGGCTGCGAGCTGATCACCAAGCCCGCTCAGCCGGGCAAGTCGCTCTTCAACATCAAAGAAACCGGGCTGTTTCATGTCGCCACTCCTCCAATGAAAACCGGAAAAATGGAATCACAGAGAGGGCCTCAAAACCAAGAGGTTTTTCGAACCGTCCACTTGATATCGGGATCGAGAAATCACGGCGGGACATAAAATGTCGTCACCACCTATTACCTAGACGTATTGTAAATGCCGTAAATAGAGAACTGCATCGTAAATTCGATCGTTAGGATAATGCAGTGGCTAGTAAACAAATTCTCATGCTCGCAGGCGACTTTGTCGAGGATTACGAGCTCATGGTTCCGTTCCAGATGCTGCTCATGGTGGGGCACAAGGTTGACGTGGTTTCACCCGGAAAGAGAGCGGGGGAACACGTGGTCACAGCCATCCATGATTTTGAAGGCCATCAGACCTACACCGAAAAACGTGGCCATAATTTCACGCTCAATTCCACCTACGCCGGAGCCAAGGCAGGAGATTACGATGCGCTTGTTATCCCGGGCGGTCGGGCTCCGGAGCAGCTCGGCACGGACGAAACCGTTCTGGAACTCATTCGCGCCTTCGTCGCTGCAGATAAACCGATCGCCGCAGTATGCCACGGCCCGCAGCTTCTTGCCGCGGCAAATGTTGTTGCAGGCCGCAAAATTTCCGCCTACCCCGCTTGTCGCGCCGAAATGATTCTTGCCGGTGCCGATTATCAAACAGTCGCAATGGACGACGCCGTAACAGACGGCAACCTCGTGACGGCGCCAGCCTGGCCGGCACATCCGGCATGGATCAGCCAATTCCTGTCGGTTTTGGGAACACGGATCGAAGTCTAGAAAATTGTCACGATGGGAGAACCGAAATGTGTGAACTCTATATCCGCGCCGATCCGATTCACTATGAGAACCGCACACGATCGCTTCGGATACACGGGGCCGTCACCACTATTCGGCTAGAAAATATGTTTTGGGAAATCCTGACGGAAATTGCAGCGGCTGATGACCTAACTGTTAATCAGCTCATCACGAAGCTTTCAGACGAAGTCACTGAACTTCGTGGCGAACTCCCGAACGTGGCATCTTTCTTGCGGGTCAGTTGCCTCCAATATTTAAAGCGGGAGCGCTCTATCGAAGCAGTATCCGGCCCCAAGGCCGGTCATCCCATCGCATTGCGTCGGGTCGGATAACCGAGCCAACCCCGAAAGCTTGCTCAGAGCTACCTGTTTAGTCCCGTGTTTTGATTGGTTGGATTGATGATGAATTTTTCTGGCTCTGAAGTCCAGATTTTGCAGACGTATTCGTAAGGGGTGAGGCCGTTCAGGGTCTTGAGCCTTCGCCCGAAATTATAGACTGCCATGAAGTCATTGAGGTGTGTCCTCAACTGCTCATGACTGTCGTAATGGAAGCGTTTGACGGTTGCTTCCTTGATTGTCCGGTTCATCCGCTCAACCTGACCGTTCGTCCAGGGATGATTGGGTTTCGTCAGACGATGTTCGATCCCGTGAGCTTCGCAGATCATGTCGAAGCGCATGGGGCGAGACCAGGCCGTATTGCGGTTACGGGGCTGATCAGCGAACTGGATGCCGTAGCACATCGGGAAGCTCTTTTGCAGAGTTCACCTATCTGGCCTTAAGGCCAGATAGGTGGCCACGACCGGGTGATATGTCTCCACAATGATGGTGTCCAGCCACACAGGGGAGATAACCGGCCGTGACCAGACCCAACCCTACACCGACAACAGCTGTTCTCGTCGCTATCGATGTTGCCAAATCACGCAATGAAGTCTTGATTGAGGTGCCCGGTAATCGACGGCGTCGACGCCTGACTGTGGCCAACACGCGCACAGAACATGACCGTTTCATTGCAGAACTGCAGGCCCTGGCACCGCGGCCGGTCATTGTTGGCTTCGAACCGACCGGACATTATCATCGTCCGCTGGCCTGGCGCCTCGTGCAGGCCGGGTTTGATGCACGCCTGATTTCTTCGGTCGCTCTGGCCCGCACGCGAGAGGCGCTGCACAACGGCTGGGACAAGAATGACCCCAAGGATGCGCAGGTCATCCTGCACATGCTCCAGATTGGCGCAGCCAAACCATATCATGATCCTCTTGGCAAGCGCATTGAGCATAACGAAATCGTGGATCGTCGCGTTATAGCGGGTCGTTATGACCGGC
>NZ_JOPG01000006.1 GCF_002153605.1 Acetobacter malorum | reverse complement strand
CCAGAAACTAAAAGCAACTGTCTAAATTCTCAGTCAGAACCCCATTAAAAAAGGGGGGATTACCTACCTTCCTATTTTTAAAGGAAGGTACATGCACGAATAAAATTACTTACCCTCAGACAGGCTTACGTGAATTCGCAGCGGCGACGAATTTGCCCCACTTCACGAGCGTTTCGGTGCAGTCTGTCTGATCGAGCTTACATTCGATCAATGTTGGACCACGTGTATTTTTCTTGGCCTTTTCAATGGCATCAGCCAGTTCTGCACCTGTCGTAGCGTGCAGGCCAAGTCCGTATTTCCCACTTTCAACACCCGGGACACCTTGATTGAAGACCTGCATTAGGGCCGCATAGTCCCAGTTTTGAATGTAGTTATACGGGCCATCATGAATGGCAATTTCAATGACGTAACCGTGGTTGTTCACGAGAAAGATGATGACAGGCAATTCATAGCGGACCATCTGCGCAACTTCCTGCGCGGTCAATTGAAACGAGCCGTCACCGACCATCAGAACATGCCGTCGCTCAGGCGCAGCCAAGGCGTTACCAAACATGGACGGCACAGACCAACCGATATGCCCCCACTGCATTTCCGTCTCAACCTTAGCCCCCTCAGGCAGATGCATGCGTGTTGCATTGAACCAGGAATCACCGGTCTCGGCGTATAGTGTCGTGTTGCCATCAACCAACGCATTGATCTGACGGGTCATCTCATCATTGGTGAGCGGCTTCGCGCCGTCAGCGACCGGCAGCGTAACCGGGGTATACGGTTTCACCAACGAGGCAGGCTTACTGGACACCTGCTCCGTCAGAGCAGCCACGAATTCCTTCAAACGGAAACCTTCAAAAGTCTTCCCGTTCACCGTAACCCGGCTCGGGTTCACTTCAAGCACACGCTCTCCACGCACGGAATCTCGCCAGCCGACAGTCGAATAATCATTCCAGACCGGAGCCAAGGTAATAACCGCGTCGGCGCTCTTAACGACATCTTCAACGCCAGGGCTGCTGACTTCCCCCCAGTAAACCCCACGGAAACCTGGGTGAGCTTCAGAAAAGAAACCCTTGGCCGCAGCCATAACGGTCACAGCACAACCAAGCTTGTCTGCGAGAGCTACTGTCTCCGTAAGAGCCTCGCAGGAACGCAGCTTACTGCCGACAAGAATGACAACATTCTTAGCCTTCTCAAGGAACGTGACACTTTCTTCAAGCGCCGCCTTGAGGCTGTCTTCGTCTGCCTTCAGGTGAGACAGAAGCGACGAAACCGGACCTGGGCGCACACATGGCTGGCTCGCAACGTTACAAGAAATTTCTAAATAAGCGGGCTTTTTTTCGCGCAGTGCGGTCCGAATGACATGATCGATTTTTGCGGTTGCAGTGTCTGCCGAGGTGATGCTCTCAGCCGCACACGTAACGTGCTTCACCATCTCCATTTGATAATTATAGTCTGTCGTGCCGATCGTGTGGTGCAGGACATGGCCCGACCCATGATCATTAGAGTTCGGCGCACCAGAAATCAGAATGACGGGTAGATTTTCAGCATAAGCCCCACCCAGGCCATTCATTGCTGAAATTGCACCGACACTAAACGTCACCACAGCAGCAGCAGCACCATTTTCGCGCGCATAACCTTCCGCCGCGAAGCTGCAATTCAACTCATTGCAGTCATAGATCTGCTTCATACCGCCATGCTCAATCAGTTGATCAAGCAGAATCAGATTGTAGTCACCAGCAACAGCAAAATGGTGCTTTAGACCGATTTGTGTCAGCCGCTCAGCAAGATAATGTCCAACAGTGAAAGTCATAACACAGGATCTCCAACAAAAATTCTTTCCCCAAGATGGATGCCCCTCTTTTAAACGTCCAATATATATTTTGACTGATTGTCATATGTAGATAATATGGATCCATGGATCTTCGCCATCTACGCTATTTCGTGGCCATCGCAGAGCATGGCAGCTTCACAAAAGCTGCGGAGGTGCTCCATATCGAGCAGCCCCCTCTCAGCCAGCAGATTAAATCCCTAGAAACAGAGCTCGGAGTGCAACTCTTTATCCGGTCTAAACGCGGGGCCACCTTAACGGATTTTGGGGAGCAGCTTTTTGAAAAAGCCCAGACAATTCTGCGCCTTGAACATCAATTCCACCTTCTGGCCAAAGGATTATCTCTTGGCGAACAAGGGCGTCTTAGAATAGGGATGGCTGGTGCCGTCGCGCTTTTGCCTCTGATACCAAAAGCCATACGGACATTTCGTGAGCAATGGCCGGATGTTGTGATTACACTCGAAGAAAGTAACACTCCTGCTCTCTGTGAAGCATTACGAGAGCGTCGGGTAGATCTCGCCATTGTGCGTCCACCCGCACCAGACCCGGATATCGCGCTTCATCCTCTCTTCGATGAACCTACACTGATCGCCATTCCAAAAGGCCATCCACTTTCCAAGCGCCATACGCTCAAATTAATCGATGTCGCCAAAGAACCATTTCTTATTTTTGATCGCTCACTCGGTCCCGGTTTCTACGATGCTATTATCTCAGCCTGCCAACAAGGCGGCTTTACTCCGCGTTTCGGACAAGCAGCCCCTCAGATCGCCGCAACAATTCCAATGGTTGCGGCGGGACTGGGTGTAGCAGTCGTTCCGGCCTACCTGCGACAAATTCATGCCGATGGCGCAACATTCCATCCCATCTCCGGCCCCTCACCTCGAGCCAGCATCTCGCTTGCCACCCTTGAAACGGAATTGACTGGACCAAGCGCCAATTTCCATCAAATTCTTCTTGCTATAGGAAACAATAATTAGAATATGATATTGAGTTTATTATCAAAAATTCCCCGTGAATTTTAGTCATACATATCAATTGTTTCCACTAATGCCGCGACGGTTGATGCGCCAAAAAATCCCTTAAATTATCGAGAAAAGTTCGAACGCGCAGAGGCACGTTGCGTCGACTTGGCATCGTTGCAAACAATCCGATCGTCTCCCCTTGGTACTCGGGCAAAAGACGTACCAGCCTGCCGCGTTGCAGGTCGCCGCCAACGTCCCACAAGACTTTTGACGTGCCCCCTTTTTTGTATCCACTCAAAAGGAGAGTTCCCGTTTTTTATGGCTTGGGGTTGATGGGATGACAAGGGTCTCGGGGGCATGCCCCCGAGACCCTTGTCTGGCGATCTGATCCGGTGTCCTGCCATC
>NZ_JOPG01000059.1 GCF_002153605.1 Acetobacter malorum | reverse complement strand
CTGCGGGACTCGAACCCGCATCAACCCGCAGTGACACTTTTCTAACACGTTGAAACAGCAAAAAGAATGCGACGTGCTGTCTTCTGGTTGGTGTTTTTGTTCCCAGCGTTGGTTAAACAATCTGGGAACGTGGAGACGCCAGTTTAACCCTAATCGACGGTTTTCTGAAAGGGGTTAATGATTGTGACCATATCGAAAATCTTCTGACCATTCTGCATATCTTCGGACAGTAGGGTTTCGATACCGTTTTCTATGGCGCAGGCTAAAATCATCGCGTCATAGGTCTGGAGCTTATAGCGTTCAATGATGGCCCAACCCCGACTGTAGACGGCCTCTGTGATGGGGTGAATGGTGACCAGCCCCCGGAAGTCCGTAATGAGTGTTTTGATATCGTCCAGTGGAAGTTTGGTTTTGCGTCTTAGCGTGCTGGTCGCTTCGTTGAGCGTCTGCACCGAGATATGGCAGTCTTGATCCAGAAGAATGCTGTCAGCGAGACCAGCCTTCTCTGTCCCTTCCTCCATCATGGCATAGAGGAGGATGTTCGTATCCAGAAAGAGAGACATCAGTCTTTAGGGCGTTCAAAGCGAAATCCTGAAGGCAGTTTTTTGCCGATCTCTTTCAGGGAACGAAGTGCTTCTTCTTTGGATTTGAGGCGCGTAAAAAGAGCCTCGACATTGTCGCCTTCCTGAAGGCCGAGTTGTTTGACAATGTGTGAGGGAATGCGAACAGCCAGGCTGTTACCCCATTTGGAAACCTGCATAAGAACCTCCCATACAATAGATAAACAAAAATAATTTATGTATATCTATTTTGCAAGATGATTCAGCTAGCTTCCAGTTTTCTGAAAAGAATTTCACGCGTCAAAAGACGGGTCGGATGGGGATTCTGTTGTTGGTTGCAGTGTGTCATGAGACCGGGCAATTCGGGAGACGGCACTTTCACTGAGCCCATAGGCTGTTGCCAGAGACTTGAGAGTCGTTCCGTTTTTTCTTTTTACTCTGATTTCTCGTTTTTGCGCGGTGGTCAGTCTGGATGGTCGTCCCATCTGCTTCCCCTGCTGGATGGCTCTGACCCGGCCTTCGGATGTTCTGGTTCTGATCAGGTCACGTTCGACGTCAGCAAGGCCCCCGAGCACAGCCAGCATCAGTCGTCCGGTGCTGGTGCTGGTGTCAGTCCATGGTTCAGCTATTGAATGAAACTGCGCCTTTTTATTCGTAATATCTTTAACTATAGAAAAGAGATCGAAAGTACTGCGGGCGAGTCTGTCGATACGGGTGACAACCACGATGTCACCTTCAATCACCGAGGCAATCAGTTTTTTGAGTTGTGAACGCTCGGCATTCGCACCGCTTGCTTTTTCGCGGTAAATTTTTACGCACCCAAATTCTTTTAAATTTTTCACTTGTATATCAAGGGTCTGTCCCACTGTGCTGACCCGTGCATATCCTATTTTCTGACCCACGCTCCACCCCTTTACCTTGCAGGAAAGGGGCATCTTATCATGAGGTTTTCTTGCTTAAATCCTGATTTACGCAAAAAAGATTTGTTAGAATTTTTCTGTTTCAGTTGATGTTTTTGTTGTGCAAACAATTTTTGTATGAAATAAAACTGAGGAGAATTTCATGGAGCAGGTGGGACTTGCCTCACTTGCGTAAATCAGGAAATAGGAAAACAAGATGGCAAATTCAAAAAATAATATGAACTTCCATAACACCGCAGGTACATATAATTATGATACTAGCGCTAGATTTGATGATTATACTAATGCAAATAATCAAGGTATTATTGTAAATATTATTAATGGAGCAAATATAAGCGTTAATAATTTAAATTTAAATTCATCAACACTTAATGTATCAAGTGGAAATTTTGAAGTTCGTGCTGCTACAAATCTCAATAAGGGAATTGTAAACGTAGCTGAAGGCGGGACATTTGTAGCGGATAGGCTCACAAATCTAAATACATCGATCATTAATATCGACGGAGGAGTCGTTGAATTAAAAGGAAATTTAGCAAACAACGATGGTTTTACTGTAGATTTTAAGAATAATCCAAAAGGTAGCCTTTTAATTGATGGGCCAAATGAAGAGGATGATGCTGAGGCAATAGTAATTAAAAACTATACTTACGGAAATACGATTAAAATAAATTATGATAATGATTTAACAGCAGGTGAAAGCCTGACTACAACGTATGATAAAGACGCTAAAACTTTGATAGTGCAAGATAATGATGGGAAACAAATTATTAAGTTTGAAAATTTTACTGACGTAAATGGAGATAATTATCCTGTAGTCGCGAGTGCAATAACCGGCGCTAACGGTGATGTTTATTTAGTCATTGCCTGCTTTCTGGCAGGCAGTATGGTAAGAACTCCTCAGGGGAGTGTGGCAGTTGAAGACATCCAGATTGGTGATGAAGTTATCGCGTTTGACTGGCGGAATAATACAGACATCGTGCGCCCTGTTGTCTGGGTTGGTAAATCCCATGTTAACGTTCGCCACGGTTTACCAGATGATGAAGCCGGTTGGCCTGTACGTGTGCTTAAAGATGCTATTGCCGATGGTATCCCTTACAAGGACATGCTGATTACCGCTGAACACTGTCTGTTCTTCAAAGATCGGTTTGTGCCGGTGCGGATGCTGGTCAATGGGGTGTCGATCTTCTACGATAAGTCCATCACCTCTTACGATTACTACCATGTGGAAACCGAACAGCATTCCGTTATCACGGCTGATGGCATGTTGACCGAAAGCTATCTGGATACCGGTAACAGGTCTTCTTTCCGACAGGAAGGCAAAGTGGTCACGCTGTTTGGTTCCACTAAAAGCTGGGAAGAAGATGCCGGTGCCCCGCTGGGTGTTGAGCGTTCTTTTGTCGAACCGCTGTTCCGTGCCCTCGAATGGCGCGAAGACAAGGTCTCAAAAGAGCAGGCACCTGTTGCTCCTGAACTGACCAGTGACCCGGACCTGCATCTGGTCACGGAAACCGGTGCTGTTGTGCGTCCAATGCGTAAGACAGTGAAGCAGTATAGTTTCATGCTGCCGCCTGATACGCAGTCTGTGCGGATTGTGTCCCGTGCCAGCCGTCCGTCTGATGTGATCGGCCCGTTTGTGGATGATCGTCGCTCCATGGGTGTGGCTGTTGCAGACGTGCATTTGCTGTGCGCCAAAAAGTCGTTCGAGATTACCTCCCATCTTCAGACAGAAAAACCTGAGGGCTGGCATGCCACCGACTGGACGGATTGCGCATGGACAAATGGCGACGCTGAATTGCCTCTTGGGGATCATCTGACACACGGGAAAATGGGCATCCTGTCCATCACCGTTCGTGCGGCTGGCCCTTACATCGTAGACAATCAGAAAGCGACAAAAACGGCAAAATCTGCTTAATTACCTTAACAGTTTAAGCCGTTATGCAGGCCCTGTCTTTCCTGACAGGGCCTGTTTTTTATGATGGGCTTCTGGAGTGCCTGAAGCAGGCTGTCCTCCAGAGGCGTCTGTAATGCCAATTTTGTAAACTCTGCCTGCTCGGCAGAAAACGGTTTGCTGTCGAGGAGAGAGCGAAACAGGGACATATCACGACGGGCCTGTTCCTTGGCAGGGCGGTGTTTTTCGTTCCATTCATAAATCTGTCTCTGACGTGCCTGGCTTTGTGCCTCAAACTGGTTGCTCAGCCATTTTTCACGTTTTTTCGGATTAGCCAGAGCGGCAAATTCCGCATCATATTTTGTTTTGATGTGCTCCAGTCTGGGTCTGTTCCGTTCAGTCAGGACAGGACGTATCGGATCAGGTGGACGTGATCTCAGGCCAACCACAAAGAGCAGTCCCTGAATGGCAAACCGTAGCACTTCCAGAAAATCCAATGCGGTCTGGTCAAACTGCTTTTGTAGGCTTCTATGTTTTCCACTCAGTCGTTGCCAGACGCTTTGCTCGGCTTGCTCGGACGCCGTCTTTGCTGCGCAATAGCGATCATAGGCGCTTCTCAGTTGTTTTTCGTATGGCTGAAGGTCCTTCCTCCATCGCGCCAGAATGACCTCTTTGTTCGGCAGGGGACGCTTCATGGCGGGAGCCTGTTGGTCAAGGACGGCTTGTCTGTCATGCAGAGCGTTTAAGAGGAGACGTCGCAGGCGTGCTTCTTCCACGGTTCTGATAATCGGGCCGGTGTGAGGGGCAGCCTGAGGAGAACGAACAGGCCGGTCCACATCCGCAACCCGTTTGCGATACAGATCCTGCTGAAGTTTGCTTCTTTTGGGACGTCGTATAATTACAGGCTTCTGTCTGGAAGTATTTTCTTCAGCAAGCAGTTTTCGGAACTCTGCCAGTCTGACTTTGGTTAGGCGCCTGAAACTTCCAATGAGAATACCATTGTCGTCTTCAATAATATGGGCACCGGGTCGTGTTTGTTGTCGATCGCCTTCACGCATCCTGAGGCCATGTTCCGCCAGTGCTGCGCGGAAGGATTTCAGCCCATCAGAGTGAGACCAGAGGTGCGCCACCATTGTTTTCCGGGTAGCCAGATCAACACCTTGTCGTTCCGCCATCCGTCTGGCCTGTGCCGTATAGGCTGCGCGGGGTTTGAGATCATCGGAAGCGGGGATGAGCGCTTCAACCTGTTCGGCTTCATGATGGTATCCCTGCTTGTGGAGGGCTTTTGCAATGGCCTTATCATGTCTGCCGGGCACGAGAGCATGGCCCAGTCGTATTTCTTCCAGTCGGGCGACTTTCTCAAGGCGCATCCAGCTAAACCTGCTTTCAAGAACGCGGTCTTGTTGCCACTCTGGTAAGATCAAGTGACCGTGTGTCAATCCGTCTTTCTGGTGAATGATGAGGGTCATATGACTGGAATCAGCCTTGAGTTCCTGACACAGACGACCAGCAAACTCAGCAAGCTGGGCATCACTCATGGCTTGTGCTGGGTTAAAAGCAATATGGCGTAAACCATAGGTCAGATCCTCACGTTTTGCCTCCTGCATATGGTCGTGCATCAGCCAGTCTGATCCAGCCAGTACGCGAATGGCTTCATTTTTCGCGCCATGCAGAACATGACGGCTTAAAGCCCGGGCACCACTGCGCGTTTTATTCCTGCTTTCCTTGACGATCATGGCACATGACCACAGCCAATCAATGCACGGTAACAGTCGTGTCGCCCGTGCGACGGGCTGTTCTTCTGGAAGGTTTTTTGCGAGAGCGTGAGAGAATGCGGTCGAGCTGATGGATCAGGGTTTCGACATCGTTCAGCACAGAGCCGCAATGGACTGCATCACCACAATTGGCCGAGTGAGCAAGCTGATTGAGATTGTTGCCAACGCGTGAAAGCTGGGTGCGTAGTCTGCGGAGTTCGTCCGAAACGGATGGAGCATCATCCCCCGAGAACTCAGCGGAAGCCAGTAAGGAGCGTATCCAGTCAGACGTGGTCACATGACCATGACTGCGCGCGATATGGCTCCAAAGTGTGAGTTCGCTGGGTGATGCACGGACGGAAAGGCGGGAAGTGCGAGGTATCGGCATAACTGGTTTTCCTTCTAAAGAGGGGGTTAACGGGAGAGATTTCTCCCCCTTACCAGCTTGCTCCATGCACCCTTTGGGTAGCCATGGAGCACTGCTGGCTCCTTCTAAAGATAACCTATTCAGATACCCGATTTCTGAACTTTCTTTTTATGCAAACAAGACTGTCACCATAAGGCTTTCAGAAAGGCATGATGCACTCGGGTTGATAGCTCAGGGCTTCAATGACCTGCTTCAAATTGGCGACTTCAATTCCGCTGGTATAGTTCATCGTCCCTTGCGATTTATGGCTGGCTTCATGCCCAAGCACGGTATCAATCCACAGTTCGCGGATATGGGCTTCCTGATTTCTGAGCTTGGTGGAAACAGTATGACGGAAGGAATGAAACGTCACATCTTCAGGGATACCGATACGCTTTTTATGCTTTGAGAAAGCCCGAGCAAAATTGTCCCCGCGCGCACTTGTCGATGAAACCGTGAGGTCAGGGAACAGGTAGTGCTCCCCGGTATCTCTGAGCAGGTCGAGCCCATCCATGGTGAGCAGGTGCGAGTGAATGGGAATGATCCGTGTGCCTGCGGACGTCTTTGGTGACCAGTGATCTTCCGGGTGAGGACGAACATGAAAGCACGGAATGCCTTGGATAACTTCTATGTCCTGACGTCTCAGATTGCAGATTTCGCCCAACCGCATTCCCGTGAACATGCCAACGCTGGTGATCCCCGCCCATGTGGCTCGGGAAACCGATGTGCCATTCCATGGTGTGTGAGCAAGCAGTGTCAGTTCATCATCTGTCCAGCCTCGCCGTACGATCTTTTTTGTGATGTTGAAGTCCCAACCAGCCCACGGATTCCGGTCTGCCATTTCTCGTTGCACAAGATGCATCCATAGAGCGGACAGACGGGAGAAATGGTTTTTCACCGTCTTCCCGCTGACGGTTTCCTGCCCTCGCTCGCGGGCCTGAGCAACGGCTTCACGGATGGGAAGGCCGGTTCTTCCTTTGCCATGAGTGGCAGGAAGATCAGAGAGCAGGTCGAAAAATTCACCTGCAACCGTGCCCGTGATCTGCTTAACCGGCATGTCGCCAAAGGCTTCAATAAAGAGGTCCACGGTTTTGCGTGTGGCTTTCTTGGTGTCCTCGCTCTTGTCCTTGTCAGTAAAGACAAATTTTTCAGCCATCGTGGAAAGAGGCGGAGAGGTCGGCTTGCGGGTTTTGGGCTGTGCATCCTCAACCGGGCTTCCTGCGGGTGCCTCAGTCAAACCAGCAGGGCGATGTTTGCCCAGATCGACAATCAGGGTGGAGAGGCTTTTGATCTGCTCGCGCAGCATATCCTTTTCTTTTTTGCTCACGGCGCTGTCTGTAAAGACTTTATGCATCATGCTTTGAAGCCGTGATTCCAGTGCCTGGAGAGAGGTGGACCCCATTTTTCGGACAGGTGTCTAAGCTATAGTCCGACCTGAAAGAGGACGGGTTTTATGGGCAAGGTTACGCGCAAGAGGTACGGGGCGGAGTTCAAATCACGGGTTGCCCTGGAGGCGATCCGAGGGGAGCTGACGCTGGCGGAACTGGCGTCGAAACATGGTGTGCATCAGACGATGATCGCCCAGTGGAAACGGCAGGCGATCGAGGGGATGGCAGCGACCTTTTCCGGGAAGACGGTGTCTGAGCCCCAGTTCAGCCCTGCTGATGTGGAGAAACTGCACGCGAAGATAGGCGAGCTGCTCGTGGAACGGGATTTTTTACGCGATGCCTCTGCTCGGTTGGGCGTGATCAGAGGCGGCAGATGATTGACCCGAAGCGAGCACGTCTGCCGATCATCCGGCAATGCACGTTGCTGCATCTCAACCGGTCGGGCGTCTACTATCGGCCTGTGTCACAAAGCGAGGCCAATCTGGAGCTGATGCGGCTGATCGACGCCCAGTTCCTGGAAACGCCCTATTATGGCTCACGGCAGATGACATGGCATCTGCGCCGCCTGGGACATGGAGTCGGTCGCAACCGGGTCCGGCGGCTCATGGCGATCATGGGTCTGCGGGCGATCTACCAGAAGCCGCGCACGAGTGTGCCCCATCCGGAGCATCGGAAATATCCGTATCTGCTGCGGGATCTGGTCATCGACAGGCCCAACCAGGTCTGGTGTGCCGATATCACGTATATCCCCATGAAACGGGGATTTCTCTATCTCGTGGCGATCATGGACTGGTTCACGCGCAAAATCCTGTCCTGGCGTCTGTCGAACACGATGGATGCGGAGTTCTGTATCGAGGCGCTACAGGATGCCTTTACGCGCTATGGCGCCCCGGAAATTTTCAATACGGACCAGGGCTCACAATTCACGACGCCCCGTTTTACCGGGCTCCTGGAAGAGCGTCAGATCCGCATCAGCATGGATGGACGTGGGCGCTGGCCCTACCACGTGTTCATTGAGCGTCTGTGGCGGTCGCTGAAATACGAATGCGTCTACCTGCACGCATTCGAGACCGGATCAGAACTTCGAGTGGGGCTCACGAAATGGCTCACCCATTATAACGGCCAACGTCCCCATACGGCCCTGGCTGGACGTACGCCCGATGAGGCGTATCATGACGGGCCAACAGCAACGCCGTCAGAATGGCGGCATAACAATAACCGGGTATAGCTTATTCAAACCCAAAAACTGTCCGAACAGACGGGTCCACCTCTTGGACCCCGTTTCCTGAGCAGATGAAGGCTGAGTCACGCTCTGCAAATCCCGCAGTGCAACCCGCAGTTCCTCAAGCCTGTTTAAAGCATCCGGTTCCGAGAGGGCCATATGAGCCTGAGAGAAGAGTTCTGTGGTTCTGGCATGAAGCAGAGACGCTCTTTTGCGGGCTTCATTCTGGTAGCCGGTTTTCAGAGAAACCCAGATTTCCCGCCGGTTTAAGGCTGCTCGCAGGGCAGGGGGAACGATACGGCGGAAGTGGTAGGTGGTGCCTCGGACTCGGAGCACAAAATCTTCCCTCGGTGGGGAAGGACGATGGAGCAAAGACAGCCTTTGCCCCTCATTCAGCCGAAAAGTCGTGCTATTTCAGGTGTCTGTGGTGCGAACTGCGGGACTCGAACCCGCATCAACCCGCAGTGACACT
>NZ_JOPG01000058.1 GCF_002153605.1 Acetobacter malorum | reverse complement strand
CCGTGCATGTCGACGTCACCGCCACTGTTTCGGGCTTGAGCGTCAGCCCTCTGGATGCGACGGCTCTGACATCGGGCGACACACGCCCCGGCCTGAGGACTGCATCATGACTCTTCACACGGACAGGCCAAACAGAATTATGTCGCTTCCGACCGTTCAGATCGGTACAGAGCTGGCGGTCCTGCTGGCCGACTATCTCGGCGACCAAGAAAAAAACCAGGGATATAACGGCCTCATGCGTCGGGCGGCTGACCATCTGATTTACCACTTGGTATCTCGCTGGAGAACCGCGCCAGACCCGGAAGCGACGGCCGTCGCCGTGGTCCAAAAACTCCTGCCTGTCGCTGACCGCACGCACATGGCTAAGGCCTTGGCTAGTTGTTGGGAGACCTCGAAAACCAGCTGACATTGGCCTTGCCAAAAGGCGTGCGAGACCATCCCAGAACATTGTCTTGTCGCCTGCCACGCTGGCAGCGGCTTTGAACCGGATGTACGCCGGAAGGGCCACGACGTAGGAACTATAACCCAATTCATAGATGGGAAAACGGCTATGGAAGACCTCTCCATGAAACGTTCCTGGCAGAGCAGGGACTGGTCCCGCTTCATCAAGCTGTTCAGGGGCCTGACATTCTACGAGCGTTTTGAACAGGCGATCATTCTGACCCTGATTGCGCTCATCATGCTGGTCACCGCTATCGCGACGATTCATCTGATCAGCGCGGTATGGCATCTGGTCGTCGATGTCGGAATCGATCCGATCAACCAGACGATCTTCCAGGCGATT
>NZ_JOPG01000057.1 GCF_002153605.1 Acetobacter malorum | reverse complement strand
ATGTCCGATCGACCGCCTCCATGAGAGCCATATTGCGTGCCATCATGCGATCAACGGCCTCGAACATGTCGATATCAGGCATTGCCGCTGTCGTCGCGATGCCCTGGACCGGGACCAGGATACTGATCTGGTGTCCCCGTGCATCAACGACGCGCAACGCATCCTGAGCCTGCGCAGGCAGTGCAGCCGCGCAGCAGGCCAGTGTAGCAACAAAGGCGCCGGCCTGAATCATACGAGAAAAATGCATTTTGGAATCCTCCGTGTCTGTTAAGCAGTGTCGGACGA
>NZ_JOPG01000056.1 GCF_002153605.1 Acetobacter malorum | reverse complement strand
GCCGGCCTGAATCATACGAGAAAAATGCATTTTGGAATCCTCCGTGTCTGTTAAGCAGTGTCGGACGACGGCAGGAATATGGGCTGGGTAAATAGCGCCAGCAAGAGGTGGAGGAAGACTACATTGATAGTCTGATCCGGATATGAGCGTGTATAGGCGTCCACACCAGAGGGATCCGGATCGGTCCACACCGTCTCGTCGCATTCGCAGTCCGGGCTACCGACCCTTCGGCTTGCGGCCGCCACAGACGACGTCATCACCGCGCGCTCCACACCACTCGGATCGCCGCACGCAGCACCCGTCGCCCTCTTCTCGATGGCCAGCCTATAAAGACGGGCAACGTCGAGCACATGCGCTGCAGGCCAGAAATTGCTCCCATCTCCCACATAGGCGCAGGTCCCATTTGCACGAAAAATCTCGATCAGCGGTGTGATGAGCCCCTGCTTTGCCCTCTCGTGAACCTGGGGAAGCCGCACCACCGAAGCGCGGATAGAGACGATATGCGCGATCGTGCAGTGGCAATGTCAGTAACGTTTTGGTCTGCCACGTCCTTGGCTGATTGAGTTTTCGCATGTGCAGCATGGACGGATCTCAGGTATTACGGCGACCAATTCTCCAATGTGGATGGTCGTTGTCAGGGAGTCCAGCCAGATCAGGATCGATCATCTCACGATCCGCAACCCGGCCTCGTGCAGCAGACTGTCTCGATGACCGATCCCGTTGCTCCAGTAACATCAACGACCCCGCATATTCATGATGTGACCATAACAGATCTGACTGCGATAAATGCCAAGACAGCCGGCGTTGGGTTAGGTTTGCCCGAGGCAGCGATTGAGGGGATGACCTTGAGACATGTTCGGTTATCGGCCCAGAAAGGCCTTCAGCTTAGTCATGTTAGCGGACGTTCCTTTGGAGGCACGCTCACAGTCCAGACGCCTCCA
>NZ_JOPG01000055.1 GCF_002153605.1 Acetobacter malorum | reverse complement strand
TCTTGGCAAGCGCATTGAGCATAACGAAATCGTGGATCGTCGCGTTATAGCGGGTCGTTATGACCGGCACGCCAGCTTCGACCAGGCGTCGGGCGTAGGCCTCGCCCTCGTCACGCAGGACATCGTTTTCATCTGTAATGACCAGCGCTGGCGCCTGCCCGTGCAGGATGGAGTCCGGCGTGTTCAGCGGCGAGACATGCGGCTGGGCGCGATCCGTGCCGGCAGGCAGATACTGGTTCCAGAAATAATCCATGGCTTTCGCTGTCAGCCAGGGGCCACTGGCGAACTCGCGATAGGATCCGTCATTCATTGCGGCATCGGTCACCGGATAGAACAGGAGCTGGGCTACGGGCCTGGGTCCATGCCGCTCCGCAACGAGGGCGGAGACGACCGCAA
>NZ_JOPG01000054.1 GCF_002153605.1 Acetobacter malorum | reverse complement strand
CCCCGGCGGCGGGGCGGAAAAATCCCCGCCATTAACGTCCGGGTGACTATCCTCGCCCATCTCAAACAGGGCGGCATCATGCACTTCCTGCGCGGCAATCTCCTCTTCAAAAATGGAGGCCATGACAATGGCCGCCGCCCCTGCATCCGCCACACGCAGAATATGGTCCAGATCGGCAGTCAGGGGCGATGCGGACGCCACAATGGGGTGCCGCAGGGAAAGGCCCAGATACTGTGTTTCAAGGTTCATGCTCTTTAGTTCCCCGGTTCTTTGAGACCCTGCGGTTTTCAGTTCACATCTTCCCAGTGCGGCAGGAAGCGGCTGCCGTCACGGGCGGCCAGATCCTCATACAGGCGATAGCGCTCATTCAACGCCGCCTGCGCCTGATGCAGCATATGCGTCGCTGCTTCCGGATGCGTTCGGGTCAGCGTTTTGTAGCGCAGCTCCTGATAGGCATAATCTTCCAGCGGGATACGGGGCCGCGTTGAATCCAGCCGGAACGGGTTCAGCCCGTTTTTGCGCATGGTTGGGTCAAACCGGAACAGCGGCCAGTAGCCAGAGGCAACGGCCCGTGCAGCCTGCTTCATGCCTGTGCGCATATCAATGCCGTGCGCAATACACTGGGAATAAGCAAGAATGATGGACGGCCCCTCATACGCTTCGGCCTCCCGCATGGCGATAACAGCCTGTTCCGGGTTTGCGCCCATAGCGATCTGCGCCACGTAGACATTCCCGTAAGAAATAGCCTGCATGGCTAGATCTTTCCGCGGAGACCGTTTGCCTGCCGCCGCAAACTTGGCCGAGGCCCCCAGCGGCGTCGCCTTGGATGACTGACCGCCCGTGTTGGAATACACCTCTGTATCCAGCACCAGCACATTCACGTTCCGGCCCTGTGCCAGCACATGGTCCAGGCCGCCGGAGTCAATGTCATACGCCCAGCCATCACCACCGATAATCCAGACAGAGCGGCGAATAAGGAAATCCGCCACGGAAAGCAGCATGATGGCATCGGGCGCTTCTACGCCTTCCAGCTTCTGCTTAAGGGCAGCAACCCGCTTCCGCTGCTCTGCAAAATCCGCTTCCGTGTGCAGGGAGGCGCTCAGCAGAGCCTTGGCCAGATCCTCGCCCACCAGAGTGGACTGTTCCTGCACAAGCTTACGAGCCAGAGCCGTCTGTTCATCCGCCGCAATACGGAAGCCCAGACCAAACTCGGCATTGTCTTCAAACAGTGAGTTCGACCATGCCACCCCGCGCCCTTCTGCGTTGGCTTTCCAGGCATGGGCTGGCGTATTACCCGCAAAAATAGCGGAACAGCCTGTAGCATTCGCAATCTGGAGCCTGTCACCAAACAACTGGGAAACCAGCTTCAGATACGGTGCTTCACCACACCCAGCGCAAGCCCCGCTGAACTCAAACAGCGGCTCAAGGAACTGTACGCCTCGGACATTGGCTTCGTTAATGCTGGCCCGGTCCATATCCGGCAGTTTTTCAAAAAACGCGATATTCTGGCGTTCCTGCTCCAGAATAGGCAGCTTCTCCGCCATGTTGATGGCGCGTTTTTCCGTCTCGGGCACAATAGCCGGGCAGTTTTCCACGCACACACCGCAACCGGTGCAATCTTCCACATAAAACTGGAGGGTAAAGCGAGAGTCCGGATACCCCCGTGCATTGATCTCGGCCGATTTGAAAGAGGCCGGAGCGCCTTCCAGATCGTCTACATCATACATTTTGGCCCGGATGACACTATGCGGGCAGACAATGCTGCACTGGCCGCATTGCAGGCAGGCCTCTGCGTCCCACACAGGCACCTCCACTGCAATATTGCGTTTTTCATACTGCGTGGTGCCACCGGGGAATGTTCCATCCACCGGCATATGGCTGACAGGGATCAGATCCCCCCGCCCGGCCATAATCTCACCCGTCACCTGCCTGACAAACAGCGGCGCTGTCTCCGGCACAACCGGCGGCATCGGCACTGTTCCGGTGGCCTGTGCAGGCACCCGGACTTCATGCAGGGCCGCAAGGGCCGCATCCACAGCACGGAAGTTTAGCTGAACAACAGCATCCCCCTTTGCCCCGTAAGATTTCTGAATGGCCTTTTTGATTTCCGCAATCGCTTCATCCGCAGGCAGCACATTGGAGAGATGGAAAAAGCAGGTTTGCAGAATGGTGTTCACGCGTGGGCCAAGACCCAGATTGAGGGCAACATCAGACGCATTGATGACAAAAAACCGCAGTTTTTTGGAAACAATCTGGTCCTGCACTTTTCTGGGCAGCTGATCCCACACCTCGTCAGCCGAATACGGGCTGTTCAGCAGGAAAGAAATGCCATCATTCGCAGCCCCCAGCACATCACGCCGGAACAGGAAATCAAACTTGTGGCAGGCAATAAAATCCGCGTGGCGGATCAGATACGGCGCATTGATCGGGCTTTTGCCAAACCGGACGTGCGAGGCCGTCTGACCGCCGGATTTATGGGAGTCATAATCAAAGTAAGCCTGCGCAAACCAGCCGGGTTTTTCACTCAGAATTTTAACGCTGTTCTTGTTGGCCCCCACGGTGCCATCGGCCCCCAGACCATAGAACAGGCAGCGCACAGTGCCTTCCGGCTCGATATCAAAGTTCTCATCATAGGTCAGGCTGGTGTGCCCCACATCATCCAGAATACCGACGGTAAAGTGGTTCTTGGGGGACGGCTTAGCCAGTTCATCAAACACCGCCCGCGCCATGGCCGGGTTGAAGTCCTTGGAAGACAAACCATACCGCCCGCCAATTACACGCGGCATATGCGGGAAGGTCCCTTCCGCCACGCCTTCGGCCAGCACGCCCACCACGTCTGCATGCAGCGGTTCCATCGGAGCACCCGGCTCCTTCGTGCGGTCCAGCACCGCAATGGATTTTACGCTTTTTGGCAACGCATCCAGAAAGTGCTTCGCCGAGAACGGACGGAACAGCCGCACCTGCAAAACACCAACCTTCTGCCCCTGCTGGCACAACCAGTTGGCGGTCTCCCGCACCACTTCCGCGCCAGAGCCCATGCACACCACAACGCGCTCGGCATCCGGAGCGCCCTCATAGCGGAACAGCTGGTACTGGCGCCCTGTGAGGGCGGCAAAGCGGTCCATAGCGGCCTGCACACAATCGGGCACGCGCTGATAGAACGGATTTACGGACTCACGGCTCTGGAAATACGTATCCGGGTTTTGCCATGTCCCGCGGATAAACGGATTTTCCGGACTCAGGCCACGCTTGCGATGCGCCATCACCAGCTTATCGTCAATCATGGCACGGATGGTCTCATCCGGCACAAGATGCAGGCCATTATATTCGTGCGATGTGCGGAAGCCGTCCGTGAAGTGAATGAACGGCACGCGTGCCGCCAGTGTGGAGGCCTGCGCGATCAGCGCCAGATCATGCCCTTCCTGCACGGTGCCTGCCCCCAGAATGGCAAAGCCTGTGGCGCGCACAGCCATGATATCCTGATGGTCCCCAAAAATGGAGGACGCTCCGGCCGCCAGCGCACGCGCGGCTACATGAAAGACAACGGAGGTCAGTTCCCCCGCAATCTTGAACATGTTGGGGATCATCAGCATCAGCCCCTGCGAGGACGTAAAAGTGGTGGTCAGCGCACCACTTTGCAGGGAACCATGCACACACCCGGCTGCCCCGCCCTCGGCCTGCATTTCCTGCACCACCGGGATCGTCCCCCAGATGTTGCGGATCCCCTGATCCGACCAGGCATCAGCCTGTTCCGCCATGGTGGAAGACGGCGTGATGGGATAAATGGCGCAGACTTCATTTACGCGATAGGCAATATGGGCAACTGCGGTGTTGCCATCCATGGTCACACTTTGATCGGTCATGACGCTTTCCCTTCTCACGCGCGCACTTTGAAATTGACCGGCGCAATGGGCTCGCCAAGGCTGCCAGTGGTCGCGTTTTCATCCTGTGGTTCAGGCTGCATTTCTATGGCGTGGCAGGGGCACTGAGCGGCGCACAGCGCGCAGCCTGTGCAGAGATCAAGAGAGACCTCATACCCCTTCCCGCGCCCTAGCCGGGTAATGGCCTGCTCCGGGCAGGCTGCAAAACAGTTGTCACATTCAAAGCAGTTGCCGCAGGACAGGCAGCGGCCAGCCTCATAGCGGGCCTCGCGCTCACTCAGCCCGGCAGTGACTTCTTCAAACGTGTTGCGGTCCGTCAACGGGCGTTCCTGTTGTTTGCTACGCGGTGCATCCCGGTAGTCAGGGAGATGCAGCATGTCGAAGCTCACCACCGGATGGCTGGCCGGATGCACGTAGGGCTCGCCGTTCAGATAGGCATGAATGGCGTGGGCGGCGCGTTTGCCGTGCCCCGTCGCCGTTGTCATGGTCCGTGCACCGCCAATGCAGTCACCGCCTGCAAAAATCCCGGCCTCACCGGT
>NZ_JOPG01000053.1 GCF_002153605.1 Acetobacter malorum | reverse complement strand
TCTCGGTGGAAGGAACGGAACTGAATGAGCCGCATCTTGCACAGTATGTGAATGGCTCCGTCATGCTCGTCACCGCTCTCAGCCCCGCCATCGGGTATGACAAGGCCGCGGACATTGCGCATCGGGCCATGGAGCAGAACCTCAGCCTGCGGGAGGCAGCCGTGCAGTCAGGCTATCTGGACGGAGAGGCCTTTGACAGGCTGGTTAACCCGCTGGATATGGTGGGCAACGGCGTAGCCGGGGCCTGACAGAGATCCCTTTCGTCACACTTTAAATCCCGGTATGGTTTCCTGATGAAACGTTTTCCTATTTCTGCACGGTTGATGATGCCCGGTCTGTTCCTGCTGGGTCTGCTCGGGCTCGGCGCCTGCGCGGATGATCATGACCATCATCATTACTACCACCCCAGAACGCACCACGGGGAACGCGGACCGAGCTGGTACCGCCCGCCCACCAATAATACTATACAGCGCTAAAGGACCCGCAGAATTATGGAAGGCAAACTCGTACGGCTTGGCATTGTCATCGCCACGCTGATTCTGGGCATTTTTCTGGTCAGTTCCATCTACAAGAACTTCTCTCACCTGATGGACCAGCCACCGGGTCAGGCTGAACAGCCTGCCGTTAACGACGCACCAGCCCAGACGCCTTAAAGGAACAGGAATGCGCGCTTTCCGCACGCTGATGCACCGGGGCGTGCACCGTTCCTGGTCCGCTGTCCTGCTGGCGGGCCTGACAACAGCTGCCAGCATGGCAACAGCCACGGCACAAACAGCCGTTGACCAAACGCCTGAAACACTGGCTGCCCATCGGGGCGGCACGCTCCGGCTGGCAGCAGCTGCGTCCGGCGGCACGCTGGACCCGCAGATCAATTACAGCAGCAAATACATCAACCTCTATGCAGTGGTGTATGACGGGCTGACGACCTTCCGAAAAGTGACCGGCCCCCGCGGCAATGATGTTGTCGCCGACCTGGCCGAAACACTCCCTGCCCCGCAGGATGGCGGACTAACCTATGTGTTCACCCTACGCCCGGATATCCGCTTTTCGAACGGACAGCCTCTGACCACAGCGGATGTTGCAGCCTCCTTCCGACGCATTTTCCGGGTTGGTTCTCCGACTGCCGGCTCCTTCTATTCTGCCATTGCCGGTGCCGATGCCTGCCTGCGCAGCCCTGCCACCTGCACGCTGAAGGAAGGCATTACGGAAGACCCGGCGCACCGCACCATCACCTTCCATCTTGCCCGGCCTGATACGGAATTTCTGCAAAAGCTGGCCTTCACGCACTCCGTCATTCTGCCAGCCGGAACCCCGGACCACGATCTTGGCAACGTGGCCGCCCCGAGCACCGGGCCGTATCGGGTCACGACCTATGACCCGAACAAATTTCTGCATCTGGACCGCAACCCGTATTTCCGGGTGTGGGATGCGCAGGCCCAGCCTGACGGCTACCCGGACCGCATAGAATACAGCTTCGGCATCCCGGATGAGGCCGCCGTAACCGCTGTTGAAAACGGCCAGTATGACTGGCTGGCTGACACTGTCCCTATGGACAGACTAGGCGAACTGGGCAGCCGCTTTACGGCGCAAACCCATGTTGCCCCGCATCCGGCCATGTATTTCATCCCGATGAACGTCAACCTGCCGCCGTTCAACCAGCTTAAGGCACGGCAGGCTGTTAACTACGCACTGAACCGCAAGGCGATGGTCATTCTGTATGGCGGCCCCGGCATCGCCCGGCCTCTGTGCGGCATGCTGCCTTCGTCCTTCCCCGTCGCGTCAGACCAGTGCTTCTACACACGCGGCGCGTCACCCTCCGCCCCCGCAGCGCAATGGTCCGCGCCTGATCTGGAAAAGGCCCGCGCTCTGGTGCGGGAAAGTGGCACCGCCGGGCAGCATGTCACTCTGGTAACAGCCAATACGAGCATCGATTACGCCATGGGCACATGGCTGCGGGACATGCTGCAAACCATTGGCTATCAGGCCACGCTCCGCCCACTCAGCAGTTCCATGGCGTTCAATTACATGCAGAACTCCGGCAATCATGTGCAGATTGCCCTGAAGGACTGGTCCGCGGATTATCCGTCCCCGTCCAACTTTCTGGATGATCTGCTGGGCTGTGAGAATTTCCATCCTAATTCAGACAGTTCCATCAACATCCCCGGCTTTTGTGACAAGCGCATTCAGGCGCTCATGGACCGCGCCAAAACGGATGTTTCCCTCACCCCGCATCAGACGGATGAACTCTGGCGGGAAGTGGACCATCTGGTGATGGAACAGGCGCCCATCGCCCCGGCTATTGAGAAAGATGATGTCATCATCACCTCTCCCCGGTTGAAGAATTTCTTTTACACTCAGGTCAATAAGCTCTTTTTCTCACAGGTCTGGCTCCAGTAGTCAGTCCACGCGGGCCTGCGCCATTTTTCGCCCCATCGGCAGCTCTTTTCCTTCCCAACCCTCTTTATCCACAGAATCTGTGGATGAAAGTCGGGACAACACTGGGATGAGTACTGGATGACTGCGCATATCCCCCGCAAGACGCGTCTCGGGGGATGGCAACCTCCGTCTCCCACAGAGCATCCATGAAGGTTTTATGAAAGATTAAAGGTAGTTTTGTTAAATATTAACACGCCACCTTCCTGCCCTCTGTTCGGGACAATCAGACTTGCTACAGGACGGTTCTCCAGCCAGTGAGGACGCCTGACGTGAGCAGCAACACGGTTACCCTGAACTCTGACCAGACCTATTCCAACACGAAGACCCTAAGCACCAGCAAAACCACGGTGTCTGTTGATCTGGATGCCATCAATACGCTCGATATTGAAAACAGCGGCACCCTTCAGTCCACCGGCAAACGCGGGATTGACGCAACAGCCAGCAACACTGCGGCAAAAATCTCCGGGGCAAACCTGACCATCAACAATACCGGCACCATCGAAGGCTCCGATGATGCTGTGCGGATTGATGCGGACATGCCCTCCGCCACCATTTCCCTGACCAACAGTGGCACGATTGACTCCTCGGTCGATGGTCAGGCGATCGATTTTGACTCACTGGCAACGGCTTCCCGCATCACCATCACCAACACCGCGACTGGCGTTATCAAATCGACAGATGCGGACGCCGTCCGGCCCGGTGAAAACGCCGTTATTAACAACGCCGGCGAGATTTATGCAGATGGCGCAAACGGTGCCACCAAGAATGACGGCATCGATTTTCAGGACCATTCCGGCACGGTCAACAACTCCGGCACCATTTCCGCTGCGCGGCACGGCATTACCAGCAGCACGGATGTTGTAGTGATCAATGAAGCTGGTGGCGAAATTACCGGGCGGGACGGCTCAGGCGTTGGGTCTGATGGCACCGGCACTGTCACCAATTACGGCACTATTACCGGGGCTTACGATGGCTCCGGCACGGGTGACGGCGATGGCGTGGATATCGACGGCTACTCCGTTATCGACAATTACGGCACCATTCAGGGCACAGGCGCTGGCGGCAACGGAAGCGATGGCTACCCCAACACCAGTGAAGGTCTGGCACTGGGCGGCGGAAGCATTACCAACCATGCAGGGGCGACCATCAGCGGCGCGCAGAACGGTATCCTGATTGATAACAGCAGTCAGGGCTATGCGCCTTACGCCACAACGCTGGTCAATGACGGCACCATTCAAGGTCTGGACGGGTACGGCATCCATATCAATGACGATAAGGATGACACGATTACCAACTCCGGCACCATTTCCGGCACCACAGACGCCATTTTGCTGGGCGATGGAAATGACACGCTGAACATCCAGACCGGCTCTGTCATTACGGGCACGGTGGATGGCGGGGGCGGCACCAATACGGTCAATCTCTCCGGCTCCGGCACGTTTGACGGTGCACAAAATTTCCAGACCATGACGGTCGCTGGTGCCTGGACGCTCTCCGGCAATCAGTCCTACCAGAACGTCACCATCACCAGCGGGGCCTCTCTGGTGCTGGACGGCGCCGCGCCCTCCACAGAGACGATCACGTTTAGCGATAACACCGGTAAGCTGACCCTTGGGTCCCCCTCCACATTTGCCGCCACGCTCGCCAATTTCACAAGCGGCAACACGCTGGACCTCTCGTCCCTCACGTATGACAGCAACGCGACACTGAGCATCTTCGGCAACACCGCAACGGTAACCGATGGCCAGACCAGCTACACCCTGACCTTCAGCTCGTCCGACCTGTCCCACCTCACACTGGGCAAGACGGATGATGGCACAGTGCAGCTTGAAGCCGTCGTCTGCTTCCTGCCCGGCGCGCTGATAGATGCTGACGGCGCGCTAAGGCGCGTGGAAGATCTCCGCATTGGGGATCAGGTGATGACCTATGACAAAGGCCATGCCAGTCTGCGGGAAGTCATCTGGGTGGGCAAGCGCGAGGTTACAGTGCAATCCGGTCTGGCCCCCGATGACGCTGGCTGCCCGGTCCGCATTCGGAAGAACGCCTTTTCAGAGGGCGTGCCGTTTGAAGATCTGCTCGTAACCCCCGAACATTGCTTCTATTTTGACGGTCAGTTTGTACCCGTCCGTATGCTGGTGAATGGCGGATCCATTCTCTATGACACCACAATCAGCCAGTATGACTGCTTCCATATTGAAACAGCGCAACATGCCGTCATCCGTGCCAACGGCGCGCTGACTGAAAGCTATCTGGATACCGGCAACCGCCGCAGCTTCTCCCAGCCCGGTCCGCTGGCGCGCTTCCCCTCATCCCCCAAAACATGGGAGCAGGACAGTGCCGCCACCCTGACCGTCGCGCGGCAGGATGTCGAACCGCTGTTTAATACGCTCATGGCCCGCGCTCAGGCGCTCGGTCTGCTGCCCTCCACGCCTCCGCGCCAGACCACACAGGATGCAAACCTGCATCTGCTCACCCCAACCGGCACCCGCCTGCGCCCCCTGCGCACCGAACAGGGCCGCGCTTTCTTCCTTCTCCCGCCCGGCGTGACAGAGGTTTCTCTGGTCTCACGTGCGGGCCGTCCGTCTGACAGTATCGGGCCTTTTGTGGATGACCGACGGACACTCGGTGTGCTGGTCGGCAGCCTGATGTGCGTTCAGGCCGGCACACCGCACAGACTGACCTCACACCTGACAGACAGCACTCTGTCCGGCTGGCATGCACCAGAGAACGCAGCAGGCCGCTGGACCAACGGCTGCGCAACGCTCCCACTTATTCCGGCGGTATCTTCCACAAGCTGCTTGCTCGTTGTGGAAATTCTGGCCGCAGGCCCTTATCTGCTGGACACCGACGCAGAGGACGCCAAAGAGGCAGCCTCTCTTTCGCTGGCAACAGCCTGCGCCTGAATACACCGCGCTGACGCCAGCCTGCGCGGGGAAGCCGATACACAAACACTCCCAACAAAAAGGGCGGCCACATAATGTGTCCGCCCTTTTCTATGCCAATCTCTCGACATTTAAGCCGTCAAAAGCCTCGGGATGCTATTCCGCAGGCGTTCCCGGATGCACAAGCTGATCCAGCCGCCCAAGCGCCATAGTTCTGACCCGCGCCGGGATGGGCACGTAATCCAGCTTGCGGCTGGCAGCCTCCCCATTTGTCAGACCCCAGCGGAAGAATGTCCGGACCGCCTGCCCGTGTTCCGTGCCTGCCGAGTGCTGCGGCACCAGAACATAGGTTGTCGTCACAATCGGCCATGCCCCCTCACCTTTTGTGTCAGACAAGGCCGCCGTCAGGGTTTTATCGTCCCACACTGCGGAGTCTGCCGCTTTGGCAAAGCTCTCCGCCGAGGCCTTCACGAAATCACCCGCCTTATTCTGCAACTGCACCATTGGCAGGTGGTTGCGCTCGGCATAGGCATACTCCACGTAGCCTATGCTGCCTTCCGTGTTCGCCACGTAGGAAGCAATGCCGTCATTGCCCCGCGTGCCAGACCCGACAGGCCAGTCAACCGATGTCCCACGCCCGACAGAGGTGCTCCATGCCGGAGAAACCCGCCCGAGATAATCCGTAAACACAAAGGTTGTGCCGGACCCATCGGCCCGATGCAGCGGGGCAACAGGCAGATCGGGCAGTTTGAGGCTGGGATTAAGTTCCACAATACGCGGGTCATTCCACGAGCTGATGCTGCCATCATACAAACCAGCCAGCACCGGGCCTGTCAGGCGTAATGCCCCATCGGGCACACCGGGTACATTTACAATCACCACAATACCGCCAATGCCGGTGGGAAATTGCATCAGATGCCCGGTCTCCAGCTTTTCCGGTGCCATTGGCGCATCAGAGGCCCCAAAATCCACCGTGCCAGCCAGCACCATATTCTGGCCCGCTCCGGACCCGATGGTCTGATAATTGACCCGCACCCCGGTGCTTTCTGATGAGGCCGCAGACCATGCCTGATAAAGCGGGGCCGCAAAGCTGGACCCGGCCCCGGTAATGTCTTCCGCCCGCAGGCTCTGCGTGCCGCACAGAAGCACCGTGGCAGAAAGCAGCGCCAGCTTTGCCCCATGTTTCAGGAACGTCGTCCGGTGTGTCATGCCTGCTGCTCTCCGCTTCCGGTTTCTGTCATGCCGCCCTGCTTAGCGCAGGGTTGCCCCTGTTGCTTTGGCCACAGCTGCCACAATACGCTCGGAAACAGCTTCCAGTTCCGCATCCGTCAGGCTTTTGTCCACGGGCTGCAAGGTGACCTCCACCCCCATGGAACGATGCCCTTCCGGCACATGCTCACCTTCATAAAGGTCAAACAGGCTGACATCGGACACAAGGTTGCGGTCCGCACCCTTCACGGCTTTCAGCAGCTTTTCACCCGGCACATCGCGCGCGACCACAAAGGCAAAATCACGGCGCACAGGCTGGAATGCTGAAAGTTTGGGTGCAGCTTTACGGCGGCGTTTGGGCTCCGGCACGGCATCCAGCAGGATTTCAAACCCCACCACCGGCACATCAATGCCTTCCGCCTGCAACAAAGACGGATGCAGTTCACCAAAGTAACCCAGCACCATTTTCGGCCCCTGACGCAGGACGCCAGACCGGCCAGGATGATACCAGGACGGCGCGTCTGGCGTCGCACTCAGGCCTTCGACCGACACACCAAGCTGCGTCAGCAGTTCCAGCGCATCCGCTTTGGCGGACCAGAGGGACACACCCGTGCTGACCTGCCCCGGATAGCGTGGCGTATGGCCAGCGCGCAGGCCTGCGGCAATCTGCTGCTGCCCGTCTTCCGAGAACCCGGCCCCGATTTCAAACAGACCAATATCTGCCCAGCCCCGCGCCGCATTGCGCTGGCTGGCTGCAACCAGATTGACCATGGGCGTGGGGCGCATCTGGTCCAGATCTGATGCAATGGGGTTCAGCAGACGCAGGCTGTCCGGCGCGCCACCAAAGCGCAGTGCATCTTCGTGCGAGACGAAAGAGAACCCAACGGTTTCCACCAGCCCACGCGCTGCCAGAACCCGACGCGCCCGCGCAGCCCGCACCTGACGCGGCGTAAGGGCAACAGCAGGCACCACGCTGACAGGTGGCAGCGGCACCGGCGGAACGGCGTCCAGCCCTTTCAGGCGCAGCACTTCTTCCACCAGATCGCTCTCGGCTTCAATCTGCTCCACACCTTCGGCGGCACGTGCAGCCTGATCGGCTGGCAGATCCCGGCCCTGCGCCAGAACCGGCTTCTGGGCAATATCATTGCGCCAGGACGGCACGCTGGCCTGAACGTGGGTTTCGGTCTTTTCCTGAACCTCAAAGCCCAGCTTTTCTAGCAGGGCGATGCTCTCCTGCGCAGGCACATCCAGCCCACCCAGATCCCGCACGCGGTGGAACCGCAGGGTTGCTTCCCGCTGCCATGCGGGCTGCTCACCGGCGGAGACAACCTCACTGGCCTCACCACCGCACAGTTCAATAATCATGCGGGTTGCGGCTTCCATGGCAGCAACCGGCAGAGCCGGGTCTACACCGCGCTCAAAGCGATAGCTTGAATCAGACGACAAACCCAGACGACGGCAGCTCAGAGCAATATGCACAGGGTCAAACAGTGCGCATTCCACGAACA
>NZ_JOPG01000052.1 GCF_002153605.1 Acetobacter malorum | reverse complement strand
GAGCAGCCCGGTAGCTCGTCAGGCTCATAACCTGAAGGCCGCAGGTTCAAATCCTGCCCCCGCAACCATACGTAAGCGTCTGATAAGACAGAGAAAAAGCCACCCCAACGGGTGGCTTTTTTTGTGCCCAAAACGCGGCGCAGGATGCGTATAGGATGCAAATGGGAGTGAAACTCCAGCGTAGGTTGCGCCTAAAACAGGCGATGTCACGATGTCGTGAGATTTATCGGCGCCCTTATTGATCAGTGGAAATTGCGCGATCTGACGACGATACGCTCGTCGGCGGAAGCGCTGGCATGGGGGCTCTCCGTAGAGGAGCGATTACCGACGTCCGCGAGCAGCCCGGAAAGGTCGGTGATCTCTTTTGCCACCAGATGCACAACGTCGCCTTCCTTCTGGAGCATGCCTGTCACCGCCAGCATCTGTCCGCCAAGCACGACACGCCGGTTCGCATCGAACATATCCGGCCAGATGATGACGTTCATATTTGCCGTCTCGTCCTCCAGCGTCATGAACACCACGCCTTCTGCCGATCCGGGTCGCTGCCGGACCAGAACCAGCCCCGCCACGGTGAGACGCTTCCCATCCTTTGTCGCCAATGCCTGCCGACAGGACATGATGTCCCTTGCCCGGAGATCCTCGCGTAGAAAGGTCAGCGGATGATCCCGCAGGGTAAGGCCAAGCCGGTTGTAATCCCGCACCACCTCGGCCCCGTCGCGCATGGGTTGCAGCAGCACATCCGGTTCTTCAGCTTCCCGTGTCACCCGCGCTGCGGCAAACAGAGGCAGCGGTTCGTCCCGTAGCGCCTTGATCCCCCACAGCGCCTCGCGCCGTGCCAGCCCGAGCGAGGGCCGGAAAGCGTCGGCTTCCGCGAGATGGGTCAGGGCTGCCGACTTCACGCCAGCCCGACGCCACAGATCATCGATCGAGGTAAACGGGCGTGAGGCTCGCGCGGCAACAATCCGGGCTGCATCGTCGTTGGCTAGTCCCTTCACCAGACTCATGCCAAGCCGCACGGCAAATCGGCCATTGGAGCTTTCCGGGCCTTCCAGCGTGCTGTCCCAGCGCGAGGCATTGACGCAAACGGGCCGGATTTCCACGCCATGTTCCCGCGCATCACGGACCAGTTGTGCCGGCGCATAGAATCCCATCGGCTGGGAATTCAGGAGGGAGGCCAGAAACACATCTGGATGGGTGCATTTCATCCATGAGGATGAATAGGCCAGAATGGCGAAACTCGCCGCATGGCTCTCGGGAAAACCGTAGGAACCGAAGCCTTCCAATTGCTGGTAGATCCGCTCGGCGAATTCCTCATCATACCCATTGGCGCGCATGCCATTGATCAGGCGTGTCTGAAACTGCGAGACCGTGCCGGTATTTTTGAACGTCGCCATGGCCCGACGCAACTGATCGGCCTCTGCGGCTGTAAACCCCGCACAGATCATGGCGACCTGCATCGCCTGTTCCTGAAACAACGGGATCCCGAGTGTCTTTTTCAGAACCTTTTCCAGTTCCGGGGTAGGATAGTTTTCCGGCTCGATCCCCTCACGGCGACGCAGATAGGGATGCACCATATCCCCCTGAATGGGGCCTGGACGCACGATCGCGACCTCAATGACGAGATCATAGAACACACGCGGTTTGAGCCGTGGCAGCATGGACATCTGGGCGCGGGATTCAATCTGGAACACGCCGATGGTGTCAGCCTTGCGGATCATGGCGTAGGTGCGCGGATCTTCGGCCGGAATGCTCTGGAGCGTGAAGTGCTGGCCCTTGTGTTCCGCCAGCAGATCCAGCCCCTTTTTCATGCAGGTCAGCATGCCGAGCGCCAGGATATCGACCTTCATGAATTTCAGAACGTCGATATCATCCTTGTCCCATTCGATGATCTGACGCTGCTCCATAGAGGCGGGCTCAATCGGCACCAGTTCATCCAGCCGGTCATGCGTCAGCACGAAGCCGCCGGGATGCTGTGACAGGTGGCGTGGCACGCCGATCAGGCAACGTGCCAAGTCGAGTGTCAGGCGAATGCGCCGGTCGGACAGGTCAATACCCGTCTCATTCAGGGCCTCATCATCCAGTTTGCGCCCCCAGCCCCAGATCTGACCTGACAGCGTGCGGATCAGGTCTTCGGGGAGGCCCATCACCTTGCCAACGTCCCGGAGTGCTCCCTTGGCGCGATAACGGATCACCACCGCCGTCAGTGCCGCCCGGTCACGCCCGTAATGCTCATAGACCCACTGGATGACCTGTTCACGTCGCGCATGCTCGAAATCCACGTCGATATCCGGTGGCTCGCCCCGCTCCTCGGAGACGAAGCGTTCGAACAGCAACGAGTTGCGGGCCGGATCGATGGCAGTAATGCCGAGCACGTAGCAAACGGCAGAATTGGCAGCCGAGCCACGGCCTTGGCAGAGAATGTCCTGGGAGCGGGCATAGCGGACGATGCTGTTCACGGTCAGGAAATACGGTGCGTAGTTCATCCGCCCGATCAGTCCGAGTTCATGGCGGAGCGTTTCCGCCACGTCATCCGGTACGCCATCCGGATAGACGGAACGGGCGCCCTCCCAAGTCAGCGCCTCCAGCGCCTGCTGGGGTGTCTGGCCAGGTACGGAGACTTCATCAGGATACTGGTAGGCCAGATCATCGAGCGAGAAGCGGCAGCGCTCCACGATGTCCATGGTGCGAGCCACCGCTTCCGTGTAACGGCTGAACAGCCGGGCCATTTCCTGTGGCGGTTTGAGATAGCGATCGGCATGACGTTCGCGGACAAACCCCGCCTCGTCGATGGTGGTGTTGTGGCGGATGCAGGTGACGACATCCTGCAGGATGCGACGGTCATGGGTGTGGAACAGTGCGTCGTTGGTTACAACGGTTGGGACACGGGCCTGATGGGCAAGGTTCGCCAGCTCATACAACCGCATCTGGTCATTGGGGCGGCGCAGCAGTGTCAGCGCCATATAGGCGCGGTCAGCAAAGGCGTTTTTTAGCTTGCGCAGGTGCAGGGCGCAGGCATCGTCTGCCGTGTCCGGGATCATGACGACGGTCTGGCCTTCGCCCCAGGCGATCAAGTCATCCCAGAGAAGATGACACTTTCCCTTTCCGGCCCGTGCCTTGCCAACGGTGAGCAGACGACACAGCCTACCATAGGCGGCCCGGTCCGTAGGGTAGACCAATACCGGCGGGAAATCGGCCAGGTCGAGGCGACAGCCCACGACAAGCCGGAGCCCGACCTGCTTTGCCGCTCCATGCGCCTGCACCATTCCTGCCAGGGAATTCCGGTCGCAGATCCCGAGCGCTTCGATACCCAGCGCCCTGGCCTGTTCGAACAGTTCGATCGGCGAGGAGGCTCCACGCAGGAACGAGAAATAGGTCGTGACCTGCAGTTCGGCGTAGCGTGGTACCGAGATGCTCACCCGAAGATCCCATGCAGGAACCAGCCCTGCGAGCCGGTCTCGCCATGCTCGCCATCACCCGCCCGGTAGAGCCAGAAACGCTCGCCGCTGGTATCCTCTATCCGGAAGTAATCGCGGGCGATGGTCAGTTCCGCGTCATTCTTCCACCATTCGCCAAAAACACGCTCCGGCCCGTCGGCGCATTTCACCTTCCGCCGCACGCCGCGCCAGATGAAGAACAGCGGCGGCTGGTCCGGCAGTTCCGCCATGGCCTGCACCGGCTCGGGTCGCGCCAGCAGGCGTGTGGGCCGTGGCCAGTGCTCCGGCCAGTCCTTCGTCTCCTCGGGCGCCAGCGCAGGCACACGGCAGAAGGAGCGTTCGGGCAGGTCGCTTTCCACCGGGGCAAAGCGATAGAGCGCCTGCATGCCGACACGGTTGGCCAGCGTGTCGATCAGGTCGGACACATCGGCTTCTTCCTCGGCGATCAGGGAGGACACGGTCTGACGCCGGTCCATCGGTTCGGCCAGCGAGGCAATCAGCACCATGCGCTCAATGCCGAACCCTGGATCGATGGTTTCGATCTTCTCGCACAGCAGTCGGGTCAGGCGTTTGACGTCCCGCACCGGCATGGCCGTCGCCACGCGGATCGCCTCGGTGCGGCTGTCCACGCGATGCAGCAGCAGGTCGAGACGCCGCACGCCCTGTCCACGCTCGTCCAGCCCCTGGCAGAGCAGCGGCACCAGCCTGCCGATATAACGGGCAATGGTCTCCGCCGCGCCGATGGGCTCGGCGAAATTCCGGCTGACCTCGACCGGATCGACCGGGCGGACTGGCACGATGGCTTCACCAATACGCCCGAAAGCCTGATCCAGCCTGCGAGCTACATCCGGCCCGAACCGCAGCGCCAGAGGGGCGCGGGGCATGGCGGCAAGTGGTCCGATGCGGGATACGCCCAGCGTGGCCAGTCCGTCGATGATCGGGTCCGGCAGGCGCAGCGCTTCAACCGGAAGATCGGCCAATACAGAAGCGGTGTTACCCGGCGGCACAACGGCAATCGGCACCCTACCATAGCGGGCGATGGCGTGCGCAGCGCCCCAGGTGTCCGCCACCACGGCCGTTGCCCGGAAACCGGCTCCCGCCATGCGGTGAACCATGTCCTTGAGCATGGGAAGTTCGCCACCATGCAGGTGATCCGCCCCGGTCGTGTCCAGTACCAGCCCGTCCGGGGCATCGACCGCCACAATGGGCGCGACCCTGTGCTGGAACCACAGGGCGAGTTTTTCCAGCCCCAGCCGGTCGCCTTCGGGATCGGCGTCCATCAGCACCAGATCGGGATAGAGCGCCTGGGCCTTGGCCACCGGCGTGCCGGGGCGCAGCCCCAGCTTGCGGGCGGCCAGATCAACAGACAGTAGAACCCGGCGTCGTCCTTCCCGTCCGACAAGGGCCAGCGGCGTTTCAGGCGCGGGCGCGTCTGGTCCAAGTCGTTTCCT
>NZ_JOPG01000051.1 GCF_002153605.1 Acetobacter malorum | reverse complement strand
GCGGAGAACGACAGGATTGCCGATCTTCTGGTGGGACTGACCCAGGCTCACAGGAGATGGGGATTTGGCCTGTGTTTTCTGTATCTGCGTAACGTGCAGGGACAGGTCTGGAATCATAAGCGGGTTTATCGGATTTATCGGGAACTGGAACTCAACCTGCGGATTAAACCCCGCAGGCGTCTGGTTCGCGAAAAGCCTGAAAAGCTGTCGGTTCCGGTCCTTCCCAACACGGTCTGGTCCATGGATTTTATGGCGGACAGGCTTTTGGATGGACGCGCTTTTCGGCTCCTGAACATTCTGGATGACTTCAATCGTGAAGGACTGGCGATAAAGGTTGATTTTTCCCTGCCGGCCTGTCGGGTTGTCCGCTGTCTGGAGCAGGTTATGGAGTGGCGTGGCAGGCCAGAGGCTATCCGAATGGATAATGGTCCTGAATATGTCAGCCATACGCTGGTTTCCTGGGCCGAAAAGCAGGGGATTACCCTGATCTATACGCAACCGGGCAATCCGCAGCAGAACGCCTATATCGAACGCTACAACAGGACTGTCCGGCAGGAATGGCTGGAGCAGCATCTGTTTGAAAGCATTCAGGACGTGCAGGAAGTCGCAACACAATGGCTCTGGACATATAACAATGACAGACCCAACATGGGGAACAGCGGGTTCACGCCCGCCCAGAAATTAAAAGCAGCTGCCTGAATTCTCAGTCAGAACCCCTCTAAAAATGGGGGGATTACCGTGAGATTTATAATTTTAAGGTAAAATCGGGGAGATAAGCACGCGTTTCGTTAAGGCGATGCTGTTTGCCGAATCCCCAGGCCTCACAGGCATGTCTCATTATTGCTTATATACGCAGAATGATGCGAAAAATCAATCAGACCGCTTTTTGAGTCAGGCTCTCGGGTAAACATGGTGTTTGCCGTTCCGCCGCAGAAAAATAGTGAAAGTCGTCGCATTTATGAACGCTGACAATCTGACAGGGCTTATCGGATATCTGAAGCAGGATCAGTGGCAATCCTGCTTTGAAGAGGTGTTGGGTGAGCATTTGGGACCGGCTTTAGAGGCGGCGGATATCAGCTTCGAAGACCTGGAAGATATCCTAGGGCAGGGTGCGGCGATGTCACTCTGGGGCTGTGCCTTCGAAGATTTCTTGGGACAGGAATGGGATAACGAAAATTTCGTTGAAGTCTATCTGAAACGACGGGGCTGGAAAGAAGGTCCACGTAAAAGTGCTTATATGCGGGGCCTCAAAGAGGCCGTCATGAGCCTGTATGAGGTTTCGCAGATCGTGCCGGGTCAAAGCATGATGGTGCGTGACCTGTTGCGGGGTGGTGACCCTGTTCTGGTTCATGAACGCTCAGCCACACAGTCCTTGAAGCCTTGGGCGCGCATCGCGGCGCGCCTTGTTCCCGAAGACGGTAAAATGGTTTTGGCAGGGAGTCTGTTGGCATATTCGCCGCAGGCTTGCGAATATCTGGCTGAGAATTTGCGCGATGTTCTCAAGCGTAAGCGAGGTCAGGCTGAGTTTCCAAAGATCAAAACAGAGGTGCTCCGCGATCTGGCTCCGGTCTTTACGTTGACCTGGCTCTTTAGAACCATGGAAAACATGGTGAGCGCCTCTGAGCCACCCGTTCTGTTTAACGGCGATGGCGAAGACCTGGTCTTTCATGACGTGTGTTTTCCTCTCAGCAAGGGAAGCACCCAGAAGAGCATTGCCAAGGTTTTGAAGACGATACCCTGTTTGCAGCATGCGGGGCGCATGATCTGGAATTGGACGCGTCAGGCTGGGGACCATGTTCCTGAGGCCCATTCTAAGGCAGGCGACAGCAAAGCTCAGTTTTTGAGCACCACGTTGGATGATGGTGGTCTTGTTCTGGGGACTCTGGAACTGAAAGGCCATCAGCTGAGATTGCAGGTCAACTCAAAAACACGGGCTGAGCAAGGCACGGCTGTACTCCGCAACGCCTTGGGAAGCCTGATTGGATCTCCTCTAACACAGATTATGACCGCCGAGCAGGCTTTAGAAGAACAGCGGACCTCTGGCCGAGGGGACGTGCTTGAAGACGAGATCCCGCTCGAAGAGGAAGCGGAAATTTTGGCTGCTGTTTTTGAGCAGCATTATCGCCGTGTTCTGGATGAGGTTGTTCCGGGGCTTGGGCATGTCACGCCGAGGCAGGCTGTTAAAACAGCGGCGGGGAAGAAGAAAGTCGCGGCCTGGTTGAAGCAGATTGAAGCCACGACAGCAGGCCTGGGGCGTGAGGAGGCAGGGGCCTCTTTCAGCTTTGACTGGATGTGGGAAGAGCTGGGTATCAAGGGGTTGCGAAAGTGAAGGGGAGCGCTGCTCACAAACGCAACCAGTCGGGCCAAAGATGTGTTTTAGGTCGCCACTCTATGAGAGGCACGCGCCTCGTTTCAGGTGGGATAGTCGCGGCGTTGTTGTGCATGCCCATACCCAGTCATGCCGCTTCGTCTCGCTGTGATCCTGTTACCTATGGTGCACGGCATGATGGCCGCACCAATGACGGTCCGGCCATTCAACGTGCCATTACAGCCTGTAGCGAGGCAGGCGGTGGCATGGTGTCGTTGACGTCAGGAACATGGTTGAGCGGACCTTTATCTCTCAAAAACCATGTCACGCTGAATCTGGGGCAGGGAAGTACCCTTCTGGGGAGTTCGGACACGCGTCTATTCCACTGGGCCTTTCTGGGGAAAGCAGCGCAGCCCGGTGAAGCCCTTGTTTCTGCGATTGATGTTCAGGACGTGGCTATAACCGGTCAGGGCCATATTGATGGGAATGGGGCTGCTGTCTGGTGGCCTCAAGCGGTGCGGGCGCACAAGACGCAGACCTCAGGTCCTTTACCTTACGGGCCAGACTATCCGGGGGTTCCTGCTGCTAATGGCCTACCACGTCCTTGGCTGATTGAGTTTTCGCATGTGCAGCATGGACGGATCTCAGGCGTTACGGCGACCAATTCTCCGATGTGGACGGTCGTTGTAAGGGAGTCCAGCCAGATCAAGATCGATCATCTCACGATCCGCAACCCGGCCTCGTCTCGGAATACCGATGGTATTGATCTTGTCTCCTCGGATCATGTCACGATGAGCACTCTCGATATTGCGACGGGGGATGACAATATCGCCATCAAGTCCGGTTTGAGGCAACCGGGACGAGCCGTGAGTGATATTAGCATTACACAGTCTCGCTTTGGCGAAGGGCACGGTCTGTCTATTGGCAGTGAACTGGCCAATGGGGCCCATCATATCAGAATTTCTGACGTCTCGTTTCAGAACACGCTGTCCGGGCTGCGGATTAAGTCTGGACGAGATCGTGGGGGAGATATTGGCTGGATTAGCGCGGAACATGTGATGATGAATCATGTCCGCGCTCCGCTGTCGATCAGTGATTATTATGCAGGGCAGCCCGGTGGAACCCAGAAGACTGTCTCAATGACCGATCCCGCTGCTTCGGTAACGTCAACAACCCCGCATATTCACGATGTCACCATTACCGATCTGACGGCGAAAAATGCGGAGACTGCGGGGGTTGTGTTGGGATTGCCCGAAGCGCCGATTGAGGGACTGACTTTGAGAAATATTCGACTATCGGCCCGGAAGGGGCTTCAGTTTAGTCATGTTAGCGGACGGGCCTCTGAAAGTACGTTTGCAGTCCAGACGGCTCCAGTTCTTCAGTGTGGATCTGCTGTGCATATTGACGGATCAGATCTGCGCTGCCCAGATGAGAGAAGCGTTCATGAATGAGTTTTTGCTCGTCATGATTGACCGTCTGTCGACGCAAAACAAAACAACACAAAACAGACAGGCGGCAGTCGCCTCATATTTGACATACACACCGATGAACAGCTTTCCGCATAACGGACATGAGCCGCACGGTAATCCCCCCTTTTTTAATGGGGTTCTGACTGAGAATTTAGACAGTTGCTTTTAGTTTCTGGGCGG
>NZ_JOPG01000050.1 GCF_002153605.1 Acetobacter malorum | reverse complement strand
TCAGGCGCGGGCGCGTCTGGTCCAAGTCGTTTCCTGATCCGGTCGGTCGGCCAGAGTGGCAGGTAAAGAGAGACGACCCTTGCCATCACAGGCCTCCACTTCAAAATCGGCACATTCGCCCGCACGGGCACGGATGAGTTCCAGCAACCAGCGCGGTCTTCCCACACCGGGCACCGGCAACGACACAGACGGCAGGACGGAGACCCGCCAGCGGGTCACACTGGCAGTCGGCTGACCAAAATCCGCCGCATCCGTCTGTCGCCGCCAGCGCCGGATGGCGATGCCAAGAGAGCCGGACGTCTCGGCCGCCAGTTGCAGGCGGCGTGAGGCCGTCATGGACAGACGCGCCACCTCGGCGACCACAGCCCCAAGGCCGCCATGCCGCAGTCCTTCCTCGAAACAGGCAAGCACATCGACGTCCGAGCGTGCCTCGACATAGATGGTTCGCCGGGCGGAAAGACCCACCTGTTTTAGGGAAGGGGCGAACACATCCTGGCGGGTGACGATCCACAGCACCTTGCCACGCGTGCGGGCCGCGATCCCGGCGCAGAACTGTCCGGCCGCGGCACTATGCAGGGCGTCATTCCCCCCTCCCGCCACTTCATGGAGGGCGCCCAGAGCCAGCCCGCCACCGGGCAGACGCGCATCGATCTCGCGCACGCCAAAGGGCAGTACCTTGCGGCGTCGGTCGCTATGCCCTTCGAGACGGCTGATCGCGGCCCGCAGCGTCTCCAGACCGGATTTTTTCTGGGGTTCGGCAGTCATGTCACGACTCAGTATCCATTCGTCCTGGTGGGTTTCCTGATTATATGTTCCTGATTTGTTCTTTAATGGCGTGGGGAGTCAACATTCATCTTTCGGAGGAGCGTATCGCGCCACATCTGTGGCAATTCGCAATCCGGGAAGATATCGTCCTAAGAAATTGAAAACAGGACGCTTTGTCGGAAGAGGGCGGGCTGTTACCATCCCGCCCATAAAAAAGATCGTTGTCCGGGGAAACCGACAAACACGGAGTCTCCCTCATGCGGTCAGTCACGATGGGAGGCACAGGTGCTTGTTCACGAGGGAGCGGAGCGCAACGCCAGCATCGACAGGCGTCTGGGCTGCTCGCTGGCGGCTATCGCCGGTGCCGTGAACGCCACCGGGTTTCTGGCCGTGGGCTATTATTCGGCCAATATGACCGGCAATGTCTCAGCACTGGCGAGTGGCCTGCATGAAGGCCATCTGGAACTGGTCCTGTCCTGCTGCGGTCTGATATTGGCCTTTGTCGCAGGAGCCGTGCTGTCGGCGCTTCTGGTCAATGCGGGCCGTCGCCACAACCTGCCCTCAATCTACGCACGGAGCATCCTGCTGGAAGCCTGCCTGCTCGGGTTTCTGGGGGGCGTGGATCTTCTGTTTTCGGCCCAGCCACGGGATCCGGTGCTGGCCTTTGGGTTGAGTTTCCTCATGGGGCTTCAGAACGCCACGGTCACACGCATTTCCGGGGCGCGTGTCCGCACCACCCATATGACGGGAATGCTCACCGATGTGGGGCTGGAACTGGCGGACTGGTTGGAGAGCTTTTTTCATCCGGTTGACCCAGCCCGGCGGACCGGTACGCGCGAGTGTCTGGGGCTGCATGCCGCCATCGTGCTGTCCTTCACGCTGGGCGGCGTGGCCGGCGCCTTTCTGTATGGCTGGTGGTCTGCTCTCTTTCTTCTGGCGCTGGCGGGGCTTCTGGCCTGTCTGGCCCTGCCGGGTGCACTGTCGCATGAGTCTGTGGCGGAACAGGAACCGGCGTCGGTTCCGGCTTACGGGGAGAAGCATTCCTGATGTGCAATCTCTACGCCATGACATCGAACCAGAAAGCGATCCGGGAGATTGCAAAGGTTCTCGATGATCTGACGGGCAATCTCCAGCCTTTGACGGAGATATACCCGAATACAATGGCCCCGATCGTGCGGAACGGCGGAAACGGTCGCGAACTGGTCATGGCACGCTGGGGCATGCCGACACCTCCTGGCTATCTCAAGGGACACAGGGTCGACCGGGGTGTAACCAACATCCGCAATCCGTCCTCGACATGGTGGAAACGCTGGGAGGGCGTGCAACATCGTTGTCTGGTGCCATTGACGGCGTTCTCCGAACCGGAGCGTCTGCCCGACGGGACATCACGACCGGTGTGGTTTGCGCGGAATGATGGAGAACCGCTGGTCTTCTTTGCCGGGATTTGGTGTCGATGGACGTCCGTGCGCAAGCTGGCGGACGGAGAGACGACGGATGATCTGTTCGGTTTTCTGACCACGGACGCCAATCTGGAGGTGGGCGCGATCCATCCGAAAGCCATGCCTGTGATCCTGACGCAACCGGATGAGCTGGAGCGCTGGATGACGGCACCGATAGCAGAGGCTCTGGCGCTTCAGCGTCCGCTGCCCGATGGAGTTCTGTATCGGGTGCAGGCGCCGGCTCTGGCTGACTGAGAAAGGGGATCATCCTGTCCTGTTCGGGGCGTTTGATACATCGCAACGACAGATCGGCTTAGCAGGTGTTGTATGGCTGGAAGGGTTTCCCGCCATCGGCCCTTTTCAGAAAAGGACATGCGCCATGAGATACGCTCACAGCAATTACGAGGCTTTCGTTCACCCTCCAGCCCCGCAGGGTATGGAAGGACGGTCAGCGTGGATCGTGGGCGGCGGGCTGGCGGGCATGGCGGCGGCGGCGTTCCTCATCCGAGATACGGGCATGACGCCTTCAGCCATCACCATTCTTGAGGCATCGGACAGCGATGGTGGTGCGCTGGATGGGGCGGGGAATGCGGAGACCGGCTGGCTGATCCGTGGCGGTCGGGAGATGGAAGAGCAGTTCCAGTGTCTGTGGGATCTGTATCGTTCCATTCCGTCTCTGGAAATTCCCGATGCATCAGTGCTGGATGAAGTCTGGCAGGTCAATCAGGCCGATCCGTCTACAAGTCCGGTCCGCGCCATGTGCAATCGGGGACAGCCCCTCGCCGATCGTGACAGGCTGACGCTCACGGGAAAGGCGCGGCGCGAGATCATTACCCTCATTCTGACCGATGAGGACGAACTGGCGGGAAAGACGATCGCGGATGTGTTGTCCGGCGATTTCATGGCGTCGAACTTCTGGCTGTTCTGGCGGTCGATGTTCGCGTTCGAGACCTGGCACAGCGCCATTGAGATGAAGCGCTATCTCGCACGGTTCGTGCATCAGATCCTCGGACTGAAGGATCTGCATGCGCTGAAATTCACCAGATATAACCAGCAGGAATCCCTGAGCAGACCACTGGCCACATGGCTTGCCGATCAGGGCGTCGTGTTCCGTCATGGTGTGACGGTGACGAATGTTGCCGTTGATGTGTCGGGCAGAACGAAAGTTGCGACCCGTCTCGACTGGCTGGAAAATGGCGCGACCGCTGGTGTTGACCTGGGTTCGGCGGAGCTGGTGTTCGTGACCAACGGTTCCATGGTGGAGAATTCACGCTGGGGCGACCATCATACACCCGCGCCGATTGATACGACCATCGGAGAGGGGAGCATCTGGCAGCTCTGGCGCACTATCGCAGCGCAGGATGCCGCATTCGGGCATCCTGATGTTTTCTGTGGTGATACGAAAAAATCCCGCTGGCTGTCGGCTACGGTTACGACCCGGGATGCGCGGATTCCGGAGCTTGTAAAGCGGATTACGGGGCGTGATCCGTTTTCGGGGAAAATCATCACGGGTGGCCCGGTCACGATCGCGGATTCATCCTGGCTGATGAGCTGGGTGGTCAGCCGTCAGCCTCATTTCAAGGGGCAGCCCGAAGGCCAGATGGTGGTCTGGCTCTATGGTCTGTTCAGTGACGTGCCTGGCGATTACGTGAAAAAGCCCATGCAGGGCTGCACGGGGGAGGAAATCACTCGTGAGTGGCTGTTCCATATGGGCGTGCCGGTGGAGCAGATCGACGACATGGCAGCGACAGGGGCGACGACGCGTCCGTGCATGATGCCGTTCATCACGGCGCAGTTCATGCCGCGTGCACCGGCTGACCGACCGAAGGTAGTGCCGGATGGGAGCGTCAATCTCGCCTTTCTCGGGCAGTTCGCCGAAACGCCACGCGATACGGTTTTCACCACGGAATATTCCGTCCGCACGGCGATGGAGGCGGTCTATACCCTGTGCAGCGTCAGGCGGGCTGTGCCGGAAGTGTCGGGCGGCATTTTCGATGTCCGGATGCTGTTACAGGCGGCTGCGGAACTGCGGGACGGAGAGAAGGTGCCAGCATCCGGACTGATCCGGCACCTGACACAGGGGACCGAGATTGACGATCTTCTGGAACGCTACGGGCTGGTTTGAGCTTACTGTCAAAGTGTTGAATACTTTCACAGGTAAAACGGACATAACCAGGAAGAACGAGTCTGATGTCAATTACGGCGACTGGTTGAACGGCAGTCCTGGCTGGTTCAGAAATAACAAAACATGGCGCCGTAGATATTTTCGAGATGGGTTGAAGGCCGGAGTTCACGTAATGGCAGTCGTTCATTGCCGCGATCTACAGCAAATTTTGCAAACGGGGACAACCGGTAGATACTCTGATTTTCACGGGTTCTGGCAAACAACGGCTGGTATCAGACGTCATTCATAAACCGACATGGCACAGTCGGCAGGAATACAACGCTGGGTCAGGCGACACGACGTGATGCGCCGCTCGCCTGCCCGAAATCAGGCCTTGATGCCCGCAGCCCCGTTGAGAACCGTTGGGTCATCCTGGAGAGTCACGTGCTGTGATACAGAGACATGGTAAAATCGGAACCTTATCCCGTTCTGTCATGCGCGTTGCCGGGGTGGCAGACTGGTTCAGACTCTCCGTGATCAAGATGCATCACAAAGGGACGAAAAAACATCAATTCATGACAAAGATCGGCGTCTATCCTCCGTAAAAGACTTTTTCTCCAAGATCCTTCATGTGCAGGATGGCGTCATCAGGGCGACCGGCAATGTCTTTTGTGAGGTAGACGCCGGTAACCTCGCAAACAAAGGTGTGATGATCACCCAGTTCCACAATCTGTCTCACTTTCAGTTCAACCGCCGCCGGGACGCATGCGAGTATGGGGGCTCCATTGGCGGCCCACCTGACCTCGTAATCTCCCAGTCTGCCATCCGCATACGGAACGGGCTTGAAGAACGCAAAGGCCAGATTTCCCTGCTCTCTGCCGAGAATGTTCAGCACCAGATCGCCACTTTTGCTTGCCTCTGCGTAAATGGCGGAATCGGTCTTGATGCCCAGGGCAAGCAGAGGAGGAACGAAGCTGGTCTGCGTTACCCAATTGATAGTCGCCGATGCTATCGTGCTGTCCTGACTTCCTCCTGTCAGTACGTAGAGCCCATAGGGGATCATTCTCAGGACGGTTTTTCGGATCTGTTCATCCATAACGTATTTCTCCGCTTACAGTTCGTCATTCGGACGATAACACATTACTATGGGTGGCACCCTGCGTCATGTAATACCAATCATTGTTTGCTGGTATCCATGAGAGATACCGGAAGCTTTCACCCTGTCTGGAGGTCTGCTGTCACACGCGCGGCCCGGGCGAATGGCATCCAATGTCAATCTGTACGGCGTGTTGATCCTGGAGTGCCTGACGATGCGTTATGGAAACGATCGTCAGATTCGGGATATGCTCGCGCAGAAGATCGTAAAGACGGATCTCTCCCTCCTGGTCAAGATTTGACGTGGTTTCATCGAGGAATATCCATTCAGGCCTATTTATCAGAATGCGTCCAAACATCAGACGCTGCTGCTCGCCGGGCGAAAGGCGTTCTGTCCACCTTGCTTCCGTATCGCGTTCATCAGCAAGGAATGACAGGCCTACCAGATCAAGGATCCGACAAACACGCTCATCGGGAACTGCTTCTGGGGCAACGGGATAACAGAGTGCCTCGCGCAGTGTCCCCAGTGGCAGATACGGACGCTGCGACAGGAACATTACCCGTGCCTCAGGCACGTGGATCTGACCGCTGGTAAATGGCCAGATTCCGGCAAGGGCGCGTAGAAAGGTGGATTTACCAACGCCAGATGCGCCGGTCAGAACAATATCCTGCCCCTGAGGCAGCGTGATGTTGACGTTTGAAAGCAGAACTGAACCATCCGGACGAAGTACAGTCAGATTCTCTGTAACAATATCAGAATTTGAAGCTGATTTTTCACGCAAGGAATCATGGTCGCTGACGGCGATGAAATCCATCGTTCTCTGGAAGCTTGCCAGACGGGAAACATTGGCTCGCCATTCGGTAATGGCCGGGTAAGCAGACCATATCCAGCCCAGCGCTTCCTCGACGCGTGAGAATGCCTGAACCAACTGCATCAGGGTCCCAAAGGTGATCTTTCCTGCGAAATAGCGGATTGATCCGACGAGGAGGGCAAAATTTCCGGACAACGTGCCCAACCCGTCTGTCAGAAAGCCAAGCCATTTCGTCCTGGTCATAATGCCAAGAAAATTGTCATATACGGACGAGAATTTTCCCAGCAGAAGATGCTTTTCGCGGTCTCCCCCGCCGCTCAGGGCGATACTGTCCGCATGATCCCGGACATGCACAAGCCCATACCGGAAATCTGCTTCCGCCTTTTGCTGGGTAATGCGTAACGGGATCAGCCGTCGACCTGTCAGATGTGTGACAATTGACGCAAAAGCAGAATAAAGCAGGGCTATCCACAGGAAATAGCCGGGGATACGAACCCCGAGCACGGTGATGGATCCGGAGAGAGCCCAGAGAAGTCCGACATAGCTGACGAAGGTAATCGTGCGCGACACAATATCGAGAAACTGTGAGAGTGTATCACGTACAAATCCGTCGATATCCTCCTGTATGCGCTGATCGGGATTGTCGCTGGTCTCTTTTAAGTGAGCCCGTGTCACGGCAATGCGGAAGGCGAGGTTCTGATCGAGCCACTGGGCGAGCATGCGGTGTGTCATCCAGCGCCGCCAGCGGAGTTGCAGGAGCTGCTGGAGGTAGGTGGCGTAGACCGAGATCAGCAGCGATGGCAGGGTGATGATGAAGAAACCGGGAATGATCATGGACGGTGTCCGGACGAACCAGAACAATCCCCGGAGGAACGATGTGACGTCGCGCTGTTGCAGGGCAGTATAGAAAATATTGCGGGAAAAAGATTGCAGGACGTCCGCTCCAACCAGCAGCAGGGTCAGCCCCAGTACCGCAGTCAGTAATACCCACGCGGACTTCTTTTCTTCAGACGTGAAATAGGGTCGGCTGAGGTACCATAAATCGTCGAAAGCAGCGCGAAAGCTCTTCATCCGACGAAGGCCCTTAGCAGCCGATCACGAGAGGCAGTTGCCAACACTTTGACGACTTCTTCGCCCTTCAGGGTTGGTCGAGCCGGATTTCCATATTCCCGGATGGAGACGGTTCTGTTTTCTTTCTCTTTTTTCCCGATGACCAGCATGACAGGTATTTTCGCAAGACTGTGTTCCCGAATCTTGTAAGAGATTTTCTCGTTACGCAGATCCGATAGAACCCGGATGTCGTGTGCATCGAGATTCCTGATGAGGTCTTTAGCGTAGTCGTTTGCCTCCTCTGTGATCGTCGCGACAACGACCTGCACCGGTGCGAGCCAGAACGGCAGATGGCCTGCATG
>NZ_JOPG01000005.1 GCF_002153605.1 Acetobacter malorum | reverse complement strand
AACCCAGACGACGGCAGCTCAGAGCAATATGCACAGGGTCAAACAGTGCGCATTCCACGAACACGTCCGTCGTGCCTTCATCCGCACCGGAAGCTTCCCCGCCCATAATGCCGGCAACGGACTGCACGCCGTTAGCATCGGTAATCACGCAGTCATCCGGCGTGACTGTATAGTCCTGTCCGTCCAGTGCCTTGAAAGTCTCTCCGGCACCGTGACACAGAGTCAGACGGCTGCCTGAAAGTTTTTTAACATCAAAGACATGAAGAGGGCGGCCAAGATCAAAACAGAAGTAATTGGTAATATCCACCAGCGTGGAAATGGACCGCAGACCAATGGTTTCGAGCTTACGGCGCAGCCATTCCGGGCTGGGACCATTTTTCACACCACGAATGGTACGCCCCAGCACCCACGGGCAGGCTTCCGGGTAAGAATTTTCCCATGTAATGGGGGACTCAAACGTCCCTTCCACAGCCTCGGCCATCCACGGACGCAGCGTACCCAGACCCGCAGCGGCGAGGTCACGCGCAATCCCGCGCACGCTCAGTGCATCACCACGGTTGGGGGTAATGGCGATTTCAATCACCACATCGTCCAGACCGGCAAAGTCAGCATAGGACTGACCGGGGAGCGTATCCTCCGGCAGTTCCGCAATGCCACCAGTATCTTCACCCATACCCAGTTCACGCAGGGAGCAGAGCATGCCGCCGCTGGCTTCCCCACGGATCTTGCCTGCCTTGATGGTGATATCCAGCCCCGGCACATAGGTGCCCGGCTTTGCAAAAATGACCGCCAGACCGGCGCGGGCGTTCGGCGCACCGCACACAACCTGCACATCATTCATGCCCGGTCCGGCATCCACACGGCAGACCTGCAGGCGGTCCGCGTTCGGGTGCTGCGTGGCTTCCAGAATACGGGCCGTCAGGAACGGCTCCAGCGCCGCACCGGGGTTTTCCACCCCTTCAACCTCAAGGCCAATCTGGTTCAGCTTGGCGCAGATTTCCTCAACCGTGGCTGAGGTTTCAAGATGGTCATACAGCCATGAAAGCGTAAATTTCATGTCTTACACCCCTTCGTGCAGCAGTGCGGGCGCAAGCGGGTCAGACCCGTAATGACGCAGCCAGCGAATATCACTCTCATAGAACGAACGCAGATCCGGAATGCCGTTCTTCAGCATGGTCAGGCGTTCAACTCCCATCCCGAAGGCAAAGCCCTGCCATTCACGCGGGTCCAGACCACAGTTGGCCAGCACGCGGGCATGAATCATGCCGGAGCCCAGCACTTCCAGCCAGTCTTCCCCGCCACCAATCTCACCCGTGCGGCGAGACCAGCCAATATCGACCTCCATGGAGGGTTCGGTAAACGGGAAGTAGGAGGAGCGGAACCGCACCGGCAGATCCGGCTTGTCAAAAAACACCCGCAGGAACTCAATCAGGCAGCCCTTGAGGTGCCCCAGCGTAATGCCCTGCCCGACCACCAGACCTTCGCACTGATGGAACATGGGGGAATGCGTCGCGTCATGGTCGGCACGATAGGTGCGGCCGGGGCAGATCACGCGGATTGGCGGCTTCTGGCTGAGCATGGTGCGGATCTGCACGCCTGAGGTCTGGGTGCGCAGCACGCGCGCAACATCCAGCCCCGGCACGGGCGGCAGATAGAACGTATCATGGTCGGTCCGGGCGGGGTGATGGTCCGGCGTGTTCAGAGCGGAGAAGTTGTGCCAGTCCGTCTCGATATCCGGCCCTTCTGCCACGCTGAAGCCCATAGCCCCGAAAATGGCCGTCATTTCTTCCACCGCGCGGCTGATGGGGTGGATATACCCCTGTGCCGTTGCTGGTGGCGGCAGGCTGACATCCACACGCTCAGCCACCAGACGGGCTTCGAGCGCCGCGGCTTCCAGCTCACGCCCACGGTCTTCAACGGCCCGTGTCAGGTCATCCCGCAGGCGGTTCAGCGCCACGCCACGCGCCTTGCGCTCGTCCGGGGCCATTTTCCCCAGTGCCTTGAGCAACGCCGTCAGGCGGCCTGATTTACCCAGAGTGCCAACACGCACGGCATCCCATGCCCGCATATCGGCCGCACCGGCCAGTTCCGACAGGACGTCCTGCCGGAGAATCTCAAGATCGTCGCTCATGAAACCTCACACGAGAGGGGAAAATGCTAGGAGGCGGATAGCCGCTCAGCCGCGCAGAGAAAACCCCTTAGCCAGAAAAACAGCCGCCGGAACAAAAAAGGCCGCCCTTGCGGACGGCCTTTTTCAGGGCAAATCGGCCAGAAGCCTCAGGCAGCCAGAGCGGCCTGAGCTTTCTTCACGATTTCCGCAAACGTTGCGGCGTCATCAAAAGCGATGGCGGCCAGAACTTTACGGTCGATTTCAATGCCAGCCTTGTCCAGACCGTTGATGAAACGGCTGTAGGTCAGGCCGTGCTCACGCACAGCAGCATTGATACGCTGGATCCACAGAGCGCGGAATTCGCGCTTTTTGTTCCGGCGATCGCGGTATGCGTACTGGAGAGACTTTTCAAGCCGTTCCAGAGCAATACGATAGTTTGTAGAAGACCGGCCACGGAAGCCCTTGGACATGTCCAGGACTTTTTTGTGACGAGCGTGGGTTGTTACACCGCGTTTTACACGTGCCATATCTCAGATGCTCCTCAAACCAGCCCGTAGGGTGCCCACTGCTTGACGGTACGACCGTCCTGCGGTGTCATCACCTGTGCGCCACGGTTGGTGCGCTTCATTTTCTGCGGACGCTTGATCATGCCGTGACGTTTACCGCACGGACCTGAGAGCACCTTGCCGGTTGCGGTGATTTTGAACCGCTTTTTGACCGACGACTTGGTCTTCATCTTGGGCATTTCTTTACTCCTGAAAGCTCGAACCGCGCCCCTCTGTTGCCAGAGCGGCAAAACACGGCCGGGCATGCCCCACAAGCCCGGACGCGTGTAACGAAGGCGCTGACATAACGGAAAGTGCGCAGAGTTTCAAGCGGCATCTCACCGGGATTTTTCTGCGCAACCGTGGTATAGTCCGCCACGGTCAGGCTGCCCCCGCCCCCAAACCGGGTGTCGCACTCCACACTGCGATGTGGGAGCAAGCCTGCGCAAAACACTGTTTCCTTGCCCCTGTCAGGCAACCAAACGCCCCTTTGCGCTTTATCCTGACCATTAAAGACTGTGTGCAGCACAGCCAGCCAGTGCGCTGTGATTGAAAGATTTTTAGCCTGCACCAGATCCGTCTGAAAACAGAACGAGGTACGCCAATTTCATGATTGCCCTTTCCAATACCACCCTCAAACAGCTTCCGCCGCAGGTTCTTACTACCGCCTATGACCGCCAAAAGACCACTCCGGGCATTGCCCATCTGGCCGTCGGCAACTTCCACCGGGCGCATCAGGCGATGTATGTTGATCGGGTATTGGTACGCCCCGGCCAGCAGGACTGGGCCATTGTGGGCGTCGGGCTGCGTGACAATGCGCGGGAAACGCGCCGGGCCGCCATCATGGCAGAACAGGACGGCCTGTATACGCTGACGGAATTTGCCCCGGATAACACGCACACCATCCGCGTTCTGGGTGCCATTACCGAATATGTGCAGGCCGCAAAGGACCGCGCCGCCGCGATCCGGCGTCTGGCCGATCCCGCCATCAAAATTGTCAGCCTGACCATTACAGAAGGCGGCTACTATGTGGATGCCAGCGGCAAGTTCATGCTGGACGATCCTGCCATTGCGGAAGATCTCAAACGCGATGTGCCGGAAACCGCTTTCGGGCTGGTGACGGAAGCCCTCCGCCTGCGCCGGGAAAGTGGCGTCGGCCCCTTCACCGTCATGACCTGTGACAACCTGCGCGATAACGGCACCGTCGCCCGCACCGCCTTCTGCGCGTTTGCAGAAGCGCGGGACCCGGCTCTGGGCGCATGGATCAGGGAAAATGTAACCTTCCCCTCCACCATGGTAGACCGGATCACTCCGTCAGTTTCCGATGCCGATATCACCCGGCTGGACGACATGAGCGGTGTTGCGGACCAGATGCCGCTGTTTGCGGAAGACTTCACGCAGTGGGTCATTGAGGACAAATTCTGCGCAGGCCGCCCGGAGCTGGAAGCCGTGGGCGTGGAATTTACGGATGACGTTGGCCCGTATGAGCAGGTTAAACTGCGCATGCTCAACGCGTCCCACTCCATGCTCGCCCTGCCCGGCGTGCTGATGGATTACGACACAGTGCCCCATGCCATGGCTGATGACGGCCTCGTCACCCTGCTGGAGCAGTTTCTCGCCAATGATGCCAGCCCGCTCATCACGCCACCGAAAGGCGTATCCCTGAGTGACTATGCGCAGCAGGTTCTGCACCGCTTCCGCAACCCCGCAGTGGGTGACCAGCTTCTGCGCATTGCCTCAGACAGTGCCTCCAAGCTACCGGTGTTCTGGACCGACACAGTGAAAGGCGTCCTGAAAGCGGGCAAAGACCATCGGCGCGTTGCCTTTGGCGTTGCTTGCTTTCTGGAATATCTGCGCGGTGAGACGGAAAGCCACAAAACCTACAAAATCGCCGAACCGGGCCTGCCGGATGCCGCCAAAAATCTGGCACTGAAAGACGATCTGGCCGCGGGGCTGACCATGCCGGTCTTCTCCGGCTGGGATCTTGATCAGTATCCGGCGTTTGTGGAGGATGTCACCAGACTGCGCCGCAGCATCCGCACGCAGGGCGCACGCCAGACACTTAAAGAACTCAGCCTGTAAATTTGTTATAACATATGGGTTCTGCTCGCTTTTTGGGGAGCAGAACCCTTTTCATAACTTAAGACGCGCTACAAACGCGCAAGAACACTCTCGAAGTCAGGCTTTTTATTACGCGACAGACGCATGCCTTGCATGCAAAAGAGCCTTTGTCCATATACATGAAAATATAGTCAAGAGAGAAACTGGCTGATTTCCATAACATTCTCGTGTTTCAAATAAATCTTATTCAGATTTCACCGCTTCACGCACAAACCTATGCGTTTATTTGCAACCCAAATCCAGATAAGTTTTGTCCTATATTAAATAACAGACCTTCAGACGGCAGGTTCCCGGACCTCCCGAAGAGGAGGGACTGGATGTTTTCAGTCTTTCAGCTTCGGCTGGCTGTCGTATGCACAGGATTGGGGGTAGAGTGATCAAACGTCTCTTAGCAGGAGCTGTCGGGGCTGGTGTCCTGGGTGGGCTCGGGTTTCTGTATTATGCATGGTATCCGCCAATTGCCCCGATAGAGCGGCCTGCGGCCAGCAGCTTCTCTGCGGAGCAGATTGAGCGCGGCCGTATTGTTGCGGCTGAAGGCTATTGTGCGGAGTGCCACACCCGCACAGACAATGGCGGCGGCCCTGAGCTTGCCGGTGACTACAAGATGGAAACCCCGTTCGGGGCCATCTATTCCTCCAACATTACCCCCGATGTGGAAATGGGCATTGGCGCATGGTCGGAAGAGGCTCTGCGCCGCTCCCTGCACTACGGCGTCTCCCGCAAGGGCGTGCATCTGATCCCGGCTTTCCCGTACGATCACTTCACCAAAATGACGGATCAGGACATTTCTGATCTTTATGCCTATCTGATGACACGGCCTGCCGTGCATATGTCCCGCCGCCCGAATGAACTCCCCTTCCCGCTCAGCCTCCGCATTGGTCAGGCTGCATGGAAGCTGCTGTTCTTCACCCCCGGCGTCTATAAGCCCGACCCCAGCCATGATGCGCTGTGGAACCGTGGCGCGTATCTGGCCGAAGGCAACGCCCACTGTGGCGCATGCCATACGCCGCGTAACCTGATGGGCGCTGAAAAGAAGGGCTCCATGTATGACGGGGCTGTTGTGGATGCGTGGATTGCTCCGCCGCTGAACGACAAGAACCCCACCCCGACCACATGGACGGAAGACGAGCTGTACCAGTATCTGCGCTTTGGCGTAGCGCCGCTGCACGGCCCGGCTGGCGGCCCGATGTCCCCCGTTCCGCACCGCTTCCTCTCTCAGGTGCCGGAATATGACGTGCATGCCATCGCGCATTACTATGCGGACGTAGACCACGCTGCAGAACGTCAGGGTCATGACAAAGCCGCCCTCGCCCGCGCCATGGAACAGTCCAAAAAGGACCTGATCGGCCCGAACACGCTGGACCCGGATGCCCGCCTGTATCAGGGCGCCTGTGGGGCCTGCCATTACAATGCAGCCCCCATGCCCGTCCTCGGCCGCCCGGATCTGGCTCTGAACAACGCGCTGTGGCTGGATGAACCGACCAACCTTTATCAGGTCATGCTGCACGGCCTGACAGCTGAAGAAGGCCAGTCCGGTATCGCCATGCCCAGCTTCTATAACGCTCTGTCCGATGCAGACATGGCCCGCATTGCTGCCTATCTGCGCCGCACACGCACCACGCTGCCGCCCTGGACAGACCTTGAGAAGAAAGCCGCGGAAATTCGCAAGACCGTTAAAACCCCTCCCGTTAACTCTTCTCACTAAGGCGGCACACGGAGCCACTCATGATTAAGTTCAAACTCAATGGCCGTGACGTTTCCGTCGATGTGCCAGAAGATACCCCCCTGCTCTGGGCCCTGCGTGACGAGCTGGACCAGACAGGCACAAAATTTGGCTGTGGTGTTGGCCAGTGCGGTGCCTGCACCGTGCATGTGGGTGGCCGCGCCACCCGCTCCTGCATCACGCCCATCAGCTCCATAGAAGGCGCTGAGATCACCACGATTGAAGGGCTGCACCCCGAGGGCGAACACCCTGTGCAGCAGGCATGGCGGGAGATTCAGGTTCCGCAGTGCGGTTACTGCCAGTCCGGCCAGATCATGCAGGCTGCAAGCCTGCTCAAGGACTATCCGGACCCGACGGATGAGGAAATTGACGGCGTGATGGGCGGCAGCCTGTGCCGCTGCATGACCTATGTCCGCATCCGCAAGGCTATCAAGAAAGCCGCCGCCGCCATGCGTGAGGAGAAATCTAATGGGTAAACTGGAACGCATTGCAGCCCGGCAGGACCGTGCGGCCGGGCGTGGCCCGACCCGCCGTGGTGTGCTGCTGACAGGCCTTGGCTCGGCGTTCATGTTCGGGTTCGCGCGGGAGGCTTCTGCCGCGCAGACCTACCCGCAGAATGCCAGCCTGCCCGGCAATGGCGCGTTTGAACCGACTGTCTGGTGTTCTGTCGGCCCGGATGGCGTGGTGAACGTCAACATCATCCGTGCAGAAATGGGCCAGCATATCGGCACCGCCCTCGCCCGCATTATTGCGGACGAAATGGAAGCCGACTGGGACAAGGTCCGCATCACCTATGTGGATACAGACCCCAAATGGGGCCTGATGGTCACCGGTGGGTCATGGTCTGTGTGGATGACATGGGATGTCTTCCGTCAGGCTGGTGCCGCCGCCCGCACCGTGCTGGTGGAAGAAGGCGCCAAACTGCTTGGCACCTCCCCCGCCAACTGTATTGCGCGCAATGGCCGCGTGATTGCCGGCAACCGCTCAGTGTCCTTTGGTGATATTGTCAGCCACGCCCGCCCGACGCGCTCTTTCAGCCCGGATGAGATGGCAAAACTGCCGCTCAAGCCCGCAGCTGAACGCCGCCTGATTGGTAAAGAGGTCAAGGCGCTGGACATTCCGTCCAAAACCGACGGCACTGCCATTTACGGGATCGACGCCAAGCTGGAAGGCATGGTGTATGCGCGGCCCAAACTGCCGCCCACGCGCTATGGCTCCAAGGCTGTCTCGGTTGATGATAGCGAAGCCAAAAAGATCAAAGGCTATATCCGCTACATCGTTCTGAACGACCCGTCCGACACGGTCCCCGGCTGGGTTGCGGTTCTGGCCTCCACCTATCCGGCCGCCATCCGCGCAACGGATGCGCTGAAGGTCACCTGGACGCCGGGCAAGACGGCGAATGTCTCGGAAAAAGACATTATCGAACACGGCCGCAAGCAGATTGCCGAGAAAACCGGTGGCTCCTGCGTGTTTAATGATGACGGCGTGGATGAAGCTTTTGCTTCGGCCAAACAGGTTTTTGAACGCACCTACACTTGCGCGTCCGTGCTGCACTACCAGCTTGAGCCCATGAACGCTCTGGCCCGCCTGCAGGACGGCAAATGGGAAATCCATTGTGGCAACCAGTGGCAGTCTCTGTTCCTGCCGGTTATTGCCAAGGCGTTGCAGGTTAAAGAGTCCGATGTTGTCATGCGCAGCTACCTGCTGGGCGGTGGCTTTGGCCGCCGTCTGAATGGGGATTACGCTGTTCCCGCTGCCCTGATTTCCAAGGAACTTGGTGGCAAGCCGGTCAAGCTGATCCTGACGCGTTCTGACGACATGCAGTTTGACTCCTTCCGCTCCCCGTCCATCCAGACGGTGCGCGTGGCTCTGGATGACCAGAAAGCCCTCAAAGGCTGGCAGCACCATGCGTCCGCAGGCTGGCCGACCGGCGTGATGGCTGCGGCCTTCATGGAAAAGGGTGCAGACGGCAAACCGTACGATCAGTTCGCCATTGCCGGCGCTGACCATTGGTACGATGTTGGTCCGATGCGCGTGCGTGCGCTGGATAATGATCTGGCAGACGCCACCTTCCGTCCGGGCTGGCTGCGTTCCGTGAGCTCGGGCTGGACGCCATGGGCGCATGAAGCGTTTCTGGATGAGCTGGCCCACGAACTCGGGCATGACCCGGTTGAGTTCCGCCTCTCCCTGCTGACGGCTAAAGGCCGCAATGCTGGCAAGGCACCGGACTCTGTGGGGGGGGCCACCCGTCAGGCCAATGTGCTGAAGCGTCTGGTTGAAAAATGCGGCTACGGCAAAGTCCAGCTGCCGAAAGACACGGCCATTGGCATTGCCACCACCTTCGGTCAGGAACGCGCTATGCCGACCTGGACGGCCGGTGCTGTGCAGGTGCACGTGGATCGCAAAACCGGCGCTGTGACCTGCCAGAAAATCTGGCTGGTTCTGGATGCCGGTACGATTGTCGATCCGGATGGTGCGATGGCCCAGACGGAAGGTGGTGCTCTGTGGGGCCTGAGCATGGCGCTGTTTGAGAACACCGAAATCGAAAACGGCAACGTGCGCGACCGCAACCTGAACACCTACACCCCGCTCCGCATTACCGACATCCCGGAAATGGATATCGAATTTGTGGACAGCACCGAAAAGCCCATGGGCCTTGGTGAACCGGGTGTGACCACCATTGGCGCTGCGATTGCCAACGGCGTGTTCAATGCTGTGGGCGTCCGCCTGCGGCACCAGCCCATCCGCCCCGCGGATGTTCTGAAAGGCCTTTCTGAGAAAAAGTCAGCCTAACGCAGGTTTTTTCCTGAACGGATAAAACGGTTATAAAAAACCGGCGCGCTGTTTTCAGCCGCCGGTTTTTTTATGTACCAAACTTTAAGAGCCGCAAAAGCCGCCTGTGAAAAACAACTATATGCCCATAAAAAAAGCCCTCCAGACCGTTCAGGGCCTGAAGGGCTTTTCCATTTTCATACGGCAATCAACCAGAGATAATCCAAAAACTGGAAATGGTGCCTCAGACTTTTAAAGATGCCGCAGCAGACCGGATCGCCCGCGCCATAGCCTCCACACCATTCCCACGGTTGGTGGAAAGAGCCTGCACCAACCCGAGATCCCGCAGGAAGTGCGGGTCTGTCGCCATGATTTCCTCACACGTGCGGCCGGAATAAACCCGCAGCAACAAGGCCACCAGGCCGCAGACAATGGCGGCATCAGACAGTCCGGCGAAGTAGAGCTTGCCGCCCTCTTCCCGTGCTTCCAGCCACACCTGGCTCTGGCAGCCCGGCACGCGGTGCTCATCATTGCACCATTCCGGTGGGAACGGCGGCAGCTTGCGGCCCATCTCAATGATGTACTGGTAGCGTTCCATCCAGTCATCAAAGACTTCGAGCTCATCGCGGATCGCGTCAATCGCCTCAGCGGCGGTGTCTTCTTCGGGCAGTAAAAAGGGTGCGTTCATTACAGAATAAACCGGCTGAGATCGCCCTTGCGGGCCAGAGGAGCAACTTTTTCCTGAACCAGAGAGGCTTCGACGTGAATGACTTCGCCTTTCCGGTCAGACGCTGTGAAGGAGATTTCCTCCAGCAGCTTTTCCAGCACCGTGGCAAGACGCCGGGCACCAATATTTTCCACACGCTCGTTGATGTCGGCGGCCAGCTCGGCCAGCGCTTCTACTGCGCCATCCGAGAAAGTCAGCGTCACATCTTCCGTGCTGAGCAGCGCGATATACTGCTTGAGCAAAGAATGCTCAGGGTCCGTGAGGATACGACGCAGATCCTCACGGGAGAGCGGCTGAAGCTCAACACGGATCGGCAGACGCCCCTGCAATTCCGGCAGCAGATCAGACGGTTTGGCCAGATGGAAGGCACCAGACGCGATAAACAGAATATGGTCCGTTTTCACCGCACCATATTTGGTGGAAACCGTCGTGCCTTCAATCAGCGGCAGCAGGTCACGCTGCACCCCTTCACGCGAGACATCGCCACTGCGCCCGCCGCCATCAGCCGCGCGCCCGCAGACCTTGTCGATCTCATCCAGAAAAACAATGCCGTTTTCCTGCGCATGCGCCACGGCTTCCCGCGTCAGGGCCTCATTATCCAGCATCTTGTCAGCTTCTTCACGCTCAAGATACTCCCGTGCAGCAGCCACTTTCAGGCGGCGCTGCTGAGGGGCCTTGTTCATGAAATTCTTCATCATCTCGCTGAAGTTGATGACCTGCCCGGGCATCATCCCCGGCATTTCACCGCCACCAGCGGGGGCTGCTTCCACAACAGCCACCTCAACCTCTTTATCTTCCAGCTGGCCATCCCGCAGCATGCTGCGGAACTTGTTCTTGGTCTCAGCCGACGCACTCGCACCGACCAGCGCATCCACCAGCCGGTCCTCCGCGGCCTGCGCGGCGCGGGCAGCAACGTCCTTGCGTTTCACCTCCCGCAGCATGGTGATGGAGGCCTCGACCAGGTCGCGCACAATGCTTTCCACATCGCGCCCCACATAGCCCACTTCCGTAAACTTGGTGGCTTCCACTTTCAGGAACGGGGCCTGCGCCAGTTTGGCCAGCCGGCGGGCAATCTCGGTTTTACCGCACCCGGTCGGGCCAATCATCAGGATATTCTTAGGGACCACTTCTTCACGCAGCGCTTCTGGCAACTGCGCGCGCCGCCAGCGGTTGCGCAACGCAATGGCCACGGCACGCTTGGCGTCAGCCTGCCCGATAATAAAGCGATCAAGCTCCGAGACAATTTCCCTCGGAGAAAATGTCGGTGCATCCATCAGGAAGAAGCCTTATCGGTTGAAGGAGAAGCTGTCAGCGTTTCAACCCGCACAGAATAGTTGGTATAAACGCAGATATCCCCGGCAATTTTCATGGAACGACGCACAATTTCCTCAGCGTCCAGATCCTCGACCGTCAGCAGCGCACGCGCTGCCGAGAGGGCAAAATTCCCGCCGGAGCCAATGGCGATAATGCCATCTTCCGGTTCCAGCACGTCGCCATTCCCTGTCAGCGTAAAGGAATGCTCCGCATCCGCCACAGCCATCATGGCTTCAAGCCGCCGGAGGTAGCGGTCTGTCCGCCAGTCCTTGGCCAGTTCCACACAGGCGCGTTCAAGCTGATTGGGGTAGCGTTCCAGCTTGCCTTCCAGCCGCTCCAGCAGGGTGAAGGCATCTGCCGTTGCCCCGGCAAACCCGGCCAGAATGGAGCCAGAAGGCCCGATACGCCGCACCTTGCGGGCGTTGCCCTTGATGACGGTCTGACCGAGCGTCACCTGCCCGTCCCCGGCCATAGCCACAGTCGGGCCACGCCGGACACAGAGGATGGTTGTCCCGTGCCATCCGACGGGATCATGCGAGGAGGAGGCTGTCTGAAAGCTTTGCATGGTATAAGGAGATAAGCCTTCCTGCCGCCAGCACAAGAGGCCAGCAGGCAGGAAACCGCTCGTTATGCGGCCAGCATGGCCCTGACATCCCCCAGCAAGGCATCCCGCGTGTAGGGTTTGTGCAGGACTGTCACCCCTTCCGGCAGTAAGGCGAGGTCGGCATAGCCAGTTACAAACAGGACGGGCAGTTCTGGCCGCACATCATGCAGGCGGCGGGCCACTTCATCCCCGTTCATGCCCGGCATCATCACGTCCATCACCACCAGCGCAATATCCGGCTTATCGCCAATTACGCTCAGGGCTTCCGCGCCGCTGGCAGATTCCAGCACATCATACCCGGCACGACGCAGAAAACCGGCGGTGACCGCCCGAACACCCGGTTCGTCATCCACCACAAGAATGGTCTCGCCATGCTGAACCGGGGGCAGAGACGGAGGAGTGACATGCCCCCCGCGAGCAGGCCGAACCTGCGCAACCGGCGCGCGGTTTTCCACCATAGCGGGCAGCCAGAGTTCAATGGACGTGCCACCACCGGGCACGCTTTCCACCCGCACCTCTCCACCGCAATGGCTGATAAAGCCGTAGATCATGGACAGGCCCAGCCCTGTGCCCTGCCCGATGCCTTTGGTCGTAAAGAACGGATCAAAAATGCGGGCCTGCATTTCTTCCGTCATCCCCACACCGCGATCCGTCACCTGCACCACCACCCATGCTTCCCCGTGGGTGGCGTTGCCCGTCAGGCCCAGAGGCCGGTTTGCCTGCCGGACGGAAACGGTCGTCGCTCCCCCTTCCGGCTGCGCATCCAGCGCATTGACGCACAGATTGAACACCGCCAGTTCCAGCTGTGTGGCATCCGTCCACACCACAGGCAGCGGCGTGGACGGGATATCAAACTGCACGGTACTGAAGCGCGTGCTTGAGGAGACAGACGCCCCGCCCAGCACGGCCTGAATTTCATCCGGCACTTTCCCCTGTGTCATGAAACTTTGCAGGGACGCCATCAAATCCCGCAAATCAACCTGCTGGCACACCAGATGCCGCGGCCTGCTGAAGTCCAGAAGTTTCTGCGTCAGCGCGCCGCCACGGCGGGCCGCTTCCAGCGCGTTATGGAACAGGCGTGACACGCCCGGCTCCTTAGGCGGTTCCAGATCCATCACCAGTTCAAGAGAGCCGAGAATAGCCGTCAGCAGATTATTGAAATCATGCGCAATGCCGCCGGCCAGCGTGCCAATGGCCTGCATTTTTTCTGCCTGACGCAGGCGCTGTTCCATCGCCAGCAGATCGGTCACATCACGATCTATCAGGATGGAATAATTTTCCAGAGCAGACGCACCCGCAGGCGAGGTCCCGTCCGGCGTCCCATCCAGCCGCACACGTGTCAGATCATGCCAGCGAGCATGTCCGTCCGGTCCCGCCAGTTGCAAAATCTGCTGGTCCCGACCGGAAGAGTCCAGAACTCTCTGCGCGTCCTTCAGGCTCTCCAGACGCGTGGCATCCACCAGTTCTTCTTCTGTGTGGCCCACGCACGCATCCACGCTCCGCCCAAACTGCTGCGCCATCTGGCTGTTCAGGCGGATAAAACGCCCGGACTGCTCCTTGAACGCCAGACCAAACGGCAGATTATCCAGCAAGCCACGCAGCAAAAGCTGTTCACATTGCAGCTCTTTTTCCAGACGGTAGCGCGAGGCCGCCTGCCCCACCATGGAGAGCAGGGTTTCATCATCCCACGGCTTATAGGCAAAAAAGGAAATCTGCCCCTGATTCAAAGCTGCTTCCACTGCGGTGATGTCGGCATATCCCGTCAGCAAAATAGCTCCGGCGGAGGAGAGCAGTCTGGCACGCGCCAGAAACACGTCCCCCGTCATACCCGGCATCCGCTGGTCGGACACAATGACGGCAACGTCAGAGCGTTCCTTCAGCAGCGCAAGCCCGCGCTCCCCCGAAGAGGCCGGAAGAACCTCATACGTGTCTTCCAGCAGATCCGTCAGCGCGACCAGAATCTCTGGCTCGTCATCCACAATCAGGACAACAGACCGCTTGTCAGGTTCAGGCAGCATGAGTGCGCCTCTCCTCTTCGGCCCGGTAGGGCACACGCAATGTAAAGCAGGCTCCGCCATTTTCGCGCGCATCGGTCACAACAATACTCCCGTCATGAGCCTGTACAACGCCATACGCTGTCGCCAGTCCCAGCCCAGTCCCTGAGCCTACAGGTTTTGTTGTAAAAAACGGTTCAAAAACGCGTTCCTGAAGATCCTTAGGCACACCCGGTCCCGTATCACTGATTCTAATCACGTAATCCTGTCCGGTATGCGTGGTGGCCGGCTCCAGAGTGGACGTGATTTCAATCCGGTCTTCCTCTCCTGCGGGCAGGCCGGCCTCTTCATGCTCACGCTGTTTTTCCATAATGGCGTCAGCGGCATTACTGACAATATTCATGACAACCTGATTCACCAGAGCCGCCTGACAAAACAGATCTGGCGGTGCCTCCAGCGCACACACCACCCGAATGTTCTGTCCGAGCTTGGGGGCCAGCAAGGTCAACACCATGCTAATGGCATCCGGCACATCCAGACGGCTGAATTCCCCTTCCTCCAGCCGGGAGAACCGCCGCAGGCTGACAACCAGATCCCGCATGCGGGACAACCCGACGAGAGACGCAGCCAGACGTTCACTACTTTTGGCCAGCGCCTGCTCCGCCGTCAGACTATCCCCTTCCCGCACGGCGTTCAGGGCGCGGGTAATGCTACGGTTCACCGTGTTTTCATGCGCCAGAACAAAAGCCAGCGGGTTGTTGAACTCATGCGCAATCCCAGCCGCCAGCTCCCCCAGAGAGGCCATTTTGGCGGATTGCACCAGCTTGGCCTGCGCCTCAATCAGCTTGCGGTTGGCCGCTGCCAGATCTGCATTCACACGCCGCAGGGCATCGGCCAGCGCCATACGAGCACGCGCGCTTTCAATATGTGCTTCTTCCCGCCGGGTTTCATCCTGCACCATCTTGCGGCGCACAAGGCTGCCAATACGGGCCACCAGCAAATCGGGCGCGATATCCGCATCCACCAGATCATCCACTCCGGCGCTGAACGCCATGGTGGCGACCTGACCGGACAACTGCCCGCCATCCACCATCCCCAGCACACGCATGCACTGCCGGGTTCTGCGGCGCATGGCCTCAACGGTGCGGGCAAAGGCCAGCCCGTCAAATAACGGGCAGCCCAGATCCACTACCAGACAATCCGGCTGGTCTTTGCCAACCGGCCAGTTCATCAGGTTGAAATCATTCGGGTCATCAATCAGGACAACACTGGCCCCGTTACGCCGCAACAGGCCTGACAGAACGGGCGGTGCATCCCGCCCCTCACCGCGCCAGGACCACAGTAAACCGCCCGGGGCAGTCACAATCGCTACACAGGGCTGGCGGAACGTCCCACCTATGCGTGAGAGCGGATCTTCCTCATGCTCCCGCAGCAGGGTGCAGATGCGAAACATCAGAAAAGCCGGATCGGCCTGACTGCTCAGGCACGCATCAGCACCCTGTTCCAGTATCAGGCGCTCCTGCTCCGGGTTCTGTGTTTCAACCAGCACCATAACAGGAATACCCCGCGTCACGGCGTTCAGACGCAGGCGCTGGCACAGTTGTGCAGCAGACATATCCGGCAGTGCAGCCGGCACCACCAGCAGATCCGGCAAATGGTCTTCAAACCCTTCAAACGCCTGACGGCCATTGAGGGCACAGCGCACCTGCAGGCCGCGCTGGCTCAGAAGAGCGGAAAACGCCTCCCGCTGCGCGGGTTCCAGCCCCGCCAGCAAAATAGTACCCGAGCGGAGGGTCATCTCAATCCCGCATCCCACACCTGTTGTTCCCGAGCGTACATTACGTTTTCAGGTGTCCTGTTTCTTCTGCTGCCGTCTTCTACATCATGCCCCTGCGTCACGACCACAGGGGCTACGCGTTCATGAGCGTGAATTCATCTAACCCATTCCCGGCAGCCCCGTCTGTTCGCGAATGCGTTACCTGAGGGGGAAAGGCGGTCGCTAAACGGATTGTTATAACAAGATCCTATAGCAGGAAAGCCACAGCACCTCCCTTTTGCGGGAAGCCGGTGTGTGCTTGCGCGGCTCTTGTGTATAATCCCGGCCAATCTGTGCGTGCCAGTTGGTTTCTGACCGCCGCCGCACCCTGCTTTTACTGGCTGAGGAAACACCAGACTATGGACCACACCCCCAACCGCGCTGAGGCTCAGCGGCCACTTTCCTTTTTATCCAACGCACAGAACGCCACCCCACTGGGGCTAAAGCTGGCCCGTGCGGGCCTGTGGTCCATCTGCTATTTTGTGTTCTACTTTATCCAGCAACTTGCAGAGCTGTTTGCCCCGCTGCTGCTGATTGCCGGTGTGGCATGGAAAGCCCTGCCTGTGCTGATTGGCGCAGTCTCTCACGTCAGCGCCTCGGCAGACCCGCAGGCGCGGGACGCCATTGCCAACGTCGCCTCCGCCATCCCGGAACAGCTCACCATGGCAGGCCACACGCTGACAGCCAGCGGCATGATCTGGGACGGCATTTTGCTGATGGGTCTGGCCGCCGCCGGAGCCACGCTGGCCACACTGGCCGGGCGCAATATGTAAGAGACGGCTCAGCCCGGTTGATGCAGCCGGGCTGCCGCAGGCCATGCCTGCACAATATCCTGCCACAAGAGGCAGACGCACAGGATGACCAACACAACCCCCACACCGCTGGCAATCCACGCCCACCGCCAGAACCGGTCCGTCAGCATCAGGTCACGTAACGCGGGCATTCTTACCTCTTTCTGATTAATCTGCGTGTTGTCTTCAGAGCGCGTCTTCAGCCCGTACGACGTAAACTGGAAAGGCTGGCTAAGCACGCTTGGCTCGTCCGACACAGCAGGGCGCGCCCCCTGCGGACCAGCCGCAGCAAGCCCGCTTAGCGGACCCAAAACCCGCTCATCGTCCCGCGTAGCACGGCCTGTTCCGGCGGCCTCCGGCGTCGAATCGGAGGAGTTTTCTGATGGCGGGTTTGTCATGACGGGCCGACACGTTTCATCAGCATTCTCTTAAGATGGCGCTCTCTGAGCGCACACACTCTCTCAGCGCCCGATCTTTCAGGCCGCCGCGGAGCCGTCTTTATACACAACAGACGGGCGGACACGCCAGAGCGGACACCTCAGCCCGCCATTTTCCTGTTTTTTCAGTGTTTCACTCCGTCCCCCTGCGGCTTCTGATCGACAGCACGGCCCTCCCTCCGTTACAGTCAACCTTATGCGTAACCCCCGTCCTTTTTGTCTGCTGCATTGCGGCAGAAGCGTGCTTTCACCATGATTCGTCTCACCAATGTCTCATGGCGCAGGGAGCGCAAGGCCAGCACACCCGTGCTCTCCAACCTGTCTTTTGAAGTGCCTCAAGGTGGCTTCCGCTGGCTGCTTGGCCCCTCTGGCGCGGGCAAGACCAGCCTGCTCAGTCTGCTGCATGTAGAAAGCCTGCCCTCCGATGGTACGCTGTGCCTGCTGGACAAGGATGTGACAGCCCACACGCACCGCTCCGTTCTGGTCCGCCTGCGGCAGAGAATCGGTATGGTGCATCAGGATTTCCGGCTGATGCCGGACCTCTCCGTGGCCGATAACGTAGCGCTGCCCATGCGCCTGCAACACAGGCCGGAAGATGAAATTACGGATGAAGTTCAGTCTATCCTGAAATGGGTGGGCTTAGGCGACCGGCTCGGCGTCCGGGCCTCCCGCCTGTCCGGCGGTGAGCAGCAGAGAACAGCTATTGCCCGCGCCATTGTGCATCGCCCCGGCCTGATTCTGGCGGATGAACCCACCAACGCGCTGGAAGAGCCGCAGGCCCATAAACTTCTGGATATGTTCAGTGAACTGAGCAGCATGGGCACCACCGTGATTGTCGCCACCCATAATGAGGCACTGGTCCGCCGCCTGCCCCGGCCAGCCCTTGTGCTGGAACGCGGCTGCCTTATGCAGGACGGAGCCTGAGCCGTGGCCCTTCCCTTTTCTGGCCGTAAAGACGGTCTTTCCCTCTCCGAAGCGCTGCCTGACAGAAGCCTGTTCATTCTGGTCGCCATGATGAGCTTTCTGGCCGCCCTGACGCTGACGGGTGCCACGGGTGCCCGCACCCTCTCCACCCGCTGGGCAGGCGGTGCCGCACAACTGCTGACCATTCAGGTTTCCGAACCCGACCAGCCCCTTGCTCCAACCAGCAAAACCGACAAGACGGCTGCGCAAACCCGTGCTGATGCCGTGCTGGCGGACCTCGCGGCCCTGCCCACCGGCACGCAGGTCCATCGGCTGACGCAGGACGAACTGGCCAGACTACTCACCCCCTGGCTGGGAGACGCAGGCAAAACGGCCCTTCCCCTGCCTGCCGTTATTGAAGTGCGTCTGGCCGAGGGACAGGAAGCCCCGGCCAATCTGGAACAGACGCTGGACGCCCATGTGCCCGGCACGGTGGTGGAACATAATGCGGAATGGAGCGCCCGCCTCCGCGCTCTGGCCCAAAGCCTGCTGGCCTGCGCGGCTCTCGCGCTCGTCACGGTAGGCGGCATTGCTACGATGATCACCGCTCTGGCCACCAAAACAGGCCTCTCCACCCGACGCGATATTATTCAAATCCTGCACGGTCTGGGAGCGACAGACAGTTATATTGCCGGGCGTTTTGCATGGCGCACGGGCGGGCTGGCACTTGGTGGAGGCCTGCTGGGCACTCTGCTGGCCATGGCGCCGCTGCTCCTGCTGTTCAGAATGGCGGCCCCGTTTGCGGCTTCCTCGCTGCAAACCGCCAGCACCACCATGCCGGACTGGCACACCCTGCCGGATATGCTGCCCGGAGACATGCTGGTCGGGCTCGCTGCTCTGCCGTTTGTTGCCGCCTTTATTGGCTGGGCGACAACACAGTTCATGGTCCGCGTCTGGCTCCGACGGCTCCCATGATATACGAGGCCGATCGTCCTCATCGTCCCTCGCGCCTGTCTCGCTTCACCTTCTGGTGGATTAAAATGGGGCTGCTAGCCAGTCTGGCGCTCTGCGGAGCGTTTGGCTGGTTTGTGTATGACGCGCTCAAGCCTGCCCCGGAGAACATGCCGCATACCGATGGCATTGTGGCCCTGACAGGCGGACAAGGCCGCGTGGATACGTCCCTGCGCCTGCTTATGCAAAACCGCGGCGATAAACTGCTGATTTCCGGAGTGGACCCGCAAGCCACCCAGCAGGATCTTCTTCCGCCTCACCTGCCGGAAAGCCTCAAGGACCGCGTAACCCTTGGCTATCTGGCCCGCTCCACGATTGAAAATGCGAGTGAGACAGCTGCATGGGTGGTAGACAACCATGTCCACACCCTCACAGTCGTTACAGCGGGCTATCACATGCGCCGCGCTCTGGTAGAACTCCGCCGCACCCTGCCGGGCGTCACCCTCTACCCCTACCCGGTTATCCCGCCTGCACTCGAACACCCGTTTGAACGCTCAACCCTGCAACTCCTCCTACGAGAATTTGCAAAATGGCTCGGCGCACTGGCGGGTTTTGCGCATAGCCCGTCGCATGTTGCGGGGTGAGCGTATGGAAAGGGAGTGAATGTCTGATTAGGCGCGGGGGGGGGCAGAATGTCGCCTATTGAATTTGGAATGAAGATAGGAGACATTAAGAAACAACTTTCAGGGGATTAAAAATGAAAGTAATGATTATAGAATCAAGTTACCCTAAAGATTTTTACCATAATAGATTGGACGGAAATTCCGTTTCTGGAATTCTTGATACCATGCATGTCGAGAATAAGCTGCGTTATGTATTGGATTTTAAGCATTTTAAGAAAGCTATTAAAGAATGTGTCGAAGGCCGTTTTGAAGTGCTTCATATCTCATGTCATGGGGGAGAGGATGGGATAGCACTTGCGGATAACTTCCAGCCTAATTGGGATCAATTCTGTGAAGCGTTCCAAGACTTAGACTGTGCTCCGCCAGTTTTAGTGATGTCTGCTTGCTGTGGAGCCTCCTCCGGCATTGGAAAAGCATTCGCGCAGCGGGAAAAACATCCTAAAATAATACTTGGCTCACAAGAGGCCTTAACTTTCAGTCAATATGCCACTGCTTGGTCAATTCTTTACCATCGTTTCAAATCTGGCAAGCTTGATAAAGACACGGCGCAGTTAGCGCTGCAACAAATTGTGGCGGTAGTAGATAAGTCCTTTCGATATCTACGTTGGAGCAACGAGAAAAGGAAGTTTTTACAATATCCCACCTCCGGAAAATCTTATACGGTATCAGAAATTCATGTATGAATGTTGAATATTTTCTTATAGAAAGAACAAATATTCAAATTTTCAAAATAGATTAAAAAATCTTGAGGTATAAGAAACCCATGACCGAAGCGCACATCGTAATTGACGAATCGAAATTTTCAACGTTATGGAGCAGTATAATTACAAATGAGGAGATGGCTCGAGCACACCAGTTTTTTGATGAGATCACAATAAAGAAGATTAGATTTGATGACAGAAAAATTTCTTTTAAAAAAAGAGCTGAAAAAATACAGATCAAAGAAAAAACAAATAAAAGAAATAAATTAATATCTCATTTTTCTAAATCTTATGCTGATCTTATATCAAATCTGCAAGATATGGAAAATTACGTCTGCGCCGCAGAAAAACAGGGAACAAACGAAACTAAAAATATAGTATATAAAATGTTAGCTCATTCACAAGATATCGAAAGAACTTTGATATTTCATTTTTGGGTGTGCGTGAGGAACAAGCATTTTTCGGGAAAGGATTTTAAAATTTGGATAAATGAAGAAAGAAAATACATTGACTCCGTATTCCTTGATTCATTGGGCAGCAATTAGATTAAACTTATTACTATTTTGCATTTGGAATGCACTCCGATAGTGCACATAGATTTTTTTTTGAATATTTCTTAGTGTGTTGAAATAATTACTTACACGAAGTCATTTACGTCCGCTTTGCAGATACTGATCCCGGTTAGACGAGGACTGAAATGAGGGCGAAAGCAGAGAAACTGCTTCCGCTCGCTCCTGAAAACTCTCTCACATCCCATGCAGCACCCCCGCATGATGTCGGATATGGTCCGCAGCAAAACTCTGCACAAACCAGTAGGAATGGTCATATCCCGTGTGTCGGCGGAGGCGGAGGGACTGGCCTGCTTTGCGGGCGGCCTCTTCCAGCAATTCCGGTTTCAGTTCGCGTTCCAGAAACTGGTCGGCCTCGCCCTGGTCAATCAGAATATCCGCCGGGTGGCGGTAGCCATCTTCCAGTAGGCAGACAGCATCTTCCCGCCGCCATGCCTGCCGGTCTGGCCCCAGGTAGCCGGTAAAGGCTTTCTCGCCCCACGGTACGGCAGCTGGATGCACTATGGGAGCAAAAGCCGAGATGGATTTCCAGAATTCCGGCGCCCGCAAGCCGTGCACCAACGCACCGTGCCCACCCATGGAATGCCCCATAATGCCGCGCCGCGTGCCATCCAGTGGGAAGAGCCGCTCTGTCAGAGCAGGCAGTTCCTGCGCAATATAGCTGCCCATGCGGTAATGGCGGCTCCACGGCTCCTGTGTCGCATCCAGATAGAACCCGGCTCCGGTGCCAAAATCCCAGCTCTCCTCCTCACCCGGCACCTGCGCCCCGCGCGGCGAGGTATCCGTCGCCACCAGCGCAATCCCCAGCCGGGCGGCTTCGGCCAGCGCGTGGGCCTTGATAAAGAAGGTTTCCTCCGTGCAGGTCAGGCCCGCCAGCACATGCACCACCGGCACAGGCCGCGCCGCCGTGGCACCGGGCGGCACAAACACGGCAAAGCGAGCTTCCAGCCCCAGAACGTCGGACTGATGGCTGTAAAAGCCAACACGCCCTCCGTGGCACAGGTGCTCCGATCTGGTTTTCAGCATGCTGCTGGTCGTCATCCGCCCGACACTCCTTATTTCCCCGGAGTCAGAGCGCGAACGCTCCGCCGCCCTGACACAATACGGTCACGATAATCCGTTTTTTAACGGACGGGCCAGAACCGTTGTCTCGTTCGGGGTCACAAGAAAATCATGACAGTTTTTTTAAAAAGCTCTCCCCACCCCCGCCACACACGCCGCGAGACATGCTATTGTCCCGTTCTGTGCGATACAGCATTGCACCCAGAGAAACCCTTCGGGGTCTAAGCTGTTAAGCATCATTGCTTTTTACGGTCCGGCCCCGCGCCCGACATCAGATAGAATGGAGATTTAATGGATGATCGTTGACCAACGGATCGGCCTGCGCATCATCACGAAAGAAATTTTTGGTGTTATCCTGCTTATGGCGGCGTGGGATCTCATCGTGGTTATCCTGTTCCAGGTGTTCCATCAGGAATGGATGGAGCAGCCAAGTCTCCCCACCTCGCTCATTGGCTCGGCACTGGCCCTGTTCATGGGCTTTCGCAGCAACAGCGCTTATGCCCGCTGGTGGGAGGCCCGCACTCTATGGGGAGCCATTACCAACAACAGCCGCTCCTTTGGCCGGCAGGTTGGCACTCTGCTTAAGGACCGGCCGGACCTGATGATGGGCATGGCCGCCTACCCGCACGCCCTGCGTGGCGCACTGGGCAATGTGGATGTCTCAGCCGACGTCAACCGCCTGCTCCCGCCGGAAATGGCAAAGGCCATTGCAGGCTGGCGCAACCAGCCTAACGCCATTCTCTATCAGCTCGGGCTCGGCGTGAGTGATGAAGTGGCGAAAAAGGGCATTGATGGTGCCGTGCATGGCCAGATTGACCGCATCCTCTCGGACCTCGCCAACGCGCAGGGCGGGCTTGAACGTATTCGCAACACGCCGTTGCCCATGCAGTTTTCCGCCCTGCCCCGCGCTCTGGTGAACGTCTTCTGTATCGTTCTGCCGTTGTCCATGGTGCAGACACTGGAATGGATTACGCCGCTGGGGTCTTCTCTGGTGGGTATTCTGTTTCTGGTGCTCGATAAAAGCGCGAATGACCTGCAGGAGCCGTTTGCCAGCACGCCCCATGCGCTTCCTATGGCAGCCATGGCCCGCACGATTGAAATTGATGTTGTGCAGCCCACAGGCCTGCCGCTGCCCCCGCCCATCACGGCAGTAAACGGCATTCAGCCCTGAACTCCGGCTCCATCTGCCATACGGCCCTGTCTGCCGTTTTGGAAGACAGGGCACGGAAATTGTGGTATAAGGTTTGGTTATGAGCACATTCAGAACAACTCCGAAAGGCGGCGTGACAGACGCAATGGCACGCACTGCCGCCGCAACAACCGCAGCGCAGGCCAAAACCAAAATTAAAGATGACGACCCCTTCCAGGAAGGTGACGCCATTGTCTACGCCGCCCACGGTGTGGGCCGTGTAGACCGCATCGGTGTTGATGAGATTGCCGGGACCAAGCTGGAAGTGATTCAGATCTCCTTCCCCGGCAACCAGATGACCCTGCGCATCCCGCTGACAAAAGCCCGTAAGGCTGGTCTTCGCAAAATCGTCTCGCGCGAGATTGTGGATAAAGCCATGGCGATCATCAAGGGCAAGCCGCATGTCAGCAAAGGCATGTGGGCCCGCCGCGCTGTTGCGTATCAGGAAAAGATCAACTCCGGGGATCTGGTTCAGATTGCCGAAGTCCTGCGCGACCTGCGCCGCAATGTGGATAGTCTGGACGGCAGCTTTAGTGAACGGAAGCTGTTTGAAGCCGCTCAGGAACGTTTTGTGGCGGAAGTCGCTGTTCTTGAGAAAAAAGACCCCACGGAAGTTCTGGACTCCCTCACGGCTGTGATGAAAGCAGCCTGAGCACCACGTTCCAGACCTGACGCAAGAACCCGGTCCGGCCCTGTGCCTGACCGGGTTTTTTGATGGCCAATGCGCTTCCTCTTTTCAGCACTGTATGAGCGCAGTAGGCTGGAGACCATGACGCGCAAAGCCTCCTCCCCCGCACAGTCTGCGGCCCCTGATCCTGCCATTCTGCGCCGGGCGCTGAGTGAGATCAAAGCCGGGCATTTTGAAAGCACTCTGAAGGCCCTTAGTCCCTACGCCAGCAGTAGGGAGAACTCCGTCGAAATCTTACGTGCCTTCTGTCTGGCAGGAACCGGCAAGCCCGAACAGGCTGCGGAAATTCTGTGCCGCGTTGCGCAGCAAAGCCCCACCTCAGTGCACCCGCTGCAAGACCTGAGTGACATCATGGCCGAACTGGACCGGAGGCCGGACGCTGTTGCAACCTGCCGTGCGGCGATCAAGGTCACCCCGCAGGATGCCCGTATTTATGATGTGCTGGGCGGCGTGCTGACCCAGATGGGCCTGTTTGACGAAGCGGTTGAGACCCTCCGCCACTCCATCGCCCTCCGGCCCAATGCCACCTATTCCTACAACATGCTGGCCATGGCGCTGACGGAGCGCGGGGATATGGCCGAGGCTCTGAGCGTGCTGGAAGGGGTGCTGGCTGAAAACCCGGACCATGCCGGCACTCTCTCCAACATCGGCTGCATTCTAGCTGGTGAAGGCCGATTTGAAGACGCCCTGAATGCCTACCGCCGCGCCATTGTCTACCGCCCCACAGATGCCCAGATCCGCCTGAACCATTCCATCACTCTGCTCAAGGCCGGGCGCTATGCGCAGGGCTGGGCCGAGCATGAATGGCGGCTGAAACTGCCGGGCCATAGCAGCCTGCCGCAGGACCGCCTGCTCCCGTCTCTCGGCCCGGATACAGACCTGACGGGCCAGCGCGTTCTGGTCACGCAGGAAGAAGGTCTGGGCGATACACTGATGTATCTGCGCTATGTCGAGCCGCTGGCCCGCCGGGGGGCGCATGTTCACCTCTGGGTGCCGGATACGCTGGAAGCTCTGTGTCGCCGCCTTGAAGGCGTTGGCACCGTACAGGTGGGTGGCGAGGTGCCGCCCTATGACTGGCATTGCCCCTTTATCAGCCTCCCCCGCGTTTTTGCCGCTACGCCGGACGCCATGGGTGCGCCTGTCCCGTATCTGAAAGCCGACCCTGACAAGGTGAAGGAATTTGCCGAACTCCTGCCGGACAATCACAAGCTGAATGTCGGGGTGATCTGGGGCGGTGCGCCGCGCCCCAATTTGATTGGCCCGCATATGGTGGACCGTAGGCGCTCCATGAGCCTGAAAACACTGGAGCCGCTTAGCGCCATCCCCGGTCTCAATCTCATCAGCCTGCAAAAAGGACCCTATGCGGACCAGATGCTGAACCCGCCGCGCAACATGACGCTGTATGACCCCACGGATGACCTCCACACCATGGACGATACAGCCTCGCTTATGATGTCACTGGATGTCATTGTCTCTGTTGACACCTCGTCCGTCCATCTGGCCGGGGGACTGGGCAAGCCGGTCATCATGATGGATCGGTATGACAATTGCTGGCGCTGGCTGCATGGGCAGGACACCAGCCCGTGGTACCCGACCATGCACATTGTCCGTCAGACAACCCCGCGCAAGTGGGATGATGTGGTGCAGAAAGTCGCTGAACGCCTGCGCGTCATGGCCGCCTACCGCGCCTGACGCAGCGACGAAGCCTGAAACAAAAACGGGGCACCGGGAATTTCTCCCCGGTGCCCCGTTTGCTTTTTCAAGCCGTGTTCAAATCAGCCTGAAACAGCGCTTTTGGTGGTCGCCGGAACCAGCAGTTTTGCACCGCCACCATTTTCCAGAACTTCAAACACACCCAGAGCACGACGCGTGCGCCCATCCGGCAACAGCGTGAAGGGACCATCCACCCCGGCAAACCCTTCCGAACGGGTCAGCACATCAGCCGGGTAACCATTGGGCGCCACGCGCGCAACGGTGGTGGCAACTTTTGCGGCGTCGTAGGACAGATCAGCCAGCGGACGCGGCATATGGTGGTTACGCGCCATAAAGCGGCTGGCAAAGCTCTGGCGGGATGACGGATCCGGCGCTGCATACCAGGCCCCTTTCAGAGCGCCCAGCTTGGTCGCAAACGCAGCCCACAGACCCGGCCCCATAATCCGCACATTTGCGGAAGACACCTGACTGTCTGCCAGCGCGCCAATCACGTTTTTCAGGCCAAGGCCGGTATCACCCAGCAGCAGCGCATCAAACGGCGGCGGCGCAAGTTTGGGCACAGCCGGTGCCTGCGCGGCACCATCAGCCGAAGCGGTTGCAGACGTATCAGACCCACCTTTGAGCGCAGCAGCCAGATCAGACGGCAGCGTCTTATCTGTTGCATCCGCGCTACCCGTAGCAGGCGCTGCAGGCGTGCTTGCAGGAGCCGTCGCATTGCCATCCGGCTGTGCGTCTGCACGGCGCGTGTCATAGGAGGACAGTTCCCGCATCATCTGCGTGATGCTGGCCTGAGAGCCGGTGTGGTACACAATGGTGGGGGACATCAGGCCCTGATCCCGGCAGGATGCCAGCAAACCATTGCCCAGCGCATGGCCCAGAGGGTTATCCGGCAGGAAGGCCGCAAAGCGATGCCGCCCTTCCTGACGCGCCGTGGCGACCAGACGCTCCACCTGATCTTCCGGCGTAATGCCCATCACCCACACGCCATTCCGGGCCTGACCAACATCACTGGTAAACGCCAGAACCGGCATGCTGGCAGACTGCGCGGCGGGGGCTGCGGCAGCGGTGTCCACTGCCGTCAGCGGGCCGAGAATAATACCATCGCCAGCTTCCGCCGCAGCCGTGGCCGCAGCGGAGGCGCCCCCAACGGCTGCTGTATCATGCACATCCATTTGCAGAGCAGAGGCCTGCCCCTGCGCCGTGGACGCACCATTTTCTGAAAGAGCAAGCTGCGCTCCGGCCAGAAGCTCATGCCCAAGGGCTGCATTCGGCCCCGTCAGCGGCAGCAGAACGCCAATCTTGTGGCTGGTCGCGGCCTTTGGTGCCTGCGGGCCTGTGGCTGCACCGGGGCCGGACTGGTCTGCACATCCCGCCATTGCAAGGCCAACTGCACCCAAAACAACCATTCCGGTCTTGCGTCCTGCGCCATTTCCAGCCAGACCTCGCGTGGATGCCTTTGACAGGAAAGAATATGTGCGCGTCATCATCCAGATCGTCCTCCGCAAACAACCGGCCTGATGAAGCTTATGACCGGACTTCCACACTCCATAGCGAAGGAAAGGCCTCTCGTCATGCCTTCTCTTCCTCCGGTGGTGCGGCAGGCCTCACTCTGGTTGCGACTCCCATAGGAAATCTGGGAGATTTCAGCCTGCGTGGCGCGGAAGCTCTGGCCGAAGCCGACCTGATTTTGTGTGAAGATACCCGCATGACAGCCCGCCTGCTGTCTGACCGGAATATTACAACCCGCACGGAAGCCCTGCACGAGCACAACGAACGCCAGCGCGTTCCGGCCCTGATCGAGCGGATGCAGAACGGCACCCGCATGGCGCTGGTGTCCGACGCAGGCATGCCGCTGATGTCTGACCCCGGCTTCCGGCTGGTGCGGGCAGTTATTGAGGCAGATCTGCCACTGACCGTCATCCCCGGCCCTAACGCTGCTTTGACCGCGCTGGTGCTCTCAGGCCTGCCGCCACACCCCTTTATGTTCATCGGCTTCCCGCCCCCGCGCTCCGCAGCCCGCAAGGAGGCCTTCGCCAAACTGCGCGCAGCAGAACGGGCGGGCCTGAGCGCCACTCTGATCTGGCATGAAGCCCCGCACCGTCTGGCGGATACGCTGGCCGACATGGCCGAAGTTTTTGGGGAAGACCGCCCGTGCGCAGTGGGACGGGAACTCACGAAACGCTTTGAAGAAGTCAAACGCGGACCCGTAGGCACCCTCGCTGCATTCTATGCGGAAACAGCGCCGCGAGGGGAAATTACTCTCCTGCTCGGCCCGGCAGAAGCCGAGGAAAGCAGCGCGGATGATCTGGACACCACCCTGCGCTCCCTCCTGAGCACACACTCTGTAAAAGACGCCGCCGCCCTCGCCGCCACCGCCATCGGCTTGCCCCGCCGCACGGTTTATGCCCGTGCGCTGGAACTGGCGGCGGAACTTAAAAACAGCGCGGACTAAATCCGTCCCTCAGGCGGCAGCGCTTTCTCCAAGCGCTTCGCCTGCGGCATGCCCGCTGGCCCATGCCCAGTGGAAGTTATAGCCACCCAGCCAGCCGGTCACGTCCACGGCCTCGCCAATTACATAGAGGTTCGGCACAGTCTGCGCTTCCATGGTTTTGGAAGACAGCTTCCGGGTATCAACCCCGCCGCGCGTCACTTCCGCCTTGGCAAACCCTTCCGTCCCGGTTGGATGCAGGTCCAGACGATGGATGCGGTCAGCCAGTGCGCGCAGCGTGCGGTCCGGCCATTCCACAACGGGGCGTTCCTCCGGCGCACTCTGGCGCGCCAGTTCCTGCGCCAGACGGTGCGGCAACCAGCGGCCAAGTGCCGCCGGGCCTTTCATCTGCCCTTTGGCTTTTTTCAGGCCAGCCAGCAGAGCGTTCAGATCTTCACCGGGCAGCAGATTGATCCGTACCGCCTGCCCCGGTTCCCAGTAAGACGAAATTTGCAGCAACGCCGGGCCGGACAGGCCCCGATGCGTAAACAGCAACGATTCATCAAACCCGACTTTTCCGCAGGACGCCCGCACCGGCAGGGAAACACCCGCCAGAGACTGCACCCAATTCTCGTCCGGCTGGCCAAACACCAGCGGCACAAGCGCAGGCTCAGGGGAGACAACCGACAGGCCAAAATAACGGGCAATATTATAGCTGAAGCTCGTGGCACCCAGTTTGGGGATGGAGAGGCCACCCGTTGCCAGCACCAGCGCTTTGCTGGTGAAGGTTCCGGCAGACGTCTGCACACGGAAATCCTGCGGCTTGGTGACATCCGTAATGCGCACATCCGTCAGAATGGTCACATTGGCGGCGGCACATTCCGCCAGCAGCATCTGCACAATGTCGCGCGCGGAATTGTCACAAAATAACTGCCCCAGCTTTTTCTCGTGCCAGGGGATTTTATGCTTGGCCAGCAGTTCCAGAAACTGCGCAGGCGTGTACCGGCTGAGGGCTGAGCGGGCAAAATGCTTATTTTGCGAAATAAAGCGCTCAGCACGCATTTCAGTATTGGTAAAGTTGCAGCGCCCGCCGCCAGAAATCAGGATTTTACGCCCAACCTCCGGCGCATGATCCAGCACCACAACCCGCCGCCCGCGCCGGGCGGCTGTAAACGCTGCCATCAGTCCGGCAGCACCGGCCCCAATAATCAGCACATCGGGCGCACGACGCGATGCGTCGCCGCCATTATGAAAGGTCACGCTCTTCAGAAATCCAGATTGGCGTAATAATCCGGCGGGGTAATGCCAGACACGCGGTCACCCAGCAGGGGGCGGAAACAGGGGCGAGACTTCATGCGGGCGTACCAGTCCCGCACCGCCGGGGCTTTGGACCAGTCGATATCCCCAATAAAATCGAGGCTGGACAGATGGGCGGCTGCCGCAAAATCCGCCAGAGAGAGGAAGTTGCCAGCCAGCCAGTTGCGGTTTTCCGCAAGGAAATTGATGTATTTCAGGTGCGGCTTCATGGCCGCATAGCCTTCCCGCAGGATGGTGCCGTCGGGATTGCCGCGGCCACTGATGCGCTTCATGACGCGCTCACCAATAAAGCGGCGGGACACATCGCGCGCAAAGCGCTGGTCAAACCACGCCACCAGACGCCGCACTTCCACACGCTCGGCCAGTGTGCGGCCCAGCAGCGGCGTATCGGAATAGGCTTCTTCCAGATACTCGCAGATTACGGAGGAATCCGGCACAACCAGCCCGTTATCTTCCACCAGAACCGGCACTTCACCCGCCGGATTCATGGCGTAGAATTCCGGGCGTTCTTCCCACACCCGTTCCACGATGGCTTCAAACGGCAGACGTTTTTCACCCAGCACAAGCCGGATCTTCCGGCAGTAGGGGGAGAGAGGGAGATGATACAGGGTACGCATGCAAAAGATTTATGACATTGTCTGCCAACGCGCCAGAGGGTAATCGGGCCCGCGAGCATCAAATAATGCACAGGGTCCCTGCACGCTTTGCACAGATGCTCGACAGACCGCCCTTCCAGCGTGTACCACTCTGGTCTTTCCCGTCCGATCCTACGCAAGCGAGATCACACGTCCTTGTCCGCCACGACATCCCCCCTGCCCCGCATCCGTATTTCCGGCCGGTCCTTTCTGGCGCTCACGCTCACACCGGAAGCCCCGCTGGAAGACTGGCTGAGCGCACTGGACCACCAGATCGCCCGCTCCGCCGGGTTCTTTGCCGGCAAGCCGATTATTCTGGATCTCGGGATGCTGGATGCTGAAACGCAGCATCTGGCTGATCTGCTGCCAGCCCTGAAGGAACGTGGCATCCGTGTCATGGGCATAGAGGGCGGGGACCGCACCTGGCCTGCGCTGGCAGACTGGGAGTGGCCGGAAAATTTTGCAGGCGGCCGCGCCTCTGCCGAGATCGCCATACCCGAAGATGACGTGCCCGAAGCCCCCGGCCCGCGCACCCTGATCCTTGAAAACCCCATCCGCTCCGGGCAGCAGGTTGTGTGGCCGGATGGTGATGTGATCATCCTCGGCTCCGTCGCCTCTGGCGCGGAAGTGTCCGCCGGTGGGTCCATCCATGTTTATGGCCCTCTGCGTGGCCGGGCCATTGCGGGCATTGGCGGCAATGGGGAAGCCCGCATCTTCACCCGCGCGCTGGAAGCCGAACTGGTGGCGATTGACGGTTTTTACGCGACCGCGGAAGAAATGAATGCGGACCAGACAAGTAAACCGGCTCAGGTTGCACTTTCCGGGGAAACACTCACCTTCCTTCCTTTAACGTAACATTTTCGCGCAAAAGACTTCGCTTATTGCGAATATTCTGCGTTCCATTTTTGATGACAGATTGTAAGGTTGCTTTCCTACACGGCTGTCGTACTAAGCTGACGGCAAAGCAGCCTTAAAGACCAAAGAGGAATAACACGGATGTCAAAGGTTCTGGTCGTCACGTCCGGCAAAGGTGGCGTGGGTAAGACCACCACCACCGCAGCCTTAGGCGCAGCGCTGGCACAAAATGGTCAGAGCGTTGTGCTGGTTGATTTCGATGTCGGCCTGCGGAACCTTGATCTGGTAATGGGCGCAGAACGCCGCGTGGTGTTTGACCTGATCAACGTCATTCAGGGCGATGCCAATCTTGCACAGGCGCTCATCAAGGATAAGCGCGTTCCCTCCCTCTCCCTGCTGCCGGCCTCCCAGACACGGGACAAGGATGCCCTGACGTCTGAAGGCGTGGCCAAGGTCATTGCGGAACTGCGCAAGAAGTTTGACTGGGTGATCTGTGACAGCCCGGCCGGCATTGAGCGCGGCGCACAGATGGCCATGTACCACGCCGATATGGCCGTGATTGTCACCAACCCGGAAGTCTCTTCCGTGCGTGACAGTGACCGGATTATCGGCATGCTCGACAGCACAACGGAAAAAGCCAAAAAAGGTGAGAAGCTGGAGAAACACCTCCTCCTCACCCGGTATGACCCGCAGCGCGCCTCCCGGGGCGACATGCTGGGGACAGACGATGTGCTGGAGATCCTTTCCATTCCGCTTCTGGGCATCATCCCGGAAAGCGGCGACGTACTGCGGGCCTCAAACGTGGGAGCCCCGGTTACGATAGCTGAGCCTGAAAGTGCAGCGGCGCGCGCCTATAACGATGCAGCGCGGCGTCTGGCAGGTGAGAAGCTGGAAGTCACTATTCCCACGGAACGCAAAGGCCTGTTTGACTGGCTGTTTAAACGGAGAGTCTCATGACCTTCCTCTCCAATATCTTCAAACGCCGCTCCTCCGCACCCGTCGCGCGCGACCGTTTGCAGATTCTCCTCGCTCATGAACGGATTTCCGGTGGGGAAGGCAAAGATGACCTGCTGGCCCAGCTGCACCGCGAAATCATGGAAGTGATCAAACGGCACGTCGCCGTGGATCAGGACAAGGTGCAGATCAAGCTGGATCGTGGCGCTCACTGCTCCACGCTGGAAATTGACGTGGAAGTGCCCGGCCTGACGGACGTCAAACCGGGTGAAAAACCCGCCATTCAGGCAGCCAAGGCAGAACCTCAGGCTAAAAAAGCCTGAGACCTTCGGCCATCACGGCATGAAAAAACCCGGCCCGCTCTTGCAGCGGACCGGGTTTTTCTTTGCCCGGAATATATCCAGCAGGTTCAGGCCGGTAAAAGCGGTTCCAGCCAGCTCCGCGCCTGCTGGAAATCCTGACGAATTGCAGCAACAGCCGCTTCGGCATCGTGCCGCCGGAACGCCTCAAGCAGCAACATATGCGGATGATTGGCCTCCACCGGGCTCGCAGGCGGCAGGCCGTTAGTCCCCGCGTAAAACGGACCAATCCGCGCCCAAAGACGCTGCATGATGCCCGCTGTAATGGTCATGCTGGAAAATTCGGCAATCGCACTATGGAAGGCCGCATTCCCGACCGCAGACTGATGCGGGTCTCCGGCCAGATAGCCATCAATAAAGGACTGATGGCACGCTTCCAGCACTGCAATCTGCTCCGGGGTGATGCACCCGGCAACATTGCGTGTCAGGCGTTCTTCCAGATCCCCGCGCAGCGGATGCACTTCCTGAAAGACCTCCCGCGAGAGTTCGGGCACCCGCGCTGTATTGCGCTCATCCAGCTCCAGAGCCTGCTCAGACACCAGCCGCAGCAGGGCCTCACGCACCGGGGTCGGGCTGAGTTTGAGAGACGCCGCCAGCGGACGCAGCACCAGACGTTCCCCACCCTTATAGGTGCTGAGGATCAGACGCTCTCTGATCTGCTGATAAGCATAAGCGGCGAGAGCCCCTTTGGCTGCCGCCGGACGATCAGAGTCCAGAGCGGGCGCATCGTCATGCAACATCATGGGTATGGGTCACCTGCTGGTTCAAAAAATTCTTGTACGGGCCGTCCTGCTGCTCAAGCAGAGTGGGAGAGCCATCCTCCACAATCCTGCCGTCCTGCATCACAACAATTCTATCAAAGTTACGCAAAGTTGAAAGCCGGTGCGCTACGGCAATCACGGTCCGTCCCACCATTAACCGTTCCAGCGCCTTTTGCACATGCGCTTCACTTTCCGTGTCCAGCGCACTGGTGGCTTCATCCAGAATAAGAATGGGCGCATTGCGCAGAAAGGCCCGAGCAATGGCAATCCGCTGCCTCTGGCCGCCAGACAGCTTGACGCCTCTGTCACCCACCAGCGTCTGGAATCCCTCCGGCATAGCTTCAATAAAATCCGCACAACCGGCTGCCGCTGCTGCGGCGCGCACGGCCTCATCCGTCGCATCAGGGCGGCCATAGCGAATGTTTTCCATGACGGTGCGATGCAGCAGAGAGACATCCTGCGGCACAATGGACAGGCAGGCCCGCAAGCCATCATCCGTCAGGCTGCAAATATCCTCCCCGTCAATCAGAATACGGCCAGCCTGCACAAAGCGCAGACGCTGTAACAGCGCCAGAACCGTACTCTTCCCGGAGCCGGAGCGGCCCACCAGCCCTACGCGGGTGCCGGCAGCAATATGTAGATTAAAGCCATCCAGCACCTTCGCCCCACCGGGATAGGCAAAGCCCACATCCTCAAACACAATCTCGCCATGCACCGGGCCGGGATGCGGCACAGCGTCGTCCCGGTCCGGCATATCGTGCGGCACCAGCAAGGCAGACAGCACTTCAGAAAGACGCGCATTGTGCTGAATGGTCTCCACCAGCGCCATCGCCAGATCCCGCGTGCCATGCAGAATGGCAAAACCGAGAGTGATGACCATCACCACCTCCCCCACGCTGGCCTCACCATGCTGCCAGAGCAGCACCGCCCAGATCAGCAAGCCCGCCGTCAGCACAGCCGTCAGCACGGCATGCACCATGCGCAGCCTTTCCATGTAACGCAGGGAACGCAGGCGTTCGCCCATCTCCTTGCCGGCAAGCGCATTAAAGCGCAGGCGCTCCTGCGTACGCATCCCAAAGGCGCGCACCAGCGCGATATTGCCCATCACATCCAGCGTCTCGCCTTCAAGCCCGGCGGCAGCGGCGGCATAGTCCCCGTGCAATGTGCGGCCACGGACTGCCAGACGGAACATCAGCAGACACAGCGCCGCTGCCAGAACCACCGTCACGCCCCCCATCAGCCAGCTAACAGACAGCATGAGCGTGACGGACAACACCACATTCAGCGCAGGCGGCAGAACACTCCACGCCAGAAGATTTTCAAGGGTGAAGCAGACATTTCCAGCGGTGGTAATCCGTGCGGCCAGAGAGGTTGGCATCCGCTCAGAAAAATATGCCGGGGAATGCCCCGTCAGAAACCGGAACAGATCGCGCCGGATGTCCCCGGTCATCTCAATAAAGGTGCGCGAGGCAAACCAGCCCGCAATGCGCCAGCCCATATTATCTGTGGCAATCAGCACCGCCAGAATGGCCACGGCCTGCCAGACAGCCTCGACCGGCCCATCATGCGCTGTGGCCGTCATCACATCCACCAGATGCCGGATGGCGTAGGAGGCCAGAACCGCACAGCCAATGGCCAGCCCGACCGAGCCAAACACCATCACATGCGCCACGGCCCGGTTACGCATGTAGCGCAGCAGAAAGGCGACGGGCCGCCCGGCATACAGATGCAGCTCCCGGTCTGGCACCACGATGGTTTTATCGGCCTGATTGCTCTGCATGCCAGACTGTGTGACCGTTCCTGCCATTCTGCCCTCTTTGTGATGGTGGAGCCTGCGTTACCCCACACTTTTTGTGTCCTGTCTCTTGGGAAGACGGCGCTATCATGGCAACAGACCACGGAAACGCAGAAAGATTAAAAAAGCTTTTTTGTGCGCTCAGTGCATTGCGGCTCTTGCGTCCTGCGCACAAGACTGCTTGCTGAGGGTGTTATGCAGTCGTCTTCTGAAAAAACCAGCTGGTTTCCCATCATGCTTCGCCTCGACGAAGCCCGTGTCCTCGTCATCGGTGGTGGGAACATCGCCGCCAATAAGGTGCGCCTTCTGGTGCCCACCGGGGCACGGATTGAACTCCTATCCCCCACGCTCTGCCCGGAATTGCAGCAGCTGGCGGATGACGGCATTCTGACGCATGTGCCGGGTCTGGTGTCTGAAGACGATGTGCGCGCCCACCTGCCGGGCTGCCGTCTGGTCTATATCGCCACCAATGATACCACGCTGAACCGCAGCCTCGCCGCCCTGTGCCAGCAGCAGAACGTGCCGGTCTGCGCGGTGGATGACCCCGGCAATTCCAGCTTCATCACTCCGGCCCTCAGCACGCGCGGCGCGGTACAGGTGGCCGTCTCCACAGGGGGGGCTGCGCCCGTGCTTGCCCGCCGCCTGCGCGCCAAGATTGAAGAAATTCTGCCAGCTGGCCTGCATCTGCTGGCCGACTTTATGCAGAACGCCCGCCTGCCGCTGCGTGCACGCCTGCCCGACCCGTCTGACAGGCGGCAGGTCTGGGAACGATTTCTAGACGGGCCCGGCGGCACTCTGGCCATGAGCGGGCAGACAGAAGCCGCCCAACACGAACTGAACAATCTGCTGGAGGGCCACACCCGTCAGGGCGAGGTCTGGCTGGTCGGTGCCGGCCCCGGAGACCCGAACCTGCTCACCCTCGCCGCTCTGCGCCTGATGCAAGACGCGGATACGGTTTTGTATGACAATCTGATTGGCCCGGACATTCTCAATTATGTCCGGCGCGATGCCGAGCTGATTTTTGTTGGCAAGCAACGCAACCGGCACACCCTGCCGCAAGAAGGGATTAACGCCGAACTCGTCCGCCGTGCCAAAGCAGGTGAACGCGTACTGCGCCTGAAAGGCGGAGACCCGTTTATTTTTGGCCGTGGCGGGGAAGAAATTGAAACGCTGACGCAGGCTGGCGTGCCGTTCCGCATTATTCCCGGCATTTCCGCCGCCAATGGTTGCGCAGCCTATGCCGGTATTCCGCTCACGCACCGGGACTGCGCACAGGCCTGCCTGTTTATTACCGGTCACGCCAAGGCCGATGGCACGCTTGATCTGGCATGGGAAACCATCGCCCTGCGCAGCCAGACGGTCGTGATCTACATGGGCCTGACCATGCTGCCCCAGCTCAGCGCGCAACTGACAGCGCATGGCCTGCCTGCCGACTGGCCCGCCGCCCTTGTGGAACGCGGCACGACCCCGCAGCAGCGCGTCATTACCGGCACGCTCGCCACCCTGCCGGAACAGGCCGTTGCTGAAAATGTGACAAGCCCTGCCCTGATCATTATTGGCGAAGTTGTGCGGCATCGGGTGCGCCCAACGCTTCCGGGAGCATAACAAGTTCGTGACCTGAGCGACGTATTCGCTTGGCGTTTTCCGTTATAACACCAGCGGTTTTTACGTTCCCTCTCACCGGACAAGTTCTATTCCAGCATAGCACCCCTCCGCCAGAAGCGTGCGAGAGGGCATGCTCGAGGGATTTCATTGCGCTCTAAAATCGTTCCGCGCTTCAGAATAAATCCGCGTAACAGTTTGAGAACAAACAAAAACCACTAAAATGCCACACAAATCAGCCTGCTTGCGCTGCATAAGAGCCTCCAGAAACGCTCACGGCTCTGCGGTCTGTGATCAGCCGGCCGCCCCTCTGCCTCAGCCCCGTTTCCTTGCTGTTCAGGGCTTTTTACTGGCAGGAATGCCCTCATAACCGGGTGTTGACGGAGGGAAGTCCAATCTCTCAGAGATAGCAAACGACGTGAGGGAGCAGACTTTTATGGCATCGAGAAAACGGGCACTTCTATTACCTGTTGTGGCAACATCTGTTGCCTGTGCGCCATTTATGACTGCGCCATCTGCTCTGGCTGATGATTATAGTGACCTGCTGGATATTCTTCAGCTCAAAGGCAGCCTGACCAAACATGAGCATGATACGCTTCTGGCCAAACATCTGAGCCACACGACCGGAGCAACACAGCACACGGCGCCCGCGCGTACTGCCCGCCCTGTCCGCACCGCCACGGCCTCCGGCGCGCATCATGCCGGACAGGCAGCCCACACCCTCGGTTCAGGCTATGAAGATGGCATCCGGTTTGATCCGGGCGCACCGGATGAAGGCTCATCCCGTGCCGAACTAGCCGCCAACCGGGCCGAGGCCAGCGCCCGCTCCGCGCAGGAAGCTGCCCAGTCCACCCGGGATGCACTGAACAGCAACAGCATTGTCCGGGTTGCCAAGTATGTTCCGGGCAAGGGCCTGACCTTCAAGGCCGGCCCGATCGACATCAACTTCTCCGGCTTTGTGAACGGCTTCTACACCTACAACAGCCCCGCAGGCGGTCGCCCGGTGGCGGGTGGGGTTTCCACCGGCTCCAGCGGGTTTGATTCCTCCTCCGTGCGTAACGGCCTGCTGCCCGCTGGCTTTATCCTCAAGCTCAGCACCACTCAGTCGGGCATTGATATGTCTGCCGTGCTGGGCATGTATCCGGGCGTGGACAACGCCAAGAACGGGGCCTTTAACGCCAATACAGGTGGTAGCCCCGTCGGACTGGGCACGGCCGGCATTGATCTGCGACAGGTTTACGTGACCGTTGGCACCAAGGAAGTCGGGACGTTCAAGTTCGGGCGTGACCTTGCCATCTTTGGCAGTGACGCCATTCTGAATGACGCCACCCTGCTCAGTGTTGGTTCCACCGGCAGCAATGCCGCGCCGGGCAATACGTCGCTTGGTCGTATCGGTGTCGGTTATGTCTATGCGGACTGGATCCCGCAGATTTCCTACGTCTCTCCCAAATATCACGGCCTGCAGGGCTCCGTTGGCGTCTTCCAGCCGCTTGATGAATTCAATTTTGCCGGGGGAGATGCCTCAGGCCGGGCGCTCTCCGCCTCCTCCACCCAGCACTCCTCTCCCATGGTGCAGGGGAAAGGCACCTACGATTTCTCAATCGGCGGCGTTCAGACCCGCATCTGGGCCAGCTTCCTGGTGCAGCATCAGCAGGCTCTGACCAGCCCCGATCTTGATGCAGGCAGCCGCCGGGGCGCGATGGTGGAAGCCGGGGAAGTCGGCACCAAGGTCACCTATAAAGGCTTTCAGGGTGTCGCCTATTACTACCGGGGCAGCGGGCTGGGCACCACAGGGCTGTTCTTTGACGGCATTGCCAATAATGGCCGCAAACGGACCTCGGAAGGCTATTACGTGCAGGCCATGTATAACTTCACCAAGAAGTTCAAGCTGGTCGGCAGTTATGGTGTGAGTAATCTCTATCAGGCTCCGGGGGAAGACAGTCCCCTGCTGGTCCGCCGCAACCAGTCCGAGGTGGGCGCCGCCTTCTACAGCCTGACCGACTGGCTGAACCTTGTGGCCGAATATGCCCATACGGAATCTGCCGCCCATGGTCCGAACAAGGAAAGCGACAACTCTGCCTCCGCAGGTGTGATCCTGCTGTTCTGAGGCGGGCTGGTTTTTCTGAACCATCCCTACCCCGGAACGTTAGGAAAGAAAGCCGCGCCCTGCCTCCCGGCCCAGTCTCGCCTGCTGGCAGGTCAGCGCCTCTGACATTCTGACAAGACTTTCAAGGATTGCGCCCCATGCCCACAGCTCCCCTTCTTACCCTGAACGATGGCCATAAAATTCCCGGCATGGGGTTTGGCACCTACCCCATGAATGATCAGGAAGTGGAAGCCGCCGTGCAGGCTGCCCTGCTAACCGGTTATCGCCTGATTGACACTGCCGCCAGCTACGGGAACGAAACCGGTGTTGGCCTCGCGCTGCAAGATGCTGAAGTTGAAAGAAAAGACATCTTTCTGGCCACCAAACTGCGCGGGGCTGATCAGGGTTATGATGCCGCGTTAAAAGGGCTGGATGGCAGCCTCCAGCGGTTGAATGTGGACTATGTTGACCTCTACCTTATCCACTGGCCTCTGCCGGAAAAAGATCTGTATGTGGAAAGCTGGAAGGCACTGATTGCCGCACAGAAGGACGGCAAGATCCGCTCCATCGGCGTCTCAAACTTCAAGCCCTCCCATCTTGAACGTATCATTCAGGAAACCGGCGTGGTGCCCGCCGTCAACCAGATTGAAATCCATGCGGATTTCCAGCAGGCCGACATGCGCCGCTTCAACGCTCAGCATGGTATTCTGACGGAAGGCTGGAGCCCTCTGGGCAAAGGGCTGATGGATAACCCCGTGATTGTGGAACTGGCGGAAAAACACAACCGCACCCCGGCCCAGATCATGCTGCGCTGGTTTACGCAGAACGACATCATCCCCATCCCCAAATCCAGCAACACCGAGCGAATGCGCGCCAACCTGAACATTTTCAACTTCACGCTGGATGAAGGCGACCTTGCCGCCATTGCCGGGCTGGAAGCCGGAAACCGTCTGGGCGGTGACCCGGATACCCACGTGGAAGAATAATTTTTTATACATGTCAGAGGGGTCCTGTCTGCCCGTCTGACAGGCGTAATCCGGCCTGCGGCGGGCTTCTCTGCCCTCATAAAGCCGTAAGCCGGAACCACTCTCCCTCTTCCGCCTCCATTATTCTGTCACAGGGGGGTGTTGCTCTGAGAGAGGGAGGGGGTAGATAAGACAGATATGACCGTCCGTTCATTTCCATCATGGCTGAAAGCACGCGTTTCCACACTGGATCGCTACGTGTTTCATCAGCTTCTGATAGCCCTGCTGGCCACGACCGGCGGGCTGGCGGCGCTTATCTGGCTGATGCAATCGTTGCGCTTTGTCTCGCTGGTGGTGGATCGCGGGTTGTCCCTGCGGGTCTTTATCGAGCTGACCAGCCTGCTCATTCCCTCCTTTGTCGCCGTTGTGCTGCCCATCACCACCTTTGTGGTCAGCCTGTTTGTCTATCAACGCCTTGCCGGAGACCGGGAACTAACGGTGATGCGCGCCGCTGGGCTTTCGCCCGTGGCTCTGGCCCGTCCCGGCCTGACCTGCGCTCTGATGGCAACGCTGATCGGGTTTTTGCTCAATCTGTGGGTAGTGCCCGTCTCCTATCATCACTTCCGGCAGTTTGAATTCCAGATCCGGAACAAGATGGCCGCCTTCATGTTGCAGGAAGGCGTCTTCACCAAAGTCTCCGATGTGATGACGGTCTATATCCGTGAACGCAGCCATGACGGCACCCTGCATGGGATTGTGGTGGAAGATGACCGCCAGCCCAACAGCCGCGCCACCATTCTGGCCAATCGCGGCACCATGATGATTGTCAACGACACACCCCGCGTCATCCTGTATGACGGCTCCCGTCAGGTGATCGACCATAAAACGGGGCGTCTGGACATGCTGATTTTTCAACAGGATTCCATGGATCTCTCCTCCACCCATCAGGAAGACTCCCGCTTCCGCGATGCGGCGGAAATGTCCCTGCATGAACTGCTGAACCCGGACCCCAAAGAAGTCGCCCCACGGGATACCGGCAAGTTCAAGGTGGAAGGCTGGCGCAGGCTCACCTCCCCTCTCACCTGCTTCTCCTTTGCGATGGTCGGCCTGTTTGCCGTGCTGCGCGGGGTGTTCTCACGCCACGGCAACATTAAACGACCGCTGGCCGCTGTGCTCAGCGTGGTCGGGCTGCTGGCCTTCAACCTGCTGCTGCAAAATCTTGCCAGCCGGAACATGGCGCTTATTCCGCTCATCCCGCTGGTGGCCCTGCTGCCCGGTGTGGTGTGTGCGGCCATCCTGTTTGTGCCGGAGCTGCGCCTCCGCTCCAGCACCCGCACGGTCTGAGGAAGAACGCGCTCCTTATGGTTGTCTCCGTCACACTCTCGCTCTACATCGCGCGCCAGTTCGTCTTTTCCGTACTGGCCATGATCGCGTCGCTGACCGGCATTGTCTGCCTGTTCGACTTTATCGACCTGCTCCGCCGCGTGGCGACCCGGCCTGATGTCTCCACGAACGTGGTGACGGAAATTGCAGCCCTGCACGTTCCCTATTTTTCGGTGGAAATCCTGCCGTTCGGCATTCTGCTGGGCGGCATTATCTGCTTCTGGCGGCTGACACGTTCTTCCGAGCTCATTGTGGCCCGTGCCGCTGGCATCTCCGCATGGCAGTTTCTCGCTGGCCCGCTGGCCTGCGCCATGCTGATCGGCACCATTGCAACGGCACTGATCTCCCCGCTCTCCTCCGCCATGTATCGCCGGGCGGAAGAGCTGGACCAGCAGTATCTGCGCACGGGTGGCGGCCCGCTCAGCCTCTCCAGCGGCTCCCTCTGGCTGCGACAGGCAGATAGCCAGTATGACCCTAAAGGCGTGGCCATTCTGCATGCCCGTGGCGTGCAGTTGCAGGCTGGCATCCTGCACATTCACGATGTCAGCGTTTTCCGGCTGGACCATAATGACAAGCTGGTCATGAGAATCGAATCGCCAGACGGCATTCTGGCTGACCGTGTCTGGGAACTGAAAAACGCCCAGACCGTGCGCCCGAATGAAATTCTTCACCCCATCGGCCAGATGAACCTGCCAACCGATCTGACTGTAGCCCGTGTGCAGGAAAGTTTTTCCTCGCCGGAAACCCTTTCTGTCTGGGCGCTGCCCAGCTTTATCGCACTGCTGGACCGGTCCGGATTTTCTTCCATCCGCCACCGGATTCACTTCCAGTCTCTGCTCGCTCTCCCTATGCTGGCGGGCACTATGGCTCTTGTGGCGGCAGGTTTTTCCATGCGTCCAACACGGCGCGGCGGCGTGGCTCAGATGATCGGGTCTGGCGTTGCGGCAGGATTTCTGCTTTTCACAGTATCAAAAGTTGCGGAGCAGTTTGGTAACTCCGGTGCCCTCCCCCCCGTTCTGGCGGCGTGGGCGCCCACCGTTGCCGGGCTTTGCCTCGCTATTTCACTGCTTCTTCATCTGGAGGATGGCTGATTGACCGTGGCCTCTCGGCCTTCCCGCTTCCGGCTTCTGCACCGCCGGCGCACGCTTGCCGCCGCTACGGCGCTGGGAGGCATGACCGCGTGCATTCTGGTGGCCGCCCCCAAGCAGGCGCATGCCCAGTTCAGGCCGCAGCCTATGCACCTGAACACCGGTGCCAAAACATCCCCTGATGAACCGGCAACCTTCCAGTCTGACAGCGTGGACTATGATGACCACGCTAACACCGTCACCTGGACTGGTAATGTGCAAGTCTGGCAGGGCGACCATGTCCTGCGCGCGGACAAGATTGTTTTTGACCGCGATACCGGCATTGTCGCCGCACGCGGCAACGTGGCGACCATCCAGCCGGACGGCTCGGTCATGTACGCCAACTATGCGGAACTGACGGGCAATATGCGTGACGGCATCATGCTGCACGTCAATGCGCGCCTGCCGGAAAATGCCAAGCTGGCGGCCAACGGCCTGCGCCGCACCGGCGGCAAGGTCAACGTGATGAGCCGCGCGGTCTATACGGCCTGCGAAATCTGCGAAAAAGACAAGACGCGCGCGCCGTTCTGGCAGTTCCGCGCCTATGACGCCACGCAGGATCTGCAACACGAGCGAATTGATTTCCGGGATACGTTTATCGACATCTTCGGTATCCCGGTGATCTACCTGCCCTACTTCTCAATGACGGACCCCTCGTCCAAACGGCACAGCGGCTTCCTCATGCCCGGTATCACCCCGCATGACCGCTATCTGGGCACCTACTTCACCATCCCCTATTACTGGGTACTGGATGACAGCTCAGACATTACCGTGCAGGGGCTGTTCTCGACCAAGACCGGACCGCAGCTCAGCGCCCAGTACAGAAAGCTCTTCAACTTCGGCATGCTGAATGTGCAGGGGGGGATCGCCTATGATACCCACCGCTCCAGCAGCTACACCAACAACTTTGGTGAACCTGTCGGCCGCGGCAACGGCCACGGTATGCAGGGCTATATCTTTGCCAACGGCCAGTTCTCCATCAACAAATACTGGCGCGCCGGGACCAACATCAATCTGGCCACCTCCGCTGACTATATGCGGGATTACCGTGTGCAGGGTTATGGCTCGGACACCCTGAATTCCAACGCCTATCTTGAAGGCTTTGGCACCGGTGCCTACAGCCGTGTGGACGCCCAGTATTATCAGGGCCTGAACCAGGGTGTTATCCGCAACTCGGACCTGCCGTTCGTGCTGCCGCGCTATACCTATAGCTACCTTGGCCAGCCTGATGCGTGGGGCGGCCGGTTTGGCGTCTCCACCACGGACTTCAACGTCCGGCGTGACAACGGCACCTCCGACATGCGCGGCCAGCTTGCACTGAACTGGGATCGCCCCTTCACCAACCGTCTGGGCCAGAAGTTCCTGCTCACCCTGCATCTGGATTCCATGGTCTACCGGGCCCGTAAGCTCTATCAGCAGCCCAATTTCTACAAAACCGGCGCAACATCCGTCAGCGGGCAGGTTCTGCCGACAATTGCGCTGAAGACGAACTGGCCGTTCATCCGCACCTTTGAACATGGCCACGGCACGCAGATTCTCGAACCCATCGTACAGGCCATCTACGCCCCCAACTCCGGTGCCGGCACAAACGACAACATCCCGAACGAAGACAGTCTGGCCTACGAGTTCACGGACTCAACCCTGTTCTCACTCAACCGCTATCAGGGCACGGACAGGCTGGATGGCGGTCTGCGCGCCAATGTGGGCGTGCATGCCAACTGGACGTGGGATGGTCATGAAATCGACCTGCTGGCTGGCAGCAGCTTCCAGGAACATATTACGCATGACCGCCTGCCCTATTCCGGGCTGGACCACCATGTGTCGGATATCGTGGCCCGTGCCCGCGTTGCCCCCAACCAGTATTTTGACTTCACGGCCCGTATGCGGCTGAACCCCTACACCTCCAAGTTTGACTTCGGGGATGCGCTGTTCAGCGCCGGGGTGCCGCACTTCCGGGTCCGGGGCGGGTATATTTATGAGCCGGTGACCCCGTATTACTATTACGCAACCGATTACCGCTCTTCCGGCCCGACGCAGCTCTATTACGTGCGCACCAGCGAACTGAGCGGTGGCTTCTCAACCGACTGGGCCAACTGGCACCTGTCCGGCTTTGCCCGCCGCAGCCTCTCCCGCAAGGAATTTGTCTCTCTGGGCGGTGATGTCGGCTATAACAACGACTGCTTCGGCCTTGATTTCATGTATCTCAAACAATACACGTCCATTGGTGGTCAGCAGCGTAACTCGACCTATCTGTTCACTGTCAGCTTCAAAACGCTTGGGGCGTTTGGTCTCAAATGATCAGTGCTTCAAAAAACCTGTCGTCTCCGGTATTCAAGATTATTCCCGTTCTCCGGCGGAAAGCTGAAAGACTGTCCTGCATGCGTCTGCGCTCTCTTACACTGGCCTGCTCCCTTACGGCTCTGACACTGGCCTCCGTTGCCCATGCGGCCCCTCATCGCGGGCAGACGCAGGAAGCTGCGGCCTCATCAGCGGCCGCCAAAGCCCCTCGCCCGGACGACACCATTATTGCCGTGGTCAACAGCATTCCGCTGACCACGCGTGATGTGGATAATCGTGGCAAGCTGTTCGCTCTCTCAACTGGCCTTCCGGTCAATGACGAGCTGATGCAGCGCCTGCGTCCGCAGATTATCCGCCAGTTGATTGATGAACGCCTGCGCACGCAGGAAATTCTCTCCCGCCATATCAACACGCCGCCTGAGCAGATTGCCGCCGCCATTGCCGGCATTGAGCGCCGCAATGGCATGCCGGAAAACGCCCTGCGGGACCGGCTGGCACAGGATGGCGTCTCCCTGACGACGCTGATCGACCAGATCCGGGTCCAGATTGGCTGGGTGCAGGTGTTGCGGCAGGAGCTGGGGGCGCGTGGCCGCGTTTCCGCCAAAGAAATTGCTCAGCGTGAAGACGCCCTGAAACGGCAGGACGGCCGCACGGAATATAACCTGAGCGAAATCTTCGTGAAGGTAGACGATCCGCGCCATGCGGAAGAAGAACTGGCCTTTACCAACACGGTTATTCAGGAACTGCGTAAAGGTGCGCCTTTCCCGATTGTGGCGGCCCAGTTCTCCCAGAGCCAGACCGCGCTTGATGGTGGCTCCATGGGCTGGGTGCAGGAAGATGAGCTGGACCCGGCTGTGATCGACATGATCAAACAGATGCCAGTCGGCGCTGGTGCCATCTCCAACCCCATCAAAGTGCCCGGCGGGTTTGTGATCATCACCGTTAATGGCAAGCGGATTATCGGCCACCAGCCGGGGCATGTCATTAGCATCCGTCAGGCCTTCCTGCCGTTTGATGCCGAGCTCAACCCGGAGCACATCACGCCCCAGCAGCAGCAGACCCTGCAAAAAGCCGTCAAGATTGCGCAGACCGTGCATTCCTGTGACGAAGTGGCCGCCATCAACCAGCAAAATGGGGAAAGAAGACCGTCCGACCCCGGTGAACTCCAGCTGGAACGTATGAACCCGCAGATGCGCGGTCTTCTGGAATCCCTGCCGCTGAACAAGGTCTCCCGTCCGCTGGTTTCCACGGATGGGATTGACCTGATCATGGTCTGCTCCAAAAAAGAAAAGAACTTTGCTGACCGCTCGCCCAGCGAAATTGCTGACCAGCTGATGAATGAGCGCGTGGAGCAGACAGCCCGCCAGCTGGACAGTGACCTGCACCGCAAAGCCATGATCGACATGCGTATCAAGCTGAAGGGCGTATGACGGCTCTCTCCGGTCTTGAAAGCCTAAAGGACGTTATCAGCCGGCACGGGCTGGACGCCCGCAAGGCGCTTGGTCAGCACTTCCTGCTTGATCCTGACATTACCAACCGCATTGCTGCTCTGGCTGGCTCACTGGACGGGCGGCATGTAGTGGAAGTCGGCCCGGGCCCCGGTGGGCTGACGCGCGCTTTGCTGGGCACCAAGGCCGCCTCGGTCACCGCCGTGGAAGTTGATCCACGTGCCGCCGAAATTATTCGGGAACTCATTGCCTTCTATCCTGACCGCCTCAAACTGGTGGAAGCGGACGCGCTCAAACAGGATCTGACAACCCTGTGCCCTGCCCCTCGGCACATTGTCGCCAACCTCCCCTACAACGTCGCCACCCCTCTTCTGGTTGGCTGGCTACGACAGGGAAATGCGTGGGAACGGCTGACCCTCATGTTCCAGCTTGAGGTTGTCGAGCGGATCTGTGCACAGCCGGGCTCATCTCATTACGGGCGGCTCGGTGTTCTGGCGCAGTGGTGCGCACAGTGTGCGATTGTCATGAAGCTGCCACCGGGAGCATTCTCCCCCCCGCCTGCGGTCTGGTCTGCTGTTGTCAGCATCACCCCGCACGCCCAGCAGCCTGAACCTGCTCTGTTCAAAGCCATGGAACGGGTCACCGCCGCCGCCTTCGGGCAGCGTCGCAAAATGCTGCGCGGTTCTCTGAAAGGCCTGCACGGCGAACGCCTGCTGGCCGAGACCGGCATTGACGGCACCCGCCGGGCCGAAACGCTTACCATCGCGGAATTTGACAGCCTCGCCCGCACGCATCTGGCTCTTTCCGCCAAAGGCTGATCAGTCCGCCCCGAACAGAATTTTCTGCTCCAGAACCAAAAAAAAGCGTCTGCCCTACAGAGGGACAGATGCTTTTCTTTTTTGGGCTGGATGAGCCTGCAAATAAGATCTGACCGTCAGGCCGGACCTTCCGCCTCCGCCATGTAATCCCGCGTCAACGGCACGGCATCAATGGAGCGGGCAATCTGCATCTGGAAGTTCATGTGGCCCTGCACGCGGAAAGACAGTTCTGCGGCGTCCAGATAGAACTCGAACATCCGCGCAAACTGCTCATCATACAGTGCCACTGCTTTGGCACGGTTCGCAGCAAACCGCTCCCGCCAGATAGCAATGGTCTTGGCGTAATGCAGACGCAGGATTTCACAATCCGTCACCCACAGGCCAGACCGCTCTACGGCAGCAAATGCTTCACTTAGAGACGGTGAATACCCACCGGGGAAAATATATTTGTTGATCCACGGATTGGTCGTGCCGGGACCGTCATTCCGCCCGATGGAATGCAGCAGCGCCACACCATCATCCGTCAGGCTGTTTTTGAGAATCTCGAAAAACTGGTGGTAGTGATGCACGCCCACATGCTCGAACATGCCAACGGAGACAATCCGGTCAAACCGACGCTGAAGGTTGCGGTAATCGAGCATTTCAAAGCGCACGCGGCCTTCCAGCCCTTCTTCCTGCGCCCTGCGGCGGGCAATGGTTAGCTGCTCTTCCGAAAGGGTGATGCCGGTAACAATCGCACCGTAATCCCGCGCCAGTGTCAGCGCCATACCGCCCCAGCCACAGCCGATATCCAGCACTTCCAGCCCCGGTTTGTTCAGCAGCAGCTTGGAAGCAATATGCTTTTTCTTGGCTTCCTGCGCCTCATCCAGCGTCTCATCGCCCCGCCGGAAATACGCACAGGAATATTGCCGGTCCTTGTCCAGAAACAGATCATACAGGCGGCTATCCAGATCATAATGATGCGCCACATTCTGGCGGGCACGTTTGATCGGGTTGAACTGGATCCAGTTCCGGCAGGCATAGCGGAACGTGCTGGCAATCTGCTCCGGCAGGTGACCGGGTGACATGGCATTGAGCATCAGCAGGTCCAGCAGCTGATATAGCGTGCAGTCCATCGGCTGGATGCCGCCATTCATGTAGCCTTCACCAAAACCCAGACCGGGGTTCATGGCCAGAGCACGTGCGCTGGCGTTATCCAGCAGCTTCATGCCCGCCTCAGGGCCCGGCTTGCTGCCGCTATAATGCGTCTGGCTTCCATCGGGCCAGGCAACATGCAGCCGCCCCGAGGAAATAAAGTGCCGTAATATCCGGTCCAGAATGCGGTTCATGCACTTACTCCGTCATGGCCATGAAAATACCTGATAATAAAGCACAAAAAAGGGCCCGGAAATACTTTCCGGACCCTTTTGAAAGCATAGCAGAAAAAAGACGACGATCAGGCGTCGGCTTTGTTTTCTTCTGCTGCCGGTGCTTCCGCGTCGTCAGCGACGATGTCGCCTTCGATCACGGCTTCATCACCAGCCATTTCTGCTTCTTCTTCAACGCTCACGGCTTCACCGCGTGCCTGACGCTCAGCTTCTTCAGCAGAACGGGCAACGTTGACCACAACCGGCACAACAACTTCCGGGTGCAGAGCAACCTTGACTTCATACAGACCAAGAGACTTGATCGGATGAGCCAGGAAGACCTGCTGACGGGAGATGGTGAAACCAGCTTCGGTCACAACCTGAGCAACGTCACGGGTGGACACGGAGCCATACAGGCTGCCGCTGTCACCAGCCTGGCGGATCAGCACAACGGCCAGACCTTCCATGCGCTCGGAGAGACGCTCGGCTTCTTCACGACGTTTGATGTTCTGTGCCTCAAGCTGGGCGCGTTCACGGTCGAAGCGTGAACGGTTGGCTTCGTTTGCACGAATAGCCTTGCCCTGCGGCAGCAGGAAGTTACGGGCATAACCCGGACGAACCTTCACCACATCGCCCATCTGACCCAGATGTTCAACGCGCTGAAGCAGGATCACTTCTGTAGCAGCCATGATCGCCCTCTCAGCTCATCACGTAGGGAAGCAGAGCAAGGAAGCGGGCGCGCTTGATAGCCTGGGCCAGCTCACGCTGCTTCTTTGCGGAAACCGCCGTAATACGGCTCGGCACGATCTTGCCACGTTCGGACAGGAAACGGCTCAGCAGACGTACGTCCTTGTAGTCGATCTTCGGCGCATTCGGGCCGGAGAACGGGCAGGACTTACGACGACGGTAGAACGGACGACGGGCACCTACAGCAGGGCGACGTGCGGCGGGATTGATTTCGGTCGTTTCAGACATGCTGCTCACTCCGCTTCGGTGCTGGCTGCTTCAGCCGGCTTTTCATCACGGGCGCGATATTCTTCACGATCTTCGGAAGAACGACGGCCACCACGGCCGCTTTCAAAGCGTCCGGCCGGCTTCGGGCCACGGAAACCACGGTCGCCGCGGTCATCACCCTTGCGGGACAGAACCGGGGACGGAGCTTCATCAATTTCATCAACGCGCAGCGCCAGCAGACGCAGAACGTCTTCATTGATGGCGAGCTGACGCTCGATTTCCTTGAGCATCTCGGCTTTCATTTCAAGACCCAGCAGGACGTAGTGGCCCTTGCGGTTTTTCTTGATACGGTAAGCGAGCGTGCGCAGACCCCAGTATTCGCGCTTCTTGACGGAGCCGCCGTCGGCTTCGACCTGAGCAATGATGCCGTCGATGATAGCATCGACCTGCTGCTGGGAAATGTCATTACGTGCAATAAGCACGGTCTCGTAAAGTGGCATGGGTACTCCCTTCGGATCGTATCAACCCGACTGCGCCAGACCGTTCCGGCAAACAGCGCCCTGCACAGGCAGAGCAATGGGTATAGCCGGAGCGATGCCGCGCACCCGGCAGGGAAGATGGCGTGTCAACCACATTTCCGGCCAGAAAGCAAGAGTTCAGACCAGAAATCTCTCAGGAATTGTCAAACCGAGCCTGTTGGGCACATCCCACGTTTCTTCCACCGTGCGCACAGGCTCAAACCCAACCTGCTTATACAGCGGCAAAGCGCGGGGATGGTCGGCCGTGCAGGTATTGACCCGCACACAGAGCGGCCCAAGCGACCAGGCATGACGAACCGCCCTGTCCAGAAAGGCGCGCCCTACCCTGTGCCCGATAGCTTCCGGGAACAGGCCAAAATAGGACAGATTGATATCCTGCGGGTTGGACAGATTGAGCTCATAAAAGCCGCGGATTGCCTGCCCATGACGGAGCAGAGCAATGCTGGCAGGTCCTTCTTCCAGAAAATGCTGCAAATCGCGATCAGACGCAGCCTGACGCATCCACCAGCAATAATCCCGGCCCACCTTGTCTTGCAGCAGACGATATCCGGCCACATCAGGCCGGACATTGGTCTCGACTGACCAGCCTTCCGGCAGAGCCAGACCTTCCCCTACAGGAGGGCGCAGCATCCGCATGAAGGTCACATCAACCTTCATGCGCGTCACAGGCTCAGCCTGCCGGATGAGAACCTCAGTTATCATCCAGGAAGGACCGGAGCTTGCGGCTGCGGCTGGGGTGTTTGAGTTTACGCAGAGCCTTGGCTTCAATCTGACGGATACGTTCACGCGTCACGTTGAACTGCTGGCCAACTTCTTCCAGCGTGTGGTCCGTGTTCATGCCGATACCAAAGCGCATGCGCAGCACGCGTTCTTCACGCGGGGTGAGCGAGGCCAGCACGCGGGTTGTGGCTTCACGCAGGTTGGTCTGAATAGCAGCATCCAGCGGGATAATCGCCGTTTTATCCTCAATGAAGTCACCCAGATGGCTGTCTTCCTCATCCCCGATCGGGGTTTCCAGAGAAATCGGCTCTTTGGCGATCTTGAGGACTTTCCGCACTTTTTCCAGCGGCATCCCCAGCTTTTCAGCCAGTTCTTCCGGTGCCGGTTCCCGACCAATCTCATGCAGCATCTGGCGGGAGGTCCGCACCAGCTTGTTGATGGTCTCGATCATGTGGACGGGGATACGAATGGTCCGCGCCTGATCCGCAATGGAGCGGGTAATCGCCTGCCGGATCCACCATGTTGCATAGGTGGAGAACTTGTAGCCACGGCGATATTCAAACTTATCCACGGCCTTCATCAGGCCGATATTGCCTTCCTGAATCAGATCGAGGAACTGCAACCCACGGTTGGTGTATTTCTTGGCAATAGAAATCACCAGACGCAGGTTGGCCTCAATCATTTCCTTCTTGGCGCGCGCGGAATCGCGCTCACCCCGCGCAACGGTGGCGTAAACGCGGCGGAACTCGCCAATCGGCAAACCAGTATCCTGAGCCAGCTCAGCCACCTGATTCCGCAGGCCGATCACGGTTTCAGAATGTTTGGCGACAAAGTTCTTCCAGGACTTGCCCGGCAGGGCTGAGACCATGTCCATCCATGCCGGGTCCAGCTCGCGGCCACGGTATTTCAGGAGGAAGTCTTCACGCGATACGCGGCAGCTTTCCGCCAGACGCAGCATACGGCCTTCCAGCACGTTCAGGCTACGGAACAGCTCTTTCAGCTGGATGACCAGATCTTCAATCCGGTTATTGTGCAGATGCACCTGCTCAACCTTACCCACCAGCTCATCGCGCAGCGCGGCATAGATCTTCTCAGAGCGATCCTGCACTTCCTCACCCGTGGTCAGCACATCAATGCGCTTGACCTGAAGCTTGCGCAGCTTTTCGTACAGCGGCTCAATTTCTTCAAAATGGGCGAGAATTTCCGGCTTCAGCTTTTCTTCCAGCGCGGAAAGAGACAGGCCACTGCCTTCTCCCTCAACTTCGCCTTCAGCTTCGTTTTCCGGCTCGTCGCCCTCTTCGCTCTCGCCTTCTGCGTTTTCAAACGCATCGCCGGTGCCTTCTTCCCCCATGGGGTTGGTCGCGGCCTGCATGGCTTCCAGATCCACAATGTCACGCAGCAGCATTTCATTGTTACGGATCTTCTCGTGCCAGGAGATGATGGCGCGGAAGGTCAGCGGGCTTTCGCACAGCCCGCCGATCATTTCATCCCGGCCAGCCTCAATGCGCTTGGCAATGGCAATCTCACCCTCGCGGGAGAGCAGTTCCACCGTGCCCATTTCGCGCAGATACATGCGCACCGGGTCATCCGTGCGGCCAAGATTTTCTGCGTTGACGTTGCCGGACGCGGTTTCGGTTTCAGCCTCTTCGGCTTCCTCCGCCTCTTCGCCCTCGGCTTTCTCAGTCTTCTGAGACTCGGCCTCTTCGTTCTCTTCGTTCTCGACGACCTGAATACCCATTTCGGACAACATCGCCATGATGTCCTCAATCTGCTCGGAGGACATCTTGTCCTGAGGCAGCACAGCATTCAGCTCGTCAAACGTGATGTACCCGCGCTCACGCCCCTTCGCGATCAGCTTTTTGACCGCGGCAGACTGCGTATCCAGGGTGGTTGTATCACCATCCTGCTCCGCTGAGTGCGCTCCGTTACCCGATGCTGTCTTTGTTGCCATGCCAGACCTGCTCCTCCCCCCGCTGCATTCTGACAAGTTGCAGAACGACCAGCTCAACACAAATTGTTCAGTTTTCCAGGGCGGGCAGGACGTGGGATATACTGCCCCCGAAGTCAAGAGGAACGCGGGCCGAACATTCCCCACGCCTCGTAAAAACTACTCGTCTATCTCCCCACGCCGCAGCGCCGCCAAAGCCTCCAGCCTCGGCTGTAGCCGCTTCCATTCCGCCATATCTGCCCCATCCTGTGCGAAGCGCGCAACCTCCTGCTCCACTTCTTTTCGAAACTGACTAAAATTTAGCAATCCGTAAAAATGCCACCACTGTGTTCTTATAGCCACAGCCAGTGAGGTGTCTTTTTCTTCCAGATTCAAGGGCAAAGGCCCTTCTGTGAGTACAGAACGCACCAGAGCTTCCTCTTCCCGTCCGGCCAGTTCCTCCAGCAGCGTCTTGCCATCTTCGGGCAGCAGCCCTTCTGCGGACATATCCAGCAGCAGGGCACGCAGCTCGGAATAATCCTCCGGCAGACTCAGGCGGCACAGCGCCTCCTCCACCTCTGGCACCAGTTCCGGGTAACGCAACAGGAGGGCAAGAAGGATACGCTGCCGCTCGCGCACAGGATCCACACGGGAGGGCTGCATATCCTGTGGCACACGGCTACCACTGCCGCCCGGGGAAGAATTTCCCTTCCCAAAAGACCCGCCGCCTTTCTTCCGCCGGAAGGTTTCAAAAAACCGATCCAGCAGCGTGGAGCGATATTCTGCCGCCAGAGTCTTCTCAGGAATGAGCGCCGCGGCTTCCACCAGCTTGCGGCGCAGCGCCGCCCGCTCTTCCGGCCCCGGATTACTCACCCCTCCGGCCAGCAGATCAAACAGCACATCAGACAGCGGACTGGCCGAAGCGAACAGATCCCCCACCGCCTGCGCACCCCGTGAGCGCACCAGACTATCTGGGTCTTCCCCTTCCGGCAGGAGGCAGAGACGAAGCGAGCGCTCCTCTTTTAACAGCGGCAGAGCGGTTTCCGCCGCCCGTGCTGCGGCACGACGGCCAGCAGCGTCCCCGTCAAAGCACAGCACAGGTGCGCGATCGACCTGCCACAGCACTTCAAGCTGCTCCGGCGTCAGCGCGGTGCCCAGCGGAGCGACTGCCCCACCAAACCCGGCCTGATGCAGGGCGATGACGTCCATATAGCCTTCGACCACAACCAGATCCGTCGCAGGCGTTCCCTTAGGTCGGGGCGCCCGCACCGCCGCCCGCGCCCGATCCAGCCCGAACAGCAAGCGTCGCTTGGAAAACAGGGCCGTTTCCGGGCCATTCAGATATTTAGGCTGACCATCCCCCAGAATACGGCCCCCAAAGGACACCAGCCGCCCTTTCCGGTCCCGGATGGGGAATGTCACGCGCCCCCAGAACAACTCACCCTTGGGGCGACCATCCTCGTCCAGACGCATCAGCCCGGCTTCTGCCATCATCTGCGGCGTCACACCTTTGGCCGCCAGCGCCGTCGTCAGGTTCCCGCGCCCATCTCCGGCCCAGCCCAGCCCGAAGGTCTCAATCGTCTCACGGGTCAGTCCCCGCCCCAGCAGATAGTCCAGCCCTGCACGACCTGAAGGCGAATACAGCGCGGAAGACCAGATCTCCTGCACAAGTTCCAGCACCTCACCCAGAGACCGGGTATGCGCCACCTCTTCCTGAGAGCGTCGATTGTCTTTGGGAACATCCAGCCCGGCCGCAGATGCCAGTTCTTCCACCGCTTCCGGAAAGCTTTTGCCTTCCATCTGCATGACAAAGGAGATGACATCCCCATGCACACCGCAGCCAAAGCAGTGGAAGTGATCATCATACACATAGAAAGACGGCGTTTTCTCACCGTGGAACGGACAACAGCCCTTCCAGTTCCTGCCGGACCGGGCGAGCTTAACCCTCCGCCCCACCACTGAAAACAGCGGCGTGCGGGCGCGGAGTTCATCCAGAAAGCCTGCCTCAATTGCCATAGGCGCGTGATATCATTTGCGGATCAAGAACACACCATATCGCCGACATGGTTTTGAGAGCGAGAGCGCCCACACCAGAAGAGTCACCGGTAGCTGTCAGGATTTTTACTGACTGTATGGGAGGACTTCGAAACGAAAGCACCCCGCACTGCCTGCCTAAATATTTTTTAGGATGACGCTTTGCGCCCTGCCGGAGACGCTGGCGAAGCTTCCTCCAGCATACCCGGGGCGCTGACAGAGCCAAACTCCACCAGCGATAGTCTCAACGCGGACCGCCGCCACACGGAACAGCAGTCCGCATAGAGAGCCTCAGCTCAGGCTGGCTTTCACCACCGCATTGGCACGCCCCATATCGAGGCCTGCACCGAATTTAGCTTTCAGCGCGCCCATGACCTTGCCCATGTCTTTCATGGTTTCGGCTCCCGTCCCGGCAATAGCTTCCTTCACGGCAGCTTCCAGCGCGGCATCGTCCATTTCCGGCGGCAGGTAGCCACGGATCACGGCGATTTCCGCCTCTTCCTTCTCGGCCAGTTCCGGGCGCCCAGCATCCCGATACATGGTGGCCGATTCGGTACGGGTCTTGACCATACCGCGCAGCGCGGACAGGCCTTCATCCTCGCTCAGCCCTTCGCCACCCTTGGCGCGGCCCGCAATCTCAACATCCTTGAGTTTGGCCGTAATCATGCGGATCGTGCCCACACGCGCACTTTCTCCGGCTTTCATTGCCGTCTTGAGATCAGCCATCAGGCGTTCACGCAGGGACATAACCACTCATACTCCATATCATGTACATCAGAGGCCACAGCACGCAGGCGTGGCATAAAATCATCAGGTGGGAAGAAATTTCCCACCCCACCTCAAAACCAGCATAAGCTGGTGGGAAATTTCTTCCCACCCACTCCGCAGACTGCTAAACCATGCAGAACGGGAGGCACAGTCTTACCTTATGCCCATTTCAATCGATACCATCATTGCCCGACTTGGCGGGCCGGACGCAACAGCACGCCTGACCGGCGTTGGCACAGAAGCTATCCGCAAATGGCGGCAGGCTCAGGCCATTCCATCCCGCCACTGGCCCGTCATAGCACGGGCTACAGGTCTTTCGCTGACAGATCTGGACCCCGCAAGCCCCACATCCCCAGACCAATCCTCCCCGGTGTCGGGAGGCAGCACAACAGGAATATCCATGCCCGATGCCCGCCCGGACGGCGCAACAGCCGCCCTTGTTCTTGCAGACGGAACCATTCTGTGGGGGAAAGGCTTTGGCGCCTTTACACAGAAGCCTGCGCTTGGTGAAATCTGTTTTTCCACCGGCATGTCCGGCTATCAGGAAACGCTGACGGACCCGTCCTTCGCGGGCCAGATCATCACCTTCACCTTCCCGCATATCGGGAACGTGGGCACTACCCCGGAAGATGATGAAGCCTCACGCATTGCTGCCCTTGGCCTTGTAACCAAGGAAGACCTGACGGAACCGGCTAACTGGCGCGCTACGGAAAGTCTGGACGCATGGCTGAAGGCGCAGGGCGTTCCGGGCATTGCCGGGATTGATACCCGCTCCCTCACCCTGAAGATCCGTGACCACGGCGCGCAGACCGCTGCTCTGTATTTCCCGGAAAACGGGCAGTTTGATCTGGCCGCCCTGCAGGAGGCCACCCGCGCATGGCCGGGGCTGGAAGGCATGGATCTGGCGAAGACCGTGACCTGCAAAGCGCCTTACACCTGGAGTGAGAGCGTGTGGGAATGGCCGAAAGGCACCCGCCCCGCCCCGGAAAACCGCCGCAAGGTTGTGGCAGTGGATTACGGCGCGAAACGCAACATCCTGCGCTGTCTGGTTGCTGCGGGCTGTGACGTAACTGTTGTGCCCGCTACGACCACGGCAGAAGAAATTCTGGCGCTCAAGCCCGCCGGCGTTTTCCTCTCCAACGGCCCCGGTGACCCGGCCGCAACGGCTGAGTATGCCGTGCCTGCCATTCAGGGCGTGCTGAATGCCGGCCTGCCGCTGTTTGGCATCTGCCTTGGGCATCAGCTTCTGGCCCGCGCTCTGGGCGGCAAGACCTACAAGCTGGCCCGTGGCCACCGTGGCGCGAACCAGCCGGTGAAGGATCTGGACACAGGCCGCGTGGAAATCACCAGCCAGAACCACGGTTTTGCGGTGGATGCGGACAGCCTCCCGGACGACGCCCATGTGACGCATGTCAGCCTGTTTGATGGCTCGAACGAAGGTCTGGCGTCTGACCGCTTCCCGGCATTTTCCGTGCAGTATCACCCGGAAGCCAGCCCCGGCCCGTCTGACAGCTTCTATCTTTTTGAACGGTTTGTCGCGCTGATTGATGCGCACGGCAGCAAGGACTAACGCATCATGCCAAAACGGACAGATATCCGCTCCATCCTCATTATTGGCGCTGGTCCCATTGTCATCGGGCAGGCCTGCGAGTTCGACTATTCCGGCGCACAGGCCTGTAAGGCCCTGCGGGAAGAAGGCTACCGGGTTATTCTGGTGAACTCCAACCCCGCCACCATCATGACGGACCCCGGCCTTGCGGACGCCACCTACGTGGAGCCCATCACGCCGGACTGCGTTGAACGCATTATTCTGAAAGAAAAGCCGGACGCCATTCTGCCCACCATGGGCGGCCAGACAGCACTGAACACCGCCATGGCGCTGGATGCCTCCGGCTTCCTGCAAAAGCATGGCGTGGAACTGATTGGCGCGAAGGCCGACGTGATCGACCGTGCGGAAGACCGCCAGAAGTTCCGTGAAGCCATGGATGCCATTGGCATTGAAAGCCCCCGCAGCTTCATTGCGCACAGCATGGAAGAAGCACGGGAAGCCTTCAAGAAAATCGGCTTCCCCACCATCATCCGTCCGTCCTTCACCATGGGCGGCTCCGGCGGTGGCATTGCGTACAATCGTGAAGAGTTTGAGCAGATTGTTGCATCCGGTCTGGATGCCTCCCCCACCACGGAAGTGCTGATTGAAGAATCTCTGCTGGGGTGGAAAGAGTACGAAATGGAAGTTGTGCGCGACAAAGCGGACAACTGCATCATCGTCTGCTCCATCGAAAATATTGACCCGATGGGTGTGCACACCGGGGACTCTATCACTGTCGCGCCGTCTCTGACGCTGACGGATAAAGAGTTCCAGCGGATGCGTGACGCCTCCATTGCCTGCCTGCGCGCCATTGGCGTGGAAACGGGCGGCTCGAACGTACAGTTCGGCGTGAACCCGAAAGACGGGCGCATGGTGGTCATTGAAATGAACCCCCGCGTGTCCCGCTCTTCCGCGCTGGCCTCCAAGGCAACCGGCTTCCCGATCGCCAAGATCGCCGCCAAGCTGGCTGTGGGCTACACGCTGGATGAACTGAAGAACGACATTACCGGCTCCACCCCGGCGTCCTTCGAGCCGACCATTGACTATGTGGTCGTCAAAATCCCGCGCTTTACGTTCGAGAAGTTCCCCGGCGCCCCGGCTCTGCTTTCCACCTCCATGAAGTCCGTTGGTGAGGCGATGGCCATTGGCCGCTCCTTCACGGAAGCTTTGCAGAAGGGCCTGCGCTCCATGGAAACCGGCCTGCACGGGCTGGACCCGGTGGACGTACCCGGCGATGGCGGCGAGGACGCTTTCCGCGCAGCACTCTCCCAGCCGCGTCCCGAGCGTATTCTGATGGCCGCTCAGGCTCTGCGTGCCGGTCTGTCTGTTGAAGACGTTAACGAAGCCTGCCGTTTTGAGCCGTGGTTCCTGCGGGAACTGGAAAAAATCGTCCACGCGGAACGCGCGATCCAGAACCACGGTCTGCCGCGTGATGCACAAGGCCTGCGCCGCCTGAAAGCCATGGGCTTTTCTGATATCCAGCTGGCCCGCCTGTCCGGCCTGCAGGCAGACGAAGTGTCTGCCCTGCGGGATCAGGTTGGCGTCAATGCCGTCTACAAGCGCATTGATACCTGCGCCGGTGAGTTCGCCTCCAGCACGCCCTATATGTATTCCACGTATGAAGGCGTGTTTGCCCCTCCGGCCTGTGAATCCGACCCGACCGACCGCGAGAAGATTATCATTCTCGGCGGCGGCCCGAACCGGATTGGTCAGGGCATCGAGTTCGATTACTGCTGCGTGCACGCTGCCTACGCGCTGCGTGAGGCCGGGTTTGAGACCATCATGGTCAACTGTAACCCGGAGACGGTCTCCACCGATTATGACACGTCCGACCGTCTGTATTTCGAGCCGCTGACGGCAGAAGACGTAGTGGCGCTGATCCGTCGGGAACAGCAGAACGGCACCGTTAAAGGCTGCATTGTGCAGTATGGTGGCCAGACGCCGCTCAAGCTGTCTCACGCGCTGGAAAAAGCGGGTATCCCGCTGCTGGGCACCCCAGCTGATGCTATTGACCGCGCGGAAGACCGGGAACGCTTCCAGGCGCTGCTGCATAAGCTTGGCCTGCTTCAGCCTGCCAACGGCATTGCCCGCTCCCCGGCAGAAGCTGAGGATATTGCAGAACGCATTGGCTACCCGGTTGTGGTGCGTCCGTCCTACGTGCTGGGCGGCCGGGCCATGGAAATTGTGTATGACCGTGCAGGCCTCCAGCGCTATATGCGTGGCGCGCTTCAGTTGGCCGGGCATGACATTGCCTCCGGCCCGGTGCTGATTGACCACTACCTGAACGAAGCCATTGAAGCGGACGTGGACTGCATTGCAGACGGCACGGACGTGTATGTGGCCGGTGTGATGGAGCATATTGAGGAAGCTGGCATTCACTCCGGTGACAGCGCCTGCGCCCTGCCGCCCTACACCCTCTCCCCTGCCATTGTGACGGAACTGAAAGCACAGACCGAAGCCATGGCGCGTGAGCTGGGCATCGTCGGGCTGATGAACGTGCAGTACGCCATCAAGGATCAGGAAATCTTCGTCCTTGAGGTCAACCCGCGTGCCTCCCGCACCGTACCGTTCGTCGCCAAAGCAACGGGCGTTCCGGTGGCCAAGATTGGTGCCCGCGTCATGGCTGGTGCCAAGCTGAGCAGCTTCAATCTGGATGACCGTGCCGTGGTGCCGCATGTGGCCGTGAAGGAAGCCGTCTTCCCCTTCAACCGCTTTGCGGAAGTGGACATCATTCTGGGGCCGGAAATGCGGTCCACGGGTGAAGTCATGGGGCTGGATACGTCTTTCGAGCGGGCTTTTGCCAAGTCTCAGCTGGGTGCCGGTGTGCGCCTGCCCACCTCCGGCACGGTCTTCCTGTCCGTGCGGGAAAGCGACAAGCCGCACCTCCCCGCCCTTGGCCGCCAGCTGGCCAGCATGGGTCTCAAAATTCTGGCCACCCGCGGCACAGCCAAAAAGCTGCGCGACGCCGGGATTGAGGTCGATGTGGTAAACAAGGTGCTCGAAGGCCGCCCGCATTGTGTGGACGCCATCCGCTCGGGTGAAGTGCAGATGGTCATCAACACCGCCCGTGGCGCACAGTCCGTGGCGGACAGTTTTGACATCCGCCGCTCTGCCCTTGTGCTGGGCATTCCGCACTACACCACCATGGCTGGCGCACGGGCTGCAACCTATGCAATTGCGGCAATGCGTGAAGGACCGCTTGAAGTTGCGCCACTTCAGTCATACTTTAGTGGATCGTTCTGAACAGGAGGGCGGGCCTTCGGGCCTGCCTTCCACGTTCCGCGGGGCAAGCGGCCTGCCTGAGGGCATGGCCGCCTGTACCCGTGTTTTTTTATAACTTCCATGCCGGCCTGATCGTCCGGCAGATTTATTCTGGGGACATGTCTTGCAGAAAACTCCGATGACGGAAAAAGGTTTACGGCGGCTCGAAGACGAACTGCGTAATCTGAAATCTGTAGAGCGTCCGGCCATCATCCGCGCCATTGCGGAAGCCCGCAGCCACGGCGATCTTTCGGAAAACGCGGAATACCACGCTGCGCGTGAACGGCAGTCCTTTACCGAAGGTCGCGTTCTTGAGCTGGAGAGCATCATCTCCACGGCTGAGGTGATTGACCCCACAACCCTGTCTGGTGATCAGGTCAAGTTCGGTGCAACCGTCACCGTGGTTGATGAAGATACCGACAAGGAAGCTACCTACCAGATTGTTGGTGTGCATGAAGCGGACATCAAGCTGAACCTGCTGTCCATCTCCTCCCCGCTCGCCAAATCCCTGATTGGCAAGCATGAAGGCGATACCGTTTCAGTCCCCGCGCCAGGTGGTGACCGGACGTATGAGATCCTGTCTGTGAAATTCATCTGAGATGCTGAAGTTTGAGGATATCACCGCCGCAGCGGCGCGGATCAACGGGAGTGTACTCCGCACCCCCACGATTTCCTCTCAGTCTCTCTCGAAAGCGACCGGCGCTGAGATTACCCTGAAGCTGGAAAATCTTCAGGCTGTCGGCTCGTTCAAGGAGCGCGGAGCGGCCAACAAACTCGCACTGCTGTCCGAGGATGAGCGCAAGCGCGGCGTAATTGCCGTCTCGGCTGGCAACCATGCGCAGGGCGTTGCCCGCCATGCCAGCCTGCTGGGCATTGATGCCGTGATCGTCATGCCCAAATTCACGCCGGCCGCCAAAGTGGTGCGTACCCGCAACTGGGGCGCACGGGTTATTCTGGAAGGCGAAAGCTTTGCAGAAGCCCTGCTGTTTGCACAGGACCTTCAGGCGCGTGAAGGCCGCACCTTCATCCATCCGTATGATGATCCCGCTATCATGGCTGGTCAGGGCACCTGTGCGCTGGAACTGTTTGAGGATGCTGGTCCGCTGGACATGCTGGTTGCCCCCATTGGCGGCGGCGGACTGCTGGGCGGTTGCTCCGTTGCAGCCAAAGCCATGCGCCCGGATGTGGAGCTGATTGGCGTACAGGTGGAAAGCTACAACTCGCTCTCCGCCTTCCCCGGCCCGGCCACCCATCCTTCGGGCGGCTCCACCATTGCCGAGGGCATTGCCGTCATGCAGATCGGCCAGCGCCCGGATGAAATTATCCGCAAGCTGGTGTCCCGCGTGCTGGTCGTGCCGGAATGCGCGGTGGAAACCGCCATTACCCTGCTGGCTGAAGGCGCCAAGCAGGTGAGTGAAGGGGCTGGCGCAGCTGGCCTTGCTGCCGTCATGACCTACCCGGAACTGTTCCGGGACAAGAAAGTCGCCCTGCCCGTCTCCGGCGGGAATATCGACAGCCGCATTCTGGCCAACACCCTGCTGCGCGCCATGCTGCGTGATGGCCGCATCCTGCGCCTGATTATGGAAATTCCCGACCGCCCCGGCGTGCTGGCTGATATTTCCAGAAGCATTGGGGAAGCAGGCGGCAATATCATTGAAGTCTCTCATCAGCGCCTGTTTGCAGCCCCCTCCGTGCAGGCTGCTGAACTTGAAGTGATGATTGAAGCACGGGACCCGGAACACGCGGCCCTGATTACCAAAGCACTGGGCGAACACTACATCGTTCGCCGCGCTTAACACTTAGGAACCATGCCTGCCCGGCTCTTTGTGTCCGGCTGTTTTAGTGGCATAGTCACGCCATAAAACAATAAGAAGGCATGGTTCTATGAGTGCTTCCGCACCTTCCCAGACGAAACGCCCTGTTATGCTGGTTATTCTTGATGGCTTCGGCTGGAGAGAAGACTCGTCAGATAACGCAGTCCGGCAGGCCCACACCCCGGTTTTTGATGCGCTTTGGAAAAATGGTCCCCGTAGCTTTCTGCGCACGAGCGGGGAAGATGTTGGCCTTCCCAATGGCCAGATGGGCAATTCCGAAGTCGGGCATCTGAATATCGGCGCAGGCCGCGTCGTCATGCAGGAGCTGCCGCGTATCACCACCGCCATTCAGGATGGCAGCGTGGCCCGCAGCACCGCCATGACCAGCTTTATCGACACCCTAAAGAAAACCGGCGGCACCTGCCATCTGCTCGGCCTTGTCTCACCCGGTGGTGTGCATGCGCATCAGGACCACGCCGCAGCCCTTGCTCGCATGGTGGCGGAAGCAGGCGTGCCGGTCGCGTTCCATGTGTTCACCGATGGGCGAGACACCCCGCCCCGCTCCGCTCAGGGCTATCTGGAAACCCTGCGCGCCGCACTGCCCGACAGCGTGAAGATCGCCACCGTGTCTGGCCGCTATTACGCCATGGACCGCGATAAACGCTGGGACCGGGTGGAAAAAGCCTACAACGTGATGGTCAGCGCGGAAGGCCCGAAAGCCGCCACGGCGCAGGATGTCATCACCAAAGCCTATCAGGCCGACATCTCAGACGAATTTATCGAGCCAACCGTGCTGGAAGGTTATACCGGCATGAAGGATGGAGACGGCCTGCTCTCCTTCAACTTCCGGGCAGATCGCATCCGCCAGCTTCTGGACGCCATGCTGGAACCGGGTTTTGACGGCTTTGCCCGCCATAAGGTGGTGCACTTCGCCTCCGTTCTGGGCATGACGCACTATAGCGACACGCTGGCCGAGCGCCTGACAGTGCTGTTCCCGCCGGACTCGCTGGAAAACATTCTGGGGGAAGTCGTCTCCCGCGCCGGGCGCACCCAGCTGCGCATGGCCGAGACGGAAAAATATCCGCACGTTACGTACTTCCTGAATGGCGGACGCGAAAAACTGTTTGAAGGGGAGGACCGCATCATGGTGTCGTCCCCCAAGGTCGCTACCTATGATCTTCAGCCGGAAATGTCCGCGCCGGAACTGACGGACAAAGCCGTCGCCGCGATTGAGAGCGGGCAGTACGACCTGATCGTCCTGAACTTCGCCAATCCGGATATGGTCGGCCATACAGGCGTGCTGAAAGCAGCCATCAAGGCGGTTGAAACGGTAGACGCAGGCACGGGCCGCATTATCGACGCCCTTGAAAAACAGAATGGCGCCCTGTTGGTCACCGCCGACCACGGCAACTGTGAGACCATGAAGGACCCGGAAACGGGCGTGCCACACACAGCCCACACCCTGAACGTGGTCCCGCTGGTGGCCTTTGGGGTTGGCAACAAAAAGCTGAAGGACGGTCGTCTGGCCGACCTTGCCCCCACCCTGCTGGACATGATGGGTTTACCCAAACCTGATGACATGACAGGGACTTCCCTGCTAACGGACTGAATGCTTTTCGCCCCGCCTCCCGCACCGTTTCCCCCTTCTCTGCCCGCTCATTATGGGCAGGGAGGTCGAGGCTATGGGAGGCGGGGTTTGAGCATCCTGCCTATCGGGATCTTCGCCTGTCTCACCTGTATCCCGCCAGCACAGGCCGCCACCGCTAAGAAAAACACAACACACACGACGCATAGTGCGTCAAAAAGCACGAGCCGTCGCTCGTCCACGCACACAAGCGGTGCACACACGTCCACTTCAGCCAAACGGTCCGCGTCATCCTCAGCCGGCTCGGCCTCTACCCGCGCAGAGGCCGAAGCAGAGCGCTCCGTCCGGCAGGCGCAGGCAGCCCTTGCCGCCACGCAGGCGCAACGGGCCGCCATGGATAAGCAGAAAGCTGCACAGGCCGCCGCCGTCACCGCCTCGCGCGCTAAAAATGAGGCTGCTCAGGCCGTCGCTGTGCAGAGTGCCGCCAAGGCATCGGCGCTGTCTGCCGCCACCGTCTCGGCCACAGCGCAGCTTCAGACCACGGAACAGCAGGTCTCGGACCTCGATTCCCGCATTGCCGATCTCCGTAAGGAACAGGCCAGCCTGCGTGACGCGCTGACGGCGGATGCCAAAGCCCTTGCCCCGGTTCTGCCGCTGGCCGAACGCTTGTCCCTTTATCCTTCCGACACATTGCTGGCTGCCCCTGTGCCGCAGGGGGAGGCTGTTACCGGCTTTCTGGTGCTGCGGGGGCTGTCTCGCGGGCTGGAACATCAGGCGGAGGACATGCGCGCCCGGCAGGAAAAGCTGACGGCGCTGGATGCAGACCTCACCGCTAAACTCGCCACACTCGGCCAGTTGCAGGAAACCCAGAGCCGCCAGCGTGATCAGGTCCGGCAGCAGGCCTTAAAAGCGCGTGCAGCCCAGCAGCAGGCCAATGCCGCCGCCCGGGCCGCCGCCGTGCGCCTGCAAAATGCCACGCAACGCGCATCCAGTCTCCAGGATGCCGTCTCCCGGCTGGATGCGCTGCAAGCTGATGCAGAATCCGCACTGCAAAAAGAAATTGCCGCCGCCGAAAAAGCTCATCAGGCCGCACGGGATGAAGCTGCCAGACGCCGCGCGCAGGAACGGGCCGACGCCGCCCGGCGCAAAATGGCGGCCATGGCGTCTGCCGCAGGTCCGGGCCTGTCCGACCACCCGCCAGCAGGCGGCGGGACGCGCCCCGTGGTGGGCACGCTTGTCAGCACATGGGGCTCCGCGACCGAATCTGGCCCCGCCACCGGCATCACCTACCGCACCGCGCCCGGCGCCAGTGTGCGTACCCCCTGTTCTGGCCGCGTTGATTTTGCAGGGCCGTTCCGCACCTACGGGCAGATGGTCATTCTGAATTGCGGGCAGCATTATCGTTTTGTGATGGCAGGATTTTCCGGGCTGGATGTGGCGACGGGGCAAGGCTTATCCAAAGGCGCGCCCATCGGGCACATGGGTTCCTCCGGCAGCTCCGGCACACTGTTCATTCAGCTCCGCCACGGGCAAAAACCCGTCAACCCGGCGCCTTTCCTGTAAGGAAAAGCGGACAGACAGTTTGCCTGCCCGGCGGAAGCGGCTAATCTCGCCCTACTGCATGGCGGACACAGGCAGAGCTTTGCGCTACAAGGCAAAGTTAGCCATACGCTGTAACATTCGACAGGACACGACCGCACGGGTTTTACACCCGGCGACAGGAGACGAGATCGCATGAAGTTCCGCACAGGTCTGATGCTTGGCGCCACTTTCCTGGCAGGCCTTGCCCTGGCCTCCCACCCCGGAGTGCTGCCCGGCGCAGGCATGCTCGCCTCCCCCGCCATGGCGGAAAAGGCTCCAGACGCCTCTCCCACCAGCAACCATGCCGAAACCTATCGCCTGCTCACGCTGTTCGGCACCGTGCTGGACCTTGTGCGCGCAGATTATGTCGAGCCGGTTTCGGACAAAGACCTCATCACCAATGCCCTCAACGGCATGCTGACAGGCCTTGACCCCCACAGCTCCTACATGACCGAAAAACAGTATGCGGACATGATGGTGCAGATGAAGGGTGAGTTCGGCGGCCTTGGTCTGGAACTGCAACAGCAGGACGGGCACATCCGCGTGGTCTCCCCGGTGGATGGCACGCCGGGCTTCCGCGCTGGCATCAAGCCGGGTGATTACATTATTGCCGTGGATGGCCACCCCGTGGATGGCACCCCGCTGGATGAAGCCGTGAAGAAAATGCGCGGCAAGCCCAACACCAAAATCACCCTCACGCTGGTGCGCGAGAAAACGCCAAAGCCGATTATCCTGACGCTGACGCGTGAGAACATCCATATCGAGGTGATCAAATCCGCGCTGTATGACCGGATTGGCTATATCCGCATTGCACAGTTCAATGAGGAAACGGAAAAAGGTCTGCTCAAGGCCTATAACCAGCTCAAGCAGCAGGCTGGCGGCAAGCTGGCCGGGCTGGTGCTGGACCTGCGCAATGACCCCGGCGGGCTGCTCAATCAGGCCATTGATGTCTCCTCCAGCTTTATCCGCTCGGGCGAGATTGTCTCCACCCGAGCCCGTCACCCCAAGGACAGCCAGCGCTGGGATGCCCACGGCACAGACATTACCGATGGTCTGCCGGTTGTGGTGCTAATCAACGGTGGCTCTGCCTCCGCATCTGAAATTGTTTCTGGCGCATTGCAGGACCACCACCGCGCTGTGCTGCTGGGCACAAAATCCTTTGGTAAGGGGTCTGTGCAGTCCATCATGCCTATTCCGGGCAACGGGGCGATCCGCCTGACGACAGCGCGGTATTACACCCCCTCCGGCCGTTCCATTCAGGGGCTGGGCATCACGCCCGATATCGCCGTGAAAGAAACGCGGGAAGACCCCGGCTTCAGCCTGCATGAAGCAGACCTTGAACATATCCTGAAAAATCAGGGCGGGAACCAGACCAAGTCCTCTCCCCGGACGGACCTGCCGGCCATTGCCAAGGATATTCCGGGTGAACCGCCGGCAAACTGGCCGGAGTTTGACTACACCAAGCCTGCCACGGACTTCCAGCTCCAGCAGGGTCTGCGGGTTGTGCGCTCCATGGCCGGACTGCCTGCGCCGGATCCGTCAGCCTCCCTGCCCGCCGCCAAGCCTCCGGCACCGGCGGCGAAGGATGACCACGCGCACCACTAACCCAAACCGGAGCCAACGCCCTTATGTCCAGCCCATCTCCTGGCACGCCCGGGAAGCCCTCCGGGGCTTCTCTGTGGCAGAAGATGCCTGCATCTGGCCGCGCCTTTTTCTACTTCTGGGGCGGATGCACGGCGCTGGCGGGGGTTGTCGTCCTCACCCTGCAAATCATGGGGCCGCCCTATGCTGAGGTGAGCGGGGAAGATATTGATGTTGGCACCACCTCCCCTGCCGCCATTGCGGCGCTGGCCGGCAAGACAGAAATTCCTGCCCCTATGGGGGATCTGCTGACAAGCGACCTTGGCCCCGGTGGTTTTGCTCTGCCCAAGGTGGGCCCACATGGCCTCCTGCCCCGGCAGGTTTATGCCGCACCGGTCGTGCCTGTTCCCGCAGGCAATGCACAGGTTGCCCTGCTGATTGATGGTATCGGGCAGTCGGATGATGAACTGAGCAATCAGGCTATCGATGCTCTGCCCGGCCCGGTTTCTCTGGCCATTTCGCCTTATGCATCAGACCCGAGCAGCCTGATGGACCGCGCCAGAGCGCATAACCATGAAACACTGCTCTCTCTGCCGATGCAGGACCGCCCTGCCGATGGCAAGGCAACGGGTGAAGAGGCTTTGCCAAATGCTCTGCAAGCCTCTCTCTCTGAGCGAAAAAACATTGAGAACCTGAACGAGACGCTTTCCCATCTGGCCGGTTATGCCGGGGTGACAAATGCGTTTTCCGGCGAGAATGGCGGTGAATATCCGCATTCTGCGGCATTCAAACCCATTCTCTCGGCCCTGCATCAGCGTGGCCTGTTCTATCTGAATGCCACCCCCGCCACGGCCTCCGACGGACCGGGGGCAATTGGGACGGCTGATGTCGCCATTAATACGGATGCGGATATCGTCACGATCGACATCCAGCTTCTCAAGCTCCAGCAGCTTGCCCGTAAAAACGGACACGCCATTGGCGTTATCGGCCCGTTGCGCCCTGTGGCCCTCTCCTGCCTCAAGGCATGGATTCCGCATCTGGCCAATGTCGGCATTACGCTGGTGCCTGTCAGTATGCTGGCAGCTCCCGTGCCTGCGCCGCCACCGGCTCCTGCCCCCGCACAACCGCCTGCACCACCGGTGCCCACAGCCTCAGCGGGTGCCATGCATGTGAATGTTCACAACGCCACACCCCACGCCCAGAACACCCCCACATCCCTCGGACTTCCACAATGAGCACCAGCCCTAAAGCAGAAAGCCTGCCCTACCGCCCGAATGTCGCCGCCATGATTTTTCGGGGCGATGGCCGGATCCTTATCGCACGCCGCACGGACCAGCCTGGCGCAGGTGGCCCGCTTTCCGAGGGCGTCTGGCAATGCCCGCAAGGCGGGATTGACGAGGGGGAAGACCCGACAACAGCCGTCTTTCGGGAAGTGCAGGAAGAACTGGGGCTGGATGCCAGCACGCTGCGTATCCTGCAGGAACACCCAGACTGGATTACGTATGATCTGCCCGACTATCTGATTGGCAAGGCGCTGGGTGGCCGCTTCCGCGGGCAGACACAAAAGTGGTTTGCCTTGGCCTTTACCGGCACGGACGCCGATATCCGTCTGGACGCTCAGACACCTCCGGAATTTGACGCTTTTCAGTGGATTGAACTGGCCGACCTGCCCTCTGGCAATGTCGGCTTCAAAAAGCCGATTTATGAGCGTCTGGTGCAGGATTTTGGACCGCTCGCAACGCCTGCCTGAGCCTCATTTCCCGCTAAACACATATCTCCCCTGCCAGCACCGCCCGAGAGTTTTTCGGAACTCCCGGCGGTGCTGTGCGTCCCTTTAAGCAACGGGGCTGTGCCGCTTCAGACGATTATCCTGAATGCGGACGCAGGCAAAAACAGCCGAGCCTCACTCTTAAGCTTAAAGGAAAACACCATGACGACAGTCCTGATTACAGGCGCAGGCACGGGTTTTGGCCGTGAAGTTGCATTCCGTCTTGCTGCCGAAGGCTTTGACGTCATCGCTGGTGTGGAAATTGCCGCGCAGGTTTATGAGGTGTCTGAAGAAGCCCGCAACCGCAATGTCACACTTCAGGTTGAAAAACTTGATGTCACGCATGATGGCGACCGCCGGAAAGCCGAAGGCTGGGATGTCGATATTCTGTTGAATAACGCTGGCATTTCCGAAGGCGGGGCTGTGGCCGATATCCCGGCTGAAAACCTGCGCCGCCAGTATGAAGTTAATATTATCGGACCGGTCCTGCTGACGCAGATTGTCCTGCGAAAAATGGTGGCGAAGAAAAAGGGTAAGGTCGTCTTCATGTCCTCCGTGGCAGGTCTCACGGCAGATCCCTTTACCGGGGCTTATTCCTCTTCCAAGCATGGCGTTGAGGCTATTGCCGCAGCGCTAAGTCAGGAAGTGCGCGAGTTCGGTATTGAGGTGGCCACCGTTAACCCCGGCCCGTTCCTCACCGGCTTTAATGATCGCATGTTTGAAACATGGAAAAGCTGGGAAGATGATCCCTCAAAACGCCTGTTCGATTACAGCAAAATTGCTTTCCCGCACGAGCAGTATGATCCGGAGCCGGTTTTCAAAACCACAGTCGGGGTCATCAACGGGAGCATCAAGACCTATCGGAACGTGGAGCCGAAAGAGATCATCCCGCAGCAGCGTGAACAGATGGATGCCGCCTGGACCCAGAAAGTCACAGATGGTCTGGGCACACGCCCCGAGATTGTCCAGAAGGCCTATGACATTAAACCCGGCACACCGGTCTGACTGACTAATGCCGGTCTACAAAACCGGTTTCTATCTCAAAAGTTTTAGAGATATCCACGCCGCATCATGTGACCACAGAAAAGGGGGAAAGAGTGCATCTCTTTCCCCCCTTTCCATATCTCCTGCCTGAAGCAGCTTTAATACACGCCCCCAAGCGGGCTGGATGAGGCTTCATAGCCCTTCTAACAGAAATGTTATGATATAACATTTGAGTCTTCTGAGAAGACCGATAGGCTATGAAAAAATCAATAAAATCCGATAAAAAGTCTGACCAGCATGCCGCGCGCCTCCTCTTCTTTTCCCGACAGCACTCTTGTCTCCATGCTGATGCTGGCCACGGCATTATCCAGCTTGTGCGGCACGCCTGAAGCAGATGCCGCGACGGAAACAGCCAGCACAACAACGGAAGAAACAACACGCGAGCAGAAAAAGAAAAGCTCAGCGCCGGCACACCCGGAATACATTACCGTCAAAAGCCATACCACCGCAGATGGCACCACGGGCCGCACTGCCGGCGGTGGCCTGATGCCGCAGCAGCGTACGCCCCACGCGCAGAGCGGCCTGACGCGAGACTACATTGCCCGCCAGAGCCCCACCGAGAGCCCTACTGCCATGATTGCGGCCCTGCCCGGTGTGATTTATTCCGCCAATGACCCGCTCGGCACGAATGATGACCAGCAGGGGCTGTCCATCCGCGGGCTGGACCAGACGGAAATCGGGTATCTGTTTGAAGGCGTACCCGCTGCCCCGCCACTTTTCCTGATGCCTTACACCTCCGCCACGGCAGATACGGAAAACATCAGTTCCGTTACCCTCACGCAGGGCGCAGCAGATGCGACGGCACCACTTTACAACGCGGTAGGCGGCCAGCTGAGTGTGCATATGATCAAACCGCGCAAAACAGCAGGCGGTTTTATGGATCTTTCTTACGGGTCCTATGCGCTCAACCGTGAATTTCTGCGGCTGGACAGTGGAGAAATCGGCCATACAGGGGTAACTGGTTTTGCCTCTTTTTCCTACCGCAACGCCAACCAGTGGCGCGGGGCCGGAGACAGCCCACGCTACCATGTGGACAGCCGCCTGCTGCGGGAATGGGGCAAGGGCAGTTCGGCCTCACTCATTTTCTCCTTCAACCGGCAGCGGCAATATTACCTGCGCGCGCCCACGCGTACGCAATGGCATGCCAGTGGTACCCATTTCAATTATTCATCCCATTATACCGAGGGTGACAGTGCCTATTACCTGTTGCAGGAAAACGCCCGCGCCCAGACCTTGCTGACAGCCCCCTTGGAATTCAGACTAAACCGGCATTTCCATCTCTCGCTCACACCCTATTTCATTTATGTCTCGGGGTATGACGGGTTTGGCACTACGCTTGACCCGCAGCACAGCTATCAGGGCAACCAGCCCGCCGGGCTACTCCAGGCCAGTGCTGACTCCCAGACAGGTCTGATTACCGCTGTTGCAACGGATACCTTCAAACAGGCCCATTCCGGTATCACGGCATCCCTGCGCTGGGATGCAGATCGCAACAGCCTGACAGGAGGCGCGTGGTATTCCTATTATGATTATTCAAACCCCTCTCGTTATGCCGCCGTGGATGCAACTGGCGGGGTTTCAAACATGCGGGGGTATTACCCTATTCTGACGGCATCAGGAGACCCGCTGACCTCCTACAACTCGCATCTTGTGCAGCAGGTGAATGCCCTGTTTGTGCAGGACCGCTTTCATGCTCTGTCCAACCGGCTGACGCTTTCCGCCACGTTTCGCGCTATTATGGTCACGCGCACCATCAGCAACCAGCTTGCGGGCGCACGCTACCGCAACGGAGCCAGCTATTTCTCGCCCCAGCCTCAGCTTTCCGCCAGTTATGACCTGACGCCGAGGGACCAGATCTTCCTGAACGGGACAACAGGGTTCCGCGCCCCCTCCGGCATTTCCAGCTATAATGACCGTTTCAGCGTTGCTACCGGGGCACAGACCCGCAGCGCCACCAGTGACACACGCCCCGAATATTCCATTGGCGAAGAACTAGGCTACCGCCATACCGGGCAAATCAACGTCTCGGCCGCTCTCTTCAATTACAATTTTACAAATCGCCAGATCAGCACAACAAGCAACCTGAATGGTGCGCTGGTGACGGAATCTCTCAATGGAGGGGGGCAGACAGCCCGCGGCGCACAGCTTGAGGTCGGCCTCAAGCCTTGGCACCATTTCAGCCCTTACCTCTCGGCCCAGTATATTCACGCCACCATCGACAATAATCTGAAATCAGGCATGGACTACCTGCCCACACGGGGCAAAAAGGCCATTCGCACCCCCGATTTTTCCGGCAGTCTTGGCCTGTCCTATGATGACACGCATCTGTTTGGTCAGTTCACGCTCAATTACGTGGGGCCAACCTATTCCACCTTCATGAATGATGAGCGTATTCCCGGCTTTATGACGGCCAATCTCAGCATGGGCTACCGGCTGCGGCAGGTGGGCTTTGCGCGCTCTCCACAGATCCAGCTCAACCTGATCAATCTTTGTCAGTCGGGTTATCTGTCCGGGGTTAACAGTGTTTCCGCAAACGCTCGCACTACACAGGGGGTTTACGGCACCAACATTGCGGGAAAAGCTCCCACCTATTTTGTGGGTGGGGGCTTTGCCGGGGTTGTTTCCGTCTCAACCGGCTTTTAGAGCCGGTACGTTTCCCTGCTGCCCTGATGGCTTACATGGCCAGCAAGTGGCATCGCCCTTGCGGCCACTGAGGCCGACGAGCGTGCTTTAGTGCGCGCCCGTGGGCTTGCCGCCACTTTTGATGCTGGACAGCAGGAAGCAGAACGGCACGCACAGGAACGCGCCAATCCCGAGGATCATGAAGACCTCATTATAGGTCAGCATGGCGACCTGACGGGAGAACTCCAGATACTGCACATGCTGGGCCACAGCCTGCGCGTTCTCCGGCGTCAGCCCCCGGTTGATGCCGGCATTCTGGGCCTGCGTCAGATACTCATTATACGGCTGGTTATAAGGCGTCATCCAGTGGACCATATGCGCCTGATGCGCCTGCTTCCGCTCCATCAGCAGCGCTGTGGCCCCGGAAATAGCCAGAGACCCCAGCACGTTACGCGCCATGCTGAACAGCGCCGACGCATCCGCATTCAGGTGTCCCGGAATAGTGGAATACGCAATGGTGGAAAGTGGCACAAACAGGAACGCAAGACATGCCGTCTGGCTCATACGGAAGAAGACCAGATGCTTAAAATCCAGCAGCGGCGTCAGTTGTGCTGAGAAGAACAGCGAGAGCCCCATCAGCGTAAAACCTAACGCGATGACGCTGCGGACGCTGAAAATGCTCATCAGCTTTCCCACAATCGGGATGAGGATAATGACTGCAATCCCACCCGGAGAAAGAACCAGCCCGGCCAGCGTAGCCGTATAGCCCATCACCTGCTGGGCAAACTGCGGGACGATAATTGCGGAGGAATAAAGCAGTGCGCCCATCGCCCCCATCATCGCCGTGCCCACAGCAAAGTTGCGATCCTTGAACACCCGCAGATCCACCGCAGGTTTATCCGTATGCAGCAGCCACATCACAGCGCCACCCAGCCCCAGCACGGCAAGCACACACATCACGCGGATAAAGGTGGAGCCAAACCAGTCGGCATCCTCACCACGGTCCACCATCACTTCCAGACAGCTAAACCCGATGGTGATGAGGCTGATACCGATCAAATCAACCGGGGCTTTTCGCTTTCTGGCCCACGGCGGATCTTCCACCAGCGCAGCCACACCCAGCGTTGTGAGAATACCGAACGGCACGTTGATGAAGAAGATCCAGCGCCATGAGAAGTTATCGGTAATCCAGCCGCCCAGCGTCGGGCCAATCACCGGCCCGACGACTGCCGCAATCGCCGTCAGCCCAAAGGCTGCCGCGCGTTTTTCCGGCGGAAAACTATCCAGAATAATGGACTGCTGGTTGGGTTGCAGGCCGCCCCCAAAGAAGCCCTGCATCATGCGGAACACAATCAGCTCCCCCAGACTGGTGGCCATGCCACACAGGAAGGAGGAAACCGTAAACATCACAATACAGATCAGAAAGTATCGTTTTCGGCCAAAAACCTTGCCCAGCCACCCGGAGATGGTGAGCACAATACCATTTGCGACGAGGTACGCCGTCAGCGTCCATGTCGCATCATCGTAGGTGCTGGATAAGCTCCCGGCGATGTGCGGCAGGGACACGTTGACGATTGTCGTATCAAGAATTTCCATGAACGCCGCCATCGTCACAATGAAGGCGACGGACCATGGATTATGCTTGGGCTTCCACCCTCCGGCGACGACCTCGTCCTGAGCACTCATTGCGCGGCGGTCTCATGGCCAGCTGTGGAGGCTGCTTTCTGGCGCTGCGCCACGGCCTGCTGCACATCCTGCGGCGCGGCGTCGGAATGGCCCTGCGTATCTACATGCACAACGGGGATCACGGACATGCCCAGAGCAAGCTGCTGGTTGGGGTCCAGACCGTCATCAATCAGGATTTTTACCGGCACACGCTGCACGATCTTCACGTAGTTGCCGGTCGCGTTTTCAGGCGGGAAGGCGCTGAAAGTTGCCCCTGTGCCCTTCTGCAGAGAATCGACATGCCCGTGCAGTTTGAGAGACGGATAGGCATCCACCTTGATATCCACCGTCTGACCGGGGCGGATGCGGGTGATCTGCGTTTCCTTGTAGTTCGCCATAACCCAGACTTCCGGCTCTACAATGGACAGCACAACCTGCCCGGCGCGGACATAGTTGCCCTGCTCCAGATTACGCTGGGAGATCCAGCCATCACACGGAGCGCGGATCACCGTCCATTCCAGATTGAGGTTTGCGTTATCCAGTTCGGCCTGATCAGCTTTTGCCTGACCTTCCTGCTGGCTAACCGAAATCTGGGCGTTCTTGATGTTCGGCTGCACCGGGGTGGCAATCTGTACGGCACCCTGCGCTTCCTGCACCTGCGCTTTTGCGGCTTCCAGCGCAGCGCGGGCGTAATCAATATCCTGCTGCGAGGTTGCGGCGCGTTCTACAGAATGCTGCCGTTTATAATCGGTTTCCGCTTTAAAAAGCTGCGCCTTGGCGGAAGCCAGGTTCCCCTGTGCCCGGACCAGCTGGCCCGGATAGCTCTGCAGAGCAACCAGGTGCATCATGTCACTCGCCTGCATCCCGGCCTGAGATTTTTCCAGCAGACCCGCAGCTTTATCGCGCGCGGCCTGCCAGTCTCTGGGGTCAATGCGGGCCAGAACCTGCCCTTTGCGGACAAACTGGTTATCGTTCACCAGCAGTTCCGTCACATAACCACCCACATGCGGGGCGATAGAGACGGCGCGGCCTGCGGTAAAGGCATCGTCCGTTTCTACTTCATTGCGCGTCAGGAACCAGTAAACCCCGGCCGCCACCGCCAGCACAATGACAACGCATGTCAGAATAATCTTGCCACGCCCGCTTTTCTTCTTCTCTGGCGGGGCGCTCCCGTTATCAGACGTTGCATCAGACTGCTCGTTATGGTCGTCGGCCATTCTGTTTCCCGTCCCTGAAACACACTTCATACACAAAGCCAGTCACGGAAGCGCTCGCTCCCGCTTCGCTGACCGATCGGTTCGGTCAGTATGTGGCATGATCGGAAAAAGGCTTCAAGCGGGCATACGACCCGCCGCGCCAGTTCCGGCTAAAAAGCGTTTCAGATGTGGGGAAAAAGACCCGCCTTAGCGGTCCAGCCCCTGCGTGCGAACCAGCCGGGCATACAGGCCATCCTGAGCAATCAGCTCGTCATGCGTGCCATATTCCACCGCACGCCCTTCCCGCATAACCACCACAAGATCGGCAGAGCGGATGGTGGAAAGCCGGTGCGCGACCACAATGGTGGTACGGGAATGGCGCAATGTGCCCAGCGCTTCCTGCACGGCGGCCTCGTTCTCGCTATCCAGCGCGCTGGTTGCTTCATCCAGCAGCAGCAGGCGCGGATTCCGCAGCAGAGCGCGCGCCAGCGCCACGCGCTGCCGCTGGCCGCCAGACAGACGCTGGCCACCGGGACCAACCACCGTGTCATACCCATCCGGCAGCGCCAGAATGAACGGCTCCGCTGCCGCCGCACGGGCTGCTTCCCGCACGGCCTCATCGGACGCATCTTCCTGCCCGATCAGAATATTATCGCGGATGGAAAGATCGAACAGCAGCGGGTCCTGACTGACATAGGCAATGGCATGCCGCAGGCTGGAGAGCGTGAGATCCCGCAGGTCCACCCCGTCCAGCATGATCCGGCCAGACGTTACGTCATGCAGACGGGGCACCAGAGAAAGCGCCGTGGACTTACCCGCGCCAGACGGCCCGACCAGTGCAACGGTAAAGCCGGGGGCCGCTTCCAGACTCAACCCTTCCAGCCCCACGCGCCCATCCGGGTAGATAAAGCCAACATCTTCAAACGCCAGATGCCCCTGCCCCGACGGCAGCGTTATGGCCCCGGCCCGTTCCAGAACAGCCGGTTTTTCATCAATCACATCAAAGACACGCACAAGGCCCGCCAGACCTTCCTGCAAGGCGGCATTCAGCGCGCCCAGTGCCCGCAGCGGCCTTGCTGCCAGCAGCAGAGCCGCCACAAAGCCGGAGAAATCCCCCAGCGTTGCCCCGCCCATCGCGGCACGCCAGCCTGCAAACCCCAGCACAGCCGCCACGGCAGACCCGCCCAGCGCTTCCAGCAGAGGGTCCACACGGGCGCGACCACGGGTAATACGCAGCATCGCGCTATAAAGATGGTCAAAGGACAGAGCAGCCCGCGCACTTTCTTTCTGCTCCATGCCGTACACGCGCACCGTGCGGGCCTGGGAGAAGCTTTCGGTCAGGAAGGCTGCTGTCTCACCGATTCTCTCCTGCATGCCACCAGAGGCCCGGCGCACACGTTTGCCGAGCTTCTGAATCGGCACGGCGGCGATTGGGTAAAGCAGACCGGCAATCAGGCTCAGTTCCCAGTCCATATAGAACATGGAGGCAATCAGCCCGACCACTGTCACCACGTCGCCCAGCGAGTTAACCGCGCGAATCATTGCCTCGCGGATGGAGACTGCATCCGTCGTAAAGCGGGCAGCAAGTTTGGCGGGTGGTTCACGCTCAATGCGGGTGACATCAGTTTGTACCAGATGGTCAAACATCTCGCCCTGCAAGCCGCGAATCACCACCAGCACCAGCCCCTGCGCTGCCAGAGTCTGCGCATATTGGGAGGCCGCCTTGGAAATGGTGATGAGCACCACCAGCAGCGGCACCTGATACAGAATGCGGGAATCATGCGTGGCAAACATGTCCAGCGCCCGCTGAATGACCAGCGGATACAGAGCCGTCAGAGCGGCAGTCAGCACCGTCAGCACAATTACCGCGGCAATCCGCGCAGGGTGCTGACGCACCTGCTCCCGCCAGAGGCGTTGCAGCAAAACGCGCGAGTCATCGGGCAGCAGGGAACGGCGGCTGGCAGCAGCCGCACCATCAGGCTTTGCAGAAGTCATGCGAGACCTCTACCAGCCTCATGCCTCGCTATGCAAAGGGGCACCCTAGCTTTGTGGTTTTAAAACCTTTTTCAGGAACGCCAGACACGCGTCCCGCGGCGGCGTGCAGCCCTCCGCCAGCCACCATGCACGCACCTGTTCCAGCACGGCCCCAACCTGCGGCCCCGGCGGGTGCCCTGCGGCCAGAACATCACGCCCGGCCAGAGGGAAAGCCGGCGGTGACATCGCGGAGAGCGCGCTTCTCAGCGCAAGCCAGTCGTTCGGTGTTGCACTGTCCGGCTTTTCTGCCTGCCGCAGCCATGTGCGCCCGAGCAGCACTTCGGGCGGGTCCTTCACCAGCAGGCGGCGCAGATCAGCGTCTGTCATGCCGGGCTCCGGTACAGGCCCATCGGACACGCCAATCAGAAACGCGCCCTCTGCCTTTGAAAGTTTCAGGCGACGAGCCAGCCCGGCTTTCTCTTCAGGCACCAGAGCCGCCAGACGCAGGACCGCATCCGCAGGCCCACCAGCATCCAGCATGCGCACCAGACGCGCACATGTCACACCCCCGGGGAACAGCACTGTCAGCACGCCTGTCCGATCCATCAGCGTCAGCACATCCGGCACATTCGGCCCGATCAGAATCCGTTTGAGTTCGGACCAGATTCGCTCAACAGAAAGCCCGCACAACAAATCCGCCTGCTGCGTAATGGCCTGCATGGCCTCGGGGTCAGGCTGATTGCTGCCATACCGCGCCTGAAAACGGAAAAAGCGGAGAATCCGCAGCGCGTCTTCCTCAATGCGGGTCGCGGCTTCTCCCACAAAGCGCACCCGGCCCTGCGCCAGATCATCCCGCCCGCCAAAATAATCATGCAGAACGCCATCCCGCCCGCGTGACATGGCGTTGATGGTAAAATCACGCCGGGCGGCGTCTTCCCGCCAGTCGGCAGTCCACGCCACGACGGCATGCCGCCCATCCGTTTCCACATCCCGCCGGAGGGTGGTGATTTCATACGGGGCGGCGTCAATCACCGCCGTCACCGTCCCATGCGCCAGACCTGTGGGCACGACCTTGATCCCGGCCTTTTTCAACGTCGCCAGCACCTGCTCCGGCGGCTCCGGGGTCGCCATATCAATATCGGCAACGGCCCGCCCCACCAGCAGATCCCGCACAACACCGCCTACCAGACGCGCCTCCGGCAGGACCTGCCAGATCAGCGCAAGCGCTTGGTTTTGCTGCGGAGAAAGGTGTGTTTCCGCGGCCTGCTGTTGCGTCGTCATATATCGGAGTTTTCGACAGGCATCCGGGCCAGCGGGAAGAAGCAATCACAACTCCACACGCCCATGCAAGGCACGCCATGACACATGCCGGGTTCTGCCAGCGCCGCCAGTTCATACCAGACCGGGCGAGACAGCCGCGCTTCTATCGGAAACTGCCCTTCTCCTGTGCGTACAAGCAGATAGGGCGGACACCCACCGTCGCCACAGGCCTCGCTCGGCACATTCCAGACAGCCCGAATCGGATGCTCACGGCTGGCGACCACGGGTTCATCCACATTGGTGCGGAAACACAGCTTCTGCATGCGGCCACAGCCTTTCCAGTCCAGCTCAACAGCCAGAAAGGGCACGTCCTCTACGTCAATATATCCCGTCTCAAACGGGGAGCGCAGCAGATAGCCGCCGGCCTCATCCCGCGTTAGCAAGGAGCCGAACAGACAGACCATTTCCTTCCGCTTGATGGGTGACCCGCGATAAAGCCAGACACCATCACGACGAATAAGAAACGGCAACTTCCCCGGCGCCTCGCCCGTTGCGGCTTTTTCCGTGCAGGCGGTGTGGTGAGACACCGCATTCTTCTGGGTTTGGCCTTCAGCATTCACCGGTGGAGCATCCTGTTCGTGACTGTTTCACTGCTTTGAGCATGATATAGGGATGATACCCCGCTTGATGTAAGCCCTGTATCTGTCAGACTGGACCCATGACCTCATCAGACACATCGCCCCTCGCCAGCCAGCCTGCCACCATGCCCGACGTGCGTGAAGCGGATATGATCTGTGAACGCCTCCAGCGCGCCCGGCAGGAAACGTCCCGTATCATCTTTGGTCAGGACAAAGTGATCAGCCAGACGCTGACCGCCATTCTGGCCGGCGGCCATGCGCTGCTGGTGGGTGCGCCGGGTCTGGGCAAGACATTGCTGGTGACAACGCTTGGCACCGTGCTGGGGCTGGATGCCCGCCGCGTCCAGTTTACGCCGGACCTGATGCCCTCTGACATTACCGGCAGTGAAATTCTGGATGAGGACGCCTCAGGCCGCCGCAGCTTCCGCTTTGTGCCCGGCCCTGTGTTCTGCCAGTTGCTGATGGCGGATGAAATCAACCGCGCCAGCCCGCGCACGCAGTCCGCCCTGCTTCAGGCCATGCAGGAACGTCGCGTTGCCATTGCCGGGGCAGAACATCCGCTCCCGCGCCCCTTCCATGTGCTCGCCACCCAGAATCCGCTGGAGCAGGAAGGCACCTACCCGCTGCCGGAAGCCCAGCTTGACCGCTTCATGCTGCAAATCCCGCTGACCTTCCCGGATGAGCAGGCCGAACGCACCATGCTGCTGGCTACCACCGGCACGCAGGACGCACAGGCCCAGCCGATTATGGACACCACTGGGCTGATGGACGCACAGGCTCTGGTCCGCCGCCTGCCGGTTGGTGAAAAAATTGTGGATGCCATTCTGGCTCTGGTCCGCTCAGCGCGGCCGGAGACCTCACCGGATGAAACCCTCCGCAGCCAGATTGCGTGGGGTCCCGGCCCGCGTGCCGCACAGGCGCTGATGCTCGCTACCCGCGCCCGCGCCCTGCTGGACGGACGCCTCTCCCCCAGTCTGGATGACGTAATTGCCCTTGCCCGCCCTGTGCTGGCGCACCGTATGGCGCTGACCTTTGCCGCCCGGGCAGACGGCGTGCAGCTGGACGATGTGCTGACACGGCTCGTCAACCGGCTGGGCTAACCCTTTGGCACGGCCTGTTTTTTCTCCATCCGGTCTGTTCCGTCGCCTGTTCACTCAGGGAGCGCCGTCTGCTGCACGCTCCTCCGCAGAGCGTGAAGGCAGGGCCAACGCCAGCACGGCTGAATCCTCTGGCGGCCTGTTCGGAGCATTCCACACCCGCGCCCGACGGCCTGATTCGTCTCCGGCTCTGACCGCAAACACCACCAACACGGCCGCCGCTCTGGCGGCACGCCTGCCGGGGCTGGTGCTTCAGGCCGACCATATTGCCGCAACCCTGTTTGCCGGGCAGCACGGTCAGCGGCGCTCCGGCGGCGGAGAAACCTTCTGGCAATACCGCCAGGCTTTGCCGGGAGAGCCGGCCAACCATATCGACTGGCGGCAGTCTGCCCGCAGCACACACGCCTATGTGCGTGAAACGGAAGCCGAATCCGCCCAGACCGTTTTCATCTGGTGTGACCTGTCCCCCTCCATGGCGTGGCGTTCCAGCCCGTCCCTGCCGGAAAAGCAGGACAGCGCCATTCTGATCGCCCTCGCAACCGCAGCCCTTCTGCTGCGGAAGGGGGAACGTGTTCAGCTCCTCACCCCCTCCGGCCCCGCCATTCTGCCCCCCGGAGGCAGCCCGCTGGAACGACTGGCCCTGGGGCTGGCCCAGCTTGCGAGCACACCTGATACCAAACGTCCGGCCCTGCCTCCCTCCGCCGTGCTGCCGCGTTATGCCCAGTTGCTGGTCGTCAGTGATTTTCTGTGTGCAGAAGAAGCCTTTCAGACCTGCCTGCATCATCTCGCCGGTCGCCCCGTCCGCACTCATCTGGTGCAGGTCACGGACCCGGCGGAACGCACTCTGCCGTATCAGGGCCGCGTGCGGTTTGAGGGGCTGGAAGGTGAAGCGGAAATCGACCTCCCCAACGTGCAAAGCCTGCAACAGGACTACGTGCATCTGGTCGAAGCACGAAACGCACAGCTGACCACCCTCGCCACCCGTTACGGGCATGACCTTGTTCTGCACAGCACGGAAGCTCCGCCCATGCCCACACTGCTGGCGCTCCATGCTCTTCTGTCCGGCCACTCCGGGGTGCGCTCATGATTTTTCTTGCCCCGCTGGCTCTGTTTGGCCTGCTGACACTCCCGGTTGTCTGGTGGCTGCTCCGCGCCACGCCCCCTGCTCCGCGTGCCCAGATTTTTCCGGCAGTCGCCCTGCTGCGCACTTTGCGCCCACATCAGAATGATGCCGTCCGTTCTCCTTTATGGCTCCTGCTGGTCCGGCTTGCTGCTGTGGCTTGTCTGGTTCTCGGGCTGGCTCAACCTGTCATGCAGGGAGACCGCCTGCCCAGCACCGGCCACGGCCCGCTACTGCTGGTGATGGATGATGGCCTGTTCTCCGCCTCAGACTGGGGCCGTCGCATCGCCACGGCCCAGGGGCTGGTAGAGGATGCCGACCACGCCGGTCGCAGCATTCTGTTTGTCCGCACGACTCCCGCTGCTGACGGCCACGAGGTCCAGCCCCCTACTCCGCGCGCCGCTGTGGCTGTACGGCAGGAACTGGACAGCATGCGCCCGGCCCCCTGGCGCACGGATCGCGCTGCCGTGGCTCAGGCGTTAAATAAACTGCCCCACACCAATGGCACCGTACTGTATCTGGCAGATGGCGTTACCTCCCCGGGTGATGAGGCCTTTGCCCGCGCCCTGCGCGCTTTTGGCCCCGTGCAGGAAATCCACTTCCCGGACGCCTCTGTTCTGGCCCTTGCTCCGGCTGCTGAGCGTAACAGCACTCAGATGGCCCGCCTTCTGGCGCTCCCCCAGCCCGCCCCACGCTCCCTGTCCGTACGCGTTCATGCGCAGGATGGCGGGACGCTCGCTGTTTTGCCGCTGGTTCTACCTGCCGGAGCCGCGCAGATGGATGTGCCCGTCACGCTGCCGACCGCCGTGCGCAACCGGATTGACCAGCTTTCTCTGGCTGGTCAGGCCAGTGCTGTAACCACGCTCCTATTTGATGAAGGCGACCGCCTGCGCCCTGTGGGACTGATGACCTCCGGCGCAGCGGATACCCCGCTTATCGGCCCGCTATTCTATCTGCGCCGTGCCCTCGCCCCCACGGCAGACCTGCATGAGGGCACGCCTGCTACCCTGCTGGCTCAGCCGCTCTCAGTCATCATCGCGCCAGATGGCACGCTGGCAAATCCGGCTATCCGCCAGAAGGTAAAGGACTGGGTGAAAAAGGGTGGCACCCTGATCCGCTTTGCAGGCCCCGCTCTGGCTGGCGCGCAACATGGCGCTAGCGCAGACAGTTCTGAATCTGCCCCCGAGGCCCCTGCGGGAGACGACACAGACACAGCAGAAACCCGCCCCGCAGCGGGCGGCCCCTCAGCAGACCCAACGGCTGATCTGCTCCCCGTCGCCTTGCTGGACGGCTCCCGTCAACTCGGCGGCACCATGACGTGGGGCGCGCCGCAAAAGCTGGCCCCGTTTGATGCCACCTCTCCATTCCACGGGCTGGATATTCCGGCAGATGTCACCATTTCCCGGCAGGTTCTGGCCAGCCCCGTGGCAGACCTTGCTGCCCATAGCTGGGCGCGTCTGGCCGATGGAACGCCACTGGTGACCCATGCGGCACTCGGCAAGGGCGACATCATCCTTTTCCATGTCAGCAGCACAGCAGACTGGTCTAACCTGCCGCTCTCCGGCCTGTTTGTCTCCATGTTGCAAAGGCTGATAGACCACGCCAATGGCGTAACCATTCCTGCAGATGACACGCTTCTGGCACCAGTGCTGACACTGGATGGAGATGGCGTGCTCGGCCCGCCTCCGCCCGCAGCGCGCGGCCTGAAAGCGAGCGATTTTGCCCGCACAGCCGTCTCTCCCGCCCATCCGCCCGGCCTGTATGGCCCGCGCGCAGCCCGTCGCGCGCTGAACGCTAGCAGCCAGATCACAGCACTTGCCCCGGCAACGCCGGTCGGCACCGTCACCAGCCCCGGCGGACGCAGGCCGGATACGGCGCTGGCTCCGTTCTTCCTCTGTGCCGCCGCCCTTCTGCTGCTTATGGATGGCCTGCTGGTTCTGGCCATGCGCGCGGGGCTCTCCCTGCGCAGAGTGATCGGCCACCATCCCGGCAAACAGAGCCTGTCACTGCTACTGGCTGGCGCGCTGACACTCCCGGTTCTCGCTTACGCACAAGGGGCATCGTCTGAGCATAATGCAGCAGCCGCTGGCGGAACCGTTGGAACGAATACGGCCGCAGGCACACCGGCTTCGACCACATCCTCTTCAGCAACGGCTCCCTCCGGCCCCACGCCGGTTCCCGGAGCGGCTCTGGAAACACGACTGGCCTATGTCATCACCGGCCATGACGATATTGATACCGTTTCCCGGCAGGGGCTTCAGGGCTTGTCGGACTATACCAATGCCCGCACCTCCGCCATGCTCGGTCACCCGGATGGGGTTAGGCCCGGGCAGGATGATCTGAGCTATTACCCCCTGCTCTACTGGCCCATCACGCCGGACGCCGCGCCGACACCAGCCATGACTGCTGCCCTCACCGCCTTTATGGCCCACGGCGGGATTGTGCTGATTGACACGCAAGGGCAGGATTCCGGGAGCCAGACTGACGCTTCCGGCCCCTATGCGGGCGACGCCCCCGGCACGCGCTCAGCGCTGCGCCGCGTGACAGCCGGCCTGCCCATTCCGCCCCTCATGACCATGACGGACCATCACCTGCTGGCGCACACTTTCTACATGCTGCACGAATTTCCCGGCCGATATGCGGAACAGCCCGTCTGGGTGGCGCGAGAAGGAGAAGCCGAGAATGATGATGTCAGCCCGGTGATTATCGGCTCCGCAGACTGGGCACACGCCTGGGCGGTGGATGAAAGCGGCAATACCCCGTTTGCCGTCCTGCCGGATGGCGCAGACCAGCGGCAACTGGCCTACCGCTTTGGCGTCAACACCATCATTTATGCGCTGACTGGTAACTACAAGGCCGATCAGGTGCATGTGCCCATGTTGCTCAAGCGGCTGGGAGAATAAGCACCATGCCTCAGTCTCTCGCCCGTTCTCTTGGTTTTGCGCCGCTGGTGCCGCTCTGGGTGCTGGTAACACTCGGTATTCTGGCAGTTGTCCTGTGCGCCTATGCCCTTTTCCGCCGCACGAAGGGCGCGTTCTTGCGGCTGGCGGCGCTACTCTCCGTTCTGGTGTGGCTGGCCGGGCCGCAGCGCCTGCATGAAAGCTGGCATGTGCTGCCGGAAACGGCGTTGCTGCTGGTGGATCAGTCGCCCTCCATGTCCGTCGGGCAACGCGCCGCTATTGCGCGGCAAGCAGCCAGCACACTGGCACAGGCCCACACAGATGGGCTGAACCTGCGGACCGTCACCGTTCGGAATTCCGGCCATAACGGCACCCGTCTGTTTGATGCGCTGGAGCAGGCCGCCGCCGATGTTCCGCCGGACCAGCTGGCCGGAGTGGTCATGATTACGGATGGTCAGGTCGCCGATATCCCGGCCAGCGTGCCGGACCGCCTGCGCCCCACCACGCCAGACGGCAAGCACCTCACCCTCCCTCTGCATGTTCTGCTGCCCGCCAAAGGCGAGGAGACCGACCGTCAACTGCGCATTTTGCAGGCTCCGCCCTACGCCATTGTCGGCCAGCCCGCCAAACTGCGCGTGCAGGTGGATGATGCCGGGCCGGGCACCACACCCGGCGCACAGGCAGACGTCACCCTGCGGGTGAATGGGGAAGATCCGGTTGTCATTCCCGTCCGCACAGGCTCCCCGCAGGATATTTCCCTGCCGGTGCCGCATCCGGGCCAGATGCTGGTCAGCCTTTCCGTAGCCCCGCTGGAAGGCGAGGTCTCACAACTTAACAACCAGTCCGTCACCCACATTACCGGCATCCGGGACCGTCTGCGCGTTCTGCTGATTTCCGGCACACCCAATCAGGGTGAACGCGTCTGGCGGCGTTTGCTGAAGGCTGATCCGTCGGTTGATCTGATTCACTTCACCATTTTGCGTCCACCGGACAAAGATGATGGCACCCCGCTGTCCGATCTGGCTCTGATCGCTTTCCCTGTGCGGGAGTTGTTTCAGGACAAGATCGACCAGTTTGATCTGATTATTCTGGACGGGTTTGAGAACAGAAACATTTTGCCGCACGCCTATCTGAACAACATCGCCAGCTTTGTACGCAAAGGTGGCGGACTGTTGCTGACGGGCGGTCCGGAATTTGTCGGCCCCGGCACGTTGCAGGACACGCCTGTAGGAGACATTCTGCCCGCCCATGTGCCTTCTGAGGGCGGCATGGTCGAACAGCGTTTCCGCCCAAAGCTGACAGCTGAAGGCCGCCGCCATCCAGTCACGGCGGCCCTGCCCGGTGCGCCACCACAGAACAGTTCTGCGGACACAGCCCAGACCATACCCGGCCAGTGGGGCCCGTGGTATCGCGCCCTTAAGCCCGATTCCACGCATGGTCAGACCCTGATGAGCGGGCCGGATAACGCCCCGCTTCTGGTGCTGGACCATGTGGATCAGGGGCGTGTCGCCCTCTTGCTGTCTGACCAGATCTGGCTGTGGTCTCGTGGTGAAGGCGGCGGCGGCCCGCAGGCCGAGCTGCTGCGCCGGATCTCGCACTGGCTGATGAAAGAGCCGGAGCTGGAAGAAGAGCAGTTGACGGCCGCGATTGCTGGCGGAGAACTGACTGTAACCCGTCGCAGCACAGCAGATGCCGCGCAAAAAAGTGTGACCGTCACCCCGCCCGGCAGCCCAGCCATCAGTCTGGCGTTAAAGCCGCCAGCGGAAGACGCCGGGAATAAGGAAGACGCAGCCGGCCTCAGCGTGGGCCGCATGCAGGCCGACAAGCCGGGCATCTGGCAAGTGGATGACGGTACGCACAAAGCCTTTGCCGCGCCGGTGCAGCCGGACCCGCAGGAATTTGCAGACCTCCGGGCGACGGCCACCCGGATAAGCTCTGTCGTTTCAGCCTCTGGTGGCGGCGTGTTCTGGTCCGGGGATAACAGTGCCTCCCCCCGCGTTCCGTCCCTGCGGCTGGCAGACGGCAGCACCCAGCACGGAGCGGACTGGATGGGATTCCCGCACCGCAACGCGCATGTTGTCACAGGTAAAAGTGCCACGCCCCTGCTGCCGGCATGGCTTATGCTGGGTCTGTCGCTCTGCCTGCTGTTTGCAGGCTGGTGGCGGGAAGGACGACGCTGAATACCGTTTTCCTTTCCGCCCGCACGCGGGTGTGATAAATAATGAAGTCAGGTTCCACCTATGGACAGATCATGACCCGTTTCTTCCGCTTTACTCCGGCTGCTCTCATGGTTGGTGGCAGTCTTCTTTTTGCCTGTGCGACGCCCGTCTGGGCCCAATCCGCCCGCGAGGCTGAGGCGCAGGCGGCGGCTGAAGAAGCTGCCCAGAAAGCGGAAGCCGCCAAGGCCATGAAGCGCGCCGCCCCTCCGGCCTCCATCCCGGGTGCCGAAGGCAATGATGACGAAGAGGGTGACCGTACCAACGCGGATATGGAACCCACTGCCGCTTTGTTTGACGCCATCAACCGCGGCAGCCTGCTTTCAGCCAAGGAATCCGTAAACCGTGGTGCGGATCTGAACCATCGCAACATGCTGGGTCAGACGCCGCTGGATATGGCGATTGACCTGAACCGCAACCCCATCATCTTCCTGCTGCTCTCCATGCGCGGCAATGATGACCGCCCCCGCACCGATGTCGCCACGGAAACCCGTGGCATGGACACCAAAGACGGCGCAGGCCATCTGACCATCGGTGGCACGGCTGGCCGACATAATGCCGAAGCCGCCACCAGCAGCCGTTATGACAGAACCGGCGGCTCTGCCCGCCCCGATATTGGCTTCCTCGGGTTTGGCGGAAGCTGAACCGAACAGTTCAAGCCACGAAAAAAGCCGCCCATAAGAGGCGGCTTTTTTTATAACATCGTCCAGACGCAAACGGGGCGAAGCCTGACCGGCCCCTGCCCCGTTTCCGGTTCAGACAGAAATTACGTTGCTGGCCCCACGGCCAGACTGCACCAGACTTTCCTGCCGCAGTACATCCAGCGGCAACCAGACGCCGTCACGCTCAAAGTGCCAGAAGGTCCAGCCATTGCAGGACGGCGCATTGGTCAGCATCGCGCCCATTTTGTGAATGGAGCCGCGCTTATCGCCACTCACCAGCGTACCGTCCGGAGAAACCGTGGCCTGCACGCGCTGTTTTTTATCGGCCAGAACCACACCGGCAGACAGAAGCCCCTGCTCTACCAGACTCCCAAACGGCACACGCGGAGCTTCACGCTTGTCCTGCGTCGTCATCACGGCATCATCGGACAGCGGTTCTTCCCGCGCCACACGGCCCAGAGCGGCTTCCACATAATCCGGGTGACGCTCAATCCCGATAAACCGACGACGCAGACGCTTCGCCATAGCCGGCGTGGTGCCCGTGCCGGTAAAGGGGTCCAGCACAACATCATCAACAGAGGTAGAGGCCAGCAGAACGCGATGCAGCAGGCTTTCCGGCTTCTGCGTCGGGTGCAGTTTCAGGCCATGCTCGTTGCGCAGGCGCTCATTGCCCGTGCACAGCGGCAGATACCAGTCGGAGCGCATCTGCACATCATCATTCAGGGCCTTCATGGCCTGATAGTTGAAGCGATAGCGGCTGTCTTCGCTACGGGCGGCCCAGATCATCGTCTCGTGCGCATTGGTAAAGCGACGGCCACGGAAGTTGGGCATCGGGTTGGACTTGCGCCATACGATGTCATTCAGAATCCAGAACCCCAGATCCTGCAGGATCGCGCCAATGCGGAAGATGTTGTGGTAGGAGCCAATCACCCAGATGGTGCCGTCCTTGTGCAGAACGCGGCGCGCTTCCGTCAGCCATGCACGGGTAAAACGGTCATACTCAGCCAGATCAGAAAACTTGTCCCAGTCATCATCCACGCCGTCCACGAGGGAATCATCCGGGCGACGCAGTTCACCGCGCAGCTGGAGGTTATACGGCGGGTCAGCAAACACGCAGTCGACTGAACCAGACGGCAGGCTGCGCATGGTTTCCACGCATTCGCCACGCAGAATCTGATCAAGAGGAAGTTCCATAGTGACTGATTTTGCGCCGCTCATGCCCGGCCCTCCATAGCAAGATGTTCAATTTGCCGGCGCACAGTGCCGAATGTTTTACGATGATGCGGGGTAACCCCCACGCTGCTCAGAGCCTCACGGTGGACCACGGTGCCGTATCCGGCATTGCGCTCCCACCCATAAGCAGGCCAGCGCACGTCCAGACGGGCCATGATGCGGTCCCGCACCACTTTGGCCATGATGGATGCTGCGGCGATGGAAAGACTGAGCCTGTCACCACCCACAATGGCTTCTGCACTGCACCCGAAAGACGGCAGCTTGTTTCCATCCACCAGCACATGGTCCGGCACATGCGGCAGACGCGCGACGGCGCGCTGCATGGCCAGATGGGCAGCGTGATGGATATTCAGCGTATCAATTTCGGTTGCAGAGGCAGCGCCCAGGCCAATTTCAATGCCGGGCACATCAGGCAGGCGGGCCGCAATGGCCTCACGCACAGCAGGCTTCAGTTTTTTGGAATCATCAATAACGGCTGCGAGGTCGTCCGGCACACCAGCGCCAAACACCACAGCGGCAGCCACCACGGGACCAGCCAGCGGGCCACGCCCGACTTCATCAACACCGGCGACGCGTCCGCCGTGTTGCTGCTCCCGTGTAAAATCCGGCATGGCCCCTCTTTCTACTCATTTGGCAGGACTCGGTTAAAATAACCGAGTCGCACCAATTGCGACTCCGTAGAAAGAGGAGAATCACTTTTCACCGGAACGCGCAAGAGTCCCGGTGAAAATGTTTTATCAGGAGCGCTTGGAACGCGGGAACACCAGCCAGCCGAGCAGGACCCCCACGAAGGACACAATACCCAGTGAAAGCAAGGGCTTATCCCGCACAAAGGTCACGGCTTTTTCCACCACACCCTCGCCTTCTTCATACAGATCAGCAAATTCCTGCTGCGCCATGCCGGAGAACTGATCAACCTTACCTTCGGCCTGCAGACCCAGATCACCCGTCAGACCACCGGCTGCGTCTTTCACGCGGCCTTTGACTTCATCAGCTGCGCCTTCGAGTTTCGTGCCGATGTTTTTGAGCTTATCGTCAGCCATAAACTTTCTCCTTTTTTAGACCGTTCCGTATTCATAATGCCGGTCGCCATAAAATAGCGTTTGAGCACGGTCTTCTGTTGCATCAGACCGCAAAAACACGTCTCTGGCTAGCATGCCGTCTATCACCCGCCCCCATCTGATCGCCCTTATCGTCGCCTCCATGTTCTTCATGGAGCAACTGGACGGCACCATTCTGGCCACGGCGCTCCCTTCCATTGCCCATAGTCTGAACGTGGATACGGTCTCCACATCCGTAGCGCTGACCTCCTACATCATAGGTCTGGCCATATTTATCCCCGCTTCCGGCGCGCTGGCGGACAGGCTGGGCAGTCGCACGGTGCTGACCGGGGCCATCATCATGTTCGTGACGTGCTCGGTGCTGTGTGCGTCAGCTACCAGTCTGATTTTTCTGGCTTGTATGCGTACTTTGCAGGGCATCGGGGGCGCGCTGATGGTGCCGGTGGGCCGTCTGGTGGTGCTGCGCGGCACGGCGCGGGAGGATCTGGTCCGCACCATGACGTGGATGATGCTCCCGGCAACGCTCGGTCCGCTGATGGGGCCTGTGGTCGGCGGGTTCATCACCACCTACCTGTCATGGCGCTGGAATTTCTATCTCAATATTCCGGTTGGCCTTGTGGGGTTACTGCTGACCCGCCGTTTCATTCCGAATGTCCGCACCCCCAACCCGCCGCCGTTTGACCTGCGCGGCATGATTCTGGCGGGCGGCGGGCTCGCCATTCTCTCCATCGCAGCGGAACTCTTCAGCCACGGTGAAGGTGGCGGGATGCTTGTTCTGGGTATGCTGGTGGGGGGCAGCAGCCTGATGGGGCTTTACGGCCTGCATGCCGGCCGCACAGATGCCCCGTTGCTGGATTTCAGTCTGTTCCGGGTTCCTACTTTCGCCATTTCCGTGGTGGGAGGTGCCGCCTCCCGCGTCGCGGTCGGTTCGCTCCCGTTCCTGTTCCCCACGTTTCTGCAAATTGGCGCGGGGCTCAACGCCGCTCAGAGCGGAGCTATTACCTTTATTGCACCACTCGGCGCCATTGCCATGCGCCCCTTTGTGCCTGCCACACTGGCTCGCTGGGGCTTTAGACGGGTACTGATGGCCAACGGGTTTTCCGCCGCCATTCTGTTCGCCCTGATTGCCGGGTTCCAGAAGGGCCAGCCGCTGTGGACGCTCTCTCTCATCCTGTTTGTGGCTGGCATGGCGCAGGCCACGCAGTTTTCAGCTTATAATACGATTGCCTATGCGGATATTTCCAAGCAGCGCATGAGTGCGGCCACCAGCCTTTATTCCACCCTGCAACAGCTCATGCTCTCGGTGGGCATCTGCACGGCTGCGGGCACCCTCACGCTCACGCACATTCTGCGCCAGCACGCGACCCCAACCCTGCATGATTTCTCAACCGCCTTTCTGGTGACCGGGACCATCTCCATGCTGGCCGTGCCCGCTGCGGCCTGCCTCTCGCCTCAGGCAGGTGCCTGCATGAGCGGCAACAAGTCCTGAGCCTGCCCTTCAATCTTAAACCTTATTTTAAACGTGCTTTGATAGTGTTCTCTTTCCGTAATAAATCTTGGATGGCATTTTCAGTCCGTGTAAACTCGAATCCAGTTTTTGTTACAACAGAAGCCCTCTTCCCACGGTCAGTTTCTTGTCAGGATTGAAATTGAACGGTTGGGAAAAGCTGCTACTGTGCCCTTTGGTTTCCCGCAGGGCTGCATTGCAGCCCCTGCTGTCCACTCTAGCTGTCAGGTGAAACGAGCCGCGCGCCCTATGGATGATCATACCACGGACACACGATCCGATTCACCCACGCCTCCTCCCCGCACATCAAGCCGGAAAAAGCGTCTCCTCTGGGGCGGCGTCGCCGTTGTTGGCGTCTGCGTACTGGCGTTTGCCTTCCTGCGCCCGCATCACACGGCCACCACAGGCAAGCATTCCAGCCGCCATGCTGCAGCCGATAGCAGCACCGCCCAGCCCGTTGCCGTGCAGGTCGTCAAGACCGGCACCATGCCGGTGGTGCTGACGGAACTTGGGACGGTTGTACCCGTCACCAACGTGACGGTGCAGACCCGCGTGGAAGGCTACCTGATGCAGGTGCTCTTTACGGAAGGGCAGCACGTGCATGCCGGCGATCTGCTGGCCGTGATCGACCCGCGCCCGTATCAGGTGCAGCTTGCCCAGTATGAAGGCCAGCTTGAGCGGGACAAAGCCCAGCTTGCGCAGGCCCGCGTGGATAATGCCCGCTATCAGCGCCTGATCAAGCAGGACAGTATCGACGCCAAAACCGCGCGTGATCAGGAATTTCTGGTCCAGCAGTATGAAGGCACCGTCAAATCGGACCAGGCTCTGGTGGACAACCAGAAACTCCAGCTCGTTTACTGTCACATCACCGCCCCCGTCGATGGCCGCATTGGTATCCGTGCGGTGGATAAGGGCAACTATGTTAGCGCCGGTCAGTCCGGCGGTCTGGCAATCCTGACGCAGATGCAGCCTATCTCCGTCATCTTCACGCTGCCGCAGGACCAGCTCCCGCAGGTTGCGGAACAGCTCCGCGCCAAAGGCTCCCTGAAGGTTGAAGCATGGGACAGCTCAAACAGCACCAAGATTGCTGATGGCACAGTCAGCACGTTGGATAGCCAGATTGATACGGCCACCGGCACGGTCCGTCTGCGCGCCATCTATCCCAATACCGATGAACACCTGTTCCCCAACCAGTTCGTCAACGCACGCCTGCTGGTGAAAGATCTGGAAAACGTCATTCTGGTGCCCTCCACGTCTCTGCAGACCGGCCCCTCCGGCCAGTTTGTGTATGTGGTCAAGGCGGACAGCACGGTGGAAGTCCGTCAGGTAAGCATCGGGATTTCCGACGGCACGAACACAGTGGTGAAAACCGGCCTGCAGGCCGGGGACCGCGTGGTGACAGACGGGGTGGACCACCTGCGCGCTGGCAGCAAGGTCACTATTCCTGACCCCAAAACGGCAGCCGACACCTCTCCCACCACCACACCTGCCGGTACGCCTGCCCAGTGAACCCCTCCAGCCTCTTTATCCGCAGGCCCGTCGCCACGACGCTCCTGATGCTCGCCATTCTGATGAGCGGGCTTCTGGGCTATCACTTCCTGCCGGTTTCGGCTCTGCCGCAGGTGGATTACCCCACCATTACGGTTGAGACGTTCTATCCAGGTGCCGGGCCGGATGTGATGGCGACCTCTGTCACCGCTCCGCTGGAAACCCAGTTTGGCGAGATGCCGGGGCTGGACCAAATGACCTCGCGCTCCTCCGGGGGCGCATCCGTCATTACCCTGCGCTTTAACCTCACCATGTCCATGGATGTGGCCGAGCAGGAAGTGCAGGCGGCCATCAATCAGGCCAACTCCCTCCTGCCGACTGACCTTCCCGCACCGCCGGTCTACGCCAAGGTGAACCCGGCAGACACGCCCGTGCTGACGCTGGGCATTACGTCCTCCACCATCCCTCTGCCGGAAGTGGAAGACTATGTTGATACCCGTCTGGCCCAGAAAATCAGCCAGATTTCCGGCGTCGGGCTGGTCACGCTCTCTGGCGGTAATCGCAAGGCCATTCGCGTCCGCGTCAACATCCCCAAGCTGACGTCTTACGGGATTGATCTGGATACACTGCGCACCACCATCGGCAACGTGAACGTCAACTCCCCGACCGGCACGTTTGATGGCGCAACCCGGGCGGCGACGCTGCGGGTTGATGGCCAGATTACCAATGTCGATATGCTGCTCAATCAGGTCATTGCCTACCAGAACAGCGGGCCTGTCCGTATCCGGGATGTGGCGACCGTCGTCATCGGTGCGGAAAACACGCAGCTTGCCGCGTGGTCCAACCTGACGCCGGCACTGATCATGAATGTCCAGCGCCAGCCGGGTGCGAACGTCATTTCCGTGGTGGACAATATTCAGTCCGCCCTGCCCGTCCTGCGCAAGGCGCTCCCGCCGGGCATTGATATTGTGCCGCTGACAGACCGCACCACCACCATTCGCGCCTCTGTCTCGGACGTGGAGTTCGAGCTGTTTCTGGCGCTGGTGCTGGTTGTTGGCGTGATCTTCGTTTTCCTGCGCAACATTCCGGCCACCATCATCCCCAGCCTGTCCGTGCCGCTTTCCATTATCGGCACGCTGGCGATTATGTATCTGCTCGGCTTCTCGCTCGATAACCTTTCACTCATGGCTCTCACCATCGCCACCGGCTTTGTGGTCGATGATGCCATCGTGATGATCGAGAACATCTCGCGGTACGTGGAAGCGGGTGAAGACCGGATGACCGCCGCCATCAAGGGTGCGGGGGAAATCGGCTTTACCATTATCTCACTGACCATCTCGCTGATTGCGGTGCTCATTCCGCTGCTGTTCATGGGTGATGTGGTAGGCCGCCTATTCCATGAATTTGCGCTCACGCTGTCCATCACCATTGTGCTGTCCGCCGTGGTCTCGCTGACGCTGGTGCCCATGATGTGCGCCCGTATCCTCAGCGAACGCCCGCATGATGAAGCCCACGCCACCACCGCTTTCCAGCGTTGGTCCGCCCGCATGGAAGTGGCCACGGAAAAGCTGATTGCCGGGTATGACCGCGCTCTGGATGTGGTTCTGGCCCACCGGGTGCTGACCCTGTGCGTGGCTGTCGGCACACTGGTGCTAACCGGCGTTCTGGCGTTCATCATCCCCAAGGGGTTCTTCCCCGCGCAGGATACCGGCGTCATTCAGGGGATTTCCGTCGCGTCTCAGGCCATCTCGTTTGAGAGCATGAAGGAACACCAGCAGGCGCTGGCGCGTGTGCTGCTGAAAGACCCGGATGTGGTCTCCCTCTCCTCCTTTGTGGGGGTAGACGGGCAGAACGCCACGCTCAATCAGGGCCGCTTCCTCATCAACCTGCGCCCGCATGATGACCGCTCAGACAGCGCCTCCACCATTGCGCGCCGTCTGGAACAGGAAACGTCTCAGGTTGCCGGGATCAAGCTGTATATGCAGCCTATTCAGGATCTCTCGCTGGATACGACTGTCACCGCCACGCAGTATCAGTTCCTGCTAGAAAACCCGGATTCCGCAACCTTCAATACGTGGATCCCCAAACTGCTGGACCGCCTGCGGCAGGAGCCGGCTCTGGCCGATGTGACCTCCGACCTTCAGGCCGAAGGGCTGGTGGCGCATGTCACGCTGGATCGCACCACCGGGGCGCGCTACTCCATCACGCCGCAGACCATTGATAACGTGCTGTATGACTCCTTTGGCCAGCGGCAGATTTCCACCATCTATACGCAGTCCAACCAGTATCGCGTGATTCTGGAAGCCGACCCGGCCTTCCAGACTAATCTCGCCTCCCTCAACCAGATTTATCTGCCGGGCATTGGCGGGAACTCGGGGGAAAGCGCCTCTGGACCCACCCGTTCCCCAACCTCCGGGCTGGTGCCGCTGGCCGCTGTCACCACCGTGACAAAAGGCAAGGCCCCGCTGCTGATTACGCATTTCGGGCAGTTCCCGGCCACGACCGTCTCCTTCAACCTCGCGCCCGGCTATGCGCTGGGGGATGCCACGGCGGCCATCCGCAAGGTGGAAGAAGAGATCAAACTGCCCTCGTCCTTCCAGACGTCCTTTCAGGGCACGGCAGCCGCGTTTGAAGGCTCCCTGAGCAACGAGCTGTTCCTCGTCGCGGCAGCGCTGATCGCGGTCTATATCGTGCTGGGTATTCTCTACGAGAGCTTCATTCACCCCATCACCATTCTCTCCACCCTGCCCTCCGCCGCCATTGGCGCGCTGCTGACGCTGATTGTGGCCGGGGTTGATCTGGATGTGATGGGCATTATCGGCATCGTGCTGCTGATTGGCATCGTGAAGAAAAACGCCATCATGATGATCGACTTCGCGCTGGATGCTGAACGCGAGCATGGCATGGACTCTCTCCAGTCCATCCGTCAGGCCGCTACCCTGCGTTTCCGTCCCATTCTGATGACGACGCTGGCCGCCATGCTCGGCGCTGTGCCGATGGTCATCTCCAATGGCACGGGGTCTGAACTGCGTTACCCGCTGGGGCTGACCATTATCGGCGGTCTGGCGCTCTCCCAGCTGCTCACGCTGTTCACTACCCCGGTGATCTATCTGACGCTGGATACGTGGGCGCATCGCTGGAACACGTGGCGTCACCGCAATGACCTGCCTCCCACCCAGTCCCCTCAAACCGGACAGGTTAACTCGTGAACTTCAGCCGGATCTTCATTGACCGGCCTGTTGCCACCATTCTGCTGACCGTAGCGCTTCTGCTTGCCGGAGCGCTGGGGTACAGAAGCCTCCCGGTTGCGGACCTGCCGAACGTCGATTTCCCGGTCATTCAGGTGCAGGCCCGTCAGGCTGGCGGCTCACCGGAAGAAATCGCCAGTGCCGTCGCCGCCCCGCTGGAGCGGCATCTGGGCCAGATTGCGGACCTCACGGAAATGACGTCCCAGTCCTCCCAGAACACCACACGCATCACCCTGCAATTCGCGCTCTCGCGCGATATCAACGGTGCTGCGCGCGATGTGGAAGCCGCCCTTCAGGCCTCGCATGCGGATCTGCCCTCTTCCCTGCGGCAGAACCCGTCTTACTCCAAGGCCAACCCCAACGGCGCGCCTATCCTGATTCTGGCGCTCACGTCAGACACACACACCCAGCCGCAGCTCTATGATTACGCCACCAACGTTCTGGAACAGCAGCTTTCTCAGATTGAGGGTGTGGGGGAAGTGGAAATCAGCGGGAGTGCGCTGCCGGCTGTGCGTGTGGAAATCAACCCGCACCCGCTCTACAAATACGGCATCAGTTTTGAAGACGTCCGCGCCGCACTGGCCTCCGCCAATGCCAACACGCCCAAAGGCATTGTAGACCAGAACGGCCTGCGCTTTACGCTGGATACGAACGATCAGGCCCGCAGCGCGCAGGATTACCGGGACCTGATTATTGCCTGGCGTAACAATCGCCCCGTGCGGTTGTCAGACGTGGCCTATGTGCAGGACAGCGTGGAAGACCTCCGCAACGCTGGCTATTATAACGGCTCCCGGTCCGTCATTGCCGTTGTCTTCCCGCAGGCCGGGGCGAACACCATCAAGACGGTCGATCAGATCAACGCCAAAATGCCGCTCCTGCAAGCGGCCTTGCCCGGCGGTGTGGACCTGCATGTGGGGCTGGACCGGTCCCTGACCATCCGTGCCTCGCTGGCGGATACGCAATATACCCTCATCGTCTCGGTCATTCTGGTCGTGCTGGTAGTGCTGGCGTTCCTGCACTCCGGCCGCATGACGCTCATCCCGGCCGTTGTCGTGCCAACCTCCATTGTGGCGACCTTCGGCGTGATGGCCACCCTCGGCTATTCACTGGACAACATGTCCCTCATGGCTCTGACCGTTTCCACCGGCTTTGTGGTGGATGATGCCATTGTGGTGATGGAAAATATCGCCCGCTACATCGAGCAGGGCTATTCCGCGCGGGATGCCGCCATTCGCGGCACGGGAGAAGTCGCCTTTACGGTGCTGTCCATCTCCATTTCGCTCATTGCGGTCTTCCTGCCCATCCTGCTGCTGGGCGGTCTGGCCGGACGGCTATTCCATGAATTTGCGATGACGGTCTCCATCACCATTCTGGTGTCCATGGTGCTGTCCCTCACCCTCACGCCCATGATGGCCGCGCAACTGCTCACCCCGCGCAAGCCGGGCAGCACACCAGCTTTCCTGCGTCGCATTGCCGCGGCCATTACCACCGTGCTTAACGCCTTGCAGTCAGGTTATGCGCGCTCGCTGGACGTGGCGCTGACGCACCGTAAACTGGTGCTGCTCAGCCTGCCGCTCACGCTTGCACTGATTGTGGCGCTGTTTGTCCGCATGCCCAAAGGCTTCTTCCCCACGGAAGATACCGGTATGCTGATGGGCCACCTCCAGGGTGACCAGTCCATTTCCTTCACAGCACTGTCCCAAAAGCTGGTGGATGTTCAGAAGACCATTCTGAAGGACAAGGACGTGCAGAGCGTCTCCAGCTTTATCGGCGGCCGCGGCTCCAATCAGGCCAACCTGTTCCTGCAACTCAAGGACAAGGCTGACCGCTCAGACACCCCGACAGATCTGATTGCCCGCGTCACGCGCAAGCTCAGCCATCTGGTGGGCGCGCAGTTCTTCCTCATGCAGCCCGGTGCCGTGCGAGCCGGGGCGCGGCAGAGCAATGCGTCCTACCAGTATACGCTGCAAGGGGAGTCCGCCTCCGAACTCTATACATGGACCAGCAAGCTGCTGGCTGCCCTGCAACATCATTCGGAATTTACGGATCTCTCCTCCGACGTTCAGCAGGGCGGCTCCGCCATTGATGTGCAGATTGACCGCAACACCTCTGCGCGTGTGGAAATTACCCCCCAGCTTCTGGCCAATACGCTGTATGACGCCTTCGGCCAGCGTTCAGCGTCCGTCATTTATAACGCGCTCAATCAGTACCATGTAGTGATGGAAGCGGACCCTCAGCACTGGTCCAGTCCCAATTCACTCAATCAGGTCTGGGTCAGTGTCTCCGGCGGGTCTGCCGGGGGCGGCACAAAGTCCAATACCGTGCGCGTCCGGCGGGATTCCTCCGGGATGGATTCCGCAGGCAACAGCAGCTCCTCCAGCCTGAGCAGCCAGTCTTTCAAGAACCAGATTGCCAACGCTCTGGCGGGTGGCGCGAGTGCGTCCAATGGGTCGGCCGTCAGCACCTCATCGGAAACCATGGTGCCGCTTACGCTGGTGTCCAAACTGGTGCCCGCCAAAACAGCACTGTCCATCAATCATCAGGGCCAGTCCGTCGCTACCACTATCTCGTTCAATCTGGCCAAGGGGGTCTCTCTGGGCACGGCGACGCAGGTTTTGCAGGCCGCTCAGGTCTCTCTGCATATGCCGCCCACCGTCCACGGCACCTTTGCGGGCAATGCCGCGCAGTTCCAGCAAACGGTGAATGACGAGCCCATCCTGATTCTGGCAGCACTCGCCGCCGTCTATATTACGCTGGGCGTGCTGTATGAGAGCTATGTGCATCCGCTGACCATCCTTTCCACCCTGCCCTCCGCAGGGGTTGGCGCTCTGCTGGCACTCCAGCTCGCCGGCGAGGAATTTTCGCTGATCGCCATGATTGGCGTGATCCTGCTGATCGGCATCGTCAAGAAAAACGCCATCATGCTGGTGGATTTCGCCATTGAGGCCGAACGCGAGCAGAACCTCTCCTCGCTGGACTCCATCCGCACGGCCTGCCTGCTGCGTTTTCGCCCTATTATGATGACGTCTGTCGCTGCCGCTCTGGGAGCTGCGCCCCTGATTATCGCCAACGGCTACGGCGCTGAGTTGCGCCGCCCGCTGGGAATTGCGATTGTGGGCGGCCTTATCGTCAGTCAGGCGCTCACGCTTTATACAACGCCCGTTATCTACCTCATGCTGGACGGGTTGCGCCTGCGCTTTGCCCGACGGCACACACGCTCTCTCCGCCTCTCTCACAACATGCAAGATACCTGATACGCCCGATGAAGCATTTCCCTCTCCGTCCGTCTTCTCGCCGCCTGAGTATCCTGCTGGCACCGCTTGTTCTGACAGGCTGCATGGTCGGCCCCACCTACAAGCGCCCGTCCGCCATTGTCTCACCGCAGTTCAAGGAACTGCGCCCGGCACCGGGCTGGAACTATGCCAAACCCGCGCTGGCGGAGCTGCCCAAGGGCACATGGTGGACCATTTATAACGACCCCACGCTGAACGAGCTGGAAGCGCAGGTCGCGCTGAACAACCAGAACGTGCTGGAGTATGACGCCCGCTACCGGAACGCCCGTGCGACCATCAACTCGGTGCGCGCTCAGCTTTATCCGACGCTCAGTGGCTCACTCTCCTTCAACCGGCAGAGTTCGGGCCGTGGCTCACGCTCTTCGGGCACCATCATCAATTATGGCGGGGATGGCTCATCCTCCTCGGGCTACACCCCGTCGAACACGACGGAAAACACCTACGGCATGGGGCCCACGGCCTCGTGGGATCTGGATCTGTGGGGCAAAATCCGCCGCCAGATTCAGGCTCAGGTGACGGAAGCGCAGGCCAGTGCGGCGGATCTCGCTAATGCGCGCCTGTCCTATCAGGCGCAGCTGGCCACGGCGTATTTCAACATGCGCTATCAGGACAGCCTGCATGATCTGCTGGAACGGAACGTGAAGTTCTATGAACGCTCCTACCAGATCACCAAAAACCAGTATGATGCCGGGACAGCCACGCCGACCACACTGCTACAGGCACAGACCCAGCTGGAACAGACCCGCGCCCAGTCCACCGCCACACAGGCGGCCCGTGCGCAGTATGAACACGCCATTGCCATTCTGATTGGCAAGCCCCCGGCGGAAGTTTCCATCGCCCCCGGCGCCCTGCCCCGAAGCGTGCCCGCCATTCCGGTGACGGTCCCTGCGGACCTGCTACAACGCCGCCCGGATGTGGCTGCGGCTGAGCGCCGGATGGAAGAATATAACGCCCAGATTGGCGCCGCCATTGCCGCCTTCTACCCGGACGTGAAGCTCACCGCCTCCTATTCTTATAGCGGGGACCCGGTGGGCACGCTGGTGCAGGTGGCTAACCGAATCTGGTCTTTGGGGGCCTCGGCCACGGAAACCTTGTTCTCCGGTGGCAGCCGCACCGCTGCCGTGCATGAAGCCAACGCCAATTACGACTATTACGTCGCCACCTATCGTCAGGCCGTGCTGACGGCACTGCAAGGCGTGGAAGATCAGCTGGCTAACCTGCGCGTGCTGGCCCAGCAGGCTGACCAGCAGGATGTGGCCGTCAAAGCCTCCAACCGCGCCGTTACTGTGGCATTCAACCAGTATATGGCGGGCACAGAGATTTATACGACCGTCATCACCTCGGAAGTCACAGCGCTTTCCAATGCGGAAACCGCGCTCCAGATCCAGCAGAACCGGATGCTGGATTCCGTGACGCTGATTGAAAATCTTGGCGGCGGCTGGGATGCGTCCGAACTCCCCAGCAAGAATTCCATGCAGACGGATAATCCGTTCCTGCCGTCTTTCATTCAGAAAGATAAAAACTGAGGTTACAAAAAAAGCCCCTCTCCTTTCGGACAGGGGCTTTTTTATTACAGCGGACTGAACCGCTTATCGGGTGAGTGACCGGCCTGCCAGCAGAGCAATGACCAGGAACACCACGAACAGAACAATCGCGATAAAGAACAGAATTTTTGCCATGCCGGCAGCAGCGGAAGAAATACCGCCAAAGCCGAACAGACCCGCGATGATAGAGATAACCAGAAAGAAAAGCGCCATTTTCAGCATGTACGTACGTCCTTATATGTTTTGAACCAACGAGCCCGTTGGCTTCTTTAAATCAGGATTTGCGGGCAATCACGGCGCCCAAAATAAAGCCAAGCAGGCCAGCGGCTGAGGCAGCAATCACAGGCTGATCCGCAACGCAGTCCCGCACCGCATCTAGTGCGGCACAGCCCTTGTTGCAGGACGTGACATCTTCCGCCTGATCTTTCGCCTTGTTTAAAAGACTTTCAGCACCGTCCTGCACGCGGCCAATGCCTTCTTCGAGTTTGTGCTCAACCGTTTTTTCGTCGCTCATAGGAAACCCTCCCCTTACTCATGACTCCTCATAACGCACTCTTGCGCAGAGAGATGCGTCATGACGGCACTTTCTTGGAAAAAAATTAAATTTCCGCAGAACGCCAGTAAGGAGCGCCACCGGGGTCCGGTTCGCCTGCAATCATCGCCCGCAGCCTGGCCGCATACATTCTGAAAGCTGGCGAGTCCGGCGTCTTTTGCTCAGCCCCAATCGTCAGCTCTCCGGTAATCCCGGCAGGAGAGCCAGACAGCACGACAATACGGGTCGCCAGCTTCAGGGCTTCCTCAATATCATGGGTGACAAACAGCACTGTCTTATGGGTCTGCTGCCAGATCCGCAGCAGCTCATCCTGCAGGCTATTGCGTGTAATCGGGTCCAGCGCGCCAAACGGTTCATCCATCAGCAAGAGGTCGGGGTCCACGGTCAGCGCCCGTGCCACCCCCACACGCTGCCGCTGGCCACCGGAGAGCCGCTTGGGCCAGCGATCGGCCGCCTCTTCCAGCCCGACCAGCCGCAAAGCGTCCAGAGCGCGCTCCCGCTTTTCCTGCCGGTTCAGCCCCAGCCCTTCCAGACCAAAGGCAACATTCCGCAACACCGAGCGCCAGGGCATCAGCCGCGCATCCTGAAAGACAAGCGCCTGCGCCCGGCGCTTGCCAGCAGAGCGGCCTTCGGCTGCCCCCACATCATCCTGCGGACCAGTTACAGAGCCTTCGGACGGCTTGCTCAGCCCCATCAGCACCCGCAGCAGCGTGGACTTCCCCACGCCAGACGGCCCCAGCAGGGCGACAAACTCCCCTTTGTGCAAATTCAGGCTGACGTGCCGCAAAATGAACGTCTCACCGCCATCATGAGAGAGGCCGACATCATCCAGCCGCGCCAGCGGCATCGCCTCACTCATGCCTGCCACCGCAGCACACGCAGGCGCACAAAGCCGAAGAGAAAATCCGTCACTGCATACAGAAGAGCCATAGTCAGCATATAAACTACAACAACATCAGTCGCCAGAAGGCTGGACGCCTGCATCATCCGCGCGCCAATACCCGGCACACCAAACAGCTCCGCCGCCACAACAGACATCCAGCCCTGCCCCAGCCCGGTTCTGAGCCCGGCCATCACACCCGGCGCGGAGGCTGGCAACACAACCTTGAACAGACGTCCGAAAAAGCTGCCATGCCCGAAGGCCGAGGCCAGTTCATACAGTTCCGGGTCCACACTCCGCACCGCCGCGTAAGCCGCGTAGAAATTGATCCAGAATACGGAAATGGCGATCACAAAGGTCGCCCCGGATGTGTTCAGCCCAAACCACAAGATGGCAAACGGCACCCATGCCAGCCCCGGCACGGGCCGCAGCAGATGCACAATCCCGGCCAGAAACGCATCCAGCACTGGCACCATGCCGCACAGCAGCCCGATCAGCGCGCCCAGCACCGAGCCGAACAGCAGCCCCAGCGCATAATGACTCAGGCTGTCCAGAATGGCCTGTTGCCAGAACCCGCCATGCACTTCATCCAGCCAGGCCTGCCACAGGGAACTTGGCGCAGGCACCATGCCGGACGGCAGGAGGCCGGTGCGGACCGCCGCTTCCCAGCCTCCAAAAAACACAAGCAGACCAAAACCCGACAACGCAACGCGCTGCCGTCGAGAAAGAGCCGCCTTCACGGTTTCAGCTGCCGCCACAGGTCCAGATCAAACAGCTCTTCAACCGGCTGCGCCTTACGCAGAAGCCCCTGCTCGACCTCAAAGTCCTGCACCTGTCGCACGCCTTCGATAATGCGGGTCGGGTCACTCACAAAACGGGAGGCTGAGCCTTCCAGAGCTTTCTTCAAAACATCTTCGCTCAGAATACCGCCACCCAGCGCCTTGGTGACAAACGGAGCGGCTTCATCCGGGTGGGTAGACAGCAGCGTTGTCGCCCGCACAAACAGGCCGCCCAGCACTTTGGCCCATGCCTGACGGTCGGGCGCATCCGGCTTGACAATGGCCAGCACAGAACCGGGCTGGTCCGGCAGCAGGTCATGCCCGCTGGCCAACGTTCTCACGTCTTTCAGGCGGCTGCGTACAACGGTCAGAGCTGGCTCTCTCAGCACAGCAGCATCCACCGCTCCGGCCAGAAAGGCCTGCTGAGCGGCATCAATATCCACCCCGATAATATTCACGGAAGATGCAATGGGGTTAATTCCCTCACGCTTCTGCAGCCAGAACCGCAGCAGGCTGTCCGGCACAGAGCCAGACGGCTGGGCAGCAATACGCGGCAGGCGAGACTGTTCCTGCCTGAACTTCTCAAGGATGCCTTTCAGAGCGTCCGGAGAAAGACCGCCTTCTGTTCCCACAGGCAGCAAAGCGCTCAGCGCGCCGCGTGACACAACTTCCAGTTCTTCGACAGAGGCCGCCGTCACCACCTTAACGTCCGCCCCATGCGCCCGGGCCTGCAACAGCGGCAGAACACCCGCCACATAGGCGTCAATCCGGCCAGACACCAGAGCCTGAATGGCCTGCGGGCCAGAGGTAAAGCGCACCAGATTCAGGTCCAGCCCGGCGTCCTTCGCCCAGCCCTCACCATCCAGCACAAACAATGCGGACGACCCCAGAACCGGGATATAGCCAATCCGCACCGGCGTGCCGGCCTGCGCCGCGCCAGTCAGCGCGGAAAGCGTCAACGCGCCTAAAACCATTAATCGGGAAAACAGCCGTTTCATTTCATCACCACGCTGAGCAAAAGCGTTTAATACCTACACGCAATAGTGAGAAAATCCGATGACCTGTCAATGCCACAATCGGAAATGGAGATTATTCCCTTTTGCCATAGCTGCCGGGCAATCTCGAACTCTGACAAAAAAAGGAGCGCCCGCGATGGGGGGTTGTTCCCATCACAGCACGCTCCTTCCCATGCGGCTCGCACCGTTGAAGAGCAAAAGACCGCGCCCCTCCCTTTCAGGTCACCCTGAAGACGGGAGAAGCACGGCCCTTCACACACCAGACGTCTTTAAACCAGAGCGGCGTTTGCCTTCCGGTTTTTACTGGTTACCGACTGCATGCATCGCGGCTTCACGGTCAGCCTGTGCTTCGCTCAGCTCATCCTTGCGGATCTGCGCGCGGGCTTCCGGAGACACTGTGATCATCAGCGTCAGCAGTGCGGAAACGACATACAGACCGCTGAAGATCCAGATCACGCCTTCAACACCGCGCCAGCCTTCAAACCAGGTCACAATCGCCGGACCGACCCATGTGCTGGCACCAGCACCCAGACCCAGAATGGACAGGGCTGCGGCTTTCTCACGCGGGCAAACCTGCGGCATCAGGCCGGACAGCGGCACGAAGGACGCCAGAGACGCGCCATACAGCACACCCATAGCCGCCGCGATGGGGAAGTTATGCGTGAAAGACAGCGGGACATAATAGAACAGCGGAACAGAGATCGCTGCACCAAGACCGCCACCAATCGCCACAACCGTCCGCGGGCCGAGCTTATCCGCCATCATGCCGGAAAGCAGGTTGAAGATGATGTTGCTCAGGAACACGATGGACAGAAGCTGGAGCCACTGCTCAAGAGAGAACCCGACCAGCTTGGTAAACACACCCGGCATAATCACCAGAAAGGCATATTCAGAAGACGTGTTGATGGTGCGGACAATACCAGCCACCAGCGTCTTCGGCTCTCTCCAGATGATGCTGATGGAGCCAAACATGGCCTGCTTCAGCGTCACGTCCGGCGGGCTGAGGCGCTGCATACCGCGCGGCTCCCGCGTGAACAGCAGAGCCACAAGGCCACCTGCCATCACCAGAATCAGAGATGACCAGAACGTGCCCATTTCCCCAATGCGCGGAATGGCAAAGCTGGCAAAGAGAGAGCCCAGCGTGGGCAGACCACCAGAGAAGGCAAACCAGAACCAGCCAGCAGCAGAGCCAAGCTGACGTGCCGGCGTTGCCGCAGCAATCCACACCAGAAAGCCATAAGCAAACAGCGGGTAGCCCAGACCACGAGCCGTATAGGCCACCATCATCATCTGATAGTTGTTGGGCTGGAGGCCCAGCAGCAGAAACAGGACTTCAAAAACGCCCCAGATCCAGAGGCCGGCCCACATAACTTTCTTAGGGCCCCACAGGTCAGACAGCGGGCCGGAGAGCCAGGAGGAGATGGAAACAGCAACACCGTAAATGGTAAACAGCAGTGCAACGCGTGTGGAGGACTGCCCCTGCCCTTCCAGGTACGGTGCCAGATACCCGGCTTCAACCCCGTCCCCGATCATGAAAAGCAAAAGCCCGACAAAGCCCCAAAGTAAGGGACGTGGGATGCCCATCCTGTCTATTAAGTGTGGTTTTTCCTGCTGAGTTGCTGTCTGCATCTACATGCTCTCCTGACATGCGGTGACGGCACGAAATAAAGACACCTCGCCTCATTGCGGGGGCTTTGGGCACATCACCTTACGGAACCTTGCGGGAGTGCTCGCAAAGGACCGAAAAAAACGATTTTTGGTTGGGTATTCGTCAGACTTCAGACGAAACAGACAGATCCTGAGATCTCACCCATACAGCCGCTTGGACGGAGCAAAACTCAACATCCGGGCTGATAAAAACGCCCACCATAAGCGGGCGCCTCTGCCAGAGTGGCAGAAGAGACCGGCATGAAGAAGCCGGCCTCCCAAATCAAACTCTGAAAGCCTTAGGCTGCCAGATCGTGCGATTCCGTCACTTCCGGACGGGGCCCGCTATCCTGGCCCTTCGCGCTGACATCGCGGTCGACCAGTTCGATCACAGCCATGTCGGCGGCATCGCCATAACGCATGCCAGCGCGCATCACGCGGGAATACCCACCGGTGCGGCCTTTGTAGCGTTCAGCAATCGCAGAGAACAGTTTCTTCACGATCACTTCGTCACGCAGCATGGCATAAGCCTGACGACGTGCATGCAGATCACCACGTTTGCCCAGCGTGATCAGCTTTTCGACGACGGGACGCAGTTCCTTCGCCTTGGGCAGAGTGGTCGTGATCTGCTCGTGTTTGATGAGAGCAACGGCCATGTTGCGAAACATTGCCGCGCGGTGAGAAGAGGTTACGCCGAGCTTTCTGCCGGCCATCCGGTGACGCATAGTTCAGTTCCTAGTCAGTAAGATATGGACTTAGAACGGCTCATCAAGCCGCTTTGCCAGATCTTCAATATTTTCCGGCGGCCAGGCCGGCACATTCATACCCAGAGAAAGCCCCATGGAGGTCAGGACTTCCTTGATCTCGTTCAGAGACTTACGCCCGAAGTTCGGAGTGCGCAGCATTTCCTGCTCGCTCTTCTGGACCAGGTCCCCGATATAGATGATGTTGTCGTTCTTCAGGCAGTTTGCGCTACGAACAGACAGTTCAAGCTCATCCACCTTACGCAGCAGGTTACGGTTGAAGGGCAGGTCATCCTGCGGCTCTTCAGCCTGAACCGGACGCGGCTCGTCAAAGTTGATGAACAGCTGCAGCTGATCCTGAAGGATTCGGGCAGCAAGAGCAACTGCATCTTCCGGCGTGATGGCGCCGTTAGTTTCCACCGTCAGCAGCAGCTTATCAAAGTCGGTGACCTGACCAACACGGGTCGGCTCCACTTTGTAAGACACGCGCTTGACCGGAGAATAGATGGCATCAATCGGAATAAGACCGATCGGCGCATCTTCCGGACGGTTTGCAGCGGCAGGGACATAGCCCTTGCCCATGTTCACCACGAATTCCATGCCCAGCTTCACGCCGTCATCCAGCGTGCAGAGCACCAGATCAGGGTTCATGACTTCAATGTCATGCCCGGTCTGGATCTGGCCGGCACGCACTTCACCGGGGCCAGTCGCCGTCAGCACCATGCGCTTCGGCCCTTCACCATGCATACGCAGCGCAAGCTGTTTGATGTTCAGGACAATGTCCGTCACATCTTCGCGCACGCCAGCAACGGAAGAGAACTCATGCAGGACGCCGTCAATCTGCACGGCCGTAACAGCAGCCCCCTGCAGGGAAGACAACAGCACACGACGCAGGGCGTTACCCAGAGTCATACCAAAACCGCGTTCGAGCGGTTCTGCCACAACCGTCGCAATACGTGTCGGTTCCACACCGGATTCGACTTCAAGCTTTTCGGGCTTGATCAGAGATTGCCAGTTTTTCTGAAGGACCAAGGTACCGGCCTTTCAATATGAAAAAACACTGCTGATGCAGCGATTTCTCAGAAAATTAACAGAACAGCGAAAAGACGGCGGCTACTGTTAGGTAGCCGCACAGCCTCAATGCTTAGACGCGACGACGCTTACGCGGGCGGCAACCGTTGTGCGGCACCGGGGTCATGTCACGGATAGAGGTGATGGAAAAACCGACAGCCTGCAGAGCACGCAGTGCGCTCTCACGCCCTGACCCAGGACCGGAGACTTCGATTTCCAGCGTTTCCATGCCGTGTTCGCGAGCCTTGCGGCCTGCGTCTTCAGCAGCAACCTGCGCCGCATACGGCGTAGACTTACGGGAGCCTTTGAAGCCCTGAGCACCAGCGGAAGACCAGGAAATTGCATTCCCCTGGGCATCAGAGATGGTGATCATGGTGTTGTTAAACGTGGACAGAACATGTGCCACGCCAGAAATAATGTTCTTGCGCTCTTTTTTACGAATACGCGGTGTAGCGGCTTTCGCCATTGTTTTCCTACCTCAGTCCCTGCCCAGAAGCCCGCAAAAGCCGTCCGGAGATCCTCAACAAATCAGATTAACGCGTGGCTTTCTTTTTACCAGCGATAGCCACAGCCTTACCCTTACGCGTACGGGCGTTGGTGTGGGTTCTCTGACCATGCACCGGCAGACCGCGACGGTGACGAAGACCGCGATAGCAACCCAGATCCATCAGACGCTTGATGTTCATTGCGACTTCACGACGCAGATCACCTTCAACGCGATAGTCGGTGTCGATCACTTCACGCAGCTTTGCGATTTCGTCATCGCTCAGCTCGTTCACCCGCTTTGCGTCGGCAATGCCGACTTTCTCGCAGATCTGAGCCGCTTTGGTTGCGCCAATTCCGTAAATATACTGAAGCCCGATAACAACCCGTTTGTTCGTCGGGACATTCACGCCGGCAATACGTGCCACGCTTTACACTCCTGTCGGTCCAACTCGCTGGTCGAACACTACTGGCATCCACATGGATGCATGATTTCAATCAGTGGCCGCGAAATATACCGGCCACCCGCACAAGTCAACGAAAACAGATCACTTTTTCGTGAGCTGTCACTTCCCAGCCATGACAGCTTCAATGTCTGCCGTGACCTGAGCGGTCGGAAGCATTCCATTAATTTTATAAAGCCGTCCGGTTTTTTCATAAAAAGGAAGAATCGGAGCCGTCAGATTCCGATACTCCTTCAGGCGCTCCACAACCGTTTCGCGCTTGTCGTCCGCCCGACGCTTGAATTCATGGCTTCCGCACACATCACACTCACCTTCCTTCTGGGGAGGCTTGGAGACTTCGTTGTACGTCGCGCCACATTTGTTGCACGTAAAGCGTCCGGAGATTCGGTCTGCCAGAATGTCTTCATCAACATCCAGAAACAGAACCACATCTATTTTTTTATTTTCGGCTGAGAGCATCTTATCCAGAGCATCTGCCTGCCCGAGCGTGCGCGGGAATCCATCCAGGATGAATCCTTTTGCACAATCAGGCTGCGCAATGCGGGAGTGCAGCATGGCAATAATCAGCTCATCAGGTACCAGTCGCCCGGCATCCATGAGTGACTTCGCCTGCTTCCCGATATCAGACCCCCGGGCAACTTCTGCACGCAGCATGTCACCGGTTGAGATCTGCACCAGACCGTATTGCTCTTCGAGCCGCTTGGACTGCGTCCCCTTCCCGGCACCGGGAGGTCCCAGAAAAATAACGTTCATCGTCTGATAATCCTCTGCTTCTTGCCTCCACGGGAGCGCCGCATAAGCCCCTGATACTGGTGCGCGACAAGATGCGACTGCACCTGCGTCACGGTATCAATCGTGACTGACACGATAATGATCAGACTGGTGCCCCCAAAGTAGAACGGCACGTTGTAACGGCTGATCAAAATCTGCGGCAGCAGACACACAAGAACCATGTAGGCAGCGCCAATCGTCGTCAGGCGCGTCAGAATCTTATCGAAGTAGGTTGCCGTTGCAGCACCGGGACGAATCCCGGGAATAAAGCCCCCCTGCTTGCGCAGGTTATCTGCCGTCTCCGCCGGGTTAAACGTGACCGCCGCATAGAAATACGAGAAGAACACGATCATCGCAGCATAGAACAGCATATAGAGCGGCTGCCCCTGCCCCAGTTCCTCACCCAGAAACGAAAGCCATCCCGGCATAGATTTGCCGTTCATGAAGCCAGAAATCGTTACGGGAATCAGCAGCACAGATGATGCAAAAATCGGCGGGATTACGCCCGCGGTATTCACTTTGAGAGGCATATGGGTGGTATCCCCCCCAAACATCCTCTGCCCCATCTGACGCTTGGGGTACTGGATCACAACGCGTCGCTGTGCCTGCTCCATAAACACGATGAACGTGATAGTCACCGCGGCCAGAACCAAGAACACCAACACGAAAAAGGGTGAAAGCGCACCCGTATAACCAAGCTGGAACAAGCTCGCCATCGCATGCGGCAGGTTCGCCACAATACCGGCAAAGATAATCAGTGAGATCCCGTTCCCAACACCGCGGGAGGTAATCTGTTCACCCAGCCACATCAGGAACATGGTGCCACCCACCAAGGTGATCACGCAGGAAACCAGAAAGAATACGCCGGGATTAACAACCGCAGATCCTGCCGCGCTATGCATATTCTCAAGACCGACGGCAATGCCGTAAGCCTGAAACAAAGCAATAAACACAGTAAGATAGCGGGTGTACTGATTAAGCTTTTTCCGTCCCTGTTCACCTTCTTTCTTCAAGGCTTCCAGAGAGGGAACAGCCGTAGACATCAACTGCACGATAATTGAGGCAGAGATGTAAGGCATGATATTCAGGGCAAAAACAGTCATACGCCCAAGCGCACCACCGGTGAACATGTTGAACATGCCCAGAATGCCACCCTGATGCTGGGCCAGCAGCTGTCCCATAACCGTGGCATCCACACCCGGAACCGGGATGTAAGTACCAAGACGGTAGATGATCAGCGCACCAAGAGTGAACCAAATCCGCTTTTTGAGTTCGGTTGCCTTGGCAAAGGAGCCCACATTGAAGTTGGCAGCCAGCTGTTCGGCCGCGGAAGCCATGCATCCGTCCTTTCACACAAACAGCGCCACCACATAACGCGGGACGCTGTCATGATAGTCTAAGAGTTAACCCAGACCACATCTGGAGACGCACCGGCCAGAAGAACAGTACGAGACTGCCCTTCTGGCCAAAGCATCAGGATGCGCTGGCTTCAGCAGCCTTGGGAGCAACCAGGACCTTGATGGACCCGCCAGCTTTCTCAATAGCCGCCACTGCAGAAGCAGAAGCACCAGACACTTCGAACGTGACAGCGCGGGTCAGTTCGCCTTCAGCCAGAATACGCACACCGGCATATTTGCCAGTGCCGATCAGGCCAGCGTTTTTCAGCGTTTCTTCCGTCACAGCCGCGCCAGCTTCAAGCTTGCCTTCAGCAAAGGCTTTTTCAATGGCACCGAGGTTAATCGGAGCATAGACCTTGCGGAAAATGTTCTTAAAGCCGCGTTTCGGCAGACGACGGTAGATCGGCAGCTGACCACCTTCAAAGCCGTTCAGGGACACGCCTTCACGTGCTTTCTGCCCCTTCACACCTTTACCGGACGTCTTGCCTTTGCCAGAACCGATACCACGACCGAGACGCTTTTTGCGATAACGAGAGCCTTCGTTATCACGCAGTTCGTTCAGATTCATATCAATCCTCCACCTTCACAAGGTGGGCCACCTTACGGACCATACCGCGGGTTGAGGGGGTGTCTTCCAACACCCGCTCACGACCGATCTTGTTCAGGCCGAGACCCACAAGGGTCTCTTTCTGACCAGGCTTGCGACCGTTACCGGACGCAATCTGGGTGACTTTAAAGGTTTTCGCCTCAGACATCTGCAGCCTCCACAGCCGAAGTGGCCTGGTCGCGCTTACCGAAGATTTCAGCAACCTTCTTACCGCGACGGTTGGCGACAGAACGCGGGCTTGCACACCGTTCCAGCGCAGAGAACGTCGCCTTCACCATGTTATGCGGGTTACGGGTCCCGAGGGACTTAGCAACCACATCATTGATGCCCAGGCTTTCGAAGACAGCGCGCATCGGGCCGCCAGCGATGATCCCCGTCCCTGCTTCAGCAGAGCGCAGGATCACTTTACCAGCACCGAAGTGACCAGCCACATCGTGATGCAGCGTACGACCTTCCTTCATCGGTACGCGGATCATGCCACGTTTGGCACGTTCCGTTGCCTTACGGATGGCTTCCGGTACTTCACGGGCCTTACCAGCACCATACCCAACGCGGCCTTTCTGGTCACCAACGACAACCAGAGCAGCGAAGGCAAAGCGCCGACCACCCTTAACAACCTTAGCAACGCGGTTGATGGTTACCAGCTTATCAACCAGTTCATCGCCTTCGCGTTCACGATCACGGCCGCCTCGACCGCCTTCTCTTGGTTCACGAGCCATTACGTGATCCTTTCCTCAGAAGGAGAGACCGCCCTCACGGGCAGCCTCCGCCAGGGCTTTCACGCGCCCATGATAAAGATACGACCCCCTGTCGAAAACAACCTGGGAGACGCCTGCAGCCACAGCACGCTGCGCAACAAGTTTACCAACAGCGCCAGCGCTGTCCTTGTTGGCACCGCTCTTCAGAGACGGACGAAGTTCTTTATCCAGGCTGGAAGCGGCAGCAAGGGTGCAGCCACGCACATCGTCAATGACCTGTGCATAGATGTTCTTGCCAGACCGGAAGACCGACAGACGCGGACGACCACCAGCCTTGCGACGGAGCTGAAAACGCAGGCGAGCACGCCGACGGTTCCGCAGTTCCTGCTGAGTGCTCATTATTTCTTCTTGCCTTCCTTGCGACGAATGGTTTCCGTCTCATAACGCACACCTTTGCCTTTATAGGGCTCAGGCTTACGAAAACTGCGAATATCAAGAGCAACCTGACCAACGCGCTGCTTATCGATACCTTCGACAAGAATAGCTGTCGGACGCGGCGTGGAGATCTTGATACCCTGCGGGATCGGATAAACCACGTCGTGAGAATAGCCCAGGTTCATCACAAGATTAGAACCCTGCACTGCAGCACGGTAACCAGTACCGTTAATCTCAAGAGCCTTTGAGAACCCTTCAGACACGCCTTTGATTGCTGTTGCAATCAGTGCGCGAGTTGTACCCCACATCATACGAGCCTGCGCTGCTGTCCCAACCGGACGCACCGCGACTTTCCCGTCTGAAATTTCCGCCTCAATGTGAGAGGAAAGCGGCAACGCGAGTTCGCCCAGCTTCCCTTTCGCCTTGAACACACCGTCTGCAATCGAGACAGTCACCCCGGCGGGAACATCAACGGGATATTTGCCTACACGTGACATTTATCCCTCCTCAGAACACGCGACAGAGGACTTCGCCGCCAACATTGGCAGCGCGAGCCTCGACATCAGACAGAACGCCACGCGGCGTGGACAGGATCGAAACCCCGAGACCAGCACGCACCCGCGGCAGTTCTTTAATCTTGGAATACACACGGCGACCCGGACGGGACACGCGATGAATTTCCTTAATAACCGGCTCGCCTTCGGAATATTTCAGCTCGATATGGAGCTGAGTAATGCCCTTGCGAATTTCTTCGTGTGAATAGCCACGGATATAGCCTTCACGCTGCAGGGCATCGAGAACATTCGAACGCAGCTTGGAAGCAGGCGACACACAGGACACGTGACGTGCACGCTGTGCGTTACGAATACGGGTGAGCATATCACCCAGCGGATCAGAAAGTGACATTGTGCGCCCTTACCAGCTAGCTTTGACCAGGCCCGGGATCTGCCCGTTTGAAGCCAGATCACGCAGTGCGATACGGCACAGCTCAAACTTGCGGTAGTTACCGCGAGAGCGCCCCGTAAGTTTGCAACGGAGACGCACGCGAACGCGTGAACCATTCCGCGGCAGTTCAGCCAGCTTTAAAGACGCATCAAACCGATCTTCTACAGGAAGCGAGCGGTCCATGACGATGTTTTTCAGCGCCGCACGCTTTTCCTTGTCGCGCGCAGCCATGCGTGTCCGCTTGGCATTACGCGTGATGGCAGAAGTCTTAGCCATATATTTTTATCCTCCGGAACCCTTCGAAAACCTTCGACGGTTTTCCAAGACAACAACACCTGGTGACAGGTAACCTATTTCACTCAGGCAGCAAAGGGCAGATCGAATGCTTTGAGAAGCGCCTTAGCTTCAGCATCCGTCTTTGCACTGGTCACGAACACCACGTCCATCCCACGAACTTCGTCTACTTTATCGTAGTCGATTTCCGGGAACACGAGCTGCTCTTTCAGACCGAGAGCAAAGTTACCGCGTCCGTCAAATCCCTTATTGGCCGGCAGACCACGGAAATCGCGAATGCGGGGCATTGCGATCGTGACCAGACGATCAAGGAATTCGTACATCTGCGCACGGCGCAGCGTAACTTTACAACCAATCGGCAGACCTTCACGGATCTTAAAGCCCGCGATTGCTTTTTTAGCAACAGTCTTGACCGGCTTCTGACCTGCAATCAGCGTCATTTCAGCAAATGCAGCGTCCAGTTTCTTCTGGTCGCCCGCAGCTTCACCAACGCCCATGTTCAGGACAATTTTTTCCAGCCGAGGAACCTGCATGATGTTTTTGTAACCGAACTGCTCGCGCAGCTTGGCACGCAGTTCGGCTTCATAACGTTCCTGCATACGAGGAACGGAACGAACGCCCTTAGACTCACTCATTCTCGCCCCCTCAGCCTTCAATCACTTCGCCGGTTGCTTTCGCAACACGAACTTTCCGTCCGTCTTCAAGAACACGGAACCCAACGCGGGTCGGCTTCTTGGAGGCCGGATCGATCAGTTTCAGATTTGACAGGTGAATCGGGGCTTCACGCGTGATGATGCCGCCTTCCTCACCCATGCGCGTTGCTTTCTGGTGGCGCTTGATCATTGCAACGCCACGCACAATCGCACGATTTTCAGCCGGACGGACGGAAAGAACTTCACCCTGGGTTCCCTTGGAGGAACCGCTGATGACAACAACCGTATCGCCTTTTTTAATGCGAGCAGCCATTTATAGAACCTCCGGCGCCAGAGAGATAATTTTCATGAACTTGCGCGCACGCAGTTCACGAACAACCGGGCCGAAGATACGGGTGCCGATCGGCTCCTGCTGCTTGTTAATCAGCACAGCAGCATTCTTATCAAAGCGGATGGCGCTCCCGTCGGGGCGACGAACCGGATAAGAGGTACGCACGATAACAGCTTGGTGTACGTCGCCTTTTTTCACCTTCCCGCGGGGGATGGCTTCCTTGACAGACACGACGATCACGTCGCCGACCGAGGCGGATTTCCGTTTGGAACCGCCCAGCACCTTGATGCACTGCACCTGACGCGCACCAGAATTGTCGGCCACGTCGAGGTTGGTCTCGGGATGGATCATGATCTAGATATCCTTACCTTACGCCGACACGCCAGCGGAGGACGCATCAACAACCTCACCGTTGCGTGCCACCACGGCCCACGTCTTGCGCCGGGAAATCGGTGTGCATTCGATGATGCGCACGGTATCGCCCACTTTGCAGACATTCTCTTCATCATGCGCTGCATATTTCTTAGAGCGACGGATGAACTTCTTATACAGCGGATGCATGACGCGACGATCGACAAGAACCGTAACGGTCTTGTCCATCTTGTCGCTAGTCACACGTCCGGTAAGGACGCGCCTTGGCATCGTCCAACTCCCTTCAGGAAATGGCAGCAGATGTTTTCGCACCTGCCGCAGACTTCTCAGTATTCTGCGCGACGATCGTTTTGATGCGCGCAATTTCACGACGGACCACACGAATGCGGCTCTGGCCTTCGTTCTGCCCGGTTGCCTGCTGGAACCGGAGATTGAGCTGTTCGCGCTTCAGTTCGAGCAGAAGCGCGTTCAGTTCATCGGCCGTTTTGGCACGCAGGTCAGCGGGCTTTGTTGCCTTCGCCATCTTACGCATCTCCAATTCGGGTCACAAATTTCGTCTTAATCGGCAGCTTTGCTGCACCGAGAGCCAGCGCTTCACGCGCGATCTCGGGCGGCACGCCTTCGATTTCAAACAAAATGCGACCGGGTTTCACACGGGCCACCCAGTATTCGGGAGATCCCTTGCCCGACCCCATACGCACTTCTGCAGGCTTTGTCGAGACCGGAAGGTCAGGGAAAATACGAATCCACACGCGACCTGCACGTTTCATCGCCCTGGTGATAGCCCGACGAGAGGCTTCAATCTGCCGTGCGGTGATACGTTCGGGCTGAAGAGCCTTCAGACCGAACGTACCGAAGTTGAGCGTCGTACCGCTTTTGGCCAGGCCGTGAATACGACCTTTGTGAGCCTTACGGAATTTAGTTCGCTTCGGAGAGAGCATTGTCTTCTATCCTTCGCCTCAGCGCTGAGGGGCCTGCTCGGCCGCCCGGCGGTCCTGAGCCAGTGGGTCATGGGCCAGGATCTCACCTTTGAAGATCCACACCTTCACACCGCAAGCGCCATACGTGGTCTGTGCAGTAGCCGTCCCATAATCAATATCAGCACGGAGCGTGTGCAGCGGCACACGACCTTCACGATACCATTCGATACGAGCGATTTCTGCGCCACCCAGACGACCGGAACAGTTGATCCGGATCCCCTGTGCGCCCAGACGCATAGCGGACTGCACAGCGCGCTTCATGGCGCGACGGAAAGCCACACGACGTTCAAGCTGCTGAGCAATGTTGTCAGCCACCAGAGTTGCGTCGATTTCCGGCTTGCGGATCTCAACAATGTTGAGAGCCACTTCCGTGCCGGCCATTTTTGTCAGTTCTTTGCGCAGAGCATCGATGTCCTGACCTTTTTTACCGATCACAACGCCCGGACGAGCCGCATAAATCGTCACGCGCGGCTTTTTAGCCGGGCGTTCGATCACAACGCGGGATACACCAGCACCAGACAGCTTGCGACGAAGGAATGCGCGCAGCTTCAGGTCTTCGTGCAGCAGGCGAGAATAGTCGGAGTCAGCGTACCAACGGCTATCCCAGGTGCGATTGATTCCGAGCCGCAGCCCGATTGGATTGACTTTATGTCCCATACGTCAGGCCGCCTTCTGCTCAGGAGAAGCTGCTTCGGGCTCCGGAGCCCGTTCGGCAACAACAATCTTCAGATGGCTGAAGAATTTTTCCACACGGGCGGAACGACCACGGCCACGCGCGTGGAAACGACGCATGACAATAGACTTTCCGACCTCAGCCGTCTTCACAACCAGCTGGTCAACGTCCAACTGATGATTGTTCTCGGCATTAGCAATCGCGCTTTCCAGGGTCTTTTTGACTTCCTGGGCAATGCGACGCTTGGAGAACGTCAAGGTTGCGACAGCCTGAGACGCAGGCTTGTTGCGGATCAGACCCGCAACAAGGTTCAACTTGCGGGGACTAACCCGGATGTTGCGCGTAATTGCCTGCGCTTCTGTTTCCGCGAGCGTGCGCGGATGCTTCGGCTTGCTCATCTTAGCCCCGCTTCGACTTCTTGTCGGCACCATGCCCGTGGAATGTACGGGTGGGAGAAAATTCGCCGAACTTATGTCCGACCATGTTCTCCGTCACCTGCACGGGCAGGAACTTCTGACCATTATAAACACCGAACGTCAAACCAACGAACTGCGGAAGGATCGTAGAACGACGTGACCAGATCTTGATCACTTCATTACGACCCGACGCGCGGGACGTTTCAGCTTTGCTCAGCAGATACCCGTCGACGAACGGGCCTTTCCAGACGGAACGTGCCATCTTCTATTGCCCCTTACTTGCCGGTCTTCCGACGACGGATAATCAGACTGTCCGTACGCTTGTTGACCCGAGTTTTGTAACCTTTGGTAGGCTTGCCCCACGGCGTAACCGGATGACGGCCACCAGAGGTGCGGCCTTCACCACCACCATGCGGATGGTCGACCGGGTTCATCACAACGCCGCGGTTATGCGGACGACGACCCAGCCAGCGCGCACGGCCAGCCTTACCCATGTGCTGGTTCATGTTGTCCGGGTTGGAGACAGCTCCAACCGTGGCCATGCATTCCCCACGCACAACACGCAGTTCACCAGACTGCAGCTTGATCTGCGCATAGCCGGCATCTTTACCGACCAGCTGTGCATACGTCCCGGCGGAGCGGGCCAGCTTGCCACCGGCGCCCTGCTTCAGCTCGATGTTATGCACGATCGTGCCAACCGGGATGGATGCCAGCGGCATCGCGTTACCCGGCTTGATGTCGACGCGCGTGCCAGCGATGACATTGTCACCAACTTTCAGACGCTGCGGTGCCAGGATGTAAGCCAGCTCACCGTCTTCGTACTTCACCAGCGCGATGAAGGCGGTACGGTTGGGGTCATATTCCAGACGCTCAACCGTGCCCAGCACGTCAAATTTGCGACGCTTGAAGTCGACATAACGGTAAGACTGCTTGTGCCCGCCGCCACGGAAACGAGACGTGGTGCGACCGTTATTGTTACGACCGCCCGTCTTGTTTTTGCCTTCCGTCAGCTGCTTGACCGGCTTGCCCTTCCAGAGGTCGGAACGATCGATCAGAACCGTACCACGAAGGCTCGGCGTGACGGGATTAAAGTGCTTCAGTGCCATTTGTTCCTACCCCACGTCACGCCAGTTTGGCGGTAAGGTCAATGGACTGACCTTCCGCAAGCTGGACGAACGCCTTCTTGATATCAGAACGCTGCCCCAGACGCCCTTTGAAGCGCTTGGTCTTGCCCTTCTGGACAAGTGTGTTAACGCCAACAACTTTGACGCCAAACAGTGTTTCCACAGCCACTTTGATTTCAGGCTTGGTTGCAGAGATCGCAACCTTGAATGCAACCTGATTTTTTTCTGAAAGCGCAGTCGCTTTCTCGGTGATCAGCGGAGAACGAACAATGTCGTACATCGCTTCCCGAGAAAGACGCTCGGCTTTCTTGCGCAGCGCAAGAACGTTCGTCATGCCAGGCGCTCCTTCAGACCCTCGAGGCCAGCCTGCGTAATAGCCAGGACCTCGTGATTAAGAATGTCATAAACGTTGGCACCGATTGTCGGCAGGACATCAATGCGCGGCAGGTTGCTTGCAGCGCGCAGGAAGCCTTCATCAACAGCGGCGTCAACAATCAGGGCAGACGTCCAGCCAAGCGTTTTCAGCTTTGCAGCCAGCTCGCTCGTGCGAGCCACGCCAGAAGCAGACTGAAGGACAACCAGCTTGCCTTCTTTTGCTTTCTGGGACAGCGCAGAAATCAGACCCAGACGACGCACCTTCTTGGGAAGGTCGTAGCCATGATCACGCACAACCGGACCATGGACAGCGCCACCGGTACGATACTGCGGTGCACGAAGAGAACCCTGACGGGCGCTACCGGTGCCTTTCTGGCGGTACGGCTTTTTGGTCGTGCCGGACACTTCGCCCATGCCCTTGACCTTATGCGTACCAGCACGGCGCTTAGCCAGCTGCCAGTGCACAACACGCGCCATGATGTCATTGCGCGGTGCTACGGAGAACAGCGCCTCGGGGAGCGTTGCAGAACCTGCGGTGCCGTTATCAAGCGTTTTGATTTCGATTTCCATGACCTCAGCCCTCCGCCGTCACGAGAGCGGCCGGGTAAGGCGCATCGACATGGCGGGCTTTTTTAATCGCATCACGGACCAGAACGACACCGTTTTTAGCTCCGGGAACGGAACCACGGATCATGATCAGGTTCTTTTCCGGATCGATCGCAGCAATTTCAAGATTCAGCGTGGTAATACGCTCATCGCCAAGGTGACCAGCCATCTTCTTGTTCTTGAAGGTCTTGCCGGGATCCTGACGGTTACCGGTAGAACCGTGTGAACGGTGAGAGATGGACACGCCGTGGGAAGCTTCCAGACCGGCAAAGTTCCAGCGCTTCATGGCGCCTGCGAACCCTTTACCCTTGCTGGTGCCCGTCACGTCGACTTTCTGCCCCACAACAAAGTGAGCAGCGGACAGAGAAGCACCGATATCCAGCGTAGCGTCGTCAGCTACACGGAATTCAGCCAGCTTCTTCTTCGGCTCTACCTTTGTGCGGGCAAAATGGCCGCGGTTCGGCTTAGAGACATTTTTTACCTTGGCTTTGCCCATACCAAGCTGAACAGCTGTGTAGCCATCCCGCTCCTGAGTGCGGACATCAACCACCTGCACGGAATCCACATGCAGGACGGTAACGGGCACATGTGTGCCATCTTCCTTGAACAGTCGGGACATGCCCAACTTTTTTGCGATCAATCCGGTGCGCATCGTCTGGACCTTAAAGTTTGATCTCGACATCCACGCCAGCGGCGAGGTCGAGTTTCATGAGAGCGTCCACGGTCTGCGGAGTCGGCTCGACAATATCGAGCAGGCGGCGATGAGTCCGAATTTCGAACTGTTCGCGGCTCTTCTTATCCACGTGGGGGGAACGGTTCACTGTAAACCGCTCGATATGCGTCGGCAGCGGGATAGGACCCCGAACCCGCGCACCCGTACGCTTCGCCGTATTGACGATCTCTTTCGTGCTGTTATCGAGAACACGATGATCGTACGCCTTCAGGCGAATGCGGATGTTCTGGTTGTCCATTGTTTCTTAGTCCAACACTTTACTGGTCCGGGGTAACCCGGCCGCCAAGTAAGACCCCGGCCGAAGACTCAGCCGGGGCCATCCAGTCCTAGGCTTCTAACCGATTACTCGGTGATAGAAGCAACCACGCCGGCACCAACGGTGCGGCCACCTTCGCGAATAGCGAAACGCAGGCCTTCATCCATGGCGATCGGAGCGATCAGCTCAACATCCATGGCGCAGTTATCGCCAGGCATAACCATTTCCGTGCCTTCCGGCAGGTGAACAACGCCGGTGACGTCGGTCGTGCGGAAATAGAACTGCGGACGATAGTTGGTGAAGAACGGCGTGTGACGGCCACCTTCATCCTTCGTCAGGATGTAAGCTTCAGCTTTGAACTTCTTATGCGGGGTGATGGAACCCGGCTTAGCCAGAACCTGACCACGCTCAACGTCTTCACGCTTCGTGCCACGCACCAGCGCACCGATGTTATCACCAGCTTCACCACGATCGAGCAGCTTGCGGAACATTTCAACGCCCGTAACGGTCGTCTTAACGGTGTCCTTCAGGCCGACGATTTCGACTTCGTCACCCACGTTCACAACGCCACGCTCAACACGGCCCGTCACCACGGTACCACGACCGGAGATGGAGAACACGTCTTCGATCGGCATCAGGAACGGACGGTCAACCGGGCGTTCCGGCTGCGGGATGTAGGAGTCAACCGCATCCATCAGATCCTTAACGCGGTTTTCACCAACTTCCGGATCACCATCTTCCAGCGTTACCAGAGCGGAACCCTTGATGATGGGGATATCGTCGCCAGGGAACTGATAAGAAGACAGAAGTTCACGAACTTCCATTTCAACCAGCTCAAGCAGTTCCGGATCATCAACCTGGTCAACTTTGTTCAGGAAGACAACCAGAGCCGGCACACCGACCTGACGAGCGAGCAGGATGTGCTCACGAGTCTGCGGCATCGGGCCATCAGCTGCGGAAACCACGAGAATAGCGCCGTCCATCTGCGCCGCACCCGTGATCATGTTCTTCACGTAGTCAGCATGTCCGGGGCAATCGACGTGTGCGTAGTGACGCTTGTCGGTTTCATATTCCACGTGAGCCGTGGAAATGGTGATCCCACGAGCGCGCTCTTCCGGAGCCGCATCGATCTGGTCGTATGCTTTAAAGTCAGCACCACCAGCTTTTGCCAGCGTCTTCGTGATAGCAGCCGTCAGAGACGTCTTGCCATGGTCAACGTGGCCGATGGTGCCGATGTTGCAGTGCGGTTTATTCCGCTCAAATTTAGCCTTAGCCATTTCTCTACTCCATACCCCGAAAACTTATCGGGATGCAGTTTTTAATAAGTCCGCCCCCACTCCACAAGGAGTGAATGCCACACCTAAAAGATTACCAGCGATAGTGGCTGAATGCCTTGTTGGCTTCGGCCATACGGTGGGTATCTTCACGCTTCTTAACAGCAGCGCCACGGTTGTTCACAGCGTCCATCAGCTCGTTGGACAGCCGGTCCTGCATGGTGTTCTCGCCCCGCTTGCGGGAAGCGTCGATCACCCAGCGGATGGCCAGCGCCTGACGGCGCTCAGTGCGAACTTCAACAGGCACCTGATAGGTCGCACCACCAACGCGGCGAGAGCGAACTTCTACTGCAGGCTTAACGTTATCCAGAGCATTGTGGAACAATGCGACCGGATCTGCAGAAGCTCCACTCCGGCGAACCATCGCCTCGAGAGCTCCATAAACAATCCTCTCCGCAGTGGATTTTTTGCCATCATACATCAGAGCGTTCATGAAACGCGTAATGACAATATCTCCGAACTTCGGATCAGGAAGAATCTCACGCTTAACAGCGCGGTGACGGCGGCTCATACCTTAACTTCCTCTTACTTCGGACGCTTCGCGCCGTAGAGCGAACGCCGCTGACGACGCTTAGCAATACCCTGGGTATCCAGGACACCGCGAAGGATGTGATAACGCACACCCGGAAGATCCTTTACACGACCCCCACGGATAAGCACGACGCTATGTTCCTGAAGGTTATGACCTTCACCCGGAATATAACTCACCACCTCATAGCCGTTCGTCAGACGCACCTTTGCAACTTTACGCAGTGCGGAGTTCGGCTTTTTAGGCGTCGTCGTATAAACACGGGTGCAAACACCACGTTTCTGGGGGCAACTCTGCAGCGCGGGCACTTTGTTGCGCTTGACTGCAGGCTTGCGCCCCTTGGCAATGAGCTGGTTGATGGTCGGCATGCGCCTTTCCCGATCCTTACACAGTTCGGCCGGCTAACCTTTTTATCGGCTGCCGACTGTCATTTGAAAAACCCACCAGGCAACAACACCCGTGTGGGGCTATCTAGGCATCCGGCTCTAACTTCCCAGAGAAAGCCAACCGCATGCTTACACAAGAATTACGAATTTACCTCCGCTCCGGCACGGGAGCAGAAGCTGAGGGCTGCTAACTACCTCTCCCCCCCCCTTAAGTCAAGCGGCGTACGCGATTCTTGACCGCGAAAAGAAGAAAGAAGCCCTCACATAAAAAGAAAGGGACCAGAGCATAGCCCTGATCCCTCTTCTTCTGACGTCCTGATGACGACTACTACGTTATTCCGCAGCAGACCGCCCGACGCGCTGACGATCCTGAGACGCTGCGATTGCCCGCAGACGGTTCATGACACTACCCGTGCCAGCCGGGATCAGACGGCCGACAATGACGTTCTCTTTCAGACCGTTCAGGGTATCCACCTTCCCTGCCGTCGCAGCCTCTGTCAGGACACGTGTGGTCTCCTGGAAGGATGCAGCAGAGATGAAGGACTGAGTCTGCAGAGAGGCCTTGGTAATACCCTGCAGCACCGGCATAGCAAGCGCGGGGCGCTCACCAGCATTCATGCGCTTGGTATTTTCAGTCTCGTACTCAATCCGATCAACGGTTTCGCCAATGAGATACGTCGTATCACCAGGCTCCAGAATTTCGACCTTCTGGAGCATCTGACGGACGATGACTTCAATGTGCTTATCGTTAATCTTCACGCCCTGAAGACGATACACATCCTGAATTTCGTTCACGAGGTAATCGGACAGAGCCTCAACCCCCATGACTTTCAGAATGTCATGCGGCACACGGGGACCATCGACCAGCGGATCGCCCTTCTCAACAAAGTCGCCTTCCTGAACGGACACGTGCTTACCTTTGGGGATCAGATATTCGGTCTCTTCACCCGTCTCATCGTTCTTCACGATAACACGACGCTTGGACTTGTAATCCTTCCCAAACTCCACACGGCCTTCCATTTCCGCGATAATCGCATGGTCTTTCGGGCGACGAGCTTCGAAAAGCTCGGCCACACGCGGCAGACCACCGGTAATATCACGGGTCTTGGACCCTTCACGCGGCAGACGTGCCAGCACGTCACCCGCATGAACTTCTGCGCCGTTTTCAACAGACAGAAGCGATTCAGGCGGCAGGAAGTAACGGGCATCGTTGCCGTTATCCAGCTTGATCACGTCGCCCTTGGCGTCCTTCAGCTGCAAGCGCGGACGCAGATCAACGCCTTTCCCTGCCTGCTTGTAGTCCACCACGGTCTTGGCGGTCAGGCCTGTCACTTCATCCATACGCTCGACAAGCGTGATGGAGTCGATCAGGTCAAGATACTCAACCTTACCAGCCTTCTCGGTGATGATCGGCAGGGTGTAGGGGTCCCACTCGGCCAGTTTCTGAGCGCGTGTGACTTCCGCACCTTCCGTCGTCAGCAGACGTGCACCATAGGGCACACGATAACGGGCCTTTTCGACCCCGGCTTCGTCCGTCAGCAGGATTTCACAGTTACGGGCCATGACAACCGGCACGCCCTGACTGTTCTGCACGACGTTGCGGTTACGAATAACCACTTTACCGTCACGAGATGCTTCGATCATGGACTGCTCAGCACCACGCTGTGCCGCACCACCGATATGGAAGGTACGCATGGTCAGCTGGGTGCCCGGCTCACCGATGGACTGCGCGGCGATAACGCCCACAGCTTCACCAATGTTGACCGGCGTGCCGCGTGCAAGGTCACGGCCATAGCAGTGGCCACACACGCCAACACGGCTGTCACAGGTCAGCACGGAACGGATCTGAACCGTTTCCACGCCGGAGGCCTCAATCCGTTCTGCATCGGCTTCGTCCACCAGACGATTGCGCGGTGCGACAACATCACCGGAAGCCGGATCAATCACGTCCGCAGCCAGAGTCCGACCCAGGATCCGTTCGGACAGAGAGGACACAACCTCACCGCCATCCATCACGGCACGAATGGTCAGGCCACGCTCGGTACCGCAATCATTTTCGACAATGATGCAGTCCTGCGCCACGTCGACCAGACGACGCGTCAGATACCCGGAGTTTGCGGTCTTCAGAGCGGTATCGGCCAGACCCTTACGTGCACCATGGGTAGACGTAAAGTAATCGAGGACCGAGAGACCTTCTTTAAAGTTCGCAATAATCGGCTGTTCGATAATTTCACCAGACGGCTTGGCCATCAGACCACGCATACCGGCAAGCTGCTTCATCTGGGCCGGTGACCCACGAGCCCCGGAGTGGCTCATCATCCACACAGAGTTGATGGGCTTGCCAACTTCCTGACGGGAAATCTCTTTGGTCATCGCAGCCTGGACTTCGTCCGTGCAGCGAGACCAGGCATCCACCACCTTGTTGTAGCGTTCGCCAGCCGTGATCAGACCGTCCTGATACTGCTGCTCGAATTCCTTGACTTCAGCCGCTGTGCGATCAACCAGCACTTTCTTTTCAGCCGGGATGATCATGTCATCCTTACCGAAGGAAATACCGGCTTTAGCAGCGTGACGGAAACCAAGCGCCATCAGACGGTCACAGAAGATGACCGCTTCTTTCTGACCACAGTGACGATAGACCGTATCAATAACGTCAGACACGGCTTTCTTGGTCAGCTGTTTGTTGATCAGCGAGAACGGAATGGCTTCGCTCTTCGGCAGGATCTGAGCAATCAGCACGCGGCCCGGTGTGGTCACAACCGTTTCGTGATGCTTCTTGCCGTCTGCGTCGATCGTCTCGAAACGGGCACGGATTTTGTCGTGCAGCTTCAGGACGCCAGCATTCAGAGCGTATTCCACTTCACCGATGGACGAGAAGGACGGAGCACCTTTGGTCGTCAGCTTACCCGTGGCGTCGTCATACTCGTTGCGGTCCGGCGTCACACCGAATTCAGGCGTTTCAAGGCTGAGATAATACAGACCAAGAACAATATCCTGAGACGGCACGATAATCGGCTTACCGTTTGCCGGGCTGAGGATGTTGTTGGTGGACATCATCAGCACGCGTGCTTCAAGCTGGGCCTCAAGGCTCAGCGGCACGTGCACAGCCATCTGGTCACCGTCGAAGTCTGCGTTAAACGCAGTACAAACAAGCGGATGCAGCTGAATGGCCTTACCTTCAACCAGCACAGGTTCGAACGCCTGAATGCCGAGACGGTGAAGGGTCGGTGCGCGGTTCAGCATCACGGGATGCTCGCGGATGACCTCTTCAAGAATATCCCAGACTTCCGGACGCTCTTTTTCAACCATACGCTTTGCAGCTTTAATGGTTGTGGCGTGACCATATTTTTCCAGCTTGGAGTAGATGAACGGCTTGAACAGTTCCAGCGCCATCTTCTTGGGAAGACCGCACTGGTGCAGCTTCATTTCCGGGCCAACCACGATGACCGAACGGCCAGAATAGTCAACGCGCTTACCAAGAAGGTTCTGACGGAAGCGGCCCTGCTTGCCTTTCAGCATGTCGGACAGAGACTTCAGCGGACGCTTGTTGGCACCGGTGATGGCACGACCGCGGCGGCCGTTATCAAACAGGGCGTCAACAGCTTCCTGAAGCATGCGCTTTTCGTTACGCACGATAATATCGGGCGCACGCAGCTCCATCAGGCGCTTGAGACGGTTATTACGGTTGATAACGCGACGATACAGATCGTTCAGATCGGACGTCGCGAAACGACCACCATCCAGGGGCACCAGCGGACGCAGTTCCGGCGGAATGACGGGAACCAGATCAAGGATCATCCACTCAGGGCGGGAACCGCTTTCTGAGAAGGCCTCAATCAGCTTCAGACGTTTGACAAGCTTCTTGCGCTTGGCTTCAGACGTCGTTTCTTTCAGTTCCTGACGCAGCTCGACCTTTTCGGCATCACAGTCGATGCGTTCAAGCACCTTCTTGATGGCCTCAGCGCCGATCCCGACTTCAATACCTTCTTCACCATATTCATCCATGGCGTCGAGATACTGTTCTTCCGTCAGCAGAGAATACTGCTTGAGCGGAGACGTGCCGGGCTCAAGAACCAGATAGTTCTCGAAATACAGAACCTTTTCGAGGTCTTTCAGCGTCATATCGACCATCAGACCGATACGGCTCGGGAGAGACTTCAGGAACCAGATATGGGCAACAGGGCTGGCAAGCTGGATGTGACCCATCCGCTCACGCCGCACTTTTGCCAGGGTGACTTCAACGCCGCATTTTTCACAGACAATACCGCGGAACTTCATCCGCTTGTATTTGCCGCACAGGCATTCGTAGTCCTTAATCGGGCCAAAAATACGTGCGCAGAACAGACCATCACGCTCCGGCTTGAATGTCCGGTAGTTGATTGTCTCGGGCTTCTTGATTTCACCAAACGACCAGGACCGGATCTGCTCAGGCGATGCGAGCTGAATCTTGATCTGGTCGAAGGTCATCGCCTGGCCGGTCTGGCCAAGAATTTTCATGAGTTCATTCATGTGCCGAAGCCCCCAAAGGGAAATGAGGAGCCGGAATCGTCATTCCGGCCTCCCCCTCAAAATAAAAACGGATCGTGCTGCTAAGGGTCACCTTTATTTGGCCCCCTGCTCCAGCTCAACATTCAGGCCAAGGGACTTCAGTTCCTTGATCAGAACGTTAAAGCTTTCCGGAATACCGGCTTCAAAGTCATCCTGCTCACGCACAATGGCTTCATAGACCTTGGTTCGACCGGACACGTCATCCGATTTCACCGTCAGCATTTCCTGCAGCGTATACGCAGCACCATAGGCTTCCAGAGCCCAGACTTCCATTTCACCAAAGCGCTGACCACCGAACTGCGCCTTACCACCCAGCGGCTGCTGGGTCACAAGGGAGTACGGACCGATGGAACGAGCATGGATCTTGTCATCAACAAGGTGATGCAGCTTGAGCATGTAGATGTAACCAACCGTGGTCTTACGCTCAAACGGCTCGCCCGTGCGCCCGTCAATCAGCTGAGACTGACCGGATTTATGAACACCGGCTTTTTCAAGCATGGCTTCAATATCCGGGATGGAGGCCCCATCGAACACCGGCGTTGCAATCGGCACGCCCTTGCGCAGATTGTTGCACAGCTCGGTCAGCTCGCGGTTGTCCATGTCGGCAATGGCTTCGTCATAGATGTTCTGCCCATAGACGTCTTTCAGACGGTCCAGCAGTTCCTGACGTTTTTCACCGGTGCGCTGGTATTCATCCACCAGTTCACCAATGCCACGACCAAGGTTGGCACAAGCCCAGCCAAGATGCGTTTCCAGAATCTGCCCCACGTTCATACGTGACGGCACACCCAGCGGGTTCAGCACGATGTCGACGGACGTGCCATCTTCCAGGAAGGGCATGTCTTCAACAGGCACCACGCGAGAAACCACACCCTTGTTCCCGTGACGACCGGCCATTTTGTCACCCGGCTGCAGCTTACGCTTCACCGCGACAAACACTTTGACCATCTTCATCACGCCGGGCGGCAGCTCATCACCGCGCTGCAGCTTTTCAACCTTGCTTTCAAAGCGCGCCTGAATTTTTGCCACGGAGGCATCAAATTCACGACGCAGCGTTTCCAGCTCAGCCATGACCTCATCGGACGCCACAACAATGTTGCGCCATGCGCCGCGCGGGTTTTCGTCCAGAACTTCGTCCGTAATCACAGTGCCGGAGCGAATGCCCTTGAAGCCAGCGCCCGCGGTCTGATCGAGCAGCTTTTCACGCAGACGGCTGTAGAAAGAACGTTCCTGAATGGCGCGCTCGTCATCACGGTCCTTGGACAGACGTTCGATTTCGGCGCGTTCAATCGCCATCGCACGTTCGTCCTTGTCCACGCCACGGCGTGAGAACACGCGGACGTCAACAATGGTGCCTGTCGTGCCGGGCGGCAGACGCAGAGACGTATCACGCACGTCAGACGCTTTTTCACCGAAGATGGCACGCAGAAGTTTTTCTTCTGGCGTCATCGGGCTTTCGCCCTTCGGCGTGACCTTACCGATGAGGATATCACCGGGGTTCACTTCAGCACCGACGTAAACAATACCGGCTTCGTCCAGGTTACGCAGCGCTTCTTCACCCACGTTGGGAATATCACGCGTGATTTCTTCCTGACCCAGCTTGGTATCACGCGCCATGACTTCGAATTCCTCGATGTGGATCGAGGTAAACACGTCATCCTTCGCAATACGTTCGGAGATCAGGATGGAATCTTCGAAGTTGTAACCGTTCCAGGGCATGAACGCGACGAGCGTGTTACGGCCCAGAGCCAGTTCACCCAGTTCCGTGGACGGACCATCGGCAATGATGTCACCAGCGCGAACCGTGTCCCCAACATGCACCAGCGGACGCTGGTTGATGCAGGTGGACTGGTTGGAGCGGGAGTATTTGCGCAGACGATAGATATCAACGCCCTGCGTGGACCCGTTCTCATCGGTTGCACGCACAACGATACGCGCACCGTCGATCTGATCCACAATACCCTGACGGCGGGCAACAATTGTTGCACCGGAGTCATGAGCCACTGCCGCTTCCATCCCTGTGCCAACCAGCGGCGCATCAGAGCGCACCAGCGGCACAGCCTGACGCTGCATGTTGGAACCCATCAGTGCGCGGTTCGCGTCATCGTTCTCAAGGAACGGAATGAGCGCTGCTGCGACGGAGACCAGCTGCTTGGGAGACACGTCACAGGCCGTCACTTCGGTCGGCGGCACGAGACGGAAGTCCCCGCCACGACGCACGGACACCAGATCGCCCGTCAGGGTGCCATCTGCATCCTGCTTGGCATCGGCCTGCGCCACCACCAGCTTTTCTTCTTCCATGGCGGAAAGATATTTCCAGCCATCCTGAAGAACGCCGTCTTTCACCAGGCGATACGGCGTTTCAATAAAGCCGTATTTGTTCACCTTGGCGTAGGTGGACAGAGAGTTGATCAGACCGATGTTCGGGCCTTCCGGCGTTTCAATCGGGCAGATACGGCCATAATGGGTCGGATGAACGTCACGGACTTCAAAGCCTGCGCGCTCACGTGTCAGACCACCCGGGCCAAGCGCTGAAAGACGACGCTTATGCGTGACTTCAGACAGCGGGTTGGTCTGATCCATGAACTGGCTCAGCTGGGAAGACCCGAAGAACTCACGCACAGCAGCCGCAGCGGGCTTCGCGTTGATAAGGTCATGCGGCATGACCGTATCAATATCGACGGAACCCATACGCTCACGGATAGCGCGTTCCATACGCAGCAGGCCAACGCGATACTGATTTTCCATCAGCTCACCAACCGAGCGAACGCGGCGGTTACCAAGGTTATCAATATCATCGACCTGACCGCGGCCGTCCTTCAGTTCACACATCACCTTGATGGTGCGCAGGATGTCTTCCTTGCGCAGCACGCGCACGGTATCCGGCACATCAATATCAAGGCGCATGTTCATCTTCACACGACCGACCGAAGAGAGGTCATAACGGTCGGGGTCGAAGAACAGGCCATGGAACATGGCGTCAGCGGTTTCAGCCGTCGGCGGCTCACCCGGACGCATAACACGGTAGATGTCGATCAGCGCTTCATCACGCGCAGTATTCTTGTCAACCGTCAGCGTGTTGCGGATCCACGGACCCTTGGCAGCATCGATCGCCAGAACCGGCAGCTCTTTTACACCAGCATCTTCAAGACCCGTCAGCGTTGCTTCGGTGATTTCGTCACCAGCTTCTGCGTAAATCTCGCCGGTTTCGAGATTGACCATATCACGGGCAATGAAGCGGCCCAGAAGATCAATTTCACCCACCAGCACTTCACGGGTTTTTTCAGCAATCTTGCGCACCATGCGCGCGGTCAGCTTGGCTTCTGCCTCAGCAACCACTTCACCGGTTTCTGCGTCCACCAGCGGCGCCAGCAGCTTCAGACCACGGAAAGAGTCCGCATCAAACGGACGTGCCCAGCCTTTAGCCGTTTTGGTGAAGGTGACGGTGTCATAGAAGTAGGAGAGGATTTCATTATCATCCATCCCCTTGATATCCAGAGCATCGACGTCACCGCCTTCGGCTGCTTTTGCCTTACGGGCAGCAGCAGACGCCTCGCCTTCCAGCGCATACAGCAGCGTGGTGACAGGCAGCTTACGCTTCCGGTCGATACGCACATAGATCAGATCTTTAGCGTCGAACTCGAAGTCCAGCCAGGAGCCACGATACGGAATGACGCGCGCAGCAAACAGATATTTGCCGGAAGAGTGCGTCTTACCCTTATCGTGATCAAAGAAGACACCGGGAGACCGGTGCATCTGGCTGACGATAACACGCTCGGTACCATTGATAATGAAGGTCCCGTTGTCGGTCATCAGGGGCATGTCGCCCATATAGACCGGCTGCTCCTTGATATCGCGAATGGAGCGGGAACCCGTATCTTCATCCACATCCCATACAATGAGACGCAGGATCACTTTCAGCGGAGCGGAATAGGTCAGCCCGCGCTGAATGCATTCTTCAACATCATATTTCGGCTCTTCGAATTCGTAGCTAACGAATTCCAGCCGCCCACGACCTGCAAAGTCATTAATCGGGAATACAGACCGGAAAACCTCCTGCAAACCTGTCGGTGTGCGCGCATCAGGCGACACATTCGCCTGAAGAAACGTCTCGTAAGACGCCCGCTGCACGTCAATCAGGTTCGGCATCGGAGCGATTTCGGGGATCCGCCCGAAACTCTTGCGAATCCGCTTCCGTCCTGTGAACGATTTGGTGATTGCGTTCATCGTCGCTCCTGCCCTGCCCTTGTCTCGGACCATCAGGCCCGCCGCGCTCTACCGCGAGCCTGATGGTCCGATCTGTAGTAACCGGCCTTCACTGATACCGGGAAGACCCCGGCCTCTATACCTGCTCCGAACCGGATCCGAAACAGGCAAACGGGCAGAGGCAACATACCCCCACCCGAAAACCTTTTCCATTACCCCGCCACCGTGAGACAGCGGGACTTTGGCAAACTTATTTAATTTCGACGCTTGCGCCGTTGTCTTCAAGAGTCTTCTTGATTTTTTCGGCTTCGTCTTTGCTAGCGCCTTCTTTGATGGTCTTCGGTGCGCCTTCAACCAGGTCTTTGGCTTCTTTCAGGCCCAGACCCGTGATGCCACGGATTTCCTTAATGACGTTGATTTTCTTGTCGCCAGCTTTGGTCAGAACGACGTCAAATTCGGTCTTTTCTTCAGCCGGAGCAGCGGCAGCAGCCGGACCCGCAGCAGCAACAGCAACCGGAGCAGCGGCGGAAACGCCCCACTTTTCTTCCAGCAGCTTGGAGAGTTCAGCAGCTTCGAGAACGGTCAGAGCAGACAGTTCGTCAACGAGCTTGTTCAGATCAGCCATGATTAGACTTCCTAATATAAACACTGGTTTGCAAAGCACAACCTCCCCGGTGGAAGGCCATGCGATTTCTTGAACACGTCTTCAGATGAAGGCGTGCTTTAGGCGGCTTCCGCCTCACCCGTTTTGGCATAGGCCCCAAAAACCCGGGCAAGCTGCCCTGCCGGTGCCTGGGTAACACCTGCGATACGCGTAGCGGGCGTGGAGATAAGACCCACGAGCTGCGCGCGCAGTGCATCCAGAGACGGCAGTTCGGCCAGAGCCTTCAGTCCGTTGGCGTCAAGCACCTGCGAACCAAGAGAACCCCCGACCAGCACAAGCTTGTCATTGGTTTTGGCGAACTCGACGATCACCTTTGCCACTGCTACCGGATCAGCTGCCCATGCAAGAGCAGTCGGTCCTTTAAGCATCGGCTTAATGCCGTCGAACTGGGTCCCATCCAGGGCGAGAGTTGCCAGCCGGTTTTTTGCGACCTTGTAAGTTGCACCCGCTGCACGCACTTTGCGTCGCAGATCCGTCACATCAGCTACGGTCAACCCAGCATTCTGGGTCACCACAACCATGGACGTTTCGGCGAACACGGCGGCAAGGGCGGCAACAGCGGCCTGCTTTTCCGTACGGTTCAAATCCCGTCTCCGTCTTGCTTTATCCAGCCTTAGCCGAACAAAGCGGGTTGCCCTCAGGATTTCACAAAAACAGTGTGAAACCCGCTCGCCTGTCCTTCAAACGGAATACCCGGAGCCTGCCGAAAAACAGCCTGCAACCAGCATCCCCGTCTTACACGCGCAAACCTTTAAGGTTTTTTACGGCACAGGGCCACGTGTGATCTCGGACAGGATCGGGAAGCAACCCGAAGGCGCTTCCCTTAATGTGCCACACCAGACCGAAGCCCGACGCAGCAGCATCTCAAACTCAGCCTGCGAAAGCTGAGGTATCGACCTGAACGCCCGGGCCCATGGTGGACGCAAGAGCGATCTTTTTCAGATACGTACCCTTTGCACCCGTCGGGCGAGCTTTCTGCACGGCATCGATGAATGCGCGAGCATTTTCAATCAGCTTCGCTTCATCGAAAGAAGCCTTGCCGATGCCAGCATGCACGATACCGGCTTTTTCAGCGCGGTATTCGACCTGACCGGACTTGGCTGCCGTGATAGCACCCTTAACGTCCATCGTCACGGTACCCAGCTTCGGGTTCGGCATCAGACCACGCGGACCGAGGATCTTACCCAGACGACCGACCAGAGCCATCATGTCCGGGGTTGCAATGCAGCGGTCGAATTCGATTTCGCCAGCCTGCACTTTTTCCATCAGGTCTTCAGCACCAACAACGTCGGCACCAGCAGCGGTTGCTTCTTCAGCCTTCGCGCCACGAGCAAACACGCCAACGCGCAGCGTCTTACCCGTGCCATTCGGCAGGGAAACAAAACCACGGACCATCTGGTCAGCATGACGCGGGTCAATGCCCAGGTTGAGGGAGATTTCAACCGTTTCGTCAAACTTGGCGGTCGCATTGCCCTTTACCAGGGAAATGGCTTCGTCCAGCCCGTAAGCCTGACCGTGAGTGACTTTGCTGCGTGCAGCGGCAATACGCTTGTTCTTAGCCATGCTCTCAGCCCTCCACCGTCAGACCCATGGAGCGGGCAGAACCTACCAGCATCCGCACGGCGCCATCGATATCGTTAGCGTTCATGTCTTTGAACTTCTGCTCTGCGATTTCCTGCAGCTGACCGATGGTCACCTTGCCGACAGCAGCAGACTTACCAACCGTCTGGCTGCCTTTGGAAATCTTGGCAGCTTTCAGCAGGAAGTAGGTGTTCGGCGGCGTCTTGGTGATGAAGCTGAACGTACGGTCTGCATAAGCGGTGATGACGACCGGAATCGGCATACCCGGCTCAAGACCCTGGGTCTTGGCGTTGAACTCTTTACAGAACTGCATGATGTTCAGACCACGCTGACCGAGCGCGGGACCAACCGGCGGCGAAGGATTCGCTTTGCCAGCAGGAATCTGAAGCTTGATGTAGCCAACAACTTTTTTGGCCATATCCGGGACTCCTCATTATTGAACCCGGACCGCGGTTCTCACGACTCCTCTGAGCCATGGTTATGGCACAGGACGAGCCTCCCGCGTTCCGATAGGAAAGGCGCGCTTACCGGTGCGCGCCGCTTGTGTCAAGAGGCTGACGCATATTTGCACTGCCCGATGTGAGGTCAGAAGCTGCTGGATCAGCCTGCGTGCTGATGCCGCCGAGCGGGGCTGCGTGTCGCAGATTGCCATACTGCAGCGGCTGGAACGGCATGATCTTGTCAGACTGCGGCAACTCTGCCCGGGACCAGCCACCACCCAGCGCACGAATCAGCTCGACACACGCATCCACAGCGCGCGTCTGCACCTGCACAAGGGCAATACGGGCATTCAGCGCCGCCACCTGCGCCACCACCACATCAAGGTAGTTCGTGAGGCCACCAGTATAAAGCGCCATGGTCATGGTCTGGGTATGCAACGCCGCATCCACAGCACTGCTCTGCTGCTGCGCTTCGGTCTTCAGGCGGCTGGTGCGCGTCAGGTTATCTTCCACTTCCTGAAACGCATCCAGCACGGTGCTGCGATACAGATCTTCCTGCTCCCGGTATTGCGACCAGTTGCGTTGCAGCTCAGCACGCCGCAGCCCACCCTGGAACAGCGGCAGCAGCGCCTGCACACCAAACTGGTACATGGAGTTGGAAAGAGACGCGAGGTCGAACCCGTTATCCATGAAGCCCGTCATGGCGTTGAAGGTAATGTGCGGATAGAACGCTGCGCGCGAGACACCAATGGCCCGGTTAGCCTGCGCCATACGCCGCTCGGCCTCGGCAATATCAGGCCGCCGCTCCAGCAAGGTGGACGGCAACGCAACCGGCGGCTGTGCCTCAGCAAATGCCAGACGCGTGACCGGCGCAATATGGAATGAAGCTGGAGCCTGATTCACCAGCACAGCAATGGCATGTTCCATCACATCACGCTGGGCGCGTACCTCGGTTTCCTGCGCCTGTGTGGTGTAAAGCTGGGTTTCTGCGCGGGAGACGTCCATCCCCGGCGCAATCGCCCCTGCCAGACGCATTTTGGTAACCTGCACAGCCGTCTGATAGTAGCGGATAGAATCCCGATACACCGCATCCTGCGCATCCAGCCCGCGCAGCGTCACGTAATCACTCGCCAGTTCAGCCTGTAGACTCAGACGTGCCAGCGCATAGGCGGCGGCCTCAGCCTGCGTGCCCTGCTTGGCCATGCGCACCTTGTTACGGATAGCGGACCAGAAATCCGGCTCCCATGTCGCTGTGCCCGAATACTGCTCGGACGACATATAAACCGGCCCCTGAGAGCCCGCCCCACGCCACAGCCTGTGCCGTGAGCCTTTATATTTCTCACCGCTCGCAGCGCCATTGAGCTGCGGATACAGGTGGGACCTGGCCTCCATCGCCACATCACGCGCCTGCATGAAGGCTTCCGCCTGCGCCTGAAGGCCCGGGTTCAGGCGCATGGCCTGCTCTTCCAGCTGGTTGAGTTGCGGGTCCCCCAGCATGGTCCACCAGTCCGGGCGGATGGCATCATCCGCCGGGTGGCCCGGCTGAAGAACACCGTGGTTCTGCCCTTCCCACTCGGCAGGGAGTTTCAGCTTTGTCGGGTTGTAGCGGGGGGCCATGTCACACCCCGAAAGGATGGTGGCCAGAGAAAGGCCAACCAGAAAGCTCCGCTTCAGTCGCAGCGTCACGGCGCGCCCTGTCATGGGCGGCCTCCTTCTTCTGCCGCTGGCTGGTTATCGTCCGGCATGGCGCGGGTGTCATCGGTGCCCTGATCGGCCTTTTCCGCCGGTGCCTTCTGTGCCGGTTTGGGCGGAGCCGGCTTTTTGGGGGCAACGTTATAGCCGGGCGTGCCTTTGACAATCCGCACGCTCTGGCCATCCAGCAGGCCAGCAGAAGGGCTGTTCACCACGCGGTCCGTTTTCTTCACACCGCGCAGGATCTGGACCGTTGTGCCCAGGTTCGTCCCGACCGTGACACCCACCAGATGCACATGGTTGGAATCATCCACCAGCGCGACCTGCGTGCCTTCTGCGCGGAAAATAATCGCGCCTTCCGGCAGGATCAGCATATCCGGGTCACCCGGCGCCTTGAAGTTGGCGGTGGCGTAGGAATTCGGCCAGAGTTCACCCGATTTGTTATCCAGCGTGAGTTCCGTCGTCACCGTACGGGTCGAGGCGTTAAAGGCTGTCGCGGTGGCCAGGAACTTCGCCTTGAAGGTGCGGTCGGGATATTGCGGGATGCTCAGATCGGCTTCCAGACGCGGGGAGATAATATCCGCGTAATCCTGCGGCACAGCGACGAACACGCGCATGGCATGCACATCCGCCACGCTGAACAGTTCCGTGGCATTCCCGTGAGAGTCCACGTCCCCGCGCCCGGCGTTGACGTAATCCCCCACGTCCGCAAAACGCGACGTCACGATGCCATCAAACGGGGCGACAATTTTCTTGAAGCCTTCCAGAGCAGCAAACCGTTCCACGTCATGCCGTGCGGCTTCCACCTGCGCCTGCTGGGCCTCGGCATTGGCCGCCTGCACGTCCACTTCCTGCTGAGAAACAGCCTGCGTGCCCTGCAACGCCTTCCAGCGCCGCGCCGTAATCTGCGCCAGCTTGTAGCGGGCCTGAGCAACATCCAGATTGGCCTTGGCGGCGGCATACTGGGCATCCAGTCCCGGCGTGTCGATTTCCGCCAGAACGTCGCCTGACTTCACCACGGCACCAAAGTCTTTGTACCACATTTTCACGTAGCCAGAGACCTGCGCGTAAATGGGGGCCTGATACCATGCAGCAATATTAGCCGGCAGCGAGAGCGTGCGGACAGACGGCCCCGGCTGCGGGTAGATCACCTGCACGGCCGGCGTGGCGTTTTCCTGCGTTTCCTTCGCCAGATGCATATAATGCGCCTGCCGCTGCACAATGCCGACGACCGCCAGAATAATGGCGACCAGCGCGACAATAACGATCCCGATCGTCCTTTTGCGGGAAGACGCCGCATCATGCTGTGTGGTCTGCTGCGGCTGGCCACCGTCTTCATGATACCCGCTCATGCGCCTTCTCCCTGTTCCGTCGTCGTGGTCGGCTTTTTTCGATTATGCAGCATGGCGAAAACACATGGCACAAATAGCAAGGTTGCAACTGTTGCCACCAGCAGGCCGCCCATGACGGCTTTGCCCAGTGGCGCGTTCTGAGAATTACTGAGGGACATCGGCAACATCCCGATAATCATGGCAGAAGCTGTCATCAGCACCGGACGAATACGTTCAAACCCGGATTCAATGGCGGCCTTAATGGCGTCGCCGTGCTCTTCCAGCCGCTCCCGCGCGAAGGACACCACCAGAATGGCGTTGGCGGTTGCCGTGCCCATGCACATGATGGCCCCTGTCAGCGCAGGCACCGAAAGCGTGGTGTGCGTCAGGAACAGGCTCCAGGAAATCCCGGCCAGCGCGCCCGGAAGCGCTGTGATAATGATGAACGGGTCCAGCCAGGACTGAAAGTTAACCACAATCAGCAGGTAGACCAGCAGCACCGACATGGCGAGGCCACCAAGCAGCTGCGCGTAGGCGCTGTTCATGGTCACCGCCTGCCCGCGCACTTCCAGTGCGGAGCCATGCGGCAGGTCCGGGCGGACCTCATCCACAATACGCTCCACCTCACGGGAGACCGTTCCGAGATCAATGCCTTCATTGGAGGCGTAAATGTCGAACACCGGCAGAATGTTGTAGTGCGAAACTTCGCCCGGCGTGCCGGTCTGCACGATCTGACTCAGACCACCCAGAATCTGCGGGTTCTGACCGGACGGGTTGCCGTCACCCTTATCAATGGGCGTGATCTCCAGATCATTCATGGTCTGCAGGAAGGTGGCCGGGGTCTGGATATCAATCAGATGCGAGACACCCGTCTTGGTATCCAGCCAGTACACCTGCCCCACCTGAGAACTACCGGAGAGCGACACCAGAGCGTTGTTCGCCACATCGGCTTCCGTAATACCGGTGCCCAGTGCGTAGGTTCGCTGTGTGTTGACCCGCAGGGTGGGCGTTGTCATCGGCTGCTGGACGGACACATCCGTCAGCCCCGTGACATGCCGCAGGCGGTCCGCCAGCCGGTTCGCAAAGCGGAAATTATCCGCAAGGTTACGGCCCGTAATCTGCACATCAATCGGGGACGGCAGACCGAAGTTCAGGATCTTGGCGGTCAGATCGCCCGGCAGGAAGGAAATCTGCGTGCCGGGGAATTTCTCGCCCAGATTATGGCGGATCATCCTGCGATACTCCGCCACGGGAGAATCCGGGTCTTTCAGTGAAACCGTGAGGTCACAATCCTGCGTGCCGACCGTCGGGGTGGGAATATAGGCCTGATTGAGCGGGCTGAACGGCAGACCGCAGTTATCGACAATACTTTCCACCTGCCCCGGCAATGTGCGTTCAATCTCGTCATTCACCAGCTGGGAAATCTTGCCTGCTTCAGAGAGCTTGGTGCCCAGCGGCGCACGCATGTGAATGGCCATGGTGTCGGAATTGATTTCCGGGAAGAAGTCCTGCCCCACAAAGAACAGCAGCCCCAGAGACCCGAGCGAACACACCACAAACACCGGAATGAACGTGCCGCGCGTGGCGACCAGATGGGTCAGCAGGTTCTGGTATCCGTGACGGAACTGCTCAAACTTGCGCTCGAACCCCCTCTGGAACCGGCCAAATATGGTTTTGGGCTCCACCGGACCATGCGCATGCGCAGCGACCTGAGCTGCCAGCATGTATTTCGCCATGGTCGGCACGAGGGTTCGGGAGAGGATGAAGGACGCGATCATCGCGAAGATGATGGCTTCAGCCATCGGCATGAACAGCCAGCCCGCAACACCGGTCAGCTGGAACAGCGGCATCCAGACGATACAGATACACAGCGTGGAGACGAAGGTGGGGATCACGATCTGATTGGCTGCATCGATAATCGCGGTCTCGAGATCCTTATCCATCTCAAGATGCGCGTCGATGTTTTCAATCATCACGGTGGCATCATCCACCAGAATACCCACGGCCAGCGCCAGCCCGCCGAGCGTCATGACGTTAATGGTCTGCCCGGCCCAGCCCAGCCCGATAATAGAGCACAGCATGGCCAGCGGAATGGAGGTGGCGATAATGACAGTCGAGCGCCAGGAGCCGAGGAACAGCAGCACCACAAGCCCGGTCAGACACGCCGCAGTCAGCATTTCCCGCAGCACGTCCTGCACGGATTCCTTCACAAAGGTGGAGGCATCATTCAACACCTTGATGTTGACGCCATCCGGCAGGGTTTTCACGATACCGGGCAGCAGCTTCTTCACACCGGCCACAACTTCCAGTGTCGAGGCGTCACCACTCTTCATGACCACAATCAGAACGCCCTGCTGGCCTTTAACCAGCACGAGGTTGGTCTGCGGCGGGCCACCCTGATGCACCCACGCCACGTCCTGCAGGCGGACCACGGCATTCCCCACCTGCTTGATGGGCAGCATGTTGAGGTCATCCATGTCCCGCGGGGAGGCGTTGGTCTGGACCATCCAGTCAAATGCGCCAATCCGCTGGTCACCCGCGGGCAGCACAATATTCTGACTGTTCAGAGCTTTGGACACATCAACAGGTGAGAGCCGGTGCGCCAGCAGTTTGACCGGGTCCAGATCGACCATCACGTTGCCGGGCTGGCCACCATACGGGTTCGGGATTGCCGCCCCCGCGACGGACACTAGCGCCGGCCGAATGAGGTTGGACGACATATCGTAAATCTGTGAGGCCGTCATGGAGGTCGAGGAGACCTGCAACGTGATGACCGGCACAGAGGACGCGTTATAAGCCAGCACCAGCGGCGGCGTGGAACCGGTGGGCATCTGCTTGATCACAGTCTGGGAGACTGAGGTGATCTGCGTCTGCGCCACGGCAGTATCCGTGCCGGGCTGGAAGAAGATTTTGACAATCCCGCGACCGTAATAGGACTGGCTTTCAATATGCTCGATATTGTTCACCGTCGCGGTCAGCGCGCGCTCGTAGTAATACACCACGCGCCCGGACATATCTTCCGGCATCAGGCCGGTATAAGTCCAGACCACGGCCACCACCGGGATCTTGATACTGGGGAAGACGTCAGTCGGTGTCGTAAAGACACCTCTGATACCAAACACCAGAATAAGAATGGAGAGTACCACAAAGGTATACGGCTTTTTCAGCGCCGTTACGACAATCTCATTCATACGTGACAGCCCCTGCCGACACGTCTAAACGCCAGCATCCAGATAAATCGCTCATATAAACTGAGATACAGACATCCCCTCTGAGCGCCAATAAAAATGCTTTTAATCTGGGTGTTTCAGGCGTGTTGTAACGCAAATATAACACTGAACCGTGTTCCACGCCCTTCCGGCCCTGCATCGATCTGCACCGTGGCGTCATGCAGGTGCGCAATGGCGGAAACAAGGCTGAGCCCCAGCCCGCTGCCGGGCACATGGCGGCTCTTGTCCGAGCGATAAAAGCGGGACAGCACCGCGCCTCGTTCTTCCGGGGCAATACCAATACCGGTGTCAGTCACGGCCAGACAGACCACCCCCGCCTGACGGCTCACACTCACCGTTACCTGCCCGCCCTCTGGCGTGAATTTGATGGCGTTATCCACCAGATTAACCAGCAGTTCGATCAGCAGATGCCGGTCCCCATCCAGGCAGACCGGCACGGCGGTAGGCTGCATGGCCAGCGTCACCCCTTCGGTCTCTGCAATCGGTTCGTAGAGATCGACAACGTCAGCGCCGAGGTCATTCAGGTTTACCGTCGCAAACCCGGCGCGGCGGCGGCTGCTCTCCAGTTCCGCAATGCGCAACAGAGCGGTGATAATGCCCAGACACTGGTCCAGATTGTCCACGGCGCCACTTACGGCGGCTTCCAGCCCCTCACGCTCCCCGCCAGAGGTCAACGCCCGCTCCAGCTTGGCACGCACGCGGGACAGCGGGGTGCGCAGGTCATGCGCAATATCGTTACCCACCTCCCGCATGCCGTCCATCAGGTGCTCCAGCCGGTCCAGCATGCGGTTTACGCTGCCAGCAAGACGCTCCAGATCATCCCGTTCCTTCCCGGCAGGCAGACGCTCGTGGATATCCCCGGCCATGATCAGATCAATGGCCTCGTGCATTTCCTTCACCCGGAACAGAGCGCGACGGCTCAGCACCATCCCCAGCAGCAGCGCGAACAACAGGGTGGGAATCGCAGCAACCACTGTCGCATGCCGCAGCATCAGCTTCTGTTCAGCCAGAAGATGGAAGCTGCGCCCCAGCACCAGAATAGTGCCATCCGGCAAGGTCTCGGCCAGCAGACGCAGCGGATAGGCGGCGCCTTCCTCCGGGTAGATTTCGATATTATGAGGCTTGCCGTCCGCCACCAGCCCCTTGGGCCATGCGTGCAGGTCTCCGGCAATCAGGGCGTGGCTGGCGTCAAACAGTCCGGCGCTGCTGATCACCAGCCGCAGGTCATCCGTTGCACGTTTGCGAATGACATATTCCAGATGTTCCGGCGTCATCTGCGCCAGTAAATGGGCCTCGCCCCGCAGCAGTTCGGTCGAGCGACGGGATTCCACCGCTTCCATCTGGGTGTAGACCAGCCCGAACTGCATCACCATCACGCCTGCCATGGCCGCCAGAGCAGCCAGAGTGAGGCGGAAGGTTGCGGTGCGGAAAAGCTCAGTCAGGAACACGCAGCAGGAATCCTGTGCCGCGAATGCTGCGGATCAGCGGCTCTTCTCCGGGCGCATCCACCTTGCGGCGCAATTTGCCAATATGCACGTCCACCAGATTGGTGCGCGGAATAAAGCGATACTGCCAGACATCTTCCAGCATCATGGAGCGAGTAAGCACCTGCCCGGGCCGACGCATGAGATATTCCAGCAGACGAAACTCACGCGGTAGCAGCTCAATCTCCCGGCCATCCCGCCAGACACGGCGCTCGATCAGATCCATGGAAAGCGGCCCCACCCGCAGCTGCGTGCTGCGCGTGTCGTCCGGGCGGCGCAACAGGGCTTCCACTCGCGCCATCAGCTCTTCCATGGCGAAGGGCTTGGTCAGGTAGTCATCGCCGCCTGCTTTCAGGCCGGTCACGCGGTCATCCACAGCGGAAAGAGCGGACAGCACCAGTACCGGCGTGCGGATGCCGCGCTGGCGCACGGCCTCAATCACGCTCAGGCCATCCATACCCGGCAGCAGGCGATCCACCACCAGAACATGCGCCTCACCCGTCAGAGCGGACGCGAGGCCAGCGTCGCCGGTTTCCTCGTGCCTTACCTCAAAACCATGGGCCATCAGCTCGCCCACAATTTCCTCAGCAATCGCGCTGTCATCTTCTATCAGCAGCACAACACCACGGGACTGCCCTGGCTGCGCTGTATCCGGATCTGTGTTCAGTACTGTCTCTTCCGTCATAACTGTCCTGATGCTGTTTTCCCCGGTTCAGGGCCAGTAAATTCCATTTCAGGATTGAGCGCCACGTCTTCTGTCTCCGGCGCATCCAGTTCCCGCAAGCGGCGGCTCACCACACGGGTGCGCCTGCGGGCTTCCTCAATGGATGTTGACATAGCCTGCGCATTCCGCGCCAGTTTTTCCAGCACGCCATCCATGCGGATCATTTCCTGACGGGTCGCCCCCAGCAGGCGGGCGATGGTTTCCGTCCGGTCTTCCAGCGCCAGCGTGACATAACCCAGATGCACTGTGCGCAGCAGCGCGGGCATGAGAGCCGGCCCCATGATCATCACCCGGCAGGTCCGGCCAATTTCATCAATCAGGCCGGGGATACGGGCGGCCTCCGCATATAACCCATCAGTAGGCAGATACAGCACGGCAAATTCCACCGTGCGCGGCGGGTGGATATATTTGGTCGCAATTTTTCGTGCTTCCAGCCGCAACGTGCTTTCCAGCGATTTGCGGGCGGCTTTCTCCGCCCCTGCATCGCCCTCATCCACCGCATTCAGCAGGCGCTCGTAAGCCTCCGTCGGGAACTTGCTATCCACGGGCAGCACCGGCGGCGTGCTGGAGCGGACCGGCATGCGGATAGCAAATTCCACCACATCATTCCCCGGCCCCAGCCGCACGTTCGATTCGTAAGAGCCTTCCGGCAGCACGTCATCCAGAATAGCCTTAAGCTGCGCCTCTCCCCAGCCGCCACGGGTCTTCACGTTCCCGAACAGCCGTTTGAGGTCGCTGATCTGCGCTGTCATGGCCCGCACTTCGCCCATGGCCTTCTGCATGGCGCTAAACTGCTCCAGCACACGCTGGAAAGACGTTTGCATCTGCCGTTCCACGGCCTCATGCAGCTGATCCGTCACCGCTACACGGATAGCGGACAGCTGGCGGGCAGAGGTTTCCGCCATTTCCCGCAACGCTTCAGCCTGTGCGGCCCGCACCTCGGCCTGCTCCCGCCCCATACTACCCGCCATACCAGCCAGACGTTCGGCCAGCTCCGTGCGCACCTGCTCAATGCGCCCGGTCATCACCCGTTCCAGTTCTGACAGATGGGTTCTCTGATGCGCGGCTTCCGTCCGGGCAGCGGCGGTTTCCTGCTCCACCAGCACATAAAGCCGGGCCAGCAGATCCGCATCTGCCCCGCCCTGCCCTTTACGGCCACCACCCAGCAGCCAGGCCAGCACAGCCCCCAGTGCAAGTGCTCCCAAAGCCACAACAACCAGCATTATTCCATCATCCATCCGTGATCCGTCTCATTTTCTCTCGGCAGGGAGGCCGGTTCGTGCTGATCTGGTCCCCGTAATAAATTATGACGCCAATGCAACGAAGAGCCTGTATACAACAGCATTCAGGTTTGCCGCGCTGTTCCGGCGTTGACAAGAATAATGAACAAACCGGGAAAATACCCTTTTCGCCATGTCTCATCCTACCACTGCTTCCGCTCCCTCCCGCTCCTCCCGCGCACACCTGTTCTATATTCAGGTGATTATTGCGGTTATTGCGGGCATTCTTGTTGGCGCCTTTTTCCCCAATATCGGCGCGGCCCTTCGCCCGCTGGGGGATGGGTTTGTCAAACTCATCAAGATGGTCATCGCACCGGTCATTTTTCTGACCGTCTGCACCGGCATTGCCGGGATGGCGGACCTCAAACAGACAGGCCGCGTGGCAGGTAAGGCCATGGCCTATTTCCTGTGCTTCTCCACGCTGGCGCTGATTGTTGGCATGCTGGTGGCTAATATCGCCCGCCCCGGTGCGGGGCTGCATATCCAGCCAGCCTCGCTGGACAGCAGCTCCGTCGCCAGTTTTGTGAGTGAGGCGCACTCCCACTCCTTTACGGAGTTCCTGATGCGCATCATCCCCAGCACCACCGCTGGGGCCTTCACATCAGGCGAGATTTTGCAGGTGTTGCTGATTGCCATCCTGTTTGGCGTCAGCCTCGCACAGATGGGGGAGAGCGGGCAGAAAGTCCTCACCCTGTTCCGTAGTCTGACGGAGCTGGTCTTTGGCGTGGTGCGTCTGGTTATGTATGTCGCCCCAATTGGCGCGTTCGGGGCCATGGCCTTTACAGTCGGCAAATTTGGCGTGGCCTCCATCGGGCATCTGGTCGGGCTGGTTCTGGCCTTCTATCTGACGGCCATTCTGTTCGTCTGCGGCATTCTGGGTCTCGTCACACGCATGATGGGCTTCAGCATTTTTCGTCTGCTGGCGTATATCAAGGAAGAGCTGCTGATTGTTCTGGGGACCAGTTCCTCGGAATCCGCGCTGCCCGGCCTGATTGCCAAGCTGGAAAATGCTGGCTGCCCGCAGGGCATTGTCGGGCTGGTGGTGCCTATGGGGTATTCCTTCAATCTGGACGGCACCAATATTTACATGACCCTCGCCGCCCTGTTCATCGCGCAGGCCACGGATGTGCATCTGGGCCTTGGGGAACAGATTGCCCTCCTGCTTGTTGCCATGGTCAGTTCCAAAGGGGCTGCGGGTGTGACAGGGGCCGGGTTTATCACGCTGGCGGCCACCCTTTCCGTCGTCCCCAGCGTGCCGGTTGGTGGCATGGCGCTTATTCTGGGGATCGACCGCTTCATGTCAGAATGCCGCTCTCTGACCAATCTGGTCGGCAATGCCGTTGCAGCCATTGTTATTTCCCGTTGGGAAAATTCTTTGGATACACAGCAACTGCACAAAGCCCTGAGCGGAAAAACCGACGCCTGAAGCCGCCTCCCTCCCCTTCTTTTCAGCCTTCAAAAGCCTCTTATCAGATGCGAGATTTTACATGAGAACCGGAATGACAACGGCGCAGCGCCTTCGTGGCATTCTGGCAGGCTCTGCCGGGAACCTGCTGGAATATTACGACTGGTATGTCTATTCCTCCTTCACCATCTACTTCGCACATGCTTTCTTCCCACGCGGCAACCAGACCGCAGAACTGCTGAATGCTGCTGCTATTTTTGCCGTTGGCTTCTTTATGCGCCCGGTTGGCGGATGGTTGCTGGGCATGGCGGCAGACCGCTATGGGCGCCGCACGGCGCTGACATTTTCCGTCACAGCCATGTGCTTTGGCTCGCTGGCCATTGCCGTCTGCCCGACCTATGAACAAATTGGTCTGCTCGCCCCGGCGGTGCTGCTACTGGCCCGGTTGATACAGGGCCTCAGTCTGGGTGGAGAATATGGCGCTTCCGCCACCTATCTGGCGGAAATGGCAACCCCGGAGCATCGCGGGTTCTGGTCCGGTTTTCTGTATGTCACGCTGGTCATGGGCCAGTTGCTGGCGCTCCTGCTTTTGCTGCTGATGCAATATGTGCTGCTTACACCGGAACAGATCGCAACATGGGGCTGGCGCGTGCCGTTCTTTATCGGGGCACTGGGGGCTTTACTTGTGTTCTGGCTGCGTCGCCACATGCAGGAAAGTGAGCGTTTTGAAAAGACTAGCACACAGAAGGAAAAAGGCGGACTCCGCATTCTGCTTCAGCACCCGCGCGCGGTGCTGACGGTCTGCGGCATGACGCTGGGCGGAACGGTCATTTTCTACACCTACACCATCTATATGCAGAAATATCTTGCGAACACGCTGGGGTTTCCCAAAGAGACCGCAACACTCATCTCTTCTGCCTGCCTGATTATTTTTGCAGCTATCCAGCCTGCTTTCGGCGCCTTGTCTGACCGCATCGGTCGGCGTCCGTTGCTGCTGTATTTTGGCATTTGCGCCACGCTGGGCACCGTGCCGCTGCTGACCGTCCTCTCCGGCGTGCACTCCGCATGGGCCGCATTTGGGCTGATAACGGGAGCGCTGTTTATCGCCTCCGGTTACACCTCCATCAATGCGGTGGTGAAGGCGGAACTGTTCCCCACCCGCATCCGTGCGCTGGGTGTGGCCCTGCCTTATGCCGTAACAGTTTCCGTTTTTGGCGGCACCACGGAATATGTCGCCCTGTGGTGCCGGCAGGCCGGGCATGAGATGTGGTTTGCCTATTACGTATCCGCCTGCGCCGCCGTCACGCTGCTGACAGTGCTGACCCTGCCCAAAACAACCGTAATTGATGAGGGGTAACAGCCCCCCTTTTTTGATGGACACAAATCGCCCGGAAGCGGCCTTGAAATTGCCATGAGGCAGCGCGTTATTAGGACGTGAAGAGGGGACGCTCCGGTGTTTCCTCTGTCAGTTTCGAGGAGGCACACGATGCGCCGTATGACAAAACTTCTTCTCGCCCTGCCCCTTATTGCAGGCACGACACTGGCTGCACTGCCCGTCGCAGAGGCGCATCCGGGCGGTGGCTGGGGTCGTCCCGGCTGGGGTGGACCGCCTCCGCCGCCGCGTGGTGGTTACTGGGGCGGTGGCCCGCGTAGAGGCGGCTGGCACCGTGGCCCCGGTGGGGGCGCCATTGCAGGCGCTCTGATTGGTGGTCTGGCTGTTGGCGCTCTGGCCGGTGCTGCCATGGGCAATTCCGCACCGCCGCCGGTGGCGTATGCACCGCCCCCGCCACCTCCGCCCGCTATGGGCTATGCCGTACCGGTGGTGCCCGCAGTGCCGGTGGCTCCGGCACCGGGCTATTACGCCGCCCCCGGCAGCTATTACTCCGGCTGGTAATCCCAGCCGGCTTCACCGGCCTGATGCCGGAGGCGTGCTGTTAAAGAGCTTTTGCGGCGTCCAGCACAGCCTCCACATGGCCGGGCACTTTGACCTTTTTCCAGATGCGGGCGATTTTACCATCAGCCCCGATCAGGAACGTGGTGCGATCAATCCCCATATAGGTTTTGCCATACAGGGATTTTTCCACCCACACGCCATAGGCTTCTGTCACGCTTCCGGCTTCATCTGAGGCCAGCGGGAACGTGAGGTCATATTTCTCAGCAAATTTGTCGAGCTTTTTAACCGGATCGCGCGAGACGCCGATTACGGTCAGACCTGCGCCTTCAAACTGGGCCAGAGCCTCACTAAACCCACAGGCTTCCTTGGTGCAGCCGGGCGTATCCGCCTTGGGGTAAAAATACAGCACAAACGGCTTGCCTTTCAGCGCACCAAGACTGACCGTGCGCCCTCCGCTGGCATCCAGCTGGAAATCCGGGGCCGGATCACCCTCTTTCAGGTCGATTTTTGTCGTGTTCTGCGTCTCTGTCATGCTGGGTTCTTTCCTTGAAAAACGATAGATCGGAAAAATCTGCCGGACAGCCTCCCTGCCCGGTAGTCTTGAAAACTAAACGGCTGAGAGTCCGGAACGTTCTTCCGGGGCCTTGGGAGCAAAGCTGTCCTCCACGCCTACCGGCCCTACGCGCTGTTCAAATATCTGCCGGACAGCCTGCGCCAGATGCGCGGTGCGCGCCATCAGGTCTGGCAAAGTCGCGTCTCCCATCACCCGCAGCAGAATCTTCACCGCACCGGGAGCCAGACCACGCTCCAGATCAACCGGTGGCACCGGCCCGCACAGCAGACGCAGCAGGCATTGAAGCTGCCGCCAGACAGTATCGGCCTCCAGCAGCAGCTTTGTTTCCGCTGCATTCAGCAAACCGCCCTTTTTCAGCAAAGCCAGCGCCCGCCGTGTGCATGGGTTTCTGGCGTCTTTAGTGCCTGCTACCAGTTGCAGGATCTGGGCGACAAACTCGACTTCCATCAGGCCGCCCGCCCGGCGTTTAATGTCCCACGGGCTGGACGCAGGCAGATCCCGCGCCAGACGAGCGCGCATCTGCCGGGCATCCTCCAGCAGCGTTTCGGTGGAGGGCCGGGGCTTGCGCAGATCGCCATTCAAAATCTGCACCAGATCCGCCTGCAAGCGTGCCTTAAGCACCGCGGGAGCCGTAATCACACGCGCACGGGTCAACGCCATGCGTTCCCATGTCCAGGCGGCATCTTGATGATACTTCAGGAAGGCGGTGCGGAAGACAGCAACCGGCCCGGCTGCACCGGAAGGACGGAGCCGCATATCCACCGCATACAGCGGACCTTCCGGGCCGGGGGCAGTCAGTGCGGCAATAAAGGCATGCGCAAGACGGGTATAGTATTGCGATACCGCCAGTGACCGTGCCGCACGCACCGGCAGACCATTCTGAAGTCTGGGCGCATTCTCCGGCACCTGACTGACCTGAACGTCCTCCGGGTGGTCAAACACCAGCAACAGGTCCAGATCAGACCCCGGCATCATTTCCCGAGACCCCGCCTTGCCCAGCGCCAGCACAGCCATGCCACCACCGCGCACGCGGCCGTAGCGTTGCTGATGCTCCTTTTCTACCGCCCGCATCAGCACGGTCATGATGGTATCGGCCAGCGCGGTCCGTTGCTTTTCGGCCTCATTTTCTCCCAGCCGCCCTTCCAGCACCGCCACGGACAGGCGAAATTCTTCCCCGCGCAGGAGAGGCCGCAGGGCTGTTACCAGCAACTCTGCGGAATCCACTTCCGTCGCCAGGTGCCGCAGGCGGTCCAGCACGTTGCGGCCTTCTTCCGGCTCCGGTTCCAGCAACCCTTCCAGTGCAGAGGGCGTATCGGCCAGATGGTTTGCCAGAAAGGCCGAGGAATCAAACAGAGCGGCAATCCGGTCTATCAGCGCCGGGTTCCGCTCGAACAGGGAAAGCAGTTGCACCCCGGCATGCTGACGCGCGAGCAGCGCCTCAAACCGCCGCAGGCAGGCCAGAGGGTTGCTACGGACTGCAAAACTGGCCAGCAGCGCGGGCAGCAAGCCACGCAGCAAGGCCCGAGCCCGCTCGGAGCGTAACGCACGCAGGGTGTTGGTCTGCCAGCGCGCCAGCACCTGCGCGGATTCTTCCGTCTGAGCAGCGGGAAATCCGAGACTTTCCAGAAGTGCCGGAGAATTTTCATCATCCGGGGCCACGGCCAGAAGGGTGGCGTCCTGTACGGGGGCGCTGACCTGCGGGGTCGCAAAATGCCGTTCAAAAATGCGCCGGGCCTCCCGCATGCGCGGTAACATTTCCAGCGCCAGGGCCTCGCCGTCCGTATAATTCATGAATACGGCAAAGGCATCAAACGCCTCCGGGCGGTCCGGCAGATCGTGCGTCTGGTGGTCAGCCCGCATCTGCAACCGATGTTCCGCATCCCGCAGAAACCGATAGGTTCGGGCCAGCACTTCCGCTTCCTCGCGCGGCAGATAGGCGGACCCCACCAGTTTTTTCAGCGCGCCAAAGGTCGTGCGGTCCCGCAGGGCAGGCACGCGCCCACCCCAGACAAGCTGCATGGCCTGCGCCAGAAATTCGATTTCCCGAATCCCGCCCTGCCCCAGCTTGACGTTATGGCCCAGCAGCCAGTCCCGGCTGGCCGCCGGGTCCGCCAGCACCGCATCGGGCAGGTCAGCAAGCCCTGTGCGCCCGGCCTTACGGTAGCGGTCGATGCGGGCCTTCATGTCGTGAATATCGTCAATCAACGCAAAATCGAGATGTCGCCGCCAGACAAACGGGCGAATGGCCGCCAGAAAACGCCGCCCAAGGGCTATATCCCCCGCCACAGGCCGCGCCTTGATCATGGCGGCACGTTCCCACGTCTGGCCGAGACTTTCATAATACTGGATGGCCGCCTGCACAGAGACAGCCGGAGGGGTGGAGGACGGGTCTGGCCGCAGACGCAAATCTGTCCGAAAAACGTAGCCATCCGCATCCCGCGCTTCCATGAGGCCCACAAGATCGCTAGTCATACGGATAAAGACGCGCCGCACGGTATCAGGCTGAGACTGCACGGACGGATCGTACAGCACCATCAGATCAATATCCGAGGAGAAATTCAGTTCCCGTGCCCCTAGCTTTCCCATTGCCAGCACAACAAAACCACTGGCATGCGCTGGGCGTTTGGGGTCCCGCAACTGAATCTGGCCAGCCTGATGAGCACTCCACAGCAAATGTCTGACCGCCACCTCCAGCGCCGCATCCGCCAGCCGACTGAGCGTCTGCGTCACCTCCTCCAGCGACCAGAATCCCCCAAGGTCCGCTACAGCGCATATCAGGGCTGTGCGTTTTTTGGCTTCGCGCAGGAAGCGGGCAACACACTCTCGCCCCGATGTGATGTCAAACTCGGCAAATGCTGCAAACACGTCCTTCGCACAGGGCTCCGGCCCGCTCTGCACCAGCGTTGCAAAAAACACCGCGTCCTGCCGCGCCAGATCAGACAGATACGGGCTGTTTCCGCCCAGACAGGCCACCAGCCCCGCAGCCCCGGGCAGGGTCAGCACATCATCCGGCCCTCCGGCCTCCTGCAAAGCCAGCGCCATATCCTGCGCAAAATGCGTAGCCGCCTGTGCGTCTGCCGGCGCGGGCCAGCTGGCATCAGGCCAGAGACGTGTGGGGGCACCGCGCGGCGCCCGCACATCCCGGAAGTAAGAAGAAACAACAGCTGCCGTCATAATCTGACCATTCTTATTGAACGCAAAGGGTTGCTGCGTTGACTTCCACGGGTCAAGACCTCCCCCGCCCTCTGCACAAACGGGCCTTGCGTGTTCTGACTGTTCTGGCCGTAGCTGTGCTGGTGCTGCCGGTGCTGTGTGTGGCAGCCCTGCTGGTGCGCATGCTGTTCGGGCCGGTCAACGTCACGCCTTTTGTGCGGCCCTTCCTGCCGGTTGCGGTGCTGAACGGCCGCCCCGGTCACCCCGCCGCCGCAACGCTTACGCTCCGGCGGGCAGAACTGGCATGGAATGGTCTGCGGGACGGCTTGAGCGTGCCTGTTATGCTCTCACTGCATGATGTCCGCATTCTCAAAGCTGACAAGACAACGACCGACACCATTCAGGCCGCAAATGTCACGCTTGATCCGCTGGCGCTCATCCACGGCAGCGTAGCCCTGCATACGGTGGACCTGAGCGGCGTGCGCATGGCGCTGCGGCGGGCGAAAGACGGCAGCATCGGGCTGGATGTGGACGCGCCCCCTACGCCCGCCACGCCACCTGACAGTAATGACACGCTGGACCCCAGCGCCCTGCAACGCATCAGCCTGACCGATGCGCAGGTCACGATTGATGACAGGCTGACCCATACGCAGTGGATTGCCTCGCCCATCACCTCCACCCTGCGTGCCGTCAGCCTGCATGGGCAGAATGGCCTGACCGGGTCTGTCGCCCTCACCTTTCAGGCGCAGGAAGACAGCACGGAACGCCTGAGTGTAACGGCAGAGGGCGCACAGACTGATCACGGCACCATCCAGTGGCATGCTTCCCTCGCGCCTGTGCGGCCCAGCACCTTCGCCGGACTGGCCCCGGCTCTGAAAACACTGGATGTGCCGGTCAGCCTGACAGCGGATACGGTTTTTGCCCCCGCCCCCAAAAGCAACTGGCTCCTCCCGCAGGGGCTGGATCTGAAAACTGATCTCGGCGCAGGTGAGCTTCAGGGCGGCGGCTCCACTTACCTGCTTCATCATGGGTCTCTGCTGGCGCATCTGGCGCTGGATCACCGCTCTCCTACACACACGCCCGCCACCATCACGCTGCAAGGCCTGACGCTGGGCCTGCTGAACCCGGAACACCCGGAAGATGAAAAAGGCGGCATTACCGTCAGCCTGACAGGTCAGTTAAATGCCTCAGACCTGTTCAGCCCCACTGTGCTGTCCGGCCAGATGGCGCTGGATATTCCCACCATTCCCTTTGGCGATATTGCCAATTACTGGCCCGCCAAAGCTGCCAAAGGGGGCCGGAAATGGGTAGATACCAATATTACCGACGGCACAGCGCATGACCTGCACACCGCCGTAACACTGCACAGTGATAAAGGCTGGAACGGTATCAAGCTCACCTCTCTGAAAGGGAGCGTGGAAGGCTCAGACCTGACCGTTCACTGGTTGCGTCCCATCTCGCCGCTGCATCATCTGGATGCGCATCTTGAGGTGAATGATCTCGATAAGCTGACCATCCATTTCGACCACGCCTATCAGCTGGTGGACCGGGCTGATAAAAATGTGGGAGCCACCGGCATCGGGCGCGTCGCCGCTGGTCCGGGCTCCATGGAAATTACCGGCCTGTCCAAAAAAGACCAGATGGGCACTATTGTAACGGAACTGCACGGCAACCTGCGGGATCTGCTGGCCATGCTGGCCGAACCGCGGCTGCATCTTCTGGCCCGCCATCCCATTAGCTTTACCAGCCCCTCCGGGCAGGCCAGCGCCAAATTCTCCCTGACGCTGCCACTGGAAAGTGACGTCACGACCGATCAGATGATCGTGGACGCCCACGCACAGGTCAGCCACACGCATCTGGGCAATGTTGTCGCCGGGCGCGCCATTACCAATGGCACCTTTCAGATTGCCGCCACCACGCAGCAAATGGATCTGAGCGGGCATGGCGTGCTGGGTGGCCTGCCGTCAGACATTACCTATTTCATGAACTTCCGCTCCCTTAAGCCGCAGGAAATTGCGGAAAAGGCACATCTGTTCACCCGCATCACGCCGGACACGGCGAACGCTGCCGGCATTGACACCAGCTCCCACTTCTACGGCACCGCCGATCTGGGGGTGGACTATGCCCGGCTGGCGAACAAGCAGGGCACGGTGAACATCAACCTCGACCTGAAGCATTCTGGTATTGTCATTCCCCTGTGGCACAAGGTGGCGGGTCGCACGGCACAGGTTTCCGCCACCCTCGCCCTGCTGGACGGCCGCATCACTTCGGTTGAGAAGATTTTCGCCACCGGGCCGGAACTGGATGTGCGGGGCCGAGCCGTGCTGCGGGAAAAAGCCGCTCCGGAACTGTTGATTTCATCCTTTAAAATCGAACGCTCTACCGGCCATGCCCGCCTTGTGCTGCCCTATGCCTCGCAGGACAAAACCATTCAGGTGGGTGTATATGCCGATACGCTGGACCTTGCCCCCCTGATGGAAGGCGACCCGAACGCCCCCAAACAGGCCGCGTCCTCCGGCCTGCATGTGCCGGAAGCCGCCACCGGCAAATTGCATGGACCACCGGGAAATGCGTGGACCATCGATATGACGGCCAACGCCCTGTATTACAGCCAGACCAAGCAGCCGCTGCGGGCCGTAACCGGGCATTTTGAAGATAACGGCCAGCGTCTGGAACGCATGCGGTTTGCCATGCGCGGGCCCTCCCCCGTCAGCATGACGCTGGACCCCAAAGGGGCCACCCGTGCCCTGCATGTGACGATTCCGGACATGGGTGGTTTTCTGGCCGCGCTCAACATCCTGCCCAACGTGCAGGGCGGCCACGCTACTCTGAATGGCGCGTTTGATGACACACAGGCCACGGCCCCCTTCAAGGGCACGCTGAATATCAGCCCGTTTGTGTTGAAAAAAGCGCCCGCCACTGTGCTTCTGGCTCGCAATCTGTCTCTGTATGGCTGGGTGAACGCCCGTAAATCTCCGGAGTTTGAAGTCTCCACCCTGACCATGCCTGTTGCGTTTTCTGACGGCGTGCTGACCATTCGGAATGGTCATATGGGGAATGATGCGCTGGGGGCCACGCTGGAGGGCAAGATCGATCTGGACCACAGCACGCTGGACCTAAACGGAACCGTGGTGCCGGTTTTTGCCATCAACAAACTGCCCGGCAAGCTGCCCGGCATTGGCAAACTGTTCAGCCCCGAAAAAGAGGGCGGCCTTGTGGCCATGACCTTTGGCATTGCCGGCAAGCTGGAAAACCCGGACCTGAGCATCAACCCCTATTCGGTTTTGTTGCCCGGCGTTTTACGTAAGCTGTTCTGATCCCAGCCGGTGCTGTGCGCCCAGTCCGGGCCCATGGCGTTATCTGGTTCTTCCGGGATATCGGCCTGCGTTTCCGTCAGCGCGACAGTCTCTTTCAGGGTACCTTGCACGTGGGCTGTAATGGCACCGGTTTTGACGGCAGAGCGAAACGCGTCGGGTTCTTCCTCAAACGACGTATCCACACCATTGCCGCTGACCTCCCCAACCGGATGCAAGACCACAGCAGCCTGCGGGCGCACCGGGTCCACCAGCCAATGGCGGGTGCGGGAAACCAGCGTTGAGGCATCTGCTCCGCTACAGGGCTGCATTTCTGTCAGTGTGACGGTTTCTGTGGTGACAACGGCTTCCATCTGCGCGCTTTGCCGGCGGCCTGCGGGCACAGTCTGGCCCACAAGCACGGTGCCGGAGGGTATGACCAGTAACGTATCCCGCGCCGCCCCCGGCTGTGGTTTGACGCAAATAGAAACAGCCTGCCCCCCGGCTGACGTGCCTGCCCCGGCATCTGTCGGAGTGCTGTCTCCGCTCCCCGCATCCGGGGCTGCTTGCGCCGGGTCCATCAGCGCACAGAACGCCAGACCCAGCACAACAGGGTAACGCAACCGCATACCCTTTCCTTTCCGTCGTAACGGTCCGGGCGGATTACGGTTTGGCAGGGGCCTCTTTTTTCAGGCCCGATGGAATGGCGAACACTTCATCAGGCTGGGCCACCCGGCTGACACGGAGCGCCCGGACGGTAATCTGTCCCTGTTGTGCAACCTGCAACAACAGACCATCCGCCGTGTAACAGACATCACTCGCATGTCCGTCGGCGTCTTTGGTGCGCCAGATAATGCAGCTTTCCCCCGCCACCACGGAACCACCCAATCGTGCATAGGTGCCAACCATAGCCGGATGACCGGGCGGCGTGAGGCCCTGACTGGGGGCTGGCATCACGCTCTCCCGCTTGCGGTCCCGGTCCACTACGGTCAGCGTATGCTCGGGCCATGAGGTAATCATGAACAGGTTTGACCCCTCCGGGTCCAGACGCTGGCGGAGGGTGCCCACCTGCCAGCGCATCCGCTGCTTCATCACCGCATCGCCAGTCGGTGAGGTCAGCTCATACAGCACATCCGCATCCACAGACGGCGTAATGAACGGCGCATCCTGCGGGGCGACCGGCGCAGGACTGGCTCCCATCTGAGCACCGCTTGCCCCGGCAGTAACAGCATTACCGGCCCCCGCAGTCGTCCCAACGGTTTGCGCCAGAGCGACGGGCAGAGAAGCGACCCCCATCAGCACGCCCAGCCCGGCACCCAGCAGCGCCCGCGCACGCATCCCGCTCATGGCGTATTGCCCGATGCATCATGCGCGCCTGAATCCGTGGAGGGCATGGTTGTTACAGGACCAACACCCGGCACAACGCCGGTGACGGAAGGCACGCTGGAGTGCTCCTGCTGCTGCACACTGGTTGGCCCGCGCATAACGGAAGGCGGTGCTGAGCGCTCGTCATCTCCCCCAGACTGAGATGCCGGGGAATGCGGCGTGACTTCCTGAAAACCCACAGGCGGCTGGAAAGAGGTGGCGGGCACGTCGTCATAAGAGACTTTCATCGCCTTGAGGTGGCCGTTCAGACCATCCACATCCACACCATCCTGCTCCAGAATAAAGCCGTCATCCGTCACGCAGGCGGTACCATTCCCCTGCGCGGACTGCACACCCCAGAGCGTGCAGGGCTGGCCGATGACCTCGGATTTACCTTTCCGCGTAAACGTCATGGACATGTCCAGCAGGAACGGGCTGCGCGCTACCTCCTGCTGCACCAGCCGGGTATAAATCTTGCGGTCGTTCAGGATGATCATCACCTCCTGCGCCGCGCGGTTGATAATGACGGCGCCCCGGCTTTCCGGCCCCTCCATGCTGAGCATGTAGTTGATGCGCATCAGGCCGCCATCACCGGAAAACAGAACCTGCACATGGCGGTCCTTCACCGGTACGACCGATGCGGGTGCGCCTCCGGCAGGCGGTCGCGGCTGAAAGACGTAATCAATAGTCGCATCCCGCGCCGGCATCAGGCGCGGATGATCGGTCTGCGGGGCGGGAGCCGGTGCGCCTGCCGAGGTCGCAGAGGATGCGCCTGTCTCGGCGGCATGGCCTGGCTGGCTCAGCAGTCCTGCCGCCAGCGGTGCCGTGGCCAGAAGGCTGCAAAGGGTCAGCATACGGCGCGTCCGGGCCGGCTGGCAGTGTCTCATACGTCTTCGTCTTTCCTGTTTCTTATCCAGACCGCTCCGCTTTTGGAGCAGGCCCCTAACTGTGCCGGGGTTCGGCCGCCTGCGTCTCTGCCCGCATGGCGCGGATTTCGGCCTCCAGCACATCTGCCGGAATACTAGCCTGCCAACATGGCATCATCTGGACAGCGCGTTCCAGCGTCGCCTTATACAGGCTGGCCGGAATTTCCTCTCCGCCAAAGCGGGCCAGATGGTCTGTTCCAAACTGGGTGTCAAGCACGATAAAGCCGCTAATCCGCAGTCGCGCCACCAGATGCACTAACGCAACCTTGGAGGCATCAGTCGCACGGCTGAACATGCTTTCCCCAAAAAATGCGCCGCCCAGTGCCACACCATACAGGCCACCCACCAGCTTTCCGTCCTGCCGACATTCCACGCTATGCGCGTATCCCATGTCATGCAGGGCACAGAACAGACGGAAGATTTCACCGTTGATCCATGTCTCCTCCCGCCCGGGTGCGGGCGCTGCGCAGGCCTTCATCACACCGGGAAAGTCCTGATCCACACTGACATCAAACCGCCCGGACAACACCGTGCGTTGCAGGCGGCGCGAGAGGTGGAAGCCACGCAGAGGCAGGATGCCGCGCGGGTCCGGGTCATACCATTGCAGCTCGTCATCATCCGCATCGGCAGCCATCGGGAAAATGCCGGCAGCATACGCGCCCAAAATCAGTTCCGGCGTCAGTGCGTCAGTCATGTCGCCTCCTTTGAACAGATAAGACATGCGTATTTTTTACCGCCTGCGTCTGATCCTGTTTCCGTTTTTACCGTTATACGCTCGTCATGGCTTTTCTGAAGGGTCATGCTAGTCTGTCACTACGGAAACTCAATCTGTCCCACTGAAAAAAGGAACGCCCATGCCTTCCGAAAAGCCTCGCCTGATTCGTGCCGTTCGGCTGCCTGCCGCCGTTGAAAAGCGGATTGAGACCGACTTCACTGCCCCGCCCGCCCCCGATGCTCCGCTGGACACCGCTGCCATGCTGGCGCTGGCGGAAAAGCAGCAGGCATTCGCCATGCTGGTCACGCATCATTGCCCGCTGAAAGGCGCTGATGTAGCGGCCATTCCGGACTGCGTGAAACTGGTGGCGACCGTCAGTGTCGGGCTGGACCATCTGGACGTTCCCGCTCTGCTGGCCCGCGGCATCAAGGTCTGTAACACGCCGGATGTGCTGACTGACTGCAATGCCGACCTGACAATGATGCTGATTCTGGCCGCCTGCCGCCGCGCTGCGGAATACTACACGCTGATGAAAAATGGCTGGGGCCGCACGCTGGAAATGGATGAGATGCTGGGCATGCGCGTCACCGGTAAGACGCTGGGCATTGTCGGCATGGGCCGCATCGGGCAGGCCGTGGCCCGCCGGGCGCGCGGGTTTGACATGAAGGTGCTCTACCACAACCGCCGCAGGCTGGACCCCGCGCAGGAAGAAGGCGCGACCTATTTTGAAAATCTGGAAGAGATGCTGCCCCACTGCAACATTCTCACTCTGCACATGCCCGCCACCGCTGGCGCACCACCGCTGATGACCGCCAAAATGTTCGGCCTGCTGCCGCGCGGCAGTGTGCTGGTGAACGCCGCGCGCGGCGCGCTGGTGGATGAGACCGCTCTGCTGGACGCCCTGCGTTCCGGCCATTTGTTTAATGCCGGCCTTGATGTTTACCAGAACGAACCGAACCCGAACCCCAGCATTCTTGCCCTCCCGAAGGTTTTCATGACGCCCCACACCGGCAGCGCCACAGTGGAAACCCGCACGGCCATGGGCATGCTCTCACTGGACAATGTGGCCGCCCTTGCCGCTAATAAGCCGCTTGTTACCCCTGTAACGGCCTGAACCGGAGAGACTGATGACCTTAAGGATAGCCTGCCTGCTGGGTATTCTTGTCTGCGTGGTAGTGAGACTGATCGACTTCCACTACCAGCAGACCTGCATGATTGTGGGCGGGTTCATGCTGTTTCTTGCCGTCATCGGCACAGTGATTGATGAAGAGCCGCCGCCGGTCAAAAAACAGAAAAAGCCAGCCTCCTAACGGGAAGCTGGCTCTCTGATAAAACGGTCCAGAACAAAGCCGGAGGATTTGCCTCCGGCTTTTTTAATGGCTCACGACCTTCAGGATACCCGACCGTTGCGTGTTGCGACCTGATCCCGCAGGGCTTCAGCCGTATCCCGCACCACCGGACCATGTTCACGCTCCAAACGACGGATGGTGAAGTGCGCCCGAGCCAGTGCCCGGTAATGGTTGAGGAAGGCCGTGTTAAGAGACGCCCCACACAGCGCACCCGCCACCGGCATGAGTTGCAGAGACACTTTCTGCCCCAGCGCCAGACCGTAATGCGAGGCGACCTCCGCAATCAGCATCACAACCGGGCGGCCACGCAGCAGCGCACGGGCTGAGAAGTAGCCCAGTTCGCTATCTTCCGCCTTTCGTGCATTGGGGAAAGCGCGTAGCGCGAACACTTCCAGACAGGCGCGGCGTGCATCCGGGTCAGACAGGTCCTCGCCCTCTTCCCGCGCAATCCGGCCAATCTCACGCATAATGGTCAGCGTGGTAAAGCTGATATCCGGGGCCAGACCGGCAAGGCCAGCAAAGCCACCCACCGCACCGGAGACAGCAACAGCGGCCTGCAACGCCGGGCCACGCCAGGGCTGCGGTTCCGCCAGAGCATCTCCGGGGCTACGCAGCCCCACAATGGCAACATCAAAGGCGCGGGCAATGGCGCTTTCGGCCAGACCACGCAGCTTGTCTTCCATACCCGGCGCCATGCCCAGCCCGCGCAGGCCCAGCCGCGTAGCGTGGCCAACAGCCCCGCCCATCAGGTCCGCCAGACGCACCAGAACGCCCTTGCCGGACTCGACCTGTGCGAGAGCATGTTCCAGCTCTCCCAGATCGTGACCACTGAGCTTGAGCGTCACCATCTCGCTACCTGTCATGTCCTGCGTACTCATTTGCGCCCTTTCTGCTTGCTTTGCCCCGCCGTGAAAGGCCGGGCCGGGGCGCAGTCAAGCGCCCGCAAAAGTCTGTTTTGTAAAGGAGAGTGTAGCATAGGCCGCCTGAAAAGCGACACGGGCCGCCCCTCGTCCGGCATATGCCTCCCATCTCCTGAACAGCGATGACCGCCTTCCCTCACAAAAGCCCCACGGGCTGAGAAGTTGCCTGCGGCACGCGCATTAGCAGCGGTTGTCACGCGCTTTGGAACATCTTACACAACCGAACGTGAGACCATCCCGGCGCAGACCGTGCGCCAACAGGAGTTTTTCCATGTCGCACACCATGCCTTCCTCTCGCCCGGCCCGCAGCGGCCGCTGGCAGCACCTGCTGCGCGCCGGCTCCGTTGCCGCCGTTCTGGCCGTTACAGCCTGCGCCCAGACCCCGCAGCAGCGGGCCTATCATTCTGCACTGGAACATGCGCGGACCGACCCGTCCTACTGCTATTCCCACCAGTATGACACGCTTCTGGCCGAAGCCATGCAGCGTGACCACAGCCTGCAATCCAGCAAGACGCCGGACCGGGATGACAAGCCGGATTCCTCTTTCCAGCCGACCATGCAGATCAGCGTGACGGGTGCGACCGCCATGCCGGACCTCAGCCTGCCGCCGTATTTCCACCGCGTCTGCCGCCTGAGCACCAAACTGCCTAATGGCACGACGGAAAACGGGTTCCTGACCTTCACCTACCTGATCCGTGACAACAAGGTACAGTCCGCCCTGAGCGAATGGTATTCCGATGCGGAAGTCACGCAGGAATACGACACCACCATGAAGCAGATTGAAGCCGGGCTGGACATGAATAACCCGGATCTGAAATCCTGCATTCAGCGCTATCCGGCCTTTGATGCCCCCTCCAAAGACCCGATCGTGCAGCAGGGCGCGCTGGACCTCCGCGCCCATCTGGTCCGCCGCTGTCTGGCCAATAAGGCCGCACTGAAAGACCTGTATTCAGATCTGTATTTTATTCATCGTTAAGTCGTTTACAGGATGGGTCAGGTAGAACGCTATCCGGCATAAAGGCGGTTATTTTTCGATACCGCCTCTATATTTAAAAGCGGATATAAGCCTGACCCAGTTTTCTCTTTGTCTCTGGCGCGCCATGTCGTGCTTTGTTCTGCCCATAAGCCAGCTTACGAGCTGGATAAAGCATGCTTATTTAATTCAGAAAAACGCTTTAAAAGGCGCTGATTTTCTTGTTCTGCCGCACCCAAAGCTTCTTTAGTCGCATGGAGATCTGCAACAATCTCTCGTGAAACGGGTGAACGGGCGCTATCTGTAAATATCAGGTTAACATTAGTTCGAGCAATCAGGTCATACGTATTACGCTGCATCAAATCACAGATGTCGCGACTGTTGTTCTCAAGAAAATGATCCGACGGCTCAATCTGGATGATGGCAGGACGAAAACGTGTGAGATCAAGATCATTAAGAATCGTAAGATCTTCACCTTCCACATCAATTGATAAAAATAACGGACTTTTTCCATCCATATGCTTAATGATGACATCATTAATTCGAAGAGCCGGCACGACAATGTCTTCTTCAAGCACAATGGGCTCGCCCGGCCATTCGGCAAGAAATTTTTTATTCGTGGAACTAAGTTCATCTTTAGAGGAAATAAAGATGGGTGTCGTAGAAGCGTCCGTCGCAATAACGGCCGCATGTAAAATATTATCATGCGGCCTTACACGCTTCAGATCATCCAGCAGATGGGGATTGGCCTCGACCAGAACCCCATGCATCCCCAGACTTTTGTGGAGTAACCATGTCGCACTTGTTGCGATCGGATGGTTAGCGCCTATTTCCAGATAAAACTCTTTAGAAAGATCAAGCTGCTCTTTAAAAGCGAGAGCACGCAGAGACGCACAGACAATGATATCTTCCGCACACTGCCCATAGGAAGGCGTATGCGGAACAGCGATATCCGGCGCCTTAAGTCCAAGCTTTTCAATATCTTCATAGATACTTACGTTTAGACTTTCTGGCATGGTCTCTCTTTCTGTTACATTTTTTGAGCTAACCTGCTTATTCAGGCAAAATCATGGTCTCCCACGAAGTCGTGCGATAACACGCCGAACTGGCAACGCACTGCTCCATACCTTATGAACGGGACGAAGCATTTTTTTCTGCCAGCTTGCCACGGTCCGAACCTGATCCAGCTCTGAAAGAGCAACGTTCATCTGTGAAGCAAGACGACGATTTATTGAAAGAAGTTCGTCAATCCGGCGATCCAGATAATGAACATGATGCTGGAGTTCACCTAGCGAATGTTGCGTATGCCCGGCTCTCTCCTGCGTTTCTCTGATTGGCTTAAGCAGCGTCATCAAAAGACCAAGAGCTTCAGGCTGCTTGCTCAGGAAGTTCCGGAGCAGACGATTCTGTAAGAGCGTGCTCTGTAGTTTATAGGCCGCCTCTCTTTTTGCCGCGGTATTATCATCAGCAAACCAATCGGTTTCGTGCAGATAATGGTAATTGGCTAAGGGCTTGCAAATGTGCCCTATATCACCCTTCGCCATCAGACGGATGTTGAAGTCCCAATCGCCGAGAGCTGGCAAGCTGGCATCAAACTGTCCGATCTCAGCAATCACGCTCCGCCGAAACAGAAAGCAGATCGGGGCGAACGTGTTTGAACAAAGCATCTTGGTGTAATCTGTAATGCCCCTCTCCCGAGCCCACACGTGCCGCCGCGTTTCCCGGATTACACCCCCTTCTTCAATCACCTCGTCAATAACGTAACAATCTGTAGCAACGCCAAGATAGCTGGCTTTTTTAGGATCACTCAGAAACAGCACCGTATTGATGAGAAAAGCAGGATCCCAGGAATCCCCATCCCCATGCACGGCAACAAATTCTTCAGCCCCGGTAGCAAGAGCCACATTTAACGCTGCGGCTGATCCGAGCGCTTCCTCATTATGGAGAACTGTTAACCGATCACCAAATATGGGCCGATAAACATCTAACAGCTTCTCCAGTGCTTCACGCTCACCCCCGTCATTAACGAGGTAGAGGTGCCAGTTGCTAAATTTTTGGAGCAGGACACTACCAAGCGCGCGCGGCAGCAGCAGATGCCTGTCCTTTGTTCGCATGATGATAGCGACATCCGCGGATGTATCGGAACTGTTCGTGGAAGAAATCATAGTCATTTGAATTGTCCGAGAGTTCGGGAATCATAATGGGCAAGCTGCCGACGAAAATCTGCTGCCAGATGAGCACGATGTTCGGGACTATCAGCACGACGGAGCGCTGTAAGTGCCGAACCCATGATCCAGTCCGAATCTGCCAGATGCAGAGTTGCACCCAGAGACGTGTCATCTGAAAGCTCTCGAATAATCGGGGTCAGTGTTGCGTGGCTCGGATCTCCGGAATGGCGGATAGAACCAATAGCGGTCACTTCGCTTTCATTCGGAGAAAGCCCCAGCCGATTGATCGCAGCAACGGCTGAATCCAGCGTAAGATCATCCACGGTAACCCCGTACAAGGACTTTCCTGAGAAGAGTTCTTCAACCACCTTCACAGCACCATCCTGGAACGGCTCAAGCAAAGCTTCATGCTGCTGGCCTGAGAAACCTGATTTTGCGAGCACCGGAGCCATGCGGTTATCGTGCTGCTCGTAACTCAGGGTCGTTCCTTCAGCTGCCGAAAACATGTTTTCGATAATGGCAACATTATTATAGAGACCATATCCTTCATCAAAAGACTGGTAATCATTCCAAAACGCGCCTTCCATCCAGCCGGCGCGGTTCCGGTTGCGCTGTGCTCCAGGCCACAATCCTGCGTAAAATCCATAGATCAGCGGCTCATACCCCGCACTTTCCAGCGCATTGCGGATCGAAACCTGCATGTTGCCGTGCCAGCCAACATCCACAAGCCCCACCCGGCCTTTATGCAGTCCTTCCTGGCAGAGGTAGGAAACAATATTAAGAAGCTTTGCCTGCAGAACGGGATAGATCGACCGCGCATGCTTCTGCATGCAATCCTTTAGCTCGGCCACACCATCGCCCCAGCCAATCAGCCGGTCCAGACTGCCGAAGTGCCGAACAACTTCATCTACGAGAGGCTGAACATTCAGAAGATCTGCTCGGGACAGAACATCCCGCAGACGCTCCTTACGAAAAACACTACAGAGCGTATCAAGCGCGCGTTCGCTAAGGTAATCGCGATTACAAGAAAGAGATGCAGCCGCAAAGTTGAGTGAGCGGCGAGAAACATGCAAATAAGTTGATGCAATTCCCGTCGTTTTATCAAGCCCTGCCGCGTACCAGACTCTCTGAGGAAGCCACCCATCCCGCGCACAGAAATAGATGTGGGAAAGTCCTAAAGTCTGCGCTCTTTCGGCAACCCAGCGCACGTAACTACCTGCAACTAACGCTCCCCAGGACGCTCCCAACGTCGCCATAACCTGAGAAAGCGGCAATTGCGTCGGATCGTAATCCTCTCCATCAGGTTTGCGCGCAAGCATTGCTCCGCGCAGAAGCCGTGAGAAAGGCAAGACATGCGGCGTCAGACGCCCACCCATGCGGTGATTGGAACGGGCGCGCTTGAACAGAAGCGTCTGCAATCCAGCCTTCTCAGCCGTTTCACCATCGCTCCCTGCGTTATCTCCGACATGCAGAATACGAGAAGCTGGGCCAAGCTTCTGTACAACAATTTCCCATTGCGAGCCGTCCCATTTTGCACAGCCAGTCTCGCAAGAAACGATCAGATCAGGAGCATCGTAACCCGCCTTTTCAAGCAAGCTATGAATAACATCCCCCGAAAGGTACATATCAGAAACAAAGAGAACCGGAATCCCCTTTGCTCGACAGGAAGAAACCGCGGCCTTGATCTCAGGAACAGCAAAGCAACATTCATGCTCCACTTCTATTTCTATACCTGAAAGCTCATCGCGATAGGTTTTGAAGTCCTTATTAGAAATCTCTATTTCATCAAAAATTTCTTCAAAACTGATCTCACGCTGCCCCCGACGGGCCGCTTTCTCGCGCGCAATACGCTCAGCCCGCTCACGAGCTTCCGCGTAGCCCTCAAACATGACGCCATAGCGATCCGTAAGGCGCTGCTCAACCAAAGCAAAGACATCAACGGGAGCATCCAATACTCTCGTAAGAGCCGTATCGAACACATCAAAACTAACATAATCCACACCAAAAAGGCGGCTTTCGAACTTTGAAAGCCATTTCTGGTTTAAATACCAATCTTCCATAGAAAAATATTACCTTCCCGCTGCGCCTTACAAGGAAATCCAGTGCTATTAATTCACCGACCTTCTAACCACATCATTGCGGGTTTTCCATACAATTGTAGATAAAAATTAAATTTCTCACGGCTTACCGTGAGCTGCGTAAGGTAATGATGAACACTAACTGCCCCACCCCGCAAAAGGCGGGGTCCGGCTCAACTGTAGTGCACTCCATGTTTTCCATTTTGCGGACCATCCTAGACTTAACGTTTTGTCAATAATCCTGAATCAATCTGGAAAACCGTGCCATATCGACATTTCCACCGGAAATAATCACGCCCACACGCTTCCCCTTCCACGTGGGAGCCGCAGCGAGAGCAGCTGCGACACCAAGGCAGCCCGTCGGCTCCACGACAATTTTCATCCGCTCCGCCACTGTGCGCATGGTCGCAACCAGCGTGGCATCATCGACCGTAACGATCTCGCGTAAAAGCCTGCGCAGTATACCGAAGGTCAGCGGACTGAGGGCTGTCGTCTGCGCTCCGTCCGCCAGCGTTTTTGGCACTGCAATCTGTACGATGTGGCCAGCCGCCAGAGACTGCCGCGCATCATCCCCCGCTGCTGGCTCCACACCAATCACAGTGCATGCCGGCGAGACCGCCTGAGCAACCAGCGCGCAGCCTGACGCAAGGCCACCGCCGCCAACCGGCACAAACAGCGCATCGAGCGGGCCGGTCTCTTCAAACAATTCCAGTGCTGCGGTGCCTTGCCCGGCGATGATATCCGGATGGTCAAACGGAGGGAGCAACGTCGCCCCACGCTCCGCTGCCAATGCGCCGCCTATGGCCTGCCGGTCCTGCGTGTAGCGATCATACAGAACCACCTCCGCCCCATAGCCTCGGGTGGCAGCCAGCTTCATGGCCGGGGCGTCTTCCGGCATGACAATCATAGCAGGAATCCCGGCCTGCTTCGCTGCACAGGCCACACCCTGCGCATGGTTCCCAGAAGAATACGCCACCACGCCCCGACGACGCACGTCTTCGGGCAGCGCCAGAATAGCATTCAGCGCCCCCCGAAACTTGAAGGCTCCGACACGCTGGAAATTTTCCGCCTTGAAGAACAGCTCTGCCCCGCTGAGCCCATTCAGATAACGAGAGGTGAGAACCGGCGTGCGGTGTGCATGCCCTTTTAGGCGCACCGATGCCGCCACAACATCTGAAAAATCCGGCTCTTTCTGCATATCTCGCTGCCCCTCTTCTTCCGCTATGCGCCCACCATGCCGCATTTCAGGGCAGGCATACAGCCAGAGCAGTGCGCTCCCCTCTTTCCGCCTGATCGGTCCGGGCCTACAAGGTCAGGGAGCTTGTGAGCAGAATGCTGTCTGAAAGGACTTTATTGACCATGAACTATCGCAGCCTGTCCCCCGATTTTGTTGTCGCCCCGCAGATTGCCGTCAGCGACATCCCCGCCATTAAAGAGGCCGGGTTCAAAACCATTATCTGCACACGTCCGGACGGGGAAGACCCCGGCCAGCCGACCGCTGAAACCATTGGGGAAGCGGCCAAACAGGCAGGTCTGTCCTTTGTCTCCATTCCGGTCGTCGGTAGTCAGGCTCCGTCTTCCGATGCCGTGATCATCATGCAGGAATCCCTGAACACCCTGCCCGGCCCGATCTTCAGCTACTGTCGTTCCGGCAACCGTGCTGGCCAGCTCTGGGCACTTGCCACACAGGGCTGAACCGCTCTGGCATACAGCACATAAATAAAGGGAGCGGCCCAAGCTGGGCGCTCCCTTTTTTATTGAAACGACAGAAAAATGTCCCGCCGGTTTCTGGTCGTCAGTCGCCAGACCAGCCGCCCATCCGACACAGATACTGCCAGTGCTCTGCAGAGACGGGACACACTGAAAGGCGGGACTGCCGAACCAGCGCCAGATCCGTCAGCGCCTCATCCTGCTTGATATCCGCCAGCGTGACTGGATTAGGCATGGGACCAACGGTTTTCACGTCCACACACACCCAATTGCCACTTTCCGCGGTAGGGTCCGGGTAGGCTTCCCGCACAATTTCCACCACGCCCACAATCGCGCGCTGCACGTTGGAATGATAGAAAAAGGCGCGGTCTCCCACCTTCATACCCGCAAGGTTCTTTTTGGCCTGATGATTGCGCACCCCGGTCCAGGGTTCGACATCATTGGCCACCTGCTCATCCCAGCTGAAGGCATCCGGCTCGCTTTTAATCAACCAGTAGGCCATGGCTATTCCACCAGCGCGCCATCACGGAACACGGTGCGCAGCGGGCGCACAATCACACTTTCAAACAGATTGACCTCGGCATATGGGTCCGCCGCTGCAAAGCCTTCCGCCGCAGCGCGATCGGGCACATCCAGCAGCACAAGGCTGCCGCAGGGCGCGCCGTTCACGTCAAGTTGAGGTCCGGCGAACTGAATCGCCTCCTTATAGTTTTCCAGAAAAGCCAGATGTTTCTCACGCGTAGCCTTACGTATTTCAAGGGCTCCGGGGCGATCTGTGCAAATAATGGCAAACAACATGTCTTCTCTCCGCTGTGTTGTCGGGACAGGACGCCCATGAATAACTGCCTCGTGTCAAGATGCCCCGAATGATGTAAAAGGTGCGCGAGCGCATGTCTGGGCAGGAAAATCCTGCGCGCAGACCCCTGCAAGCTCACGTGATTTGTTGAGATACGGAACGGACTGACATTTGAGCGCCACACCGACCCTCGTCGCGCGTGCCGGGACATTCTTCCATCGGTATGCCAATCCCGGCCGGTTTCTCAAGCTGGGCGCACGCCTTCAGCCCTGGCTGACATGGCCTGCCCTGTTGCTCACCCTTGTTGGGCTGGGCTGGGGGCTGTTTTTCTCGCCTGCCGACTGGCAGCAGGGAGACTCTGTCCGCATTATGTATGTGCATGTGCCGGCTGCGATGCTGGCCTCGGCGGGTTATGCCGGGCTTGCTGTGTGCGCCGTGCTTTCACTGGTCTGGCGGCACCCGCTGGCGGATCTGGCTGCGGTGGAAATTGGCCCGGTCGGAGCCTGCATTACCGCACTCTGTCTGGCCACCGGTTCCCTGTGGGGCAAGCCGATGTGGGGCACATGGTGGGTGTGGGACGCCCGACTGACTTCCGTGCTGGTGCTGTTCTTCCTGTATCTAGGCCATATCGCGCTGATCCGCGCGTTTGATGACCCGCAGCGTGGCTACAAAGCTGCGGCTATTCTCGCTCTTGCGGGCGCTGTCGATCTGCCGATTATCAAGTTCAGTGTGCAATGGTGGAACACCCTGCATCAGCCGGACAGCATCACGCTGACGGGTGCGCCCACCATGTCTTCCTCCATGTTGTGGCCGCTGGCTCTTTCCACACTGGGCTTCTCACTAGGGTTTGCCGCCATTGTGCTGGCCCGCACCCGGGCCGCCGTGATGGAAAGCCGTATTCGCAGCCTGCTCTCCAGCCCGCGCCGTCGCGCAGGCAATACCTCAGGAGACGCCGCATGACACATCTGCCCTACATTGTGGCCAGCTATGGTCTGGCCGCCATCATCGCGCTGACCTTGTCCATCGGGGCGGCCCTCCGCCTCAAAAAGGCCCGTATGCGGCTGGCCGTTCTTGAACGCCCATCGGACCGCACCACAGGAGCCACTTCGTCTCTATGACCCGCAAGACACGTCGCCTCTGGCTCGTTATCGCCTGCGTTGCCTGCCTGGGGGCTGCCGCAGCCCTCATGCTCAAGGCGTTTTCCTCAGATATCGTTTTCTTTGTCACACCTTCTCAGGTCGCAGCATCCGCCCCACCGGCGGACCGCACCGTGCGGCTGGGCGGCATGGTTGTAGCTGGCTCCGTCAAACGGGAAAAGCAGGGCGAAACCCCCATCGCCCGCTTTGACGTGACCGATGGTCAGGCCGCCGTGACCGTGCGGTATGAAGGTATCCTGCCCGACCTGTTCCGTGAGGGGCAGAGCGTGGTGGCCGTGGGCACCATGCACAAGGACGGGTTTGTTGCGAGTGAAGTACTGGCCAAGCATGATGAAACCTATATGCCGAAGGAAGTGGCGGAAGCCCTGAAAAAGTCCGGCAAATGGGACCCGCGCTTCGGCCCGCCGCCCAGTGCCGCAAGCTGGAACAGCATGACGGTGCAGGATGCAAAAAAGGGCCTTCCTGCGGCCGATGCTCCTGCCACCCCAGCCCCGGCTGGCAACTAAAACCCTGTGCTACGCCTCGTTTCCAATTTTACGCCTTTTGCCTCTGTCTGGCAGGCCTCTTTCCCTGCCAGTCTCTTTTACGCTGTTCTGACAGCCCGCCACCCGGAGACACCCCTCTGACATGCTGAGCCCTGAACTCGGACATTATGCGCTGGCCCTCGCCTGCATCCTTGCCGCCGCGCAGGGCATTCTGCCTCTTATCGGCGCGCAACGGCGCGACAGACGGGTGATGATGCTCGCGCCGGGGCTGGCCGTGGGGCAGCTTCTGGCGTTGCTGACGGCCTTCCTCTGTCTGGTCTATGCCGCTGTTACGGATGATTTCTCAGTCCAGAACATTGCGGCCAACAGCGCGGTCTCCAAACCGCTGCTGTATAAAATCACCGGCGTGTGGGGCAATCATGAAGGCTCCATTTTGCTCTGGGCGCTTATTCTGGGCATCTGCGGGGCAGCCGTTGCCGCTTTCGGGCGCAACCTGCCGTCCGCTCTGCGCGCACGGGTGATTGCCGTTCTGGGCGCTGTAGCTGCCGGGTTTGAGCTGTTCTGTCTGACCACGTCAGACCCGTTCGCCCGCGTCTGGCCCGCCCCGATGGATGGGCAGGGCATGAACCCGCTGTTGCAGGACCCCGGCCTCGCCTTCCATCCGCCCATTCTCTACACCGGCTATGTCGGGTTTGCGGTGCCATTTGCTTTTGCCATTGCCGCCCTGATTGAAGGCCGCGTGGACGCCGCATGGGGCCGTTGGGTGCGCCCGTGGGCGGTGGCCGCATGGTGTTTCCTCACCTGCGGTATCGCTCTGGGGTCATGGTGGTCCTATTACGTGCTGGGCTGGGGCGGTTACTGGTTCTGGGACCCGGTGGAAAACGCCTCCCTCATCCCCTGGCTGACTGGCACGGCGCTGATCCATTCCGCCATTGTGGTGGAAAAGCGCGAGAGCCTGAAAATCTGGACCGTTCTGCTGGCTATTGCCACGTTCTCGTTCTCACTTTCCGGCACGTTCCTTGTGCGCTCCGGCATTCTGAACTCCGTGCATGCGTTCGCGAATGACCCGGCCCGCGGCATCTTTATTCTCGGCCTGCTGGCGGTGGTGATCGGTGGCTCTCTGGCCCTGTTCGCTTATCGCGCGCCTACGCTGACGGCGGGCGGCCTGTTCGCCCCCATCTCGCGAGAAGGGGCGCTGGTGCTCAACAACATCCTGTTGTGCTCCCTGTGCGCCGTGGTGCTGACAGGCACCATGTATCCGCCGTTCATGTCCCTGCTGTTTGACCGCACCATTTCCGTCGGCAAGCCATTCTTTGATGCCACGACCATTCCGCTGGCCATCCCGCTGTTCATCTTCATGGGCTTTGGCCCCATGCTGCCGTGGAAGCGCGCCCAGCTCTGGCCGGTGCTGCAACGGCTGTGGATTGCCGCCATTTTGGCCGCTGTGGCCTTTGCCGTCGCGACCTTCGGCATGTCCGGCATTCTGCCTATCCTGTGCAGCGCGCTGGCGGTGTGGGTGATTGCGGCGTCGGTGCTGGATATCACGGAGCGTGTGCGCCTGTTCCGCATGCCGCTCTCCGGCAGCCTCCAGCGTGCCCGCATGCTGCCCCGCTCCATTTTTGGCACCGCCATTGCCCATGCGGGTGTGGGTGTGACCATTCTGGGGCTGGCTGCCATGTCTCAGGCCCAGCATAAGATTGTGGAAGTCCCGGTTGGCACTACCGAGCATCTGGCCGGGTATGACTGGACGCTGACCAACGTGACGCAGGAACCGGGGCCGAACTATTCCGCTATGGTTGCAACCCTTGAGGTGCGGCATAACGGCAAGATCGTGACCATCATGCATCCGTCCAAACGCAGCTTTAACAGCCAGAACCAGACGACGACGGAAGTCTCCATTCATACCAATCTGCTGGCTGACCTGTATGGCGTGCTGGGCGACAAACACGGCACGGACGCCGCCCCCACCTATGTGCTGCGCCTGCACTATAACCCGCTGGCCCCGTGGATGTGGCTGGGTGCGCTGATTATGGCGATTGGCGGCGTGCTTTCCCTTTCCGACCGGCGCATGCGCGTGGGTGCCCCACGTCGCGCCAAATCTTCCCCCAATACGGTGACGGCAGCATGAGCAACCCTCCTGAAAACATGACGCGCCGGCGGCTGCTGATGGCCGCCCCTCTGGCCGGAGCGGCGATTGTGGGTGTGGGCTTCTGGAAGATGCTGTCCGGCATGCAGCACGGCTCCTTCAACCCGCATGACATCAACGCGCCGGTGCTCAATCGCCCGGTGCCGGATTTCAGTGTGCCGGATCAGGCGCCCGGTCAGGGCTTCAGTGCGCAGGATCTGCGGGCACTCACACAGCCGGTTCTGGTCAATTTCTTTGCCTCATGGTGCATTCCCTGCCTTGAAGAAATGCCCACCCTGATGGGCCTGAAAGATGACCTGACGATGTGGGGCATTGCCTATAAGGACCGCCCGGAGAACGCAGCCGGGTTCCTCAAGCATTCCGGCAACCCGTTCACCCGGTTGGGCAGTGACCGCGATGGCCGTGTGGGGATCGACTGGGGTATTTCCGGGGTGCCGGAAACTTTCCTGATCGGCCCCGGCGGCATTATCCGCTGGCACAGCGCCGCTCCGCTTGATGTGGACACCATCCGCGGCACACTGGTGCCCCTGCTGGAAAGCCTGAAAAAATCATGATGCTGCGCCGCCTGTCCGCCCTGTTTCTGGGCTGCGCCCTGCTGCTGGCTCCGGTTCTGGTTCTGGCCGTGGATGACCCGTCCGAAATGCTGCCCAACCCGCAGGAAGAAGCACGGGCCGAGACCATTGGCTCCCAGCTCCGCTGTCTGGTCTGCCAGAATGAATCTATTGAGGACAGTAGCGCCGGGCTGGCACGGGACCTCCGCCGCGTGGTGCGGGAACATGTTGCTAAAGGCGAGAGTAACCGCCAGATCATGGACTGGATGGTAAACCGTTACGGCAACTTCATCCGCCTTAGCCCACCGCTTTCCATTGGCACATTGCTGCTATGGAGCATGCCGGTTCTGGCCCTGCTTCTGGGACTGACCACTGCATTTTTCGCCTATCGCCGCCGCAATGCGGCCCCCGCTGCCCCCCCGCCGCTGACAGCGGAAGAAAAGGCCCGTCTGGCCGACCTGACGAAGGACTGAGCGCATGATCTGGCTTTCCATTGTGCTGTTAAGCTGTCTGGCTCTGGCTCCGGCGGCCCTCCCCCTGTGGCGGCGCACGCGGCAGGTGCGGGATGAACGGAGTGCGGCACTCTCGCTGCATGAAGCCCAGCTTTCTGAAATTGACCGCGATCTGGATATTGGCCTGATTGCCCCGGCTGAGCATGACATTGCCCGGCTGGAAATCCAGCGCCGCATTCTGGTGGCCGACACCGCCCCCACCCATGCGGACGATGCCATTCCCCCCGTAGCCGTATGGAGCACACTGGGGCTGATCCCCCTCGCAGCAGTTGGCCTCTATCTGACCAACGGTGTGCCCTCCCTGCCCGCGCAGCCGCTCGGCCCGCGTCTGGTCGCGCAGCATGAACAGAATACGCGCGGTGATGCCGTGGTCCAGCGCCTGAAAGCCACACTGGCCATGATCCCCGCAGGCGACCCCAACCTGCGTCAGGGCTACCTGCTGCTTGGACAGGCCGAAGCGACCCGCGAACATTATGCGGAAGCCGCCGAGGCGTGGAACCACGCCCTCTCCCTCGGCTTTGACGCAGAAGTTGCCGCCCGCACCGGCGAGGCCCTGACCCGCGCTGCCAGCCACGTGACCCCGCAGGCACTCGACCTGTTCCGCAAAGCGCTGGACGCCGCCCCCAAAGATGCCCCATGGCGCGGCGCCATTCAGGCCCGCATTGCTGAGGGCGAACATGAGCAGGATAATCCGTGAGACTGCTCTAAACGGGGAAATGGAATAGCGGCGATCATTGTATGATGATGCAAAGCCGCATTCATTTAGCCTGATATTCTGAAAAACGTTCAAAAATTCAGAGCAATATCAATACAGGGGCCTGGAGCAGGAAAGTCCTTATGATTTCGTTCAGGCCCATGCAGGAAAACGAATTTTCTCTTTATACTGAGTATTTTATAGCCGATTACGCGCGCGAGATCTCAGAAAATTATGGTTTGCCGCTTGCAGACTCTCTGGAGCAGGCGAAGAAAACGATAGAGACCAGCTTTCCTCAAGGTGCTCAGACCGAAGGCGAAGCTCTTCTGTGCATTGTAAAAGTCCGGAAAATTATCGGTTATATCTGGTACCGTCCTGACCCCACCGGCACATCAGTCTATATTTATGATTTTCATATTCTCCCCGACCAACAGGGGCAGGGTTATGGAAAACAAGCGTTAAAAACGCTGGAAGAAAATCTGAGCCAACAAGGTTTCAAACAAATCAAACTGCGCGTCGCAGCCGACAACATCCGTGCTCAACATGTCTATGAAGCAAACGGATTTCGTGTGACCGGCCTCAACATGAATAAGACTATCTAAAAACAGATCATCATCTTATTCATGCTGAGATTTGAAGCTAAATATTAAAATAGCCCTCCGAGCACAAAAACCTTAGATTACAAGACATTTTTGGTGCCCGCTTTTCATAGTTCCAGCCGTCAAACAGAATAGCGTAACGAATGTGGCCATTCCCGGAAAATAACGGGCTTGTCGTGTTCTCTTTACCTTCATACAGTCAAAGTAATTTCCGACATCAGGCCGATAGAATGACAATGATGCAGCATGATTTTCTGAAAACCGATCTGGCAAGTGCAAGACTGGTTTTAGTCGAAATGGGCCGGCTTGAGCGCCAGTTGACCAGCTGGATGGCGGAAATGATCAAAATCGACGCCAACATTTTTGAAAGACTACAAACCGCCTGGGTAGAACGGTACCGCACGGATATCAGTCATCATTACGGCATTACTCAGCAGCCGTTACTCGATAATATTTCCAAAAATCATATGCCGCTGGAAGCCTGTATGATGACGGATCTCCTGAATATCGGCTCTCTTCCCGTCCCTCCGGAGTGGTTCCGCCGATACGCAAGTCAGGAAGTCAGTCACACACTCGGTTTCGCAACCTCAAAACTTTACGCCACGTCATCACGACTATCTGCAACAGCCCCGCTTTATGCCCCCAAAAGCGGGATGCTAGAATATTTACGGTCATTCAAAAGCTCACGAACAAGCTTGCCTGACGAAAAATGGTTTGAGCAGGCTCTCAAGGATTATGACGATACGTTCCGTGACTTTCCAAGTCTTTATTGGCTGGCCCGCGAGATCGCACTCCGGGAAAGTCCGGAAACGCCGCTCGATCTCATGGATGGCCGACTAGAGTTCTGGCAGGTACCAGACAAGCCGCGACCCTCACAAAAAATCTTAGCCCGGTTTTTGGCAAAACTCGCAGAACCAAACGGGCAGCGTGAGCTGGATTTTGCACGATGCTTTCTGCACGAACATCGTCAATTTTCTCTCTTACACAGAACGTACTTTGGCTTACTCGGAACTCTACCCCTCTATCGCGCCGCCATCCTCCCGCGCTTTGTCGCGCTCTTGAATCTGATGCTGACAAAAGCGGGTTCTCCCTCCAAAGCTGCCGAGATTATTCTCCACACCCCCCAGCCTTACAGCTTCCGTTATGGTCGCCCGCAGGATTCCGGAATCATGCGCCTTGGCAAAATCGGTCCTCTGCGCACCAAATTTCCGTCCACCCCAAAACATGTGAAAAAACCATCCCCCTACGGATGCACCCTGACAGAATCTGAAGTTTCGGAACATATTGCCACTGGTTGCCTTTGGATGATCGCAGCCGCCCGACAGCCCTCTGATCTTGACTGGCTGCTAGAGCACAGCGCCTCTGCACTGCAAAATGAAGCCGTCGCGGACTTCAACCGCCTTGTGAGCACAATTGGTGAAATTGGCACGGCTGAAGGTGTTCGCGGTTTGGTGCGTCTGCGGTCAAAATTACGGCACGCGACCATGCTGTCGCATCTCAACGCAACGCTTGCGCTCACTACTGCCGCCATGGGGCTGACCACGGTCGAGGCAGAGGAACTTGTTGCGCAGGATTATGGTCTGGATACACACCACCGACGTAAAGAGGCTTTGACGGATGATTTTGCCGTCGTTCTGAGCATCACCGGCTCCGGGCAGGCGACAATCCATTATGAGGATAGAAACGGGACGGTTTCCAATAAACTTCCGGCTTCTGTGCGCAACGCGACAGGCTGCGAAACACTATTACGCAACGCACGGTCTGACGCCAAACAGCTTTCAGCAGATATGTCCACTCATCGCCAAAGGCTGGAAGGCTCCTGGCTGACAGGGCAGACATGGTCATGGAAGGCGTTTGAAGAACGCTGGCTCCGCCACCCCGTTCTTGGGTGGCTGGCACGCCGGATGATCTGGATGGTTGCCGAACCTGATGGAACCATAAAAACCTGCCTGATCCGTGATGACGGCACGCTCTGCGGCCCGGATGGAAAGAAAATACCGTCTCTCCCGCCGGAAGCCCTTCTCAGCCTCTGGCACCCCCTGCATTCAAAAGACCAGAAAACCATCACGCAGTGGCGCGCAACGCTTGAACAGCTGAACGTGACACAGCCCATTCGTCAGGCGTGGCGGGAAACCTACACAATCACGCAAGCCGAACAGGAAAGCTCACCAGCCTCGTATCGTTACGCACGCCGCATTCTCAGTCAGGCGCAGGTTGTTGAAGTCGGGCGGCAAAAGCAATGGCGCATCCGCACACTGACAGGCCATCTGCCTTCCAGTGAGAGCGCCCCCTGGTCACTCAGGATACCCGCCCATGGCATTTATGCAGACTTACGGACTGGCGGCGTTGGAGAGCACTTCACGCCTGACGGGTCTCTGGTCTTTAGCTATGTCATGACGGACAGAATCCGGTTTTGCGTCCTGCAGGATGAGGGAGACTGGCAGTATGACGGCGGCCGTAAACTGAAAGAGACGACAACCCCCGTGCGCCTGGGCAGCGTTGACCCCATCGTCTTTTCAGAAGTGATGCGCGATGTTGATCTTATGGTCAGCGTTGCAGCCCGCAACATCGCGTTCGATCCGGACACGCTCTTGTCCATCCCTGACCTTGCGGAATGGCGACGCCACGATGGACTGGGTGACATTCAATGTTCCACAGAGCCGCATTTTGGGAACCTCGCCCAAAGCCGCAAAGAGATTATCGAGAGCCTCTTACCCGAACTCGGAGCAGGAGACGCCGTCACGCTCGAAAAACGGCATGTTCTGGTTAAAGGCAAACGGTATCAGTACCGCATCCATCTGGGCAGCGGAGACGTCATGGTCATCCCGCAGCAGCGGCAGATCGTCATTCCCGATAAGAAGACGACTGCAGCCCAAAACAAACTCTCTGACTACCAGCCGTTGCATGATGATGAACGGCTGAACTCAATCCTGCAAAAAATCACCATGCTGCTGCGGGATGACCGGATCCGGGATCAGACCATACTGGACCAGCTCAATGCCCTCGATGGCTCCGGAACATAGAGAGACCTCTTACAGCGCGTCCTCCGTCGGCCCGCCAGACAGCACGCCTTCCCACTTGGCGGAAATGGCCGCGGCGTAGCCATTGCCGAGCACGTTGGTGGCGGTGCGGGCCATGTCGAGGAAGTGGTCGATGCCGAGGATCAGGGTGATCCCGGCTTCCGGCAGACCGAACTGCGGCAGCACAGCCACCAGTGTCACGATGGACGCGCGCGGCACACCGGCAATGCCTTTGCTGCTCAGCATCATGACCAGAACCATGGTGAACTGCTGCATGGCGGACAGGTGGATGTCATACACCTGCGCGATAAAGAGCGCGCCAAAGCTCTGGAACAGGATGGAGCCGTCCAGATTAAAGCTGTAGCCCAACGGCAGCACAAAGCCGCTGATACGGGTCGGCACGCCAAAATTTTCCAGCTTTTCGAGCAGCAGCGGATACACGGATTCACTGCTGGCTGTGGCGTAGCCGAGAATAAGCGGCTGAATAAGCTCACGAATCAGGTCTTTAATCCGCGGCCCCAGCACCAGAAACGCCAGTGTGGTCAGCACAATCCAGAGCACCAGAATGGTGCTGTAGAACTCAACCAGAAAACGGCTGTACTGGATCAGCATCCCGCCGCCACTATGCGCAATGCTGCCCATAACGGAGCCGAACACGGCCATGGGGGCCAGCAGCATGACCATGTCGGTCATCCGCAGCATGATGTGCCCCAGTTCTTCCGTCCAGCCCAGCATGGTCTTTCCGGCTTTCCCCGCGGCAGGCAGAGCCAGACCAAACAGCACGGAAAACACCACAATCTGTAGGATGTCGTTGCGTGACATGGCGTCCAGAACGCTGGTCGGCACGATATGCAGCAGGAAATCAACCGGCTGGAACGGGTGCTTCAGGCTGGCGAGATCTTCCACGGCTGGCGGCACAAACCCTGCACCCGGCTGGAAGATATTCCCGGCCAGAAGGCCGATAAGCAGCGAGACAAAAGACATACTGATGAACCACAGCAGAATTTTGCCGCCGATACGGAAAACCTGACTGTCATCACCCAGCTTGCCAATCCCGCTCACCAGCGTGGCAAAAACCAGTGGGGCGATCACCATCTTGATCAGCCGGAGGAAGATCCCCGTCATCAGGGTGGCGGCCTGCTCGGCAAAATGAATGACCGCGGGTGAGAGCGTGTGAATAAAAAGCCCGCTCAGCACCCCCAGAACAAGGGCTATCAGAATGGCATAAGTCCGCCGTCTGGTGTTGACCGGCTGCGTCCCAATGGCCATTGCGTTGTTCCCTGTTCTGATTTCTTGCCACTATTTTGCCGGTTTCTACGCTACTGGCGGCAATATTTGAAGACCAGACGGCCCTCAAATCATGAATTCTTCCCCACAAAGCAGACTCCATGAAATAGATAAACAATCGTAACAACAAAGTTTCGATATTGAAGTGTAACGAAATAAAATTTCCCTAACGCCCGCAGAAAACTCAGAGTCTTTCAATAATTCCGGTAAAATCTTTTGTGAAATCTTTCGTCCATTCTTGATTTCAGGTGCGTTTGCTGGCCTTCTCCGGTCAAAGCTGAAAAAAATAGGGCGCTTTTTAAGGTTATGGTCAGACTATCGTTTTCTCTGTGCTCCCGGTCTTTATACGCGGTGCTGGTCGGATCATCCCTTGTAAGCCTCTCCTCCCGCACAGCGCATGCTGCCCAGTGGTACACCGGCTCCTTGGTCTCACCATCCGGCGCAAAATCTCATGCCGGGGACCTTGGAGTTGAGCCTTATTATACTTACAGCCAGCCGGTGGGCACGTTTGCATCCAACGGCACCAGTCACCCACTCCACCCACGGCAGCAGACCTTCAGCAACTCCACCTTGTGGAAATACGGCATTACGGATGACATCAGCATCCAGACCCATACCGTCGTCAGCTATGGGTGGAAGCACACTGCCGGGCATGCGCATGGCCCCCAGTTTGGGGATTTCCCGGTCGATTTGATCTGGCGGTTTCTCCACCCAAATCCCAAACGATTTATCCCCGATCTCAATCTGTTTGCCGGTGTTGTCATGCCAACCGGTGCGTATTCCCGCCTGCGCAGCACACAGGATGGCACAGGGACAGGAGCTTACGTCTTTCGCGTCGCTGTCACCTCGCAATCTACCTACACCCTGCCCGGCAACCACGCCCTCCGCCTGCGTGTCTGGAACTGGTGGCGGCATGCTCTCACCAGCGCGCGCCTGCATGACACAACCACCTATGGCACCACACAAGGGTTCCATGGCACGGGGCGGCCGGGCATGAGCGGCCAGACCGGGTTTTCTCTGGAATACGGCATCAATCAGCGCTGGGTTCTGGCCATGGACCTGGCGCGGGACTGGGCCAACGGCTCCCACCTGAAAGGGTGGACTGCTGCGGGCACGCGCGTGAACAAAATCAGCGCGGCCTCAACAGACTGGCAGATTGCTCCGGCGGTTGAATATAACTGGAACCCACGCTGGGGCGTCATTGCAGGAGCTGCGGTCTACTACGCCGGGCATAATACGGGCATTAAGGTCGCCCCGCAATTTGCCGTAAACGCAGTGTTTTAATCAGCTGTTGCCGGCTTCCTGCAACGGGGTCCGTGCCCAGATATCTTCCCGCGCGCGGCGTTGCGGCGGCCGGGGCTGGCAGGAGATGAAATATAGCCCAACCACAAACACGATGTTGGAGAGGGCATTAAACCACATCGGGAGTTGGAACGGGGCTGGCGCGTCATACGCCTGATACAGCACATATGCCGTAAACGGGATAGACACCAGCCGCACCCCCACCAGCATATAGCGCAGCGGGTTGGGCCTGCCGGGCTGCACCAGCACGCGCATACGGTTCAGGCCGATAAAGAATGTCACGCACAGGCCCCAGACCAGCACGTTGAACATCATGTTGGTGATGTCTTCCATCCCGCCAATGACGAACACGGCGATAATGGACACAGCAGAAAACAGAAGAGAGCCAAGCTGGCAGCTCATGCCAACTTCCAGCGCTGGCATGCGCTCGGGCAGCCTGTCTGCAAGCGGCTGACAAAGGTCATCCAGCAGCCAGCTATCAACACGTGTGATGCGCTCACCAAGGTTCATGCGGGCATCATAACGGATTGTCGGGCCGGATGCACCTTTCAATCGTGCAAGTTTGCCATCCTGGTGGCAAAGCCCCGCACCCGGCGCAGAGACTGACCGGGTGCGGGGGAAAGCCTCAGGCTTCTTTTGTTGCTTCGGCAGGAGCCGGCAGCGTGCCTTCCGGCGTCTTTTTGTCCACGGCCTGCGGCAGGAAGTGGGCCAGCGTGGTCAGAACGGCATCAGCCGGCAGGCCGGTGCGCTGCACCAGATCATGCACGGTGCTGCTGCCCAGAATATCGCGGATTTCATCAGCAGTTGCCGGAACGTTAGAACCCTGACTGATCCATGACCGGACCTTGTCACCCAGACCGGCCTGATCAGCCTGCGTCAGAATGCTCTGGAGCGTTTCAGGCTGGAGCAGTTTCTGGAGCTGCTGCTGCATTTCCCCCTGAAGACTGACGCCAAGTGCGCCTTCCACTTTACCAACAAGGTTCTGAATGAAATCGGACATGTAAAGCCTCTCTGCTTTTCCATTAAGCCTGTGTGTAAGTCTTACACTGTTCCAGGCGGGCATCAGTTAAGATCATCATGGACCAAATAGCAGTCATGTGCGAGATCAATAACTGCCTTTCTTATCATCCCGGCACCCCACTGAGATGGACCGATAGCTGATATGCGTCTGACACCTCAAGGAAAATTCAGGGAATCGGGCTACTTTGAAAGTCTGAAACGCTTCAAACAGCCGCAGCCGAAAAAGTAGCACCTTTGCCCAGTCTCCCCGTCTTCCTTCTCGACCGCATCGGCCCATTGCGCCATCTGCGCCCGCTGCGCCGCCCCGGCGAGCAGCAGAGTGGCCGGCTGCGCTGGCTGTTTGCCCCCTCCCTTCCTGCGCTTGGCTTTGCCGTGCGCACCACCGCTGCGGCCCTGATCGCCCTGATCATCGCCTTGTGGATGGAGCTGGATGACCCGCAATGGGCGGCCATGACCGTCTGGATTGTGGCGCAGGGGTCTCGCGGGGAAAGTATTTCCAAAGCGAAATGGCGACTGGTCGGCACAGCCATTGGCGTGGTGATGTCCATCACGCTGATTTCCGCCTTTATCCAGCAGGCGTGGCTGTTCTTCCCCGCGCTCGGAATCTGGGTGGGGCTGTGCTGTACGCTGGCAACGCTGGTCCGTAACTTCCGGTCTTACGCGCTCGTTCTGGCAGGCTATACCTGCGCTATCATTGCCATTGGGGCCATTCCCAACCCGGCCAACGTGTTCATGACCGCCATGTCCCGCGCCACGTATATTGTGCTGGGCATTACGTGTGAGAGCGTTCTGGCGGGGCTGTTTGCCCATAATCTGGCTGCCACGGCCCGCCGGAACATTCGGGACAAACTGCGCACGGCACTCGGGAATGTCTCAGGCTCCGTCTCCAGCCTGCTCTCTGGGGATGATGAGGCGCTTATACGTTCCCGCGCCATGTTCGGTCCCATTCTGTCTATTAATGACCAGATTGAATTCTCAGAAGTGGAAATGGGCCCGCACGGGCATGAGGGCGACCACGCCCGGGCGGCACTCGCTGCTGTTTCCGTGCTGCTTTCCCGCGGTCTGGGCATGGCGGTGCGGCTGCAATATGTGGATACGGACCAGCCTGTTTTCCGCGCCACGGCAGCCAGAGTCAGCGCTTTTCTGAATGAACTGCCTCCCCAGCTGGAGAATGACGATACAGTCCGGCATCTGCTGGAAAACCTGCGTCTGCTCCGTGGAGAATGCCGGCAGCAGATTGTAGATGCGCTGACGACAGAAATCAGCATGCAGCAGGTCCGTGTGCAGGATAATCCGGAAATTCAGGCGCTGCTGGATGGCCGTATTCTGCACAATGCGCTGGATGAATTGCTGGGTGAGCTGGAACAGGCCATCCGGGAATATGACGCCAGCCAGCACTTTATCCGTGGAGACCATTTCCACTTCCGCCTCCAGTCCCATGTGGACAAGCGCGAGGCCATGTATAACGGCATCCGCGCGGCAGTCGCCATTACCAGTGCGGGTCTCGTGTGGGAGGTTACCGCATGGTCTGCGGGCCTCGGCTTTATTACCTTTGTCGCCATTGTCTGCGGGCTGTTCGCCACGCGTGAAAACCCTGTTGTGGCCACCACACAGTTCATGGTGGGCAGCCTCTGGGCGGCCCTTGTCTCGTTCTTTCTTGTGTTTGTGGTGCTCCCCACACAGGAAAATTACGAAATGCTGGTCGCCTCCCTCGCCCTGCCCATGATTGCAGGCGGGCTAGCCAGCCGAAACGCTGGCACGGCGCTACATGCCGCGGCCTATACCCTGCTGCTGCCCAACTTTGTGCACCCGTTCAATCAGGGGCGTGAAAACGAAATCGCCTGGTTCAACACCACCGCCGCTATTCTGCTGGGGGTGGCGTTTGCCGTCATCATGTTCCGGGCAGTCATGCCATTCAGCAGTGCGGCGGAACGCTGGCGCATGCGCCGCACGTTGCTGCGTGACCTGCGCACACTGGCGTCTGCCGAACCCATTCCGCTTAACCAGAACTGGATTGGCCGCAACATTGACCGCTTTGCCCGGCTGATCCGCCACGCTGGTCCCACGCCCTCCCCCACCATTGAGGGGTGCCTGCAGGGCACGCTGGCTGCCATGACCATCGGCCTGAACATCATCCGCCTGCGCAACCTGCTTGAGCGTAACCAGATTCCTCCTTCCGCCCGCAGACCGATTGAAGTCGTGATGCGCCGCATGAGCCGCTTTACCGGTAAATATGGCCGCACGGCGCAGAGCGCGCGCCTTGCCACCAATACCCTCCGCCGTATTGAGGCCATGGAACCCAACATCACCACCCGCATCGAGCTAACCCGCGCCATTGCCTATCTGATCGTCGTCTCGCACGAACTGGATGCCAACGCCGTGTTCCTTGATGCCTCCAAGCCCTACAAGGCGGTGTAAACGGGCGCGCATTTTACCCCATTTTGAAAATCAATTTTAATATGTACCGGACCTTCACGTTCATGTTATAACATGAGGCTGGAGGAATAATCGGTCCGTGCATGTGTCTTCATTCCCTGATCGCCTTTCGCAGCAGATGCGTGCGTGGGGCGCCAGACTCTCGCAGGGCCGAGCCGGTCTTTCAGAAAATGCCCCCCTCGCGTGGCTGATTGCGCCCTCCCCGGCCAATCTGGGCTTTGCCCTGCGCACCACGTTTGCCGCCCTGCTGGCGCTCAGCCTTGCCCTGTGGATGGAACTGGACAGCCCGCAATGGGCCGCCATGACCACATGGATTGTGGCGCAGAACTCGCGCGGGCAAAGTATTTCCAAAGCCAAGTGGCGACTGATTGGCACCTGTATTGGCGCGATATCCGGCATTGCCTTTCTGGCCGCCTTTCCGCAGGAACCCTGGCTGCTGTTCCCCCTGCTGGCATTGGGAGCCGGGGCCTGCTGCGCAGAGGCGACGTTTCTGCGCAATTTCCGCTCCTACGCATTGGTTCTGGTGGCCTTTACCTGCACCATTATTGTGCTGAGTGCCGCCAACCAGCCGGACAACGTGTTCATGATCGCCGTGTCCCGCACCACCTACATCACGCTGGGCATTGTGTGTGAAAGCACTCTGGCGGGTCTGTTCGCCCCCCGCCTGAACACTGTTGCGCGGGAAGAAATTCGCAGCCGCCTGCAGGAGGCTCTCAGCGGAGCCTGCCTGAGCATGACCGGCCTGCTGCTAGGAGAAAAGGATGGCCTGTTCCGTTCCCGCGCCCTGATGGGGAGTATTCCCTCTCTGGCAGATCAGGTCGAATTCAGTGAAATCGAATTAGGCCCGCATGCGCATGTGGGCGACCACGCCCGCGCCGTGCTGGCCAGTATTTCCACCTTTCTGGCACGTGGGCTGAGCATGCATATCCATATGGAAGCGGCCGCCCCCCTGCCCGAGACGTTTAAAAAATCGCTCTCAGATTTTGCACAAATCCTGAAAACCATTCCAGACCACCTGAAAAATTCTGATCCGGTCGCAGCCGCCCGCCAGATCCGGGCGGACCTGTATCACGCCCGCACGAACTGCCTGCAAACTGCAACGGACACCTTGATCCTTTTTGAACAGGCCAGAATCCATCCCAATAGTTCCGAAGAGCTGATGCGGGATCTGCTGGAAAGCCGCATTCTGGAAACGGCGCTCGCAAAGCTGATTCTGGAACTGGATGAAGCCCTGCAACATTTTATTGCAACGCAGGAACCCAGCACCAAAGACCATTTCCGTTTTGCGCAGCATATTGAAAAAGACCCTGTTCTCGCCCTCAATAATGGCTTGCGGTCGGCAGCTGCCATTTGCATGGGCGGTTTGATCTGGGAGGTTACCGCCTGGCCAGATGGTTCCACACTGGCCATGTTTGTGGCCGTAACCAGCACGCGCTTTTCCTCTTTTGAAAATCCCGTTCTGGCCTCAAGCGGTTTCCTGAGGGGCGCTGTCTGGGCCGCTGCTGTTTCATGGGTTCTGGTGTTTCTGGTCCTGCCGGATCAGGCCAGTAATGAGACCCTGCTGGCGTCCCTGTTTTTCCCCATGCTGGTGGGGGGACTGGCCCTCCGGGCGCCAAATTCCATTGGGACCGCCGCAGCCTATAACAACTTCATGCCGTTTATGATCGGTCCGGCCAACCATAGCCGCATGAACGAAATTGTCTGGTTCAACACCACTCCCGCCGTTGTTCTGGGGATTGCACTGGGGGTGTGGGTCTTCCGCCTTGTGCTGCCGTTTGATGCTGCTGCCGAACGCTGGCGCCTGCGCCGCAAGCTGGTGCGGGACTTACGCAGACTGGCCGCGCAGAAAAGCACCTTTACTCCGGCAGAATGGATGGCCCGCTCCTGCGGACGCATTGCACAGATCATTCATCATGCCGGCGTTAAACCCGATGCCCTGACGGAAGCCTATCTGGCCGGGGCAATGGGGATCATGACGGTCGGGCTGCTGGTGCTGCGCATTCAGCATGTGATGGAACATCACGCCCTCTCGCCGGAACAGGCACAGCTCTTAGAGGGTGTTATGAACAGCATCGCCACCCTGCATGGTCACACCACGCGGCCTGCGGAGACCGCAGCCAAAGCGCTGGCCCTGTTACGCCCAGCAGCGTTGTGGGAGCCGAACCTGTCTTTACAGATGGACCTCACCCGCGCCGTGGGCAGTCTGGAAGTGATGAAGCGGGAACTGGCGGACAACGTCACTTTTCTGGACACAACCCGCCGTTTTCACCTGCCTGCAGCAGCCTGAAAGACCGTTCTGCACGGCTCTCAGTGTTTTTCGATATCGTGAAAACGCGTGTAATCCACGGCAATCCGGCCATCCGGACGGGAGAGCACGATATCCACAAACCGGTGATTATGGTGCACCCGGTCAAACCGATACGCAGTTCGCGCAAACACGGTCTGGCCCAGCGCTTCATCCGTGCCGGTCACGGTTACAACAATTTCGGCTTCTTCCTTTTCAAGCTCCGCCATGCTTTTGCCGTGCAACGGGCTTTCCGGCCCGATGACATGCGCCATAACAAACGCAAACCGCAGCACCGGCACGTGAGACTGCACCAGCAAAAGCTGGTCAAACTGCCGGACCAGATGCCCGTTTTCACTCATCACAAGACGAGACAGGGAGACTTCCACATCCACAGATAAAATGACGCTCAGCCGCAGGTTAGCGATGCGGATGCACAGCGCCGGAATACCGTTTTCATTGCTGATGACGGCCGTATTACTGAACATGATACGCGCCCGTGGCCGGGCAAAGCGGGCGAACACAACGCCGGTTGCCAGCGCGTTAATCATCATGCCCACCAGCACTTCAAACGAGACTACGATATTGGCATACGGCCCCACCGGGACCATGCCGCCATAGCCCACCGTCGAGAGGGTCTGCACACTAAAGAAGAACAGGGAAAGCAACGTATGCTGGCCATCCCCCGTCACCTGTGAGGGGGCGATCAGATACAGCAGGGCGAAGAACAGATTGATCAGAAAATAGAAAATAACAGCTGTATAAACAAAAGATGTCCAGCTTGCCGTCAATGCATGGTGATACAGGTCCGTCCAGACGCTGTCAGACAGACCGACACGCACCACATCCCGGTGGCCTTTTTCTTCCACCAGCGCATGCGCACGGAACCGGCGCATGGCTTCCTTGGTTGTAAAATGGGATTTCTTGCCTGCCTTGCCTGTTTCCTCAAGCGGCGTATCGTCCAGCCTGTTGTAACGCGCCGTCAGACGCGCTTCTCGCTTTTCCCTAAGCCTTTGAAATACGCTTTTCATGTCCGCCCTTCTGATCTGAAAGGCCGCATGCCGCGCGACCCTGCGATCAGACGGTGATACACGGCCTCAGAAAGGCTTGCTTCCATCAATTACGCATAGCAAATCCGCATCACTTTACAGCGACTTTACTTATTGCTTCTTCTGCTCCGCAAACGGATGCAGGGACACGCCACCCGCCAGATGCGCCCATTGCGCTGCATCACTTTCAGCGGTTGTCGCCCCGCCCCGCAACAGGCTTGCCCCCTGCGTAACGGTTGCGGCGTCCACGGTATTGGCAGAATTAGCCTGCATGGAAGCACTCTGCGCAGCACGTGCCCACAAGCTGGCCGCTTTCTGATGGTCGCCACTGCGCTCAGCCGCCTGCCCTGCCAGAGCCAGCGCGCGGGACATATCCCGATAGGAGGCATCATCCCGCCGCAAGGTCGCGGCCTGCTCGGCCAGTTGCTCCGCCTGCGCCGGATTAGAGGCCAGAAGAGCACGGGCCTGAATTTCCGCCTTGTCGGCCTGCTCCGTGCGGGACAGCGGCGGCTTCAACCCATTGAAATAGGCCAGCGCTTTCTGGAACGCCGGTGCATCCTGCCCCGCATCCGCCGCCAGCCCCAGCACGAGGGCGGAACGCGCCGCATAAGCCGTATCGGTGGAAGCCATACCGCCAGACGCCAGCGCTATCGCCTGTGGATATTGCCGCAGGCGGTAGCGGGCTGCGGCCTCAATCAGATCAAATTCCGGTCGCGCAGTCTGCCCCCGCACAGCCGCCGCCTGACGAGTGGTCTGCACGGTTTTCACCGCAGCTGCCGGGTCATCCCCGGCCAGTTGTGACACGGCGAGATCATACCCCGCTTCGGACGCCGCCACGCCATCATCCCGCAGCAACGCCAGATCGGCCGCCTTGCGATACTGAGTAATGGCGACGCTGTAGCGGCCCAGCTCAAAGGAATCCTGTCCGGCGGTCATCGCCTGATCCCACGCGGCGTCATCCCGCGCAGACGGCGCTTCCACAGCCCCTCCGCCGCACCCTGCCAGAAGCAAGGGAGCCAGCAGAGCCAGAGAGCCAATGCGCCTCATGGCCGCACCTGCCGCGGTGCGAGACGGTTCTTTTTCGTGGTTTTCTGCCCGCCCAGCAGCCACATGCCGCGCAGTTGGTCGGTCAGTTTTTCCAGCCCGTAAAGCGTTGTTTGCGCCTGCGCCAGCAGTGCGGGCAGATCCGCCGTGCTGGCCTCCACACTCCCTGCAATGGCAGGCAGATGCGGCGTAGCGCCTTTCAGATCATGCGAGGCAGAGCGCAGATTGTTCATGGTGCCATCCGTCTTGGTCATAATGCCGGACACCTGCTTCTCAATGGGCTTGAGGCGATCAATCACGGTGTTCAGGGACACCGCCGCCGCCTGTGCCTGTTTCAGCAGTTCATCATTGGTCAGCAATTGCCCCACGGTGCCCTTGCCCGCGTGCATGTCCGTCATGGTGGCGTCCAGTTCGGCCATCATGTGCCGCGCACTGGCAATGGCGGGCATGATCTGGGCCTGAATATCATTCAGCGTGGCGGTAATCTGGTCCGCCGGGTTGGGAGCCGGCGTGGCGCTCAGCACCGCATAGCTCCAGTCCATTGGGTCCCCATGCCCGCGGCTGAGTTCCAGATAGGAAGAGCCCGTCACAATAAACTGCTTGCGGATAATGGCCGTGCTGTCCCGCCGGATAAACGGCTTGGCCTGCGGGTCCAGATCCACCTGCGCATACATCTCGCCCGAGGGGTTGAGTTTGACGGCGCGAATGGTGCCCGCATGGGTGCCGAGCAACTGCACGTCACTCCCCACCGTCAACCCGCCCACGCCAGAGGCTGGCAGCGTGACATGCAGGCGTGCTGGCGGTGTCAGCCAGTTTTGCAGCACCCCGGCCTCCACCACGGCACCGGCAAACAGCACGACGCTGAGCAGCACGAGGAACCCAACCCATTCATCCGCATAGCGCAGAGAGATGAGTGGTTTGACTTTCTGTCTTAAGCGGATCTGGAACATTATGCCGTCCGTATTTCTACAAGCCCGTCATCAGCCAGGCGCCACATACTCGTAATCCCCTGTCGGTAGCCCTGCCAGATGGCATTATTACGCACCATCCAGATGACACCAGCGCCCTTGTCCCGCGCGTCCGTTATCGCACTGAGAAACGGATTTTGCAGTTCCACAGGGCTTGCTTCCAGCGGGTCTTCCAGAAGCAGCAAGCGGGGATGCCCTATAAACGCCCGCACACAGGCCGCCCGCAACAAATCGGAATCGGACAACATGCTGGGCGGTAAGACCGGCAGGCCCGGCAGACCAAACCATTCCGCCAGCCGGGCAGCTTCCGCCACCACCTCATCCATTGGGCGAGTAGTATGGTGCAGTTGCTGGAGGGTGATAGCAAGGTGCGTGTTGAGGAACTCTGGCCAGCTGGGCCTGCGGGTAATACGACCTATGCGCCCACGCAGGGCATTCATTTCCCGGTCGTGCAGGTCAGCCCAGTCCAGCCCCATGAACTTCACAGCCCCTGCATCCAGCGGCACCAGCCCGCAGCACATATCCGCAAACATGGTGGCCCGGGTGCTGGAGCGGGATTCCACCACCATGCAGTCCCCCGGCATCAGCTTCATGCTGAAGGGCACGGGTGGCAGGCCGCTATCCTCAAAGGAAGGAACGGCCTTGTTCAGTTCCAGCAGTGGTCCGGCAGTGCGTGTATCCATCTTACAAGTCCAGACTGAACAGCACGCTGACAGCCATCACAATCAGCATGCCACGCGAAAAGCCGCGCGGCAGAAGGGTGCGCAGATTATCCTCATTCGTAGCGGTCAGCCCCGTCAGGCAGCCACCCAGCCCCACCACAAACCCGACGGTAATAAATTTAAGCGGGATCACCAGATAATCAGCATGGGACATGGCGGTGACCACGTCATAGAGGAACGTCCAGACCGGATTGGTCACCACGCCGGACATGCGGCTGATGATATAGCCTGTCACCAGTGCCGCGAAGGAAAACAGAATCCCGAGCGTAAAGCCGCCCACGGTAAAAGCCAGCGTGCGCGGCATGACCAGCAGCAGAAACGGGTCCAGCCCCTGCGCCTGCATGGAGCGGATTTCTCCGCCTGTTGTCAGCAGGCCCAGCTCTGTCACGGAGAGCATACCGTTGCGGCCCAGCAGCAGGATACCCACCAGAATGGGCGCAATTTCCCGAATAACCACATCAATCAGAATGGTGCCGGTCATCTTGGCCATGCCCGCCAGACCCAGCCAGTAAATGGTTTGGGAGACCGCCGCTACACCCGTCAGCGTGCCAGCAAACATCGTGGCAATCAGGCCGCCGCCAATCACGCTGTTAAGGGTTGTGCCGAACTCGTACCGCACCGTGCGTCGCCAGGAATGAGAGCGAAAACTCTCAAAGATAACGCCCCAGCTTGCCCCCAGCATGATCAGGAAAAAGCGGATTTGCTTCCGTGTCAGGCGGCCGATCCAGGCCAGTTTCTCCCGCGCCCATTCATGCAGAACAAATTTCTGCCTGTGCTGCGGATGGGTGGAGGCGTCCGCCTCTAAAATCGGGTCCCGTTCCCCACCCGGACTGCGTGGTTCGTTCGCGCCACTCATCGGCGCGCCGCCAGAACATAAGCCCGGCCAAGGCCCAGATGCGGCGCAAAGAAGGAACCGCGTGAGCGGAACAGATACCGGTCACGCAGGGCCTGATACACACGCTCTGTTACCTGAATGGTGCCGCCATCTGTGGCACCCTGCGCCATCAGTTCCGCCAGAGAGACCGTCTGCCCCCACAGGTTGAAGACTTTGGGCTCTTCCCCCACAGCGCCACCAAAGGCCGCGCCGTAATCAAGCCCCATGGCAAACACTGGTTCCAGATTGGCCGCAGCCAGTGCGGCCATAAAGGTTTCCCGCATGGTCAGCGCGGCATCGGCAATACGGATAATGGCGGTCGGGTCTTCCTCGGTGGTGCAGCCCGCCATGCAGATCATGCGGTGGCCGGCCACTTCCACGCCAAACAGGCCGCGTTCCTTGGAAATGCGCTGCACATCCGTGGCCAGCTGGTTAATCAGCGTCAGCAGAGCCTGCGTTTCTGCCTCTCCATCCACCACAGGATCGGAGAAGGTGATGACCAGCACGGCAACCGACGGATAAATCCCGGACGTCGTCACACCAGAGACCTGCGGCGCACGCATCAGCATATTATCAAACTGCGGCGCGGGCAGCGGTTTGGCAGAATTGACGGCACCGGAGACTTCATCAGCAGGCAGGCCATGCCCGCTTTCAATCTCATCCGCCGTCTCGGCCAGTCTGACGCCCGCGATAGACGCCATCAGGTCTACAAAATACACCAGATGCGGGGCCATATGGGCATCTTCCAGCACCAATGCGCCACTGATGCCCTTTGGCCCATGAATGGGGTAAACGGCGAGCATCCGGGTACCCAGCTCACGCATGACCAGACGCTCGAACTGCCTCGTCCGATCATCCGTCGCTGCGTTATCAACATTCAGCACATCACCGGATTCAATGGCTTCAAAAAACGCCCCAAGCTCCGCGCGGGACATTTCAAAGCCACCGGAGTGGGTATCCTGTTTCTGGTCATAGGAATCTTCACAGATCAGCGCCTGCCCGTCATGCAGCAACCGCCAGACGCTGGCCCGCCGCGCATCCGTGACATGCGCAAGCTGCTCTGTCAGCACCAGAGGTTCTGCCGTTGGGTCAAACAGACGCGGCGTGACGGCAACCTGCTGCACAGCCGCACTTTCATGCGTGATCTGCATGTTCTGCTGTGCCAGCTTGCGGGCCACCCGTTCCGAACGCCGCACCTGCCGCACAAGGAACCCGGCCAGCAGCAGCGAGAAGACAATGATAATCCCGGCAAACTGTAAACTCTGCTGGCTGCTCTGGCGCGCAAAGCTGGCAAAGTCATTTTCCGGGGCGGAGAGCAGCAAGATCCAGCCCTCGGCAGAACTTTTCAGCGGCGACGCGATCGTCACATAGCGTTTGCCGTTCAGCTCAAAACTGCGTGGGCCGAAGCCCCGTACCCGATAATGGTCATACCCACGGGCAAAAACCGGATGCGTTTTGGGGTCCAGCACCATCTTGTTCGGGTCCCACCCCGCAGCTTCCGCCTGCTGCATGATGTTACGCCCCGCCATAACCCGGCCCTGACTATCCAGAATAATGGCGTTCCCGGTTTTACCGACCTTCAGATGGTCCAGAAATGTGCTGAGCTCATTGAGGGAAATATTCGTCGCAAAAACGTAGGTATGCCCGTCTGCCGCCTTGAAACGCAGAGAACTGGTCATGACGAACTGGCGTGCGGACGGGAACAGATAAGGCTGCGTCCACTGGACGTCCGTCTTGCCTTCCGTATTGCTGTACCACGGGCGCTTGCGCGGGTCATACCCGGTCGCGTCCGTATATTCCTCACCCGTTTTTACACCATCATTCGTGTAGAATTCACGATGATAGACCTGTTTGCCATCATGCACTTCAAACGTGGTGCGTTCCTGATTTTTACCATCAGGCCCGCGTGTAATCAGGCGGAAATGGCCGTCTTCATCCCCCAGATAGAAGGACTGCAACTGCGGCACGCTTTGCAGCATGGCCGCGCCGTAGGAATTAAACACCCGGTCCGCCACCTGAAACGGCGCATGGGCAATCATGCCGCTGGCAATGGTATTCCCCGCCACAGCGGGCATGATGTAATCTGAGACTTCCTGAGAAATATTCTGCTGGACGGCACCCAGAAGCTCATGGGTCAGCGCAACGACGCCCGCCCGCGTGGAGCGGTAGGAATGCAGGCCAATGGCGACAATCGCACCCACAACCAGCAGCAGCGAACCAAACGGCAGGACCAGATGCAGCAGGACACGCCGCACGGACGCATCGTTCTGTACGGTCGGATCGACTATCTCATCAGAAGACACGTCACTTTTTCCCCTGACTACTGGTCATAAATCCCCATCCCCGGAAGATGTCTGAAATTTAAGGTGCCCAGAACGCCGCAGCTTGTCCAGCCCCATGACTGTGCCCGCCGGCGCAGAGCCTCTATGCCCTGCTCCCCGCACACATCTGCTCCTGACAGGGAACAGGCAAAAAGGCTTTATCAGGCTTCCAGATCAGACTCAAAGCGGGTGGGAACGTCCAGCGCCTGCCCCAGCCGGGTCAGCCCGCGCCCCACGGTTTCCCCGCGCACAGCAACACGAGATGACACAAGTTTGAGTACCAGCTCCTTGCGCCGCCACAGCAGAGCCGTGCCATCCAGCAGCACAGCCGTCCCGCCGGAAAGCGAATAGGCCAGCCGCAACGCCTGCCCCAGCACAATGGCGCGCCGCCATGCGGCCTCACTCAGCAGCGTGCGAGACGTTGCCAGAAACTCGGCATTGAGGTCCGCCGCATACCGCACGGCCAGAGCCAGAGAAAGCCAGGCCCGCGACTCATGGTCAAACCCGACACCCTGCAAACGGAGAATGCGCCAGTAGGTTTGCTCCGCCCGATATTCCGGGTGGTCGTGGCTGCCAACATCGGAGAGCAGGCAGGCAATGCGGCGCAGATGCTGCTCCTGCGCAGTTTCCTTGGGTAGCAAACCGTCGGTCCAGCGGCAGAGCACATCCGGCAGCGTGTTACTGCGGCCCAGCCGGGCGCACATGTCCCGCGCCACAACGTCCATCGGGTCCTGCGGCAGGCAATCCGGGGCGACATTCAGCATGTACCACCCTTCCCGCAGACCATCCACGCAGAACACCACCCGATCCGGCTGCACCTTGCGCAGCAATCTGCGCAGCACGGTGGCAGCAAACGGCACATCATCCAGACGTTTTTTGGGGGCACCGGGCAGACGTTCCAGACTGCGGCGCTGTGCATGCAGCAGCCAGCCGGTCATCTCCCGCGCTTCTTCCAGCCCCAGCGTATAATAATGCACGATATTCAGCGGATACTGCATGCGGGCAATATGCAGACGTGCCAGCGCACGGAACGCCCCGCCGACCAGATAGAGCGTGTTTCCCTTGACCTGAGACAGCCATTTGACGCGCCCGATATCCTCATCCGCCAGAGTACGGGCCTCGGCAAGATCACCCTTGGCGCGGTCACTCAGGCGGATAACGCCCAACGGCAGGGTATTGGCATCATGGCGACCATCTTCCGCCAGACGGATCAGCTCCAGAGAGCCGCCGCCCACATCGGCCACCAGTCCTTTTGCGCCGGGAATGCCGCACATCACGCCAATGGCGGAGTGATCGGCCTCCTCTTCCCCGCTCAGAATACGGATGGGCACACCCGGCATGTTCCTGCGCAGGGCATCCACAAATTCCGGCCCGTTCAGCGCATCCCGCACTGCCGCTGTGGCCAGAATTTCAAACGGGTCCGCGTTCATGGCTCGGGCAATGGCGTGGAAGCGGCTGAGCACTTCCATAGCCATCTGCACGCCTTCTTCATTCAGCTTGCCCGTTGCTGTCAGGCCGCGGCCCAGACGCAACACCGCCTTTTCATTAAAGATAGGCACAGGGTTGCGCGATACGCCCTCGAACACCACGAGGCGCACAGAATTGGACCCAAGATCAACAACGGCCGAGCGGCGCGGCATATCAGTCTGCATGGGCGGCACTCTACTCCCGAAAATCGTTCACGAAAACCGAGAACAGGTGCCAAATACACGCATTCTGCTTTTCTCGCGCCGCTGGCTGAGGTCAGTCATCAAACATCAGGTCTTTTGACGTCGGCAGAGAGGCTGGTGCGCGGAGCGGCGTTTCATGCGCAGCCGAGCCACGGCCCGAGAGCGATGGGTGCGTCATGAACCATTCATGCGCAGAGAATGGCCGCGCCCCCGGCGTCAGCCGGCGCCATGTGCCGCTGGCTTCCAGCCCCCAGGATTGCAGATTGTCCTTGAGGTTGGAGACCATGATCTGCCCCAGCATCTGGGCATGCACCGTCGGGTTAGTGACCGGCACCATGCTTTCCACGCGCCAGTCCATGTTCCGCGTCATCCAGTCCGCAGAGGACAGATAGACTTTGGCGTAGCGGGACGGCAGGCGATGGCCATTCCCGAACGCGAAAATGCGGGAATGTTCCAGAAAGCGCCCAACGATCGATTTGATACGGATATTTTCAGAAAGCCCCGGCACACCCGGACGCAGGCAGCAGATGCCACGGATCACGCCGATAATCCGCACCCCGGCACAGGACGCACGATACAGGCAATCAATCAGATCCGGGTCCACCAGCGCATTCATCTTCAGCCAGATAGTGCCCGGACGCCCCGCTTTGACATGGGCAATTTCTTCCTCAATCAGCTCCCGCAGCGTGCTGCGGATGGTGATGGGCGAGAAGGAAATGGCCTCCATCTTGGCCGGCATGGCGTAGCCGGTCACGTAGTTGAACAGGCGTGCGGAATCCCGCGCCAGCTCCGGCTTGCAGGTAAAGAAGGAGAGGTCTGTATAAATCTTGGCGGTAATCGGGTGGTAGTTGCCCGTGCCAAAATGTGCGTAGGATCGCACCTGATTACCCTCGCGCCGCACTACCAGACTGAGCTTGGCGTGGGTCTTCAGGTCCGCAAAGCCGAACACCACCTGCACACCGGCGGCTTCCAGCGCGCGGGAGAGGCGAATATTGGCTTCTTCATCAAACCGCGCCCGCAATTCCACCATGGCGGTGACGGACTTGCCGGCTTCAGCGGCTTCAATCAGCGCCTTGACGATGGGAGAGTCGCGGGACGTGCGATACAGCGTCTGCTTAATGGCAATCACGTTCGGGTCGAGCGCCGCCTGACGCAGGAACTGCACCACCACGTCAAAGCTTTCAAACGGATGATGAACCAGCAGGTCCTTCGCCCGGATGGCCGCAAAACAATCCCCGTTAAAGTCCAGAATCCGCTCCGGGAAGCGCGGCGTGTAGGGCGGGAACAGCAGATCGGGGCGGTCATCCACAATCATCTGTTTCAGGTCCACCACGCCGATCATGCCGGAATGGACGGCAATTTCTTCCGGCGGCAGGTCCAGCCCGGAAGCAATCGCGTCCGCCAGCTCTGTCGGCACCCGCTTTTCCATATCCAGATGGATCACCACGCCACGGCGGCGGCGTTTGAGCGCGCTCTCATAGGAACGGACAAGGTCTTCGGCCTCGTCCTCAAACTCTACGTCGGTATCGCGCACCACACGCAGCATACCGCTTTCCCCTACCACAAGGCCGGGGAAAAGCTGGTCCATGCACAGGGTAATCAGGTCTTCCAGCCGGATAAAGCGCACCGTGCGGTTACCCGCCCCGTCCTTGCTGGGCAGGCGAATAAAGCGCTCAACCTGCGCGGGCAGCAGGATCAGCGCGTTCATGGCAAACGCGCCGTTTTCCGCCAGCAGCAAACGCAGGCCGAGTGCAAGCCCCATGTTGGGGATGAAGGGCAGCGGATGCGCCGGGTCCACCGCCAGCGGCGTCAGCACCGGAAAAACGCGGTCCATAAAGCAGTTGTGCAACCATGTGCGGTCGGCTTCATCCAGATCAGACGGCTCACACAGCACCACACCGGCATCCGCCAGCAGGCCACGCAGCTCCACCCAGATGCGCTGTTGTTCGCGCAACAACTGGGCACAGCGTTCCCGCACGGCGTCCAGCTGCTCGGCAGGGGTCAGGCCATCGGGTGAGAACGCCACCAGCCCTTCCCGCACCTGCCCGACAAGACCGGCCACACGCACAGAATAGAATTCATCAAGATTGCTGGCACTGATGGACAGAAAGCGCAGACGCTCCAGCAACGGGTTGCGCGCGTTATCCGCCTCTTCCACCACACGCTGGTTAAAGGCCAGCCAGGAGAGTTCGCGGTTGATAAACCGCTCGGGCATGTCCAGCGTCACTTTTTTCTGGACCGGCTTTTTTCTGGTTCGACGAACTGCCGGAGTACGTCTGCGGGCGGGCACTTTGGCTCCGGCTGATTGACCCGTCTTTTTGTCCTGCGCCGTCGTCACACCCATTCTCCCTTTTTTACCCTATCCTGCCCGCATCAGCCTTGCGGGCATAGGGTTCATCATCTCACACGTCTCTGCATCATAGTGTACAGTCTTCCGGCTGGAAAAGAATGACACATGTTACGGTTTTATGTCGCTCGCATTCCAGAGAGCCTGCGCAAAACGCAAAACAGGCCCGCAGAGCTGTTGCCCTCCGAGCCTGTTTCTCATGCGCTGCTCAGACGTCAGACCTCAGAGATGCCCCTGAGACAGTTCGTTCGCCAGCGCCTGATTTTTATAAACCACTTTCAGCGCTTCCATGATGGCGGCTGTATCCACCGCAACAGCGCGGTTAGTGGTTTCATCATAATAGAAGTCCCCACCCAGAGAGTGGATGTTGCCATCAAAAATCAGACCCACGGCATGGCCCTGAGAGTCGATCACCGGAGAGCCGGAATTGCCGCCGATAATGTCATTGGTGGAGACAAAATCGTACGGGGTTTTCATGTTGACGTGCGCCTTGGCGTCCAGCCAGAGTTTGGTCAGCTTGAACGGGTCAGAGCCGGTTGCGCGATCATACAGGCCAGAGAAATACGTAAAGGCTGGCACAGCTTTTCCGTTTTCATCCCAGCCCTTAACCTGACCAAAAGACAGACGCTGCGTGAACGTGGCATCCGGGTAGGACGACACACCATCGCGCTCAAAGCGAGCCTTGGCCATCGCTTCGCTCGCCTGACGAGACGGAGCAGCGACTTCATCATCCATCTGCTTACGCAGGGCACGGGTCTGCGGTTCGATGCTGCGGGCCAGCACAATCATCGGGTCTTTGGAGGCAGCAATCGCGTCTGCACCGCCTTTCCAAAGCTCCAGACGCACCTTGGGGTCTGCCAGTTTCGTGCCTTTGACCAGCGTTTCAGCCAGATCATCCGGGGCAGCCTTACCCAGAACCAGCTTCACCATTTCATCATCTGCGCCAAGCACCTGGCGCAGTTTGGTCAGAGAAAAAGCGAGTTCTGTCTTTTCAAGATCCGAATAGACCGGAGCCGTGGAACCGAGTTCGGCTTCCAGCGCAGGCAGACGGGCATCATGATACGCTGTCAGACGTTCGGCATCCGGCTTCTGGCGCTCGTTTGCAGCGCGCACCAGCAGTTTAGCATACTGGAACAGCTCACCCTGAATCCCAAAAGCGCCTTCAAGCATCACGTAAGGTTTGAAGATACGCTTCTTAACGGCCAGCGCCTGTGCGTTTTTCGCCCACGGGTCGCCATAGGCTTCCTTACGCTTGGGATCGGCATTGATCCAGTCGCGCAGGCTGGCCTCATTTTTTGCCTTGGCGTCCAGCAGTTTGGGGTCGGACAGCACATCCACGCGGCCACGATAGACTTTCAGGCTGTTCTCAATCCCGAAGACCCGTTCCTGTGCTTCCTGATGATGCGCCGTGCTTTCCCGGCTGTACTGCCAGAGTGCGCCATCCAGTGCGGAATAGTTGTCGATAATGAACGGCACAGTCACGTTTCTGGAAAATTCCAGATCGGCCAGCGGCACTTCACGTTCCGTAGACCCCGGATTGCCGGAGGTGAACACCAGCTCCCCTTCCTTCGGGCCTGCAGCGTCAAACGGCAGGAAGGCGTCAACCTTGGCCGGTTTCCCGTTTTCATAGACCCGCATGAACGCCATATCGAGGTCATAACGCGGGAAGTTGAAGTTATCCGGGTCCCCGCCGAAGAAGGCCGCGTTCTGGTCCGGCGCCATCACCATGCGCACGTCCTGATAGCGGCGGTAACGATACAGCGCCGTGCGACCCCCGTGATACAGGCTGATCACATCGCAGCGCCATTTTTTGGGGTCATCCTTGGCGCATTCTTTTTCAATCGCGCTTTCCTCAGCCTGACGCGCCGTGGTGTAGGCCGCACCATCCTTGCCGCGCAGGGCCGTCTGCATCCGGTCCGTCACGTCCGTGATGCTATCCAGCTGGTTCAGCTCCATGGCGGGGCAGCGCTGCTCATCCGCCGGGCTTTTGGCGCTGTAACCGTCCTGAAAGTAGTTCTTCCCTTTACCGGAAAGCTGCTGAAGGCATTCATTGGCGCAATGGTGGTTGGTCATTACCAGCCCGTCAGCCGAAACAAACGAGGCCGAGCAGCCCAGCGCCAGACGAGCGGAGGCCTTGGTCACGCGCTCTGTCCACGCGGGGGTGGGCGTAAAGCCGTAACGCTGCTTCATCAGGTCTGCGGGCAGATGGTCCATGGTCCACATCCCCTCATCCGCATGCGCGAAGGGAATGGAGGGAAGAACCGCCGGAGCGCACGCCAGCACCGCCAGAGGCAACAGAGATCGCTTGAAAAAGCTGCTCATGATGCAGAAACCACTTTCAGGTTAATGTTACACTATAACGAAATCGTTCCGCACAGTGACGCAGACACGCCCACAGAGCAAGACGTTAAGAGCGCGTTGCGTCCTCTTCCAGCAGAGTTTCCAGAACGCCCGCAGCCAGCGCCCGCGTCACTTTCTCGCCCGAAGCCAGTGCGGCCTGATCCAGCCGCGCCGCCATATCCCGAATCGCCCCGGCATTACGGGGCAGACGCCGCAGCAGCCATTCCGTCACCGGCTGGGCCACCACCATCTGCCGTTCCGCCAGCAAACGCAGGAACAGCCGCCGCAACAGTTCTTCCTCCGCCTGCCCAATCGGCACGGAGGACGTCGCCCGCAGACGGCTCGCCAGATCCGGCAGAGACACACGCCAGCGCGCGGGGGAAGCCCGCCCCGCCATGAGCAACGCCATGCGCCGCTCCCGCACCAGATTGATCAGATGCAGAAGATCGGCTTCTTCCCGCACCTGATCGGCATTATCCAGCGCAAGCGCGCGGAACCCGCCTTCATGAAACAGATTGGCCACGTCCTGCTCATTCAGGCGGCGGCCTTCAATAACGGGCGCACCATGCCGCGCTGCCCAGACGGAGAGCAGATGCGTCTTGCCGGTGCCGCTTTCCCCCCACAGGGCCATACGGCCTTCGGGCCAGCGCCACATGGCTTCCGCATCCAGCACCCAGCCGCGTGCCGCCGCATTGGAGGGAGCCGCCACAAAGTCTGAGCGTCCGAATCGGGGGCGGTGAGCGAACGGCAGAGCAATCTGCCCGGTCACTCCCCCCTCCTTTCCGTCCGCCACAGGCTGCTGTGCGGCCTCTTTTGTTTCCGTAATCCGTTTCATGCCGCTTTGCGTGTTGCTTCACCTGCCGTAAAGACTGTCCTCAGGGATTCCTACCCTACCCGATCCGTTACATCGACCCCTTTCAGACCAAGAGCACCTGTCATGACGTCTTCTTCCAGTTCTCCCTCTTCCCGCCTCACCTACCGTGACTCTGGCGTGGACATTGAAGCCGGAGAAGCTTTGATTGACGCCATCAAACCCGCAGCCAAGGCAACAGACCGCCCAGGCACCATGGGGGGGCTGGGCGGATTCGGTGCTCTGTTCGACCTGAAAGCCGCCGGCTTTAAAGACCCGGTGCTGGTGTCCTGCACGGACGGGGTGGGCACCAAGCTCACGCTGGCCATTGAAACGGGTCTGCATGAAACCGTGGGGATTGATCTGGTCGCCATGTGCGTGAACGACCTGATTGTGCAGGGCGCGGAACCACTCTTCTTCCTTGATTATTTTGCAACGGGCCGCCTGTCTGTTGAAAGTGCCGCCAAGGTTGTGCGCGGCATTGCGCAGGGCTGTGAGCAGTCCGGCTGTGCGCTGGTAGGCGGTGAGACGGCAGAAATGCCCGGCATGTATGCCGATGGGCATTATGATCTGGCTGGCTTCTCCGTTGGGGCCGCAGAACGCTCCGCCCTGCTGCCAGCTGGTATTGCAGAGGGTGACGCACTGATCGCCCTGCCCTCCAGCGGCGTGCATTCCAACGGCTATTCTCTGGTGCGTCGCATTGTAGCCGATGCCCATCTGGCCTGGACGGACCCGGCAGCCTTCGCACCCGGCAAAAATCTGGGTGAGGCCCTGCTCACCCCCACCAAACTCTACGTCCGCACGGTGCTGGATCTGCACCGCGCTGGCCTGCTGCATGCCGCAGCACACATCACCGGCGGGGGGCTGCCGGGCAACCTGCCTCGCATTCTGCCCGACGGGCTGGACGCCGTGATTGACGCCGCATGGCCGGTGCCGCCCGTCTTCAACTGGCTGGCCCGCACTGGTGACGTGGCAAATGAAGAAATGCTGCGCGTGTTTAACTGTGGCGTAGGCATGGTGCTGATCACCCCGAAACCGGACGAAGTTCTCGCCCGACTGAAAGGACTGGGCGAGGAAGGCACGCTGATTGGCCATATCGCCAAAGCTGCTGACAGCGCCGCCAAGGCTGGCCTGAAGATGGTTGCATCCCCGGATTTTCACGCAGCATGAGTGAGACGCCTAAAACCCCGGTCGCCATTTTGCTCAGTGGCCGGGGCAGTAACGCCACGGCCCTGATTGAGGCCTGCAAACAGCCGGATTTTCCGGCCCGCATCTGCCTTGTGCTGAGCAACAAACCAGACGCGCCGGGGCTGGACATGGCCCGCGCCGCAGGGCTTGAGACCGTGGCGATCGACCACCGCCTGTATAAAAAAGACCGTGAGGCGCATGAACGCGCCGTAGATGCCGCCCTGCGGAAAGCCGGAGCGGAAGTGGTCTGTCTGGCGGGCTATATGCGCCTGCTGACCCCGTTCCTCACCACCCAGTGGGCGGGGAAAATGCTGAACATTCACCCCAGCCTGCTCCCTGTCTTCCCCGGCCTGCACACGCATGAGCGCGCGCTGGAAGCCGGCGTGCGCATCCACGGCTGCACCGTGCATCTTGTAACGGAAGGCATGGATGAAGGCCCTATTCTCGGGCAGGCAGCAGTCCCTGTTTTGCCGGGTGATACGGCTGACGCCCTTGCTGCACGGGTGCTGCGGCAGGAACACCAGCTCTACCCCGGCGTGCTGCGCCGGTATCTGGACAAGAGCCAAGCCCCCACATCAGCAGACGCCGCCCTGTTGGTGGCGTAATGCTCCGGCAGGTCTGGCCTGCCATTTTCCTCCGCCTTTATGGCCTGACCTGATTGCCTGAACAGATAGTGAGCTGATGACAGCAGAACCCCGCCGCCCCCGTAACCCCAGACGCAATGCAGCGCGCCGCAACAACGCCCCACAGCCTGCTGACCCCACGCGGGACGTTGCGTTTGATATCCTGTGCGGCGTGGTGGAACACCGGCGCATGCTGGAAACCACCCTGTCCCGCTCCGCCAACGAGCACGAGGCCCCGCCGCGTGACCGTGCAGCGGCTCACCGTCTGGCCGCCGCCACGCTGCGCCACATGGGCACGCTGCGCACGGTGCTGGAACCCTTCCTGCGCAAGGAACCGCCGGAGCCTGTGCGCGTGGCGCTGATGATGGGCTGCGCGCAGCTGCTGTTTCTGGAAACGCCGCCGCATGCTGCCGTCGGCACCACAGTTTCTCTGCTGCGCCGCCGTAAGCTGGCCCCGTTTGCAGGGCTGGCCAATGCTGTGCTGCGCAAGGTGGCCGATCAGGGACCGGCTCTGCTGGAGGGGCTCGATCAGGCGCGCCTGAATATTCCCTCATGGCTGTGGAGTTCCTGGAACACGCTGGGCAAAGGGGCCGCGCGCGCCATTGCTCAGGGGATTAGCCATGAAGCCCCGCTGGACATTACCCTCCGCCCCGGCGCAACCGCACCGGAAGGCGGCGAGGAACTACCCAACGGTTCCGTCCGCTTTCCCGCTGGCACCCGCGTAACGGAACTGCCGGGTTATGAGGAAGGCGCATTCTGGGTGCAGGATGCCGCCGCAACCCTCCCCGCGCGCCTGCTGGCGGCCAAACCGGGCGAACGGGTGGCCGATCTCTGCGCTGCTCCGGGCGGGAAAACCGCCCAGCTTGCCGCCACCGGCGCGGACGTGACGGCTGTGGAGCAGAACGCCACCCGTCTGCTGCGCTTGCAGGAGAACATGGCGCGGCTGGCCTACCCTGTGCAGATTGTGCAGGACGACGCCGCGACATGGAAACCCGATGCGCTGTTTGATGCCATTCTGCTGGATGCACCCTGCTCCGCCACAGGCACGGCGCGCCGCCACCCGGATGTGCTGTGGGTCAAACGTCCGCGTGATCTGAATGCGCTGACAGCCGGGCAGGACCGGCTTCTGGCTGCGGCCAAATCCATGCTCCGCCCCGGTGGGCGGCTGATTTACGCCGTGTGCTCCCTGCAGGATGAGGAAGGTCCGGCCCGTGCCCGTGCTGCTCAGGAGATGGGGCTGGTCCCCTCCCCCTTTACGCCGGAAGAACTTTCCTTTCTGCCGGAAGCCCTTACGCCGGAAGGCTGGCTGCGCACGCATCCGGGCCTATGGCTGGACAAAGGCAGCATGGACGGGTTTTTTGCAGCCCGCTTCATCATACCTGCGTAACAATCTTCCAAACGCGCTTTAACAGAGTTGCGTCGGGCGGCGGGATTGCGGATAACAAAAGTTATGCACTCCGTAACCCGCCCTCTTATTGCCCCCAGCATTCTTGCCGCCGACTTCGCCCGTCTGGGCGAGGAAGTGCAGGCCGTGGCCAATGCCGGGGCAGACTGGATTCATCTGGACGTGATGGACGGGCATTTTGTGCCCAACATCTCCTTCGGCCCGCAGGTCGTCAAAGCCCTGCGCCCGTACAGCACGCTGCCGTTTGACGTGCATCTGATGATCCAGCCTGCGGACCCGTATCTGGAAGCCTTCGCAAAAGCGGGTGCGGACCATATCCTCATCCACATTGAGGCCGGGCCGCATGCCCACCGCTCGCTCCAGCATATCCGCGCGCTTGGGGCCAAACCCGGCATTGTGCTGTGCCCGGCTACCCCGCCAGAAGCTGTGAGCGAAATTCTGGATCTGGTGGATGTTATTCTGGTGATGAGCGTCAACCCTGGGTTTGGCGGCCAGAAATTTCTGACCAGCCAGCTCCCCAAAATCCGCCGCCTGCGGGAGATGATCAAGGCCACAGGCCGGGACATCCGTCTGGCCGTAGATGGCGGAATTGACCCGAAAACCGCCCCGCTGGCGATAGAGGCCGGAGCGGATGTGCTGATTGCCGGAAGTGCCATTTACGCTCAGCCGGACTACGCCGCCGCCATAGACGCTTTGCGCTCTCACGTTACAGCATGATGCAGATCATTCCGCCCCTTTGCTCAGGGCTTTATCACGTCTGACAGACCCGCTGTCTTCCCTGCCCTCTCACTTCGGAGCACTCCCTGCCTGATGCCCCTGCGCCGCTGGACCCGTGATGCCCGTCTGACCTTTGCCATGCGGAACCCGCTGGGTGGTTTTAGTCGTGTGCCTGCCGCACCGGCCCTGACATTACGAGACCTCTGGCCGGGGGACCCTCTGGTGGGTGAGCGGCTGGTGCGGAACCAGAGCCTGTTTGAAGGCGTTGTGCGCAACCTCCAGCATTTGCAGTGGGACAACCCCAACTGGCCGGAAGCCTATCGCCGTTGGCTGCAAGGCTTTACCTGGCTGCGGGACCTGCGGGAACTGGGTGCGGAATCCGCCCGCATCAAGGCGCGCAGCATGGTCGCCACATGGATTGGCCAGCCTGCCTCTGAACGCCCGATTTCTGACCCGTCCGTAACCGGCGCGCGTCTGGCCGCATGGCTCTCCTATTACGAATTTTTCGCCGCCGCCGCGGATGATAATTTCCGGCAGAACCTGATGGCCGCGCTGATTATGGAAGCGCGCTCCATCATGGCGCTGATGCCGGAGGAAGCCCGTGGCTGGCGTGCACTGACAGCCCTGAAGGGCCTGCTGGCCGTTGCTGTTGCCATTCCTGACCATCCGGAATTTCTGTCCCGCTATCTCAAGCTGATCGATCAGGAAATTGATCAGCAGTTTCTTGCTGATGGCAGCCACATCACCCGCTGCCCGGAAGACCAGTTTCAGGCCGTGCGGGAACTGGCGGAAATGCTCAGCATTCTCCAGACCGCCCGCCTGCCTCTGCCGACCCGCCTGATGGAAGTAGCAGACCGTGCCGCGCCAGCCCTGCGCGCCATGCGGCATGGGGATGGCGGGCTGATGCTGTTTAACGGCAGCCGCGAGCGTGACCCGCAACTGATCGAGCAAGTGCTCAATCGCGCCTCCCGCGGGCGCGTCGTTGCCGCCAGCCAGCCGGAAAGCGGGTATATCCGCCTGACCAGTGGCCGCACCATGCTGTTTGCTGATGCCGCAGGCCCCGCCCCGGCGGGGTATGACAGCACGGCCCATGCTGGCATGCTCTCATTTGAATTCTCTTCTGGACGCCAGCGGATTATCGTCAATTGCGGGGCCAGCACACAGCGCGGCTGGGCTGAAGCATTGCGCGTCCCGGCAGCCCATTCCGTGCTGGAAATGGGCACGCTCTCCCCCATTACGCGCAACCAGAGCGGGGCTATTACCCGCAGACCAACCGTCACCCGGGCGCAGGCCTCGCAGGATGGGGCGCACTGGCTGCATATGACGCATGATGGCTATAAGCCACAGGGCGGCGGCGTGTACTCCCGCCAGCTTTATCTGGGCAAAGATGGCCAGACCCTGCGCGGAGCGGAAGCACTGGAAGGCACAGAGAGCCGGGATTTCTGTGTGCGGTTCCATCTGCACCCTGAAATTACCGTGGAAGAAATTGAACACGGCTTCCTGCTCTACACGCACGAGGAAAGCTGGCTGTTTCAGGCCAACGTCCCCGCCTATCTGGAAGACAGCGTTTATCTGGGCAGCGGTGAGCGCGTGGACTCCCTGCAAATTGTCCTCTGCCCGCCCGAAGCACCAGAACCTCCTGAAGAACGCGCTGCCGCAGAAGAAGAGGCTCTGGAAACCGAAGCGGACAACGCAGACCACGCCGAAGCGCCTACGCAGGACGAACCCCACCCGGAAGACGGTGGCGCATATCCTGGCGAGCATACCGGCACCTCGCCGGAGCAGGACGCTTTTTACGGGGAGACTCCCGCAGCACCAGAGCACGAGGCCTATCCGGCGGAAAACGAAGCCACGACCGGGCACGACACGGCACCTGACTATGCAGACCACGCTTACGGCCAGACAGACGAGCAAGGTTATACGCAAGACGGCCACCCCTACCCCGCCGCTCCACAGGATAGCGAAGAGGATGCCTTCAGCCCGCTCCTGCATGACGCCCCTCCCGCCGACAGCATGCCGTATCAGGCCGCCAGCACGAGCGGCCTGAGCCATACGGACACTTCCGAACCGGTCACGCAGGAAACACCGAGCATGGCCGAGACTCTGTTTGCCGAAAATGGTGCGGGTACTGACCCTGCACCACAGATGGAAAGTCTCACAGATCACGAGGCCTCTGCGCCCACATCCTCCAGCAAACCGGCTGACGCAGCCTCATCCACTCCGACCATGCGCCCGGTCCGCTGGGCACTCACGCTGATGACTGAGTAAGGCCGGGCGTGAAAATTCTTGAAATCACGAACGTCGATTTTTCCCTGAACCACTTTCTCCTCCCCCTCATGCAGGCTTTACGGGATGAGGGGCATGAGGTGGTGGGGGTTTGTGCGGATGGCCCGTTGGTGGCTCCGCCCCGGCAAGCCGGATTCCGGGTGGAAACGCTGCCCTTTGCCCGCTCTTTTTCTCCTCTGGCGCAGGCGCGGGCCTTCTGGGCGCTGGTGCGGCTGATCCGGCGAGAAAAGCCGGATATGGTGCATGCCCACATGCCCATCAGCGGTATTCTGGCCCGCGTGGCCGCCAAACTCTGTGGCGTGCCGCGCATTGCCTATACCTGCCACGGTTTTCTGTTCAATCAGCCGGGGTCTGTGCTGCGACGCGGACTGGCGCTGGTGCTGGAATTTTTCTGCGGGCGCATGACGGACGTCTATCTCACCGTCTCGCAGGAAGAAGCGGACGATGCCCGGCGGCTGCATATCGCCCGCAACCCCATCGCCATTGGTAACGGGCGGGACAGTGCGCGTTTTCGGCCAGACCCGGCAGCCCGCGCACACATCCGTCAGGAACTTGGTACGGCCGCCGAGACGCCGGTTATTGTCGTGGTCTCCCGTCTGGTGCGCCACAAGGGGTATCCGGAACTGCTGGAAGCCATGCGCAGCGTACCCGAAGCCGAACTCTGGGTGGTGGGCGAACGCCTGACGTCCGACCACGGTGCGGCACTGGACAGCTGTTTTGCCGAAGCACAGGCTGCCCTTGGTCCGCGCCTGAAATGTCTGGGATATCGGGCCGATACGGCTGCGGTTCTGGCCGCTGCGGATATTTTCACGCTGCCCAGTCATTTTGAAGGGCTGCCCATGTCCATTATCGAAGCGATGATGACGGGCCTGCCCGTAGTCAGCACCGATATCAGCGGCCCGCGTGAGCAGGTCGTCTCAGGGGAAACCGGCCTGCTGGTGCCCCCCGCTACAGTTGCGCCGCTCGCGGCGGCCCTGCGGAAGCTGGTGCAGGACGCCCCCCTGCGCACCCGCATGGGGCAGGCCGGACGCCAGCGCGCTCTGGCGCTGTTTGAAGAAAAGCAGATTATTCAGAAAACAGTGCAATTACTGACCAGCCGCTGAGCGACTGACAGAACGATGGGCGCAGGCGAGAGGCTTAAGGCCTCTTCATACCCCTGCGCCACATCTCATCCCAAAATTTATTTGGCAGCCGAATGGGCTTTTGCGCTACCGCTCTGCTCACCGGAGGACTGATCCGGCGTTTTCAGCATACGGATGGTCAGACGAGAAGGAGATGCCGCAATGCGTGCACCGCCGCGCGTGTAGTCCAGACGAATCCGCACGCCGTTGTCGTTTTCCATCAGCTGACCGCTGACGCCACGACCCACGGTCGCCTCACCGGAGAGGGCCCAGAATGTGCCGGCGAAATCTTCAATCCGCTGAAGATTATAGACCTTGCCTACACTATCACCGGACGAATAGCCGATTGCTGCGGCGGAAGCGCCCTTGACGGAGAACGGATAGGTCCGCCCGCCGTAAGTCAGAACCCCGTGGCCCCACGTATAACCCACGCCAAGATCGGCTGAGCTGGTGTGAAATGAGACTTCACCCGTTACAGGCCCAAGCGTCGTCTGGGCACAGGCGGTCAAAGACCATGTGCCACACAAGGCCAGGGCAGTCGCAATGTGAAGGGATGCAGAGCGCATCAACAGGCTCCTTGCTTCAGGATGGCGGCCGCCAAAGTCCGGGGGATCCAGATGCAGCGCCTTTTCGTATTGCCATGTTTTACGGAAAGAAGAAACACGGCAAGACCATAAAGACAGTAACCTTTTTAAAAAGATATCCTGCCTCTATTCAGCAGTCCACACAGGTTCCTTGAGTTCTTCCACAAAAGCGCGGTGCGCCGCCAGTTCTTCCGGTGTGGGCACAACCCGCACAACCCTGCGGTTCACCGGCCCTTCATACATCACGGCGGGACCGTGGCTGCCATCCGCCACCAGCCCCAGACCGTGCTGGCGGCCCCCCATCAGCTCCACATACACATCGGCCAGCAGTTTGCAGTCCAGCAGCGCGTTATGGGTGGTTCGGGCAGACAGATCGATGCCAAAGCGGCGGCACAGCGCATCCAGACTGTTGGGCATGCCGGGGAAGCGCTCACGCGCCATGTCCAGCGTATCCACCATCCGGCTCATATCCAGTGGCTTGCGTCCGGCCCGCTTTAGTTCCGCATTCAGAAAGCCAAAGTCAAAGCGGGCGTTGTGGGCAATCAGCTGGTCATCACCAATAAAACTGAGAAATTCGTCCACAACCTCGGCAAATTTCGGCTTCCCCTCAAGGTCCGCCGCCGTAAACCCATGCACGCGGGAGGCCTCTTCCGGCACGTCCCGCTCCGGGTCAATCAGCACGCGGAAGCTGCGGCCTGTGGGCAGGTCACTCACCAGTTCAAGGGCGGCAATTTCAATCACCCGGTCCCCGGTGGCCGGGTCCAGCCCTGTGGTTTCCGTATCGAACAGAATGGAGCGTTTCATGCCTTCAGTGCCTTAATCAGAGAGCGAACCTGCCGCTGCGTTGCGCCCAGAGAGACCCCGGTGTCTATCACCGTATCCGCCAGCCGTCTCTTTCTGGCATCTGGCATTTGGCGTGCCATTAGCCGCCGGGCCTCTGCTTTTGGTAAACCGCGCCGCCGTGCCACGCGCTCGGCCTGCAAACGTGGGGGCGCGGAAACCACCAGAACATGGTCACACACGCGCTGTCCGCCCGTTTCAAACAACAGCGGGATATCCAGCAGCACACAGCGCGCGCCCTGCCGTCGGTTGCGCGTAAGAAACGTCTGCCGGGCCGCCTGCACCATCGGGTGAATAATTTTCTCAAGCTGCCGTAACAGACCGGGCGTTTCCGCCACGGCGCGCCGGAGAACGGCTCTGTCCAGATGCCCCTCCACCACAGCCTGAGGCACAAGGGCCGCTATTGGCCCAAGGGCTGGCCCATGGTCAGCCTGAAGCTGGCGCACGGTGGCATCGGCATCAAACACCGGAACCCCTGCCTGCCGAAACATCGCGGCCACGGTGCTTTTGCCCATGCCCATCCCGCCTGTCAGCCCCACCACTTTCATGCCGCGTGTTTGCTCCTTGCGCCCAAGACCCTGCCCCTGCCGCCTGTTAAAAGCTGGCCATCACCGTCGCTTCTGTTTCCGCATCCACCACCGGGTCCTGCCCAAACCATTCACGGAAGCCGAGGCGCGCCTGATGCAGCAGCATGCCCAGTCCCCCCAGCGTTTTCAGACCGTGCCGTTCTGCCTCGGCCAGCAGCGGGGTCAGGCGCGGCACGTAAACAATGTCCGCCACAACCAGCTTATGAGACGCAGCTTTCAGAGACGGACGGAACATCGGGTCCGGTCCGCCTTCCATGCCCAGTGAAGTTGTGTTTACCAGCAGGTCAAACCCACCAAGATCCGCTTCCCACGTCTCCCACGGCACAACATCCAGCCCCGGCAAAACTGCGGCGAGGCTGTCAGCCCGTGCCTGCGTGCGGTTGGTGACAGACACATGCAGTCCCCGGTCCTGCAAAGCCGCCGCGACCGACCGCGCAGCGCCCCCGGCCCCCAGCAGCAACGCCCGGCCTGATGCCGGGAGGCTGATGCCACTGGCATCCATGCTGGCCACAAACCCTCCGCCATCGGTCGAAAGACCTCGAATCCGGCCATCCTCTTCAAACACCAGCGTATTGACCGCCCCGGCCCGCTGGGCGGACGGGTCCAGTTCATCCGCCAGCGCACACGCGGCTTCCTTATGCGGAATGGTAACATTCGCCCCCCGGAACCCGGCAGCCTGCAAACCCCGCACGGCAGCCTCAAACTGTTCCGGCTTTACGGGCAGCGGCACATACGCGCCATCAATCCCGTAGCGTCGCAGCCAGTAATTATGCAGCGCGGGAGAACGAGAGTGTGAAACCGGCCAGCCCAGCACCCCGGCCAGACGCGCCTTGCCTGTGATGATCTGAGGGTTAGCAGAAGCGGAATCGGGATTTTTAGTCATGCTGTTCTCGGGTGTTTCAGGCGGGAAAGACGGAGGCACTCCCCCTCCGCACACAGGGCGAAAGGACGCTCCTGTTTCAAGAGGTGGCTCAATCAAACACTAAGGGCAACAGGCGCGGAGGCAAAGGCCGCACGCCTCTCTGGCAGGTTATCGGCTGGCCTGACCTGCCTGCTTCACGGACGCCGGGGGCGCTTGCTGATTATCCTGCACGTTAAGTGTCTCTGCCGTCTGGCCAGGCCCATAGGTTTTGCAGAACTGCGCCCACGCTTCCGGCAGCAGGCGCGCCAGACGCTCGGCCCAGTCTTTCTGGCCAGCTTCATCGGCAATCAGATCCTGCCGGATTTCAATTTCCAGATGCGGCAGCTGCCGCTTTTCGCCATGCAGCGGAATGGTGTAGTCGGACGTATCGGTCAGCGCATAAGGCTCGTTGTCCCCCACCGTCAGCCCATCCTGCCGCAGCAGGTCAAGCATAATGTGAGCCAGACGCGAATCATGATTATGCAAAATCCCGGCATGCCAGGGGCGTTTGAAACCCCGCATTTCCGGCGTGAAGCTATGCAGCGCCACAACAGCCGTCGGGCGACCTGCTTTCAGGCGGGCATCGAGTTCCTGCGTAATACGAGAGTGGTAGGGATGCAGAATGGCCTCATGCCGGGCGGCAATCTGCTCTGGCGTCAGCCCCTCATTGGCAGGAACGGGCGTGCCGTCGCTCAGGGTGACAATGGAGGTCGGGTGGCCGGGTGCGCGGTTACAATCAATCACCAGCCGGGAATAAACCTGCTCAATCAGCACGGCAGGCAGCAAAGCGGCCAACTGACGGCCCACGCCATCAATCCCGATATCCCAGCCGATATGGCGCGCGCGTTCTTCCGCACTCACGCCCAGATCGCCGAGGGCGGGCGGCACGGCGCGACCGGCATGGTCGCTCACCAGCACAAACGGGCCGCCCTGATCGGTGCCATAGACGGCAAAACTTGAAGCTGTTTTTGCGTTACTGCCTGTCATCCTGCGTCCTTCCATCAAACAAAAAGGCCACCACGGGCTAAACCGGGCGGCCTCCTGCTCAGCTCTCCGGCGTTTTGCCAGAAGCCCTCATGCCTCAGCCTTTGGCGGAAGAGACAACCACGCCAGCTTCATCAGCCTGAGCGCGTACCAGACCGGCATCTTCACCCGTCAGGCCTTCATCATCCAGTTCCGCGTCCGTCAGGTCATAGACCAGATAGACCGGGTCGGACCCGTCCAGCGATTCTTCGCCGCCCAGATCATAGGAACGGGTTGCCACATACTCAGAGCCGCGCATTTTCTCTTCGATTTTCTTTACGGCTTCAATCGGGCTTGCAGACTTCGTGACTTCCAGCAGCACATTCGGGCCGGGATCAATCACAGCGTAGGTCGTAAGTTTGTTCGTTGCACTCATAGTCATGAACTCCTTGGAATCCTGTTCCTCTTGCCTGCGCAAGATAGGGATGATCCCGCGTTACGAAAACCCATGCCGCGTAGCAGGGCAGCCCCGCCCTCACAACAGGTGATAACGGCATCATGGCGTATCGTCATGGTTTGCGCCACGGCGCGCGCATCAGTAGGGTGCACGCTTTGCACGCTGCACCCACGGGGCACCACACCCGCCGGAGGCAGCACACAGACACTTTTAAGGATACGGGTTGGGGCATGACATGTCTCTGAGCAGCACGGACACCACCACGGCCTCCGGGGCCAAAGCAGACGCCAACATGCAGTGGGGCGGCCGGTTTGCCGGTGGCCCTTCCCAGATCATGCAGGCCATCAACGCCTCGATCGGGTTTGATAAAGCCATGTGGAAGCAGGATATTGCAGGGTCTCTGGCCCATGCGGCCATGCTGGCCCATACCGGCATTATCTCTGCCGAGGATGAAGCCGCCATCCGCGACGGCCTGACGGCCATCGGCAGGGATATTGAAGCCGGTCGCTTTGAATTTTCGGAAGCGCTGGAAGATATTCACATGAATATCGAAGCCCGCCTGTCCGAACGGATTGGCGAGCCGGGCAAACGCCTGCACACCGCCCGCTCCCGCAATGATCAGGTGGCGACAGACTTCCGCCTGTGGACGCGTGACGCGCTGGACGGACTGGACCAGCAGGTGGCCTCCCTGATGCGCGCCCTCGCCCGCCGTGCGGAAGAGCATGCGTCAGACCCCATGCCCGGTTTTACACACCTGCAAACCGCACAGCCCGTGACCTTCGGCCACCATCTGATGGCCTATGTGGAAATGCTGGCGCGGGACCGTGGCCGCCTGGCAGACACCCGTAAACGCCTGAACGAATGCCCGCTCGGCTCCGCAGCGCTGGCTGGCACGTCCTTCCCCATTGACCGGAAGATGACCGCCCGCACGCTGGGCTTTGACCGCCCGACCGCCAACTCGCTCGATTCCGTCTCGGACCGGGATTTTGCGCTGGAATATCTCTCGGCCCTGTCCATCATGGCCATGCATCTCTCCCGTCTGGCGGAAGAGATTGTCATCTGGTGTTCCTCACCGTTCTCCTTCATCCGGCTGTCCGATGCGTTCACCACCGGCTCCTCCATCATGCCGCAGAAACGCAACCCGGATGCTGCTGAGCTGGTCCGTGCGAAAACGGGCCGCATTACCGGCAGCCTTGTCAGCCTGCTGACAGTCATGAAAGGCCTGCCGCTGGCTTACGCCAAGGATATGCAGGAAGATAAAGAGCCGGTTTTTGCCGCAACGGATGCAGCCGCTCTCTCCCTCGCCGCCTGTGACGGCATGGTGCGGGACATGACGGCCAACACGGCCCAGATGCGGGCGCTGGCTGGCTCCGGCTTCTCTACTGCCACCGACATTGCCGACTGGCTGGTGCGGGTGCTGAAGGTGCCGTTCCGCACCGCGCATCATGTCACGGGGCGGCTGGTTGCCAAGGCTGAAGAAAAAGGCGTGGATCTGGCGGATCTGTCTCTGGCAGAAATGCAGGTGGAAGAACCCGGCATTACGGACGATATCTATTCCGTGCTGACGGTTGAGGCCTCCATCGCCTCCCGCACCAGTGAGGGCGGCACCGCAGGCAGCAATGTGCAGCGTGAAGCCCGCAAATGGCTGGCTGCGCTGGACGCTGAACCCGCAGCAGAGAACAAAGGGGCCTGAGCATGAAGATCCGTCTGATTGTCAGTTTTCTGGCGCTGGTCGTGCTGGCCCTGCCGCTGAGCGGCTGCGGCAAGAAAGGCTCCCCCCACGCGCCGGGGCCGCAGGATAAAATCACTTATCCGCAGAGCTATCCGCCGGCAGACTAAGCCTGCGCCACTGGCATGATGACTGGCAATCTGTCAGGCTGGCGGTATAACAGAACAAACACGCTCCGGGTCCGGCAGACGCCGCCCTGCCCCATGGGTGCCGGAGCATTTTATTTTCAAGGCTTACGCGCCCCATGGCCGATGATGTGACGTTTCATGACCCGGACCCAACCGTTGCGGAGCTGCTGGCCAGCCGTCCGTATCTGGACATGGACCCGCTCTGCGGCCTGATGCTGGATGGCGTGGCGCTTAACGCCATTGCGGATAAAGTCGGCACCCCCTGCTGGGTATTGAGCGGCGACACCCTGCGTGCGCGCATGCACCGTATGCGGCAGGCCATGCAGGATGCCGGGCTGAACGCCTCCATCCATTACGCCGTCAAAGCCAACGATCATCTGGCCGTCCTCTCCCTGCTGCGGGAAGAGGGCTTTGGCGCAGATATCGTCAGTGGTGGCGAACTGGCCCGTGCGCTCAAAGCCGGCATCCCGGCCAGCCACATCGTGTTTTCCGGGGTTGGTAAAAGTGATGCCGAACTGGAGCATGCCATCGGTCTGGGTATCGGGCAGATCAATGTGGAAAGTGCGGAAGAGCTGGACATTATTGCCGGCATTGCCAGCAAGCTGGGCAAAGACGCGACCATCACCCTGCGCGTGAACCCGGATGTGGATGCCAAAACCCACGCCAAAATCACCACAGGGCTAGCGGCCAATAAGTTCGGCATCCCGTATGATGACGCCGGAGCCCTTTACGCCCGCGCCGCCACCCTGCCGGGGATCCGTGCCGTCGGGTTTTCCACGCATATTGGCAGCCAGATCACCTCTGTCGCGCCCTATCGCGCTGCCTATGCCCGCATTGCCGAACTGGTGCAGACGGTGCGGGCGGCGGGCCAGACGGTTGAAGTCGTCGATTGCGGCGGCGGCCTTGGTATTTCCTATCGCAACGAGCCGGAAGGCCAGCCGGAAGCACTGGCCGGGGCTATCAAGGCGGAACTCGGCGGGCTGGGCGTGCGTCTGGCCATTGAGCCGGGCCGCTGGCCCGTTGGCCCCTCCGGCCTGCTGCTCAGCACCGTTATTCTGAACAAGGCGCGAGGTGATGAAGCCCCGTTTCTTGTGCTGGATGCTGCCATGAATGACCTGCTGCGCCCCAGCATGTATGATGCATGGCATGGCATTGTTCCCCTCAGCCCGCATGATGCTACCCTGCCCGCAGGGCCGGCCCATGTGGTCGGCCCGGTGTGTGAAAGTGGCGATACCTTCGCCCGGGACCGCGCCCTTCCCCCCATGCAGCGCGGCGCACGCGTGGCTATTCTGGACACCGGGGCCTACGGCGCTGTGATGAGCTCCACCTACAACAGCCGCCCTCTGGCGGCAGAAGTGCTGGTGGACAAAGGCTCGTGGCACGTCATTCGCCCCCGCCAGCCGCTTGAAGCCCTGTGGCAGGGTGAAAGCGTGCCCTCCCACCTTGCCGGAACCGCATGAAGACGGCGGATCTGAAACAGGATCTGGCCTCCTCCACTGCGGACGGAGGTTCTCTGGCGGCCCGGCTGGCGACCGTCCGCCAACACGCGGCCTTTGTGCTGCATACTGAACAACTCTGGCCCGCCCTCCAGCCCACACTGGCACTGCTTGGCGTTTATGGTGTGGCGGGGCTTTTACGCCTGCCACAACACCTGCCCGACGGACTGCGACTTGTGGCCGTTGCAGGATGGCTCAGCCTGTGCGGCTGGCGGCTGCATAATGACCTCTCTCGTCTGAAAGCCCCTACAGCGGACGCTATTGACCGCCAGATTGAACGCGCCTCCGGCCTGCGCCACCGCCCGCTCGCCACCCTGACAGATCAGCCCGCCGGTGCCCGCAAAGGCCTGCCGCAACCGTTGTGGCAGGCGCATCAGCAGCGCGTTCTGGCCTCTCTGGGCACCCTGCGCGCGGGGTGGCCGCGACTGCTGCCCGCCAGCCCGGCACGGCGCTGGATCGGGGCGGCTCTGCTGGCTGCTTTTGTTAGCACCGGGGTTATGGCCGGGTCGTCTGCGCCCGGTCGTCTTCTCGCGGCATTTATTCCCGGACGGGATGACCCGGACGTGCCGATGGCGCATGTCGAAGCGTGGATCACCCCTCCGGCTTACGCACCGGAAGCGCCGGTTTTCCTCAATCCCAACGCCCCGGCTCCCTCCGTGCCGGAAGGCGCGCGGCTGACCGTTATTGTCACAGGCCTCTCCTCCCACCCTGTTCTGCGCAGCGCAGGCGGGTTGGTCATGCAGGATGAAGCCCGCCAGACGCTGGACCGCCAGAGCTGGAAAATTGAGGTCACCCTGCGTCACAGTGGCCTTGTGCGTGTGGCCGGGCGAGGCCGCACGCTTGCCCGCTGGCCAGTCACTGTTCTGCCCGACGCAGCCCCCACCGCCGCATGGGGCCCCAACCCCGGCGCTGGCAAAACAGACTGGCGCACCCGCCTGCCGTATGAAGCTGCGCATGCCTACGGTCTGGCCTCGCTCTCTGTGCAACTGCATCTGGCCCATCCGGGACGCGGCCCATCCCGCACCCTCACAGTACCCCTGCCCCTCAGCGGTCATCCCAAATCCGCAAAGGGCGTCATCACGCCGGATCTTTCAGAAGATCCCTGGGCGGGCGAAGACGTGACTGGCAGCGTCGTCGCTACGGCCGTCAGCGGGCATGAAGGACAGAGCAAACCCGCCACCTTCAAACTCGGCGCGCGCGTCTTCCATTCCCCCGTGGCCCGTGCCGTGCTGGACCTGCGCAAACGCTTTGCTCTGGGGCGTGAAAGCCGGAGCGAAACCGCAACCGACCTCGCCGCCCTTGGCGAGACCCCCGGCCCGATTAATGACCACACGGGCATGTTCCTGACCCTGACCAGCCTTGTTGCCATGCTGGACGATAAGGAAGTTGATACGGAAACGGCCCGCACCAGCACCACAAACCTGCTGTGGGATCTGGCGCTGGATATTGAGGACCGCCGTAAAGGGGATGACGCCAGCGCTCAGGCCTCCATTGAGGTGCGCGCCGCTCAGGCTGCTGTGGCCCAGCAGTTGCAGCACATGCGGGAAGACGGGCAACAATCACCGCAGGCACGTGAGGAACTGGAAGCCCGTCTGAAAACCCTGAAAGACGCCATTGCCCGCAAGATGCAGGCTCTGGCCGCGCAGGCCATGCGGGAACATACGGCCATTCCTGATCTGCCCGGTTTCTCCAAAGCCGGAGACAAAGCGTTTTCCCGCCTGATGCAGCAGTTGCAGCGTGATGCCGCCAACGGCCATTCCGCCGATGCCCTGCAACGCCTGCAACAGATGGAAGACGCCACCGAGCGCATGCGCAACGCCACCCCGCAAGATATGGCGGCCATGGCGCAGCAGATGGTGGCGCAGCAGAAAGCACGTGAACAGGCAGCCGCCCTGCGTGACCTGACAGGCAAAGAGACCTCCCTGCTGGATCACGCTCAGTCCCGTCTGGATGAGACGCTCCGCGCCCAGTCCCGCCAGCAGAACGGCATGGATACGGACGAAGACGGGGATGAGGATTACGGCGCGATGTCCACCTCTGAACTCCTCCGCCGGCTGGGCCTCCCCGTGCCCCCGGGGACTGACCAGAATGCTCCCGCACCGCACGCAGCCCCTCAGCATCCGGACGCCTCTGCAGGCGATGCACCGCAACCTGCGCTGGACCCGGCCAAAGCTGAAGCGCAGGCTGCAGCCCGCCGCACGGAACGCGCCACCCAGCATGCGCTGGACCGTGCGCTGGATGAACTGAAAGACGAATCCAAGGAACTGACCGGCAAAACGCCACCCGCTTTCTCGGACGCACAGAAAAGCATGCACGACGCCCGCAAGGCTCTGGCTGACGGAGATGATGCTGCCGCCGCCACTGCGGAAGAAAAAGTGCTGGAAGCCCTGCGCAAAAGCCGCCAGCAGATGCAGGATAGCATGAAGGGCAACGGCCAGAACGCCACCCCCAGCTTCCTCCCTGCTTTTGGTGGCAATAGTGGTGGTCAGTCCGGCGGACAGGGGGACGGCGCGCAAGGTCAGGGTAGCGCGGACGAAGGCGATGGCGGTGCTTCGCCCTCTGATGACGCAGATGACAGCGACGGTCAGGAGAACGGCAAAGAGAAGCGCGATCCGCTGGGCCGCCGCATGGGTGAAGGCGGGGATCAGGCCCCGGATGACGGCACGCATATCCCCGATAACGTCGCCCGCCAGCGCGCGAGGGAGATTGAGCAGGAACTGCGCCGCCGGGATTCTGACCGCACCCGTCCCCAGCAGGAACTGGATTATCTGGACCGCCTGCTCAAACCGTTCTGAGGGCAGAAAACGCCTGCTCAGCCTTGCCTACGCCCCTCCAAAAGCCCTAGGGTCTCAGGCATCTTTTAATAGATATGAGTATCGATTTTTATGGCTCGTTTTCTGGTTACGGGTGGCGCTGGATATGTCGGCAGCCACGTTGTTCTGGCCCTTCTAGATGATGGGCATGACGTTGTGGTGTTCGACAGCCTGCGCACGGGCCATCGCTCTGCTGTGCCTGATGCGGCAACCTTCATCCATGGCGATCTGGCAGATCTGGACTGCCTGAACCGCGTTCTGGCCGATGGCCCGTGGGATGGTGTGCTGCATTTTGCCGCTCTCTCTCTGGTAGGTGAGAGTATGCAGGACCCCATGCTGTATATGTCCGCCAATGCAGGCATCGGCTTCGGGCTGATTGACGCCTGCGTGCGCCATGGCATCAAACGGTTTGTGTTCTCCTCCACCGCAGCGCTGTTCGGCTCTGCTGGCGATGAGCCGATCAGCGAAGACACACCTGTTGACCCTGGCTCCCCGTATGGTGAGAGCAAATATATGGTAGAACGCGCCCTGTACTGGGCCGACCGTATCCATGGGCTGAAAAGCGCCTGCCTGCGTTACTTCAATGCTGCGGGCGCTGACCCCGCTGGCCGGGCCGGGGAAGACCACCGCCCCGAAACGCATCTGATTCCGCTGGTGATTGATGCCGCCCTCAAGCGCCGCGGCGCTCTGACCCTGTTCGGGCAGGATTACCCCACGCCGGACGGCACCTGCATCCGTGACTATGTGCATGTGACGGATCTGGCCCGTGCACATCTGGCCGTTCTGCCCCTGCTGAACGAGAAGAGCGTGACGTTTAACGTCGGCACCGGTCGCGGCAATTCCAACCGCGAGATTATCGAAAGCGTTGCGCGCGTAACCGGGCTGGAAGTGCCATGGCAGGCCGGAGACCGTCGCCCCGGTGACCCGCCGTGTCTTGTCGCCAGCCCCAAGCGTCTGATGGCCGCCACCGGCTGGGCTCCGGAATTTACGGATATCGACCGTATTGTGGAAACAGCCTTTGCATGGCGCAAAGACCACCCGCAGGGTTATGTCGACTAAACCCCAAAATTTTATCTCTGCCCTGCGTGCTGTCTGCTTCCAGACGGCACGCACTTTAAAAGCAGAGCTTGGGGCATCCGTAACAGCCGGTGCCGCCCTAGCTCTGCTTTTACAAACTCTGCCTGCGCATGCAGAAGGGCCAGCCTACCGCACACATCTGGCCGGGGTCACACCCTTTGCGGACCCCAGACAGCGCGTGCCCACCACACAAGCGCCATGGTCTGCCATTGGCCGGGTGCAGACGGAACTTGGTTCCCGCTGCACCGGCTTTCTCATCAGCCCTGTGCTGGTAGAAACCGCAGCGCATTGCCTCTGGCTCACGCAGCCTCACCGTTTTGTTCAGCCCACCAGCGTGCATTTTCTGCGCGCCTATAGTGGGGACAAATTCACGGCCCATGCGCGTGTTGTCCGCTTTATTGTGCCTCCCGGTTACAAGCCCAATCAGGAAAGCGAGAGTGCCGGGTTTGACCACGCCACACTGGTGCTCGACCACCCAATTGCGCGCCCGGATGAAGTTTTTCATATCAGCACCACGCCCGACGACATCAAACCCGACATGCCCGTTGTTCTGGGGGGCTACGAGCAGAACATGCCAGACGTCATCACAGCGGATCTGCATTGCCATATGACGGGTCTGACGCGAGACAGAGGGGGCAATCTTCTGTTCTCGCATGACTGCGCGGGCACGCACGGCAGCAGTGGCGCGCCGCTGCTCTATCAAGACGCCTCAGGCTGGCATGTGCTTGGGGTGCAGGTTTTGGCAAGCAGCGCCCATGCTGGCGGTCAGGCTGTGCCACTCCTGAACAGTCGAAGTGGCACCTCAGAAGATCCGCAATAGTGTTTTTCTTCCCCGCGTGCGGCTGTCAGCCCTGCGCCGGTAGTCCCGCACTCTGCGCCGCAGCCTCCAGAATTGTTTTCAGCAAACCCGGAAAGCGTGCCTCCAGTTCAGCATCCCGCAAGCTGTTCATATGCGTCACTCCCACAACCAACGTCCGCACCACTCCGGCTTTTCGCAAAACGCTGAAATGGTGTGAGACGGAGGATTTCGGCCTGTCTCCCTGCAATGGGGCACAGGGTTGCGGCTGCAAAACCGAGAGTTTCTGCACAATGGACAGCCGATACGGGTCAGACAGCGCATGCAGAATGGCCGTTAACTGAAACGCCTCTGCGGGCGGATGCTCATACTGCTTCATACGTCTTTCCTGCCCCTGGCCCTTGCGCGCGCTGATAGTTCGATTATTGTCGAACTATGCACTCTCCCGCTTCCTTTTGAAAAAGGGCCTTCATCCATGCCAACTCTCTTTGACCCCTATACCTTAAAAGACGTCACCTTACGCAACCGTATTACCGTTGCCCCCATGTGCCAGTATATGGCGCAGGATGGTGTGCCGAATGACTGGCACCACGTGCATTACGCAGGCCTTGCGCGTGGCGGTTCTGGTCTGGTGGTAGTGGAAGCCACAGGCGTTTCCCCGGAAGGCCGCATTACCCCCGGCTGCCTCGGCTTGTGGAATGATGAACAGGCAGCGGCTTTTGCCCCGATTGTGGAGTCCATCCGCAAGGCTGGCGCTGTGCCGGGTATTCAGATTGCGCATGCGGGCCGCAAGGCAAGCGCCAACCTGCCGTGGGAAGGCGATGACCACATTCCTGAAGGTGACCCACGCGCCTGGCAGCCTATTGCCCCCTCTGCCATTCCGTTTGGGGCCAACCTGCCCCGCACACCCACCGAAATGACGCTGGACGATATTGCCCGCGTGAAAGCGGACTTTGTCAAAGCCTCAGAACGCGCACGGGATGCCGGCTTCCAGTGGCTGATGCTGCATTTTGCACACGGCTATCTGGCGCAAAGCTTCTTCTCCCCGGACGCCAACAAGCGCACCGACCAGTATGGTGGCTCTGCTGAAAACCGTGGGCGTTTTCTGGTGGAAACGCTGGAGGCCGTGCGGGAAGTCTGGCCGGAAAACCTGCCGCTTACCATTCGGTTTGGCGTGATTGAATTTGACGGCCACGACGACGAAAACCTTCGGGATTCCGTCGCACTCCTTAAAAAACTGAAAGAGTCCGGGCTGGATTTTCTGGATGTAAGCATCGGCTTTTCCACGCCGAACGGCCAGGTCCCATGGGGCGCGGCGTTCATGGCGCCGTATGCCCATCAGATCAAGCAGGAAACTGGCCTGCCCGTCTCCACCTCCTGGTATATCAGCGAAGGACGGCAGGCTGATGCGCTGATCCGCACCGCCGCACTGGACGCAGTAGCTCTGGGCCGCCCGCTTCTGGCAGACCCGCACTGGCCTTACGCTGCCGCCCGTGCCGTCCATAAAAAGGAGCCCGCTGGCGTTCTGCCGCAGCCCTATGGCTGGTGGCTGAACCGTTACCAGTAAAGCCTGCAAGCATTCTCTCTGCCCGTTCCCATCCCGACGGACAGAGAGGAGGTTTTGTAAACAGAATTGCTTTGTAAAAACCTGAGAGAGTGGAGGCAGACGCCCTACTCTCTCAGAGACATTCAGAGAACCAGAAGTTCTTTTAAAAGTCCTTCTACCCAGACTTAAAATACCTGAGCAATTCTCCTGTCTGAATTTTCAAAACAGCCGATGAAAGACACTCTTTAAAGTCTCTTAGTCCCGAACAGTTTTTCAGGAGTCCTTTTTCGGCATCCCGACGCACTGCTCCGGCCCCGGAAAGCTCCGGTTACGGACGGCTTCAGCATACTCTGCCACAGCTTTGTCCACCTGCTCGCCAATCGCAGCAAAGCGTTTGACAAAACGTGGGGTAAAATCAGAGAAAAGCCCAAGCATATCTTCGCCGACCAGAATCTGACCACCACAGGCCGGAGAAGCGCCAATCCCGATTGTCGGCACGGTGAGGGTTTCTGAAATCTCACGCGCCAGCGGCTCCATGGTGCTTTCAATCACAATGGAAAAAGCGCCGGCCGCTTCAATCGCTTTTGCGTCCTGCATCACCTGCTCAGCTTCACTCCCACGCCCCACGGTGCGGAACCCGCCATGCGTATGCACAGCCTGCGGCTTGAGACCAATATGGCCAATCACCGGAATACCCCGCTGGGTAAGGAAGTGGACGGTTTCAGCCATTTCCACGCCGCCCTCCAGCTTCACACAGCCAGCACCTGTTTTCGCCATGATCTCGGCCGAGACGGCAAAGGCCTGCTGCGGGCTTTGCTGATAGCTGCCAAACGGCAGATCAATCGCCACACAAGCGTACTGACTGCCGCGCACCACGGCCTGCCCGTGCGCAATCATCATTTCCGGCGTGACGGCCAGCGTGGAGTCCATGCCATAGACCACCATGCCCAGAGAATCCCCCACCAGCAGAAGATCACAATGCGGGTCCATCAGGCGGGCCATGGGGGTGGTATAGGCCGTCAGCGCGACAATGGGGGCGTCCAGCGCCGCGAGGGACCGCGGGGTGTGCCGTCTGGCTGTCACATGTTTGCTCAAGACTGTCTCTCCTGCTTAAAAAAGCTGCTGAGCGGCACCTTTCACGCCTGAGGGCACCCCTGTCCACCCATCGCCTGCAAAGTTTTTTCCTGAATACGGAAAGAGAATGAAAACAGAGTGTTGACAACAGGCCGCCTGACCTCTAATTCCTCCCTCAACAACCCCGGAGGAGTGCCCGAGTGGCTAAAGGGGGCGGACTGTAAATCCGCTGGCGTACGCCTACGTTGGTTCGAATCCAACCTCCTCCACCATTGTTGTTTCCGAAAAATTAAATGATGAACAATAAATTCTTAACCTAATTAAGATTTGTTGGCTTTGCGTGTTATCGCGTTCGTTTACGCTTTACCCGCTAGCGTAAAATCTGGCGTAACTCATCAACGGTAAGCCAGGGACGTTTAGCGTGGATCATGCGGTGACAGTTTGCACAAAGCAGAACTAGGTCACTTAAGCGCGTTTTTGTCTCTCCAGATAATTCAGCAAGCGGTTTAATATGGTGGCATTCTATAAAACCAGCTCCATGCTCTCCATATCGTTCTACAAAATCGAATCCACAAGCTTCACATATTAAACGGCCATTTTTTGCGAGTGTCTTGTCTTTCTTGTTCTTAGCTATTGTTGAAGAACGCTCTCGGCGGCGATGGATTAAGGTTAGCAATCGTCCTTCCGCCGCCTCAACCTCGTCTATATCGTCAATTTGTGGAGTTATAGTCTCTAAGGAAGATTCTCTACCGAGAGATGCAATTGAAGCGCGAATGGCTGTAGCTGTTTCAATTAAATAATCGGGACGTGCCCAGAAATCAGTCCAAACCTCTGCCTCCAACTTATTACCTGCTTTAAGCCCCGCCCCCTTCTCATACTTCGGGTCATGGGTTCGTAGGTTCATCAGCTTCATTTTGACGCCATTAGTGTTACGCAGTGTATCGCCTGCGTAACCTTGAACTTGCCAAAACTGATTTAGAGTTTGACTTAATTCACTGACTTTTTGGTCATTTTTTTTCGGCCAGCCGCCCTGCAACTGGCGATAGAGGTCCAGTGCGAGAATAATCTCGTCTCTACTCCATGCCGGATTTCTTTTGGATTTTTCTTCAGGTTTCACTGTCTCAGTAACGTTTTACCGTCCCATCTGCCCATCCAGATACTTCCGCAGCCCCTTGCGGCCTTTTTTGAGCAGGATTGGCAGGATCAGCCGCCAGACGCGGGGCATCATCAGCATAAGCTGAGCCAGAATACCGTCTGAGCTGGGGCAGAACACTTCCGCACGCGGGCGGCGCAGCAGGCCCATGACAATGGCGGCAATGCCATCTGCCGTAGCGGGCGCCGTGACGAAGTTCAGCGGTGAGCCACCGTTATCAATCTCGCGCTTAAGCATGGGCGTATCGACGGCGCCCGGAAAAACGGACGAGACATGGATGCCGCGTTTACGCACATCCTGCGCCAGAGAAAGCGCAAAGCCACGCAGCCCGAACTTGCTGGCCGTATAGATACTGCTGCCCTCCAGCGGCACGAGGGCGGCCATGGAGTTGATGAACACCACATGCCCGCCTGAGGGGATATGCGGCAGCATCTTCATGGTCAGCAGAATGGGGGCTTCAAGATTGACGGCCAGCTGGCAGGAGACAGAGGCCGTATCCCCGCCCCCCATGCGCTGCGGCACAATCACCCCGGCGCAATGCACCAGCACCTGCACGCGGCGGCCGAGTGCTGCAACCTGCGTGACAACCTGTTCAATCTGCTCAGGCTTTGTCAGGTCACACGGTATCGGCGTGACAAATGGCTGTTCCTCGCCCCCACTCCGGCTGAGCGCCAGAACATGGTAGCCCGCCGCCACCAGACGGCTGACAAGCGGCACACCAATGCCACCCGCGGCCCCGGTTACAAGGGCCAGCGGGCGGGTTGAAGAGCGAAGATGTTCAGAAGTCGTCACGAGAGCAAAGCCATCCATTCTTTTGGCTAGCATTCGCCCGTTTTGGTGAGACGTGCAAGAGAGGCTGCCTGGTTAGCAGCCTTACAGTACGCGCCCGGCTATGACTTTCAGCTTGCTGATAAGCGCAGGGTCCCGCGCTTCCGGGGCGGTAATCAGGGCATATTCCAGCGCTCTGTCACACCCGGCAGAACACAGGCCACGCGGCTGACCAAGGGCGGGAATCACCGCTTTCACCAGCGCCTTCGCTTTGGCGGAGTTGCCCTGCATGGTTTTCACCACACTTTCTACCGTCACGTTATCGTGGTCTTCGTGCCAGCAGTCATAATCCGTCACCATGGCGACGGTCGCGTAGCAAATCTCGGCTTCCCGCGCCAAAGTCGCTTCCGGCATGTTGGTCATGCCAATTACGGAGCAGCCCCATGAACGATACAGGTTGCTTTCCGCACGGGTGGAAAACTGCGGGCCTTCCATCACCAGATATGTGCCGCCACGGGTCGCTTCGATATTCAGCGCCTTGGTTTGGGCTTCCAGCACGTCGCCAATACGGGCGCAGAGCGGGTCTGCCATGGAGATATGGGCCACGCAGCCAGTGTCAAAAAAGCTTTTTTCCCGCCAGATGGTGCGGTCGATAAACTGATCGACAATCACAAAATGCCCCGGTGGAAGTTCTTCTTTCAAAGACCCGACGGCAGAGAGCGAGACAATATCGGTCACGCCGGACATCTTCATCGCGGCAATATTGGCGCGATAGTTCAGACGAGACGGCGGAATAGGATGCCCCCGGCCATGACGCGGCAGGAAGACGCAACGCACACCATCCAGTCTGCCAAACAGAAGCTGGTCAGACGGCAGACCCCACGGGGTTTCAACAGTGCGCCATTCCTTCTCTTCCAGCCCGTCAATATCATACAGGCCGGACCCGCCAATAAGACCGATGACGGGTTCCACAACTTCTTCATTTTGCGACATGTGACCAGATTCTCCGTTTCAGGATAACAAGCAAACAGGCGAGAAAACACAGATAGAGCCCAACCCCAACCCCCAGCCTGCGTTTGTCATCCGCATGCGGGTTGGAAATCCACGCGAGAAAGGTTGTGACATCCCGCGCTTCCTGCTGTGCAATGGGCTGGGTGCCATCGGCATACATCACGGCATGATCCCGCAAAGGCGGTGGCATGGCTGTGCGGTGGCCAATGGCGTAGGGGTTTGCAAAGCCTGCTTCGGGTTGAGCGGCTCCGGCTTCCGCCGTTGGTGGCTTTACCGGCGCATAGCCCGTCAGCAGCGCATACACACGGTCTGGGCCGCCGGGATAGACCTGCGTGATACGGGACAGATCAGGCGGCACCGCGCCACGGTTTGCAGCGCGTGCGGCATCCGGGTCGGCATAGGGCCGGGGCAGCGCATCATCCGGCGTGGCTTTGCGATGTTTAAGGTGTCCCTCTGCATCCCGACCTGCGGCAACCTGCCAGGAGGCGGCAAGGGCCGTTACCTGTTCCGGTGTCAGGCCCATATCGCCCAGGTCGGAAAAATGCACCTGCGTCAGGCTGTGGCAAGAGGCACAAACGCCGGCAAAAACAGCATAGCCACGCTGCACGGCCCCCAGATCAAAATGCCCTAATGGACCATTGAAAGACCAGTTCTGTGCGGGGGCATGCGCCGGGGCACCTGAGGGAGGCGCAGCCTGCGCAGAGGCCGTCAACGCTCCCTGCCCGGCCAGCACGAAGGAACACACCAGCACGCCCGCCACCACCTGCGGCAGCCAGCGCACGCTCCCCCTGCGGCCAGCAGCAAGAGACCGCACCGCGAAAGACATCCGCGCCTTCAAGACCGTGCCTCCTTGTGCGCCAGCCGACTGTAAAACGGCAAAAAACCGAGGAAATAGAGGTAATAGCCCAGCGTCGCCAATCGCCCGACCAGCAACCAGACGCCTTGCACATGATGCCGCCCCGCTAACCCGGCCAGCACGAAGGAACAGACCAGAACGGTCAGCGCCACACGCGGCAACCAGCACAAGCCTCCCCATCGGCCAGCCGCAAAAGTGGCGGAATTACCCCGGTCCAGCCAGGGGACAAACAGCAGGATGGCCACAGCACCACCGGACACCAGCAGCCCAAAAAATTTGGACGGCACAGCCTGCAACATGCCGTAAAATGGCAGGAAGTACCATTCCGGCTCAATGTCCGCAGGCGTGTGCAAAGGGTTGGCCGGGCGATAATTTTCCACCTCGGTCACCAGCCCCGGCCAGAAGCACATCACCAGCGTGAACAGAAGGGCCAGCAGCACCACACCCAGACCATCCTTGACGGTAAAATAGGGGTGGAACGGCAGCATCCGCGCCCGGTTCTGCCCGACGGCACCAGACGGGCTTGTGCTGCCTCTGGCATGCAAAACCGCCACATGCAGGATCACCATGCCGACAATGCTAAAGGCGAGCGTAAAGTGCAGCACGAACATCCGGTGCAGCGTGGCCGTCCCGGGCGCATCCCCCCCCAGAAAAACCCGCTCCAGCGCGTTCCCCACAAGCGGGATTGCGCCAACAGCCTTGCCTGCCACATCCGCGCCCCAGTAGGACATCTGGCCCCATGGCAGCACGTATCCCGCAAAGGCGGTGATCATCACCATCATCAGCAGAACCGTGCCCACGCCCCACAATCCCTGACGCGGCGCACGATAAGAGCCGTAACACAGCCCCCGAAACACATGCAGATACAGCGCCGCCATAAAGAACGTGGCCCCTGTCATATGCATGCTGCGCAAAAGCCAGCCAAAGGGCACGCGCCGTTCCAATGTTTCGACAGAGGTAAAAGCCAGTGAGGCATCGGGCGTGTAAGTCAGCGCCAGTGTGAGGCCGCTCAGCAGCATCAGGGCCAGAACGGCCACCAGCATGGCCCCGATGGTCCACAGCAGGTTGAGGTCTCGCGGCAGGAGGAACGCCATATAGTCCCGCACAAAAGCAGAGGCCGTATGCGTCCGGGTTGCACCACCGGCTGTAGAACCAGCCGACGCTTCCGGCGCAGTCTCCACCGAAACCGGCCCCGCTGGCGGCTGATAGGCCTGATCCTGACACGATGGTGTGCCTGCCATCCGTTCCCCCTCACCTCTGCCAGACACGGCATCCCGAACGCCGCACAGAACAGTGTTGTCGTGTTTAACGATGAACGGCATGATCTTGCAATGATCGTCAGGAAGGCGCACCTCTAGGGCCTTTAGCAGGCGCGGGTGAGCCTCCATCCGCGCGTGAGAGGAAAAAAGACCCGGCTATGACTCCCACCAAAGCGTATTCTGTGCCCGCCCATACAGCTCTGAAAGCGGAAGCTAAAGAGTGGTTTGAAACCCTGCGTGACAGGATCTGCGCTGCCTTTGAGCAGATAGAGCAGGACGCCGTGCAGCAGAACACGCCCATCCTGCCGGGCCATGAGACCGCAGGCCAGTTTGAACGCAAAAGCTGGAACCGCCAGAATCAGGACGGCACCCCGGGTGGCGGCGGTGTGATGAGCCTGATGCGGGGCCGCATTTTTGAAAAAGTGGGCGTGAATGTTTCCACCGTGGAAGGCACGTTCTCCCCGGAATTTGCCGCCACCATTCCCGGTGCATCGGAAGACCCGCGCTTCTTTGCAACCGGCATCAGCCTTGTGGCGCATATGTGCAGCCCGCTGGTGCCTGCTGCGCACTTCAACACCCGTATGATCATCACCACGCAAGGCTGGTTTGGCGGCGGCGGGGATATTACCCCCATGTTCCCCGAAAGTGCTGAGGCGATTGATGACGCCGCCCGCTTCCATGCCGGGTTTGAGCAGGCCTGCGCCCGTCATGACCCCGACTATTATCCGCGCTTCAAAGCCTGGTGTGACAAATATTTCTACCTGCCGCACCGCAACGAGCCGCGCGGTCTGGGCGGCATTTTCTATGACCGGCTGGATAGCGGAGACACTGCGCAGGACTTCGCCTTCACCAAAGATGTCGGCCTCGGATTTTTAGAAACCTATCCCGAAATTATCCGGGACCGGATGATGGAACCCTGGACGCCGGAACAACGCGACGCTCAGTTGATTCGCCGTGGTCGCTATGTGGAATTCAACCTGCTGCATGACCGGGGCACACTGTTTGGCCTGAAAACCGGCGGCCATACGGAAGCGATTCTGATGAGCATGCCGCCGGAAGTGAAATGGCCCTGAGAGACCGACCGTAATTTTGCCGCAGATCGCTGGTGCGGTCTGGCAGGGCTGGCAAGACTCCACTCCCTGAGTCTCTCGGCCCTGCCCCTTTAAGGGACGCTCAGACAGATACGACGACTGGGAGGTTTTTCACACGTGCCGCGCACTGATCAGCCAGATCATTCCTCTTCCACCAGACTGTTCTCTCGCCGCCTGTTACTGGGCGGCTTAGGGGGCGGCGCTGCCTTATGCCTGCTCCCCCACCGCTCTGCACGCTCTGCCACAGCGCTGAATACCCAGCCTTTACCCCCGCTGATTGTGGGCGGCACGTCCGAGAGTATCTGTGGCCAGTGGGCGGCCCTTCTGGCTCCGGTCCTTGCGGAAGAGATGCATTATGCTGACCCCTTCCCCCTCCGCCTGACCACCGGCTGGGATGGGGTAACCGGCGGCAATCTGTTTGATATCCAGCAGGAGCAACCCACGCCGCCCTCCGGTTTGGTTGTGCCCGGCTCCGGCCTGATTGCCGCTCTGACAGGCGACCCCCGGGTGCATTATGACGCCCAGCGCTGGCTCCCCGTTTTCATGAGCTGCCAGCCGACTGTGACGATCGGCAAGATCAGCCTGCACCGCACCTTTACCAGCTTCCTGCAAGGCCGCCCGCTGCGCGTGGCCATCTCGGCCCTCTCGGGGCCGGAACTGCCCACCCTTGTGGCTCTGGACCTTTTAGGCATGCACCCCTTGCCTGCTCCGGGGTATGGCACGCCAGACGCGGCCATTGCTGCGCTGAAGGCAGGCGCTGTGGACGTTATCCAGCTTCCGTTTGATGAAGAGTATGAAGAACGGATGGCCTCCCTGCAGGATGATGACCCGAACACGCAGCCGTTGTTCTCCAACGTCCTGCCTGCCTCAGCCTCCCCGCGCCTGCGTCTGCCGCCTGATTTCACGACCATTTTCCGGCAGGAAAGAAAACGCCTGCCCGCCGGCCGGCTCTATGATGTCTGGAAAACAGCGGCCACGGCCGCCAGCCTGAAAGCCGGGCTGATGCTGCCCAACCTTTCTCCGCCGGACCTTGTTGCCCGGTTCCGGCACGCAGCACAGGTTGCTGCGAGTGAACCCGCGCTGCGCACCCACGCCAGGGAGCAAAATCAGACACTTATTGCTGGCCTGCCCTGCTCTGCGCTCTATGCGGATATGATGCCGGATCTGGACCGCATTCTGGCCCTCCGGCGCTGGCTGTCCGTCAATATTCCGCGCTGGCGGGATGCCCCTGCGGGCAAACCCTTACCGGCGGCGACGACGCAGCAAAATACGGACTGACCCTTTATTCCCCGCATGGGGATAGGTCACGCCCAGAATCCGGTGGCGCATATCGGCCCGCGCCAGCCAGTGCGGCAGTTCGCGCCGCAGGATGCCGCCTTCCTGCCCGGTGCCAAGGCCTGTCACCACTTCCACGCAGCGCAGGCCGCACCGAAACGACACATCCATAAATTCCATCAGCCGACGGAACGCATCTTCCGCAACCATACCGTGCAGGTCGAGCCGCCGCTCCACCTTCATTTTGCCGTCGGTAAAAGTGCGCCAGCTATAATTATCAACACCCGGAGACCGCCGCCCAATCTCCTCGACTGGCTGCACCACCTGCTGCACCCGCACAGGCGGCACTGCGGCAGGCACGAACAGGGGGATATCAACCGTGGTCAAACGTCTTTTATGCCGGGGCTGCTTTTTCTGCGCGGCAAGAGCCAGACGTTTGCCTTTGGCTTCTTCTGCCGCAGTCGCCTGCTCCGCTTCAGTAGCATTTTCGGGGGATAGTCCCGAACGCGGCACATGCAAGGGCGCTACGTCCCGCACCACCATGGACCACAGCGCCTTTTCTTCTTCCCGGAGATGACGCCGCCTGACCACTGGTATTCCTTCCCACATAAAAACGGCCCCTCGGCAAGCTTATCACCTGCTGAGGGGCCGTCTTTCAAGGGACCAGCGCATTTATCTGGCTGATCCCTCGTTTTTTCTGCGCATTACTGGGCTGCGGCAGGCTGCCCCATGTCGGCCAGAGAGTGGCCTTCATACTTCCCGGTCAGGCTCTTGAGGAACGCCACAATGTCGCTCACGTCCTGATCAGAAATCGCAGCATCCGGCGTCTGATATTTCGCCATTTTCCGGACTGCCTCGTCCAGCGTCTTCACGCTGCCATCGTGGAAATACGGTGCAGACTGATCAATGTTCCGCAGGGTGGGAACCACAAAGCGGAAGTGGTCGGCGTCTTTGTGCGTCACATCATAGCGGCCTTCATCAGCAGCCGTCAGCTTGCCACCACGATCCTTAAAGTAATCGCCTTCCAGACCCATTGCTTCATAGGCACCGCCGCCAACACCGATGCCGCTATGGCAGCCAGAGCAGCCGATGCTCTTGAACTTTTCATAGCCGCGTTTGGCCTGTTCGCTCAGCGCACTGGTGTTGCCCTTCAGATAGTCATCAAAGGGGCTATCCGGCGTGATCAGCGTTTTTTCAAACTCGGCAATTGCGGAGGTGATGGTGTTCTGGTCCATCGCCGCATCCGTGCCAAAGGCGGACTGGAACATCGGCGCATATTCGGGGTTGGCTGCCAGCTTCTGCGCCACACCGGCCCAGTCATGCGAGCCCATTTCCACCGGGTTCATCACGGGGCCAGCAGCCTGTGCTGCCAGATCATCCGCACGACCGTTCCAGAACTGAGCAATTTTGAAGTATGCGTCATACACCGTCGGCACATTGATGGGGCCTTTCTGGCCGCCAATGCCCGTGGCCGTCACCAGATGGTCCACACCACCGTGGTTCAGGTCATGGCAGCTTGCGCAGTTCAGGGTGCCGTCACCAGACAGGTTTTTGTCAAAGAACAGCTTGCGACCAAGAGCCACCTTGGCGGCATCCACCGGCACGCTTTCCGGCACAGGGCGGATAGGCTCACCGGCAAACTGAGATGCAGCACCCGTGTTGGCGTAGTATTTGCGGCGGGTGTCTTCCACCCACTTCAGCACAGCCTGACGCTCACCGTCAGACAGGTGCGCATGCCAGTGCATGAGCAGATACATGCTGGGCGGCATGCGGTTCTGCGTAATGACTTCTTCAATACGGGACAGCTGCTCTTCCGTCGGCGGCTTGCCTTCCTTGAAGGCTTCCAGAACGGGCTCGATGCGGAAATGGCGCAGACCTTCATGCAGGTCTTTTTCCATCAGCTGGTTTGCAATCGGCAGCTTAAAATAAAACGGCAGATCACGGCCCGTTGCGTGGCAGTAGTCACATCGGGCTTCCCGCACAGCATTAAAGGCTGCAAGCGCCACTGGATCTTTTAACGTCGGGGAAGCAGCAGGTAATTCCGGGGCCGTCACATGGTCAAAATGAGTCAGGAAGGCAATTGTTCCGCCATAAGCCAGAACACCCACACCTACTAACGAGGCTATTAATCTGCGCAACACCACAACTCCTGAAATTTTAGAAACACTGCATAGCTTTTATTCGCTGTTGTCAGGGTTGTGTTTGATACATATCAAAATGTCAAAACGATTATTTTCATAAAAATCATTTAAACATTCGATTGTCAGTCTTCCGCAGCCTCCAGATCGTCTCTCAGACGCTGCCGCGCAATAGCGACATAATCAGGGTCAATTTCAATTCCCACCCCAAAACACCCAAGGCGTTGTGCGGCTAACAGCGTGGTCCCCGTGCCCATAAACGGGTCCAGCACCTGTGCTTCCTCCTGCCCGTGCAGCAGCAGGCATTGCTCAGGCAACGCCACGGGAAACGTGCCCGGATGGTCGAATTTCTGTTTGCGGTCCCGCACGGTTTCATACGGAATAAACCACGCATCGCCCCGGCAGCGCCGGTCCTGCTCGTGCCCGCGCCGGGCGATGTTGGATTTATCCTTATACGGCACCCCGGCACTCAGCCGGTCCAGCTTCACATCCCCGCTCAGGGTAAAATGGAACAGATGCTCGTGCCCGCGATGCAGGAAGCGCTGGCTGTTCATGGGTTTGAAATGGCCAAAACTGTCCTCACCAACAGAAATGGATTTCACCCACGAGATATGGTTTTGCAGCACGAACAGGTCGCGCAGCCGCACCGCCAGTTCAAACGGCAGCCAGGGCTGAGCGGAAGAGCCTGAAATATTCAGGAAAAACGAGCCATCAGCCCGCAGCACCCGGCGCAGGCCGTGTGCGACATCGAGCATCCAGTCCAGATACTCGTCCTCTTCCTTCCTGTCCGGATAGCTCCGGTAGGACAGGCCGATATTATAGGGAGGTGACGTGATGATCACGTCAACGGAGTCCGCCTCCATGCGCCGCAGCGCACGCAGGCAGTCTCCCCGGATAATCTGTTGCTGGCCAACCTTGTACCGCTGCGCTCGTGCAGGCGGTTTGGGTTTAGCCCCGGCCCGTGCTCTCACGCACTCCGCGCCGAAGCCAGACGCCAGCTGCTGCCGTTAACACCCAGAAGGCGTTCAAACGTCCACAGATCAGAAAATTCAGTCACGGCATCCGTCCCGGTAACGGGCTGACCCTGCGCATCCGTCACCAGACTGATCTGGTCGGACACAATCCGCACATCAATGGAGGCGCCGGTGCCCACGTCCAGCGTTACCAGACGCACATCCTCAATCGCCAGAGAGCGAATCGTTTTAATCTCACTGCGCTGTTTTTCACCAGCAGCTTCACGGGCATCCATGGCCGCCTCAAAAGACGCATAGACTGCCGGGGTCAGGCGGGTTTTCAGAGTTGCGCGATCTCCTTCCGCATAGGCTTTCACCACCTGCTGGAAAGAGGTCTGCACACCAGCAAGAAACTGCTGTGGCGTAAACGTGCTGTCCTGCCGCTGCACATCCATCAGGAGCTGGCCCACGCGTGTGCCCTGCCCGGGGATATCATAGGCCACAGCTTCAACCTGTTCCGCCTTGCCGTCTATCACCTTGCCTGCGGCATCCGGGCGCGGGGGCACAGGCATGGGGGCAGGCTGAATGCCCACGCGCTTGCCCAGCACACTACGCAGGCGCAGCGCCAGAAATGCCGCCACAAGAGCGAAAAGAATCAGATCGACCGGAAAATGGCCGAAAGAAAAATCCATCTGTCACACGTCCATGTTCGACCAGCCCGGGCTTCAGGCGCAGCCTTATTGTTCAGGAGACCTCGTCTTTTATACATAGACAAGCCCCCTGCCCGATACAATGCGTCCGCTTAAGTCTCTCTGCCCCTTGCGGAAGTCTGGTCGCTGTTCCTAAGTGCTGAAACCATGATTATTCTGCGGCACTGCGAAAGCGAATTCAACCGGCTGTACACTGCCACAGGGCGTGACCCCGGCCTGTCAGATCCTCCCTTGTCCGCTCAGGGCCGCGTGCATGCACAGCGCCTTGTGCAGGAACTGGCGGGGGAAGGCATTACGCGCATTCTCGTCTCCCCTTTCACCCGCGCACTGGAGACCGCTACTCCTCTGGCCCGCGCCCTGAACATCACGCCGGAAATCACCCCGCTGGTGCGTGAACGCGCCATGTATTCGTGCGATGAAGGCTCCTGCGCCTCCACCTTGTATGAAAACTGGCCGCATCTGAATTTTGATGCGCTGGAGGAAGTCTGGTGGACCGCCGCACCGGAAAGTGACGGCATGATGCAGAACCGCGTGCAGCGTTTCCGCACCTTTATGGCGCAGCAGCCCGATGCCGGAACCACGCTTGTGGTCTCCCACTGGTGGTTCCTGCTCGGCCTGTGTGGCGAGAGTCTGGAAAATGGGGACTGGCAGCATCTGCGTGCCTGACTCTGGCTTAGCGCCTGAAAATCCTTTTAATTTTTTCTGTCTCATTCTGACGGTTGGCGAAGCCAGACCAGCATGCTACCGCTAAAGACCTCAGTGTGACCTGATTAAGAAAGCGCATTTTTCCATGTCTGACTCTGAACAGTCTGCCCCGCCCGCCCTTCCGCTGGCCATTAACCTCCAGTACACGCGGGACCTGTCCTTTGAAGTGCCCGGTGGCGCAGAAATTTTTGCCACACTGCGCTCCCAGCCCAATATTGCCGTGAACATTGATGTTCAGGCCTCCAAACTTCAGGACGACCAGTCTGTTTATGAAGTAACGCTGGCCATCAAGACCGAAGCAAAAGAAGCCCCGGAAACGGAAGGCGGCGCTGCTGGCCGCACGGTATTTATTGCCGAGCTGGCTTATGCTGCTGTTGTCACGCTGACCAACCCGCCGCAGGAGCTGATTGAGCCGATGCTGCTGGTTGAAGTACCGCGTCTGATCTTCCCCTATGCCCGCAACATCATCAGCGATGTGACGCGTGACGGCGGCTTCCCGCCGATCGTGCTTCAGCCGATCGACTTTGTGGCACTGTGGCAGGCCAAGCGTGCGGAATTCCCGCAGACCGCTGGCAATGCCTGAGACTGACGGCCTGCGCCGGTAACACGCTGCGGGCCACGGTTTTAAACGGTTTCCTGAAAACCGGCTTTCGGACTTATCCGGAGGCCGGTTTTTTTGTGCCTCCGTTTTTATATCTGACGACTTTTAGGCCCGGTCCACTGTGCAGACACCCAATGCCGCCAGCATTGCCTGTGCATTGGGCTTGCGGGCGACAATAATATGCGTCCACCCTGCCTTTTCCAGCACGGCTGCTGCCGCCTGTGAGATAACAATTGCCGTTGTCCGGCACACAGCGCCCCGAGAAGCATCAGGGAGAGCGGCCATCCAGCTTGCGGCACTTTCTGATGAAAAAAACAGGGTGTGACTAATCTCGCCCACTTGCAGCGCACACAGCACGTCAGGGGCAATCTGACGGGCTGGCCGGGCTGTGTACGCCACACGCCGCACCACCCGAAAACCCGCCTGCCGCAACCGGCTTGCCAGTTCCATCCCCTGCCGCGCCCCGGAAAGCAGCAAAAGCGGCCCAGAGGCAGGTGTGCCTGTGCGGATAATCAGCGCAGCCAGAGCCTCAGCATCGCCTTGCGCACTTTGCACACCCACAAACCCGGCCAACTGCGCACGCTGCGCTGTGCGGTCTCCAACGGCATAAACTGGGCATGTGGAAGGAAGAGCCGCCTGTGCGGCCTGCACCGCCTGCCCGCTGGTCAGCACGCAAGCGGCAAATCGGGAGGGCAAAGCCCGCAGGCTATGCGGCGTAATGCACAATGCCGGAGAGGCATAAGGCACCCACCCGGCAGCAGAAACAGCCGCCAGCGTTTCAGACAACCCCGGCTCCGGCCGCGTGACCAGCACGCCGCGGCTGATGCCGGGGGGAGTCATAAGGCTGTCTTACTTGTCTTCAAAAATATCGGCGGGGCTATCGGCCCGCAGGCTTTCACCCAGTTCTTTACCCAGACGCGCCGCATCTTCCGGCGCACCGCTGATGGCGCGTTTGAGCAGGAAGGAACCGTCCTCCCGCGCCACGAGGCCAGTCAGGTGCAGTTTGGGGTCTTCCCCCGCCACAACGGGAATCAGCTGCGCATAACCGCCAATCGGTGTGCGGCAGGAGCCATCCAGTTCGGCCAGCAGGGCACGTTCTGCCGTGGCCACAGCGCGGGCTTCGTAGTCCTCAATGGCGGCCAGCAGTTCGCGCAGTTCAATATCGTCCTCACGCACCGTCACACCCACAATGCCCTGCCCTGCGGCAGGCACCATGACGGTGGGAGACAGCACCAGAGAGGCGCGCTCCGCCATACCCAGACGACGCAGGCCAGCCAGCGCCAGCAGCGTAGCGTCACACTGGCGGGCGGCCAGCTTATCGAGTCGGGTCTGCACGTTGCCGCGCAGCAGGCCGAATTTCAGGTCGGGCCGCACATGCAGCATCTGAGCCTGACGGCGCACAGAGGCACAGCCTACCAGCGCCCCTTCCGGCAGCGCGGAATACGGATCATCCGGGTCCGTCGGTGCAAGGTTGGGGCCAAGGATCAGCGCATCCCGCGCATCTTCACGCCGCAGCGTGCAGGCCAGCACAAGGCCGGGGGGGAGTGTGGTTTCAAGATCCTTGAGGCTGTGGACGGCAAAATCAATGCGTCCGTCAGACAGGGCCTCGTGAATTTCCTTGGCAAACAGCCCTTTACCGCCAATTTCGGCCAGTCGGCGGTTCTGCACCTGATCACCCGTGGTGTTAATCTGATGCTCCTGAAACGCGCCCATATCCCGCAGCACAGGGCAGAAGCGCGTGAGCATGGTCAGGAAGGCACGGGTCTGGACCAGCGCGAGGGGGGAGCCTCGCGTTCCGACACGGAGGGGCAGAAGACGACGGGACGCATGCCCGGAGGTCTTTTTCTGGCGAGCTGCCGCTTCCGCCGCAACTTTCTGCAGCGCGGGCGAAGGGGCGGGCGAGGAAGGGTAGGCTGAGTCCATAAGAGTGTCTATTACCGGGAATGGAGAGAGGACAAGAAGCCATGATACCCGAAAGGCCTGAAAAACTTGCGCCCCAGAGACGCACGGCACGCGCAGCAGACCGTTTCGCCCCCGGACAGCATACAGAATATCAGGGCTTGTTCCCCATCACATCACATGGAGCCACAAGGCGATGAGCCACCAGAACCTGCCGAAAAACAGCGCCCTTGCCGGACCTGTGCTGGCTATCGAATCGTCTTGTGATGAAACCGCCTGCGCCATCCTCTCGAGCGAGGGCGTATGCCTTGCACAACGGGTCGTCTCGCAGGACGGCCATGCAGATTTTGGGGGCGTGGTGCCGGAAATCGCAGCCCGCGCTCATCTGGCCCTGCTCCCCGGACTCGTGCAGGCCACGCTGAAAGACGCCGGCATGACTCCAGATGAGGTCGGTTTTATCGCCGCCAGCACCGGCCCGGGCCTGATTGGCGGGCTGATTGTGGGAGCCAGTTTTGCCAAAGGGCTGGCGCTCTCCCTCGGTAAGCCGTTTGTGGCCGTTAATCATGTGGAAGCTCATGCGCTGACCGCCCGCCTGCCCGGTCTGGTGCCGGGAGGGGCAGCCTTCCCCTACCTCCTGCTGCTGGTCTCTGGCGGCCACTGCCAGTGCATTGCTGTGGAAGGGGTTGGCCGTTACCGCAAGCTGGGCGGCACCATTGATGATGCGGCGGGCGAAGCGTTCGACAAGGTCGCCAAGATGCTCGGCCTTGGCTGGCCCGGCGGCCCCGCGCTGGAAAAGCTGGCGCAGTCCGGCAACCCGAAGGCCATCCCCCTGCCCCGCCCGCTGATGGGCCGTGAAGGATGTGACTTCTCCTTTTCCGGCCTGAAAACCGCGCTCTCGCAAAAGCTGGCCCCGTATGGGCTGGAACCCCTGCCCCACCAGTTTGCCGCAGACCTCGCGGCCTCCTTCCAGCAGGCTGTGGCGGATGTTGTGGCCGACCGGGTAACCAATGCCCTGAAAATGATGCCCGAAGCCGGGCTGCTGGTGGCCGCAGGCGGTGTGGCCGCTAACAGCGTGCTGCGCGCCCGGCTGGAAGAGGTGGCCGCCAGTGCGGGCCTGCGTTTTGCCGCCCCGCCGCTGCGCCTGTGCACGGATAACGCCGTGATGGTGGGCTGGGCGGCTCTTGAAACCTGTCAGGAAGCGGCCGATCTCGGCCTGCCCCAGCCGGATGACAGCACCGTCCGCCCCCGCCCGCGCTGGCCACTGGAAGACATGGCCGCCCGCTTCGCCCCCCAAGAGAGTGTTGTATGAACTACCGCCACATCTACCACGCCGGAAACTTTGCAGACTGCATGAAGCACGCGCTTCTGGTCTCGCTGCTCGGTCATTTTCTGCGCAAACCCAGCCCGTTCATGGTGCTGGATACCCATGCGGGCATTGGCCGATACGACCTGACCAGTGAAGAAGCCGAAAAGACGCAGGAATGGAAAGAGGGCATTGGCCTGCTGAGCGAGGAAGGGCCGGACAGTCCCCTCGCCCCCTGGCTGGAACTGGTGAAAAAAGCGGGCGGACCGCGCTATTACCCCGGCTCCCCGGTGCTGACATCCCTGATGCTGCGCCCGCAGGATGAGCTGATCTGCTGCGAGAAGCACCCGGATGATAAGCGCAAGCTCTACGGCCTGTTTACCCGCACCCCGAATGTGTTTGTGCATGAACGCGACGGGTACGAAGCCCTCCGCGCCCTGCTGCCACCCAAAATCGCCAAACGCGGTCTGGTGCTGATTGACCCGCCGTTTGAAGAACCCGGCGAGTTCGACCGGCTGCTTCAGGCAGTCCACACCATCCGGGCGCGCTTCCCGACGGGCATGATTGCCATCTGGTATCCTATCAAGCATCGCACACCCATTCGGACCTTTTATACGGCCTTGCAGGATGCCGGAGTGCCGGATGTTCTGGCCGCCGAACTGCTGATGCGCAAACCCGTGGACCCGGACCGGCTGAATGGCGCGGGGCTGATCGTCATCAAGCCGCCTTATGGCTTTGCGGAGCAGGCTACGGCCCAGCTTAACCGCCTGAAAACCCTGCTGCATGCGGAAGACGCCACCGTCACGCAGATTACGGCGGAATAAACGCCCCTCTTTAAAGGCACGTATCAAAAAAGGGCAGCGCAACACAGTGTGTCGCCTGCCCTCTCCAAACTTCCCGAGAAAGAACCTCAGCCAGCAGCTTTAATGTGCTGCCAGATATCCACCACAAAGCCCTGCACACCGGCGGCCAGAATCTGCACACCAATGCAGAGCAGCACGAGGGCGGCCATCCGGCTGACAATACGGGTGCCCGTCACACCCAGCATGGAAACCAGCTTTTCCGAACCGGAATAAGCCAGCCACACAATCAGCACGACGCAGACAGCCGCAATGGTAATGCCGCCTTCATACGCCAGAAAGGAAGACCCGGGCGGGCAGCCAGAACCCAGCGCAATGGCGACGGCAATCGTCCCCGGCCCCACCGTAAACGGCATGGCAAGCGGGAAGAACGCGGAATCAGACCAGTTGGGAGACATGACGGTCTTGCCGCCCTGCAGTGCCTGCTTTTCCTTCTGCGCTTCAATGCTTTCCGGGCTTTGCAGCAGGTCCCACGCGCGCACGGCCACCACAGTACCGCCTGCCACGCGCAGGGCGTTTACGGTCACGCCGAAAAACACCAGCACCTTACTGCCGCACCAGATGGACACCACCATCAGCACAAAGGAATAGAACGCCACCAGCCGGGCCAGCGCGAAGATTTCCTTCTGCGAGCGGCCAGCCGTCGCCTGCGCAAAAATCAGCGCAGCCCCGAGCGGGTTAACGATGGAAAACAGGGCGGGAAACGCCAGCAGGAAGGAGGTTGTCGCCACACGGGCGGCCCCTCCGCTAAACAACGAGGCAGTAAAATCAGCCGACATGCACGTATCCAGCAAAACCGGCCTCTTACGAAGCCCTGCATAAAATCTTATTGCCCGGCGGGTGCCGGAGAATCCTCTCTGCCGCCCTTATAGGTGGCAAAAAACTTGGATGCGAGAGCAATATCGCTCGCCGGATAGCAGAAATGCAGCCCCGTGCCATCGTCCATTGGCCAGACACTCAGGCCAATATCATCATAAATCCGCAAAAAAGGACTGCCGACCTGCCAGAACACGGGTTTCAATCCGTCCTGCAACGCCAGATCGCGCATGCGCCAGATGGCGGAAACGCAGTCTTCCTGCGCCCCGGCCGGGTCACCCAGCCCAACAAGAAAGGCCCCGCTCTGGCGGACCGGAATGATGGCCTCACCCCCCTCACCCGCCACAAAGCCTTCCGGCCTCAGGTCCTGTATGGTGGGCATGGCATGGTCGAGCGTGAGATAATGCGCGCAGGCGTCCTCATCCCATTCTTTAACCGTAATACGGCCGGGCCACATCAGGCGGCCAATCACCACCAGCGCCATCAGCACGGCCAGCGCAATAGTCCAGCGCGCCGCGCCCGAGGCCGGAAAGATGAAGACCATCTGCCACCAGCTTCCGGCTCCGTGCCGGTTGGCCAGCGCAATCACACACCCAAACAGCAGCAGCAGGCACAGCAGAGTAGAGGCGGACAGCGGCTCGCTCAGCAGTCGGGCGTGACGGTAATAGCAAGCCCGGAAGGGTGCCACCAGAAAGGCCGAAAGCCCCAGCATGACGGGCACCAGCACCGTATTGCCGCGCAGGAAGGTAAGGATTGCAGCCGTTACCAGCAGCACCAGCGTGCCGCGCCATGCGAGCGTCACGCGCTGCGAAAGGCCTATGCCCAGCCCAATCAGCGCCACCCCCATCAGAGAAAGCAGGTAGTTGCTGACAGACCCGGCTGCTGAGAAAAACAGCCCCTGCACCACCCCAAACTTAGGCACAGGGTCAAGCAGCACGAGGCAAATGAGCATCAGACCGCAGAGCGAGACCGTGCCCGTCGCCACCGCAACGGAGAAGTCCGCCTCACTTTCCCGTACCACCTGACTGGGGCGAATACGCACAGCCGCAGGGGTTTTCTGCTTCCGGCTTTTCTTCTTCGCCAGAGCATCGTCCCCACGCAGGAAGAGTTCATGCCCGGCGAACATGATACCGGCCATAAACAGCGGGATGATGTAGTAAAACAGCCGGAAAATCAGCACCACGCCGAGGATTTGCGGCGCGGGCATATACGGCCCAAGGGCCAGCAGCATGGCGCCATCAAACACGCCCAGGCCACCCGGCACGCTGGCGATCAGCCCGGCAGTGTAGGAAGCAATATAAATGGCCAGAAAAGACCCGTAATCCACACCAATGCCCGGCGGCAGCAGCACGTAGGCAATGGCTGCCGTGGCTGCCACATCTGCGGCGGCCACCACCGTCTGCATCACGGCCATGCGGGGAGACGGCAGATCCACCGTCCATTTACGGAAAGTAAAGGTGCGAACCTTGAAGGCCATGCCGATATAGGCCAGCACCCCGACCCACAGCAGAACACCCACCAGAGCCAGAACCCAGCTGGGGACATGGCTGCCCGCCATAGGGATAACCTGCGGCTCCCACACCAGCACGCCGCCAATCAGCACGGCGGCACCCAGCAGGTAGGTGGCGGAACAGAAGGCGATAATCTGGGCTATGGCAAAGGAGCTAACCCCCCAGTTGCGATACAGCCGATACCGCACAGCCGCTCCGGACACCGCCGAAAACCCGAGGTTGTGTGACAGGACATAGGAGCAGAAGGCCGCAAACGCCGTGCGGCGGAAGGATATCTGCTTGTAGCCGACCTGTATGACGGCCAGCCGGTCGTAAAACGACAGAATGAAGTAGGAAAAAAACGTACAGGCCACGCCCAGCCAGAGCTGACGGCCCGGAATAGCTATCATCGCCTGCTTGATGTCCGCAAGGCGCAGATGGCGCAGTTCATGCTGCACCACGCCAATCGCAGCCACCATCAGCAGCAGCCCGATCAGGTGGGGCAGATGCTTAAGCCACCGCTTCCACCCCGGCCCTTCCGGCTGGTGCTTGGGCATCTGTCCTTGTGGTGATGACGACATGTTCTTCACCATGGAGACAAGATCCCGCGCTTACGCCTGAGACTCTCGCAGCAGAGCGGCCTCAATCAGTGCGACGGTTTCCGCCACGCCGTACAGAGCCACAAAGCCACCAAAGCGCGGGCCTTCCTTCTGGCCCAGAAGCACCTCATACAAACAACCGAACCAGCTCCGCAGCGGTTCAAACGCATGGCGCTTGCCAATTTCGAACACCAGATTCTGTAAGGTGCCGGCGTCAGATGCCTCACCTTCATACCCGCGCAGAGATTCGGCCAGATCAACCAGAGCCGCACGTTCCTTGTCCGTCGGGGCGCGGAAGGTTTTGGCCGGACGCACAAAGTCCGCATAATAGGCAATGGCATGGCTGACGAGGTTGGCCAGCATCGGGTGGCTTTCCGGGGAAACGGACGGGTCATACCGGCGGATAAAGCCCCACAGCACTTCCGGCGTTTCCGCATTGGCCACACTGGCCAGATTCAGCAGCATGCCAAACGGCACCGGGCTGCCCGCATCCGTCGGAATATGGCCTTTATGAATAAACCAGGCCGGGTTGGCCTTCAGGTCCACGCTCTCACTATCGGCTGCCTGTAACGCTTTGGCTTTTTCCACATGCGTCAGATAGTCATCTGCCGTTTTGGGGATCACATCAAAGAACAGGCGTTTCGCGCGCTGCGGCTGATTGAACATGAACTGACCGAGGCTTTCTTGCGGCGCATAGCGCAGCCATTCCTCAACCGAGAGGCCGTTGCCCTTGGATTTGGAAATCTTCTGGCCGTTTTCATCCAGAAACAGCTCATAGGTCAGGCCAGCCGGAGCCGTGCCGCCCAGAATGCGGCAGATACGGCCAGACAGACGGACACTGTCAATCAGGTCCTTGCCGGACATTTCATAGTCCACGCCCAGAGCATACCAGCGCATGGCCCAGTCGGCCTTCCACTGCATCTTGGCGTGGCCACCCGTCACCGGGGTTTCAAACGTCTCGCCATCCGCATCGGTCCAGCGGACAGTGCCCGCTGCGGCGTCAATGGCGTCCATTTTCACCTGCATTACCTCACCCGTGCGCGGGTGCAGCGGCAGAACCGGAGAATAGGTCGCCCGACGGTCCGGCCCGAGCGTGGGCAGAATGACCGCCAGAATTTCATCATGCACTTCCAGCACGCGCTTCAGCGCGGCATCAAACCGGCCTGACGTGTAGTAGGTGGTGGAAGAGGCAAATTCATACTCAAAGCCGAAGCTATCGAGAAAGCTGCACAGGCGCGCGTTGTTATGTGCAGCAAACGACTCGTGCGTGCCAAACGGGTCCGGCACGCGGGAGAGCGGCTGGCCGATATATTTTTCCAGCAGTTCCCGGTTCGGCACATTGTCCGGCACCTTGCGCAGGGCATCCATATCATCCGAGAAGGCCAGCAGGCGCGTCGGGCGGCCTGTCAGCGCCGTATAGGCCTGACGCACCCAGGACGTACGCGCCACTTCCCCAAACGTGCCGATATGCGGCAGGCCGGACGGGCCGTAGCCGGTTTCCAGCAGCGCAGGGCTTGCCGCCGTGTCCGGTTTGGCAGCCGTGCGGGCATCCACATGCTCGGCAAGTTTTCGCGCTTCCTCAAAAGGCCAGACGCGGGGAAGAATGGGTTCGGGGTTTGAGCGGTTCTCGGACATGGTGCGGAAGCTATGAACTGCACCGCTCCCGGTCAATCCAAAAACACGCACGGCCTTGCTCTCTTACAGAGTTATGAGGCCATTGACCGCAGGCAAGCGGGGCCTCATTTTTCCAAAAGCCGCTTGCTCCCATCCAAGGGACCACGCTGAAAGGACCGGTTTTTCATGCGTCGCACCGCAGCCCTCATTCTGATTGGCAATGAGATTCTCTCCGGTCGCACCCGAGATGACAACATCCAGTTTCTGGCCACGCGGCTTGGTGAACTGGGTATTCCCCTGCGGGAAATCCGCGTTATTCCCGATATTCGGGAAACGATTGTGGAAACGGTGACGGAACTCCGCGCCAAATTTGATGAAGTTTTCACCACCGGCGGCATTGGCCCCACGCATGATGACATTACCGCACCGTGCATGGCCGAGGCATTTGGGGTGCCGTGGGAATTCCACCCGCCCACCTTCGCACTGCTGGAAGGTTTTTTTGGTGCGGAAAAATTCAATGCCGCCAGGCAGCGCATGGCGAAATTGCCGCGTGGGGCCACCCCCATCCCCAATTCCGTCTCCGTCGCACCCGGTTTTACCATCGGCAATGTGCATGTGATGGCCGGCGTACCCCGCATCATGCGGGCCATGTTTGAAGCCCTCGCCCCCTCCTTAAAGCAGGGCGCGCCGGTCTTCTCCCGCACCTGGTACACGCCATCTCTTTATGAGGGCGCACTGGCGGAAGGGCTGGAAGCTATTCAGGACAAGTTCCCGGATCTGGATCTCGGGTCCTACCCCTTCCATCGTGAGGATGGCCGTCGGGGTGTGGCCCTTGTCGCCAAAGGGCAGGACAAGGCCGAAGTCGAAAAGGCCGCTCAGGCCATTTATGATCTGCTCAAAGAAAAGGGCGGCGCTCCCGTTGAAGGGGAACCACCGCCCTGAAACCTGAAAGCGTTAAGGCCTGTCCGTTCAGGACAGGTTTTCACGCCCCATGGCGAGGAATTTCTCGCGCCGCAGTTCCTTCAACCGGGCCGGAGCCAGCGGCGTGAGCGCCTGCAATTCTTCCGCCAGCGCATCATGCACGGAGGCCAGAGCCGCCTTCGGGTCACGCTGGGCGCCCCCCACCGGCTCAGGGATAATCCGGTCAATCAGCCCGAGGCGGGACAGATCCTGCGCTGTCAGCCGCAGCGTTTCGGCTGCCGTGCTGGCCTGCTTGGGATCACGCCACAGGATGGAAGCACAGGCCTCCGGGGAAATGACGGAGTAGATGGCGTTTTCCAGCATCATCACCCGGTCACCCGCACCAAGTGCCACAGCCCCACCAGACCCGCCTTCACCAATCACGGTGGCAATCAGCGGCACCGGGGCTTCCAGACAGACTTCAATGGAGCGGGCAATGGCTTCGGCCTGACCGCGCTGCTCGGCATCAATACCGGGCCATGCGCCTGCGGTATCGATAAAGGTGAGAATCGGCAGGTTGAAGCGGCCAGCCAGCTTCATCAGCCGCTGAGCCTTCCGGTAACCTTCCGGGCGGGCCATGCCAAAATTGTGGGCCAGACGGGTTTCAAGGTCGGAACCACGTTCCGTGCCAATCACCACCACAGGCTGACCATCAAAGCGGCCCATGCCGCCAATAATGGCTTTATCATCCGCATACAGCCGATCCCCCGCCAGCGGCGTAAACTCGGTCAGCAAGGCGTTGATATAGTCCTGCGTGTGCGGGCGCTGCGCGTGGCGTGCCACCTGCACCTTCTGCCAGGGTGTGAGCTTGGCATAAATGGCACGAAGATGCTTCTCCGCCTTATCTGAAAGGCGGGCCGTTTCTTCGGCGATATTGACCCCGTCGGGGTCGGTCATTTGCCGCAGCTCGTCGATCTTGTTTTCAAGTTCGGCGACGGGCTTCTCGAAATCCAGGAACTGACGCATGCGCAAGCGGATAGCACAGCCACGCGTAAAACCAAGCCACTTCGTGCATGGCGCGTCGTTTAACCTGTTTTTTCGGCCTGCCCGGCGCGCTCTGAGGCCAGCGGATGGAAAGACTCCACGGCCTGTTTCAGCCGCTCCGTCTGCACATGCGTATAGATTTGTGTGGTAGCGATATCCGCGTGCCCCAGCAGCATTTGCAAGGCCCGCAGGTCCGCCCCATGCGCCAGCAAGTGCGTGGCGAAGGAGTGCCGCAGCACATGGGGGGAAAGCCGCGCCGGGTCCAGCCCGGCCTGAAGGCCGACTTCATAGAGAATCTTATCAAAAGCCTGCCGGGTCAGCGGTCTTTTCGGGTCCCGGCCCGGAAACAGATAGAGGCTGGCCTTGGGGGCATCCAGTGCCAGCAACGCCTGCGCGGCCTCTCGGGCACTGTCCGACAAGGGCACCAGCCGTTCCCGGCCGCCCTTCCCGCGCACCACCAGCATCTGCCGCTCTCCGGCCAGCGCTTCGCGCGGCAGAGACAGCAGTTCTGAAATACGCAGGCCAGACGCATAGAGCAGTTCCAGCGCTGCCCGCGCGACCAGCCCACGCCGTTGTTTGGCCTCCGAGGCGTCAGGCGAGACCGCGCAGGCGTCGATCAACGCGACGACTTCCGATTCGGAGAGAAAATGCGGCAACGAAGCCTCGGGCCGGGGGGCATCCAGATGCGCCGCCGGGTTATCCTCGCGCAGTCCTTCGCGCAGCAGAAACAGATAGAACTGTTTGATACAGGAGAGCCTGCGGGCCACGGTGCGGCGGGACTGCCCGCTGCGGCCCATATCGGCCATCCATTCCGCCAGTCCGGCAGCCGTGGCCTGAAGCAGGGTTTCCCCCTGTGCGGCCAGAGACTCTTCACAGCAGGTTAAATCCGCTGTGTACGCGGCCAGAGTGTTGGGTGCGGCGGCCCGTTCAGCCGCCAGCATTTCCAGAAACAGATCTGTGCCGCGTGCGTCCGTGCTCACGGGTGGGCGGGAGCAGCCGGAACAGGCACAGTGACCGGAGCCGCAGCCGCAGCAGACGCGGCAGCAGGAGCCTGCGCGGGAGCCACCGGGGATGTCACAACCGGACCGCTCGGCCCTGCGGGGACCAGAGCCGCCGCAGAAGGACCCTGTGCAGCAGGCGGCACAGCGCCCGGAGCAGCCGTGCCAGCGGGTGTGACTGTCGGACCTGCTGGCGGGACGGGCACCATAGCAGCGGCGGGTGCAGCGGCGGGCGGAGCAGCAAGCGGAATATCCCGGTGCACAGCCTGCGGCACAGGCGCATGCCCGGACAGGCCAAGGGCCGTAAGCCCCCCGACCAGAGCAACACAAATAACGGCAGCAACCAGAAGAACCGTGCGGTTCATATGTTTTGGCTCCATAACAACAGAATAAGTACGTTCTCTCTGCTCTATGGTAAGCTGCGTTTCATGTCATCACGTATCTCGTACCCACCCCCCGACGCTGCGGAAAGCCCACCGATTCCCCTTGATCTGGAAAGAGTGGGGCGCTGGCCTGCAACCAGCCTCATTCCATCCGGACGCAGCATTGTTCTTGTTGGTCTTATGGGCGCCGGCAAAACCACAATCGGCCGCCGTCTGGCCACGCGGCTTGGCCTGCCGTTTGTGGATGCTGACGTAGAAATAGAACGCGCCGCCGGCTGCTCCATTGCCGATGTGTTCCGCCTGTATGGCGAGGCCGCCTTCCGCGATGGCGAACGCCGCGTGATTCGCCGCCTGCTGGAAGGGCCGCCCATGGTGCTGGCCACCGGCGGCGGCGCATTCATGAACGCCAGCACCCGCGCGCTGGTCCGTGCACGCGCCATGTCTGTCTGGCTGCGCTGCCCGTTGCCGGTGCTGCTGCGCCGCGTGCAGGGCCGGACGCATCGCCCCTTATTAAATGAGGCCTCTCCGCGCGATGTGCTGGCGCGCCTTATGACGGTGCGTCACCCCATTTATGCCGAAGCCGATGTGATTGTTGATTGCGGAGACCACAACGTGGACCACAGCACGACCCGGGTGATTGAAAGCCTGGCCCTTTCCCGCAGGCCCGTCCGCCTGCCCGTCTCACTTGATCGTGCCGCCTATGATGTCGTGATCGGCACCAATCTGATCAGCCGGGCCGGAGCATTGCTCGCGCCGGTGCTGCCTCAGAAGAAGGTCATCATCATTACAGATGAGAACGTGGCCGCGCTGTATCTGCCAGCCCTGCAGGAGTCTTTAAAGGAAACCGGCATTGAGTTCCGCGCCCTGACCATTGCACCGGGCGAACACTCCAAGTGCCTGAAAACCTATGAGCGCCTGACCGATGCGATTCTGGAAGAAGGCGTGGAGCGCCGCACCACCATCATCGCCCTGGGCGGCGGGGTAGTGGGGGATCTGGCGGGCTTTGTGGCCGCCTCTACCTTGCGTGGCCTGCCATTTGTGCAGATTCCCACTACCCTGCTCTCACAGGTTGATTCGTCCGTGGGCGGGAAAACCGGCATCAACACCCGCTGGGGCAAGAATCTGCTGGGGGCCTTCCATCAGCCGCTGTGCGTTCTGGCCGATGTCTCAGCTCTCAGCACGCTCCCCCAGCGGGAACTGGTGGCCGGATACGCTGAGATTGTGAAATCCGGCCTGATTGGCGACCCGGAACTATTCCAGTGGTGCGAGAAAAACGGAGACTCCGTTCTGGCGGCAGAACCCGATGCCCTGACCGAAGCCGTGCGCCAGGCCTGCGCCTTCAAGGCCCGCGTCGTTGCCGCTGATGAGCGGGAGGCTCAGGCCAGCAATGGCCGTGCCCTGCTCAACCTTGGCCACACCTTTGGCCACGCGCTGGAAGCCGAACTGGGATATGATGGCCGCCTGCTGCATGGTGAGGGCGTTTCCATCGGGCTGAAGCTGGCCTTTGCCCTCTCGGTCAGGCTGGGCGTCTGCCCGCCGGAAGATCTGGCACGGGTGGAAGCCCATCTGCACGCCCTGAAGATGCCTGCAAGTATTACTGACCTGCCATACAGCTTCCGCGTAGCAGATCTTATGGCGCACATGCAGCGCGACAAGAAAATGCAGGATGGACGCTTGTCTTTTGTGCTTGTGAACGGAATCGGAAAAGCCTTTACCAGCCGTGATGTACCGGCAGAAATGGTACGGGACGTTCTGATTGCAGATGGCTGCAAAGCCTAGAAAACCGCCACTTTTGCGGTGGGTTGCCGCCAACTGTACCAACCCGCCGCAATTCCGCCTTATTCAGAAACGAGACAGGCGCGGCATTTGCAACCTGGCAATGTTGAACGCAAGCAGTCTTGAGCTGAATAGTTAACTATGCAGCAGCAGCATCTTGGGATACCGAAATGAACTGTTGCAAATAAAACACGGTTATGGCTTCTAATCACCAAGAGCACGAAGCTGCGGGTTTCTATTTGGGAACCGATCGTTTTATACGGCTTTAGGCATCTTGCTGGCACTGACCGCTAAATGGTTAGCGGCAGAGTCGAACAGATGAAAAATATTGAGGACGAAAAAATGCGTCTCCGCACGGCGTTACTCGCAACGACACTGATGGCAGCGGCTCCGGCGGCCGCATTCGCCACCACGATCACGGGCCCTTATGTTGATCTGGGCGGTGGTTACAACCTGGTGCAGAATCAGCACGCTCACACTTCCGGCTACGGCGGCGGTGCGAACAGCTCTGAGAACACCTCTTCTTCCCAGTTCCGTCACGGCACTGGCTTCACCGGTTTCGGTGCATTCGGCTGGGGCTTCGGCAACGGTCTGCGCGCTGAAGTTGAAGGTGTGTATAACTACTCCAACATCAACCACCAGGGTGGCACAGGTGTTCCGGGTCGTACCCGTGGCAGCGACCAGTCCTACGGCGGTTTCATCAACGTGCTGTATGACATCGACCTGAAGCAGTTCGGGATCGACGCTCCGGTCACCCCGTTTGTTGGTGTTGGTGCTGGCTACCTGTGGCAGCATTACAACCCGACCACCACAGCCTTTAACAACGGCAACACCAGCCGTCTGGGCGGCACGAACGGTGGCTTCGCTTACCAGGGCATCGTCGGTGCTGCATACGACACGGGCATCCCGGGCTTCCAGGTGACCACGGAATACCGCATGATCGGTCAGCCGGGTTCCTTCTCTGACGGTGCGTTCACCTCCACGGCGAACTACGCAAACGGCGGTCATGGTCGTGGCAACACGAACTTCGATCACCGCTTCAACCACCAGTTCATCCTGGGCCTGCGTTATGCGTTCGATACGGCTCCGCCGCCGCCGCCGCCGGCTCCGGTTGTAGCAGCTCCGGCTCCGCTGCCGGCTCGCTCCTACCTGGTGTTCTTCGACTGGGATAAGTCTGTCCTGACGTCTCGCGCTCGCCAGATCGTGGCAGAAGCTGCTCAGGCTTCCACCCACGTTCAGACGACCCGCATCGAAGTTAACGGCTACACCGATAACTCCGCTGCTCACCCGGGTCCGCGCGGTGAAAAGTACAACCTGGGCCTGTCCCTGCGTCGTGCTAACAGCGTGAAGGCAGAACTGATCCGTGACGGCGTGCCGGCTACCGCGATCGACATCCACGGTTATGGTGAATCCAAGCCGCTGGTGCCGACCGGCCCGAACACCCGTGAGCCTCAGAACCGTCGCGTGGAAATCATCCTCCACTAATCGACCGGTTCCTTGTGATCGGAAAAAGGGGTACCTTCGGGTGCCCCTTTTTTTTGCTCCGTTCTTCCCGCCCCGCCTGAGGAACTCTGCGTGACCCGTTCCCCATCCCCTGCTTCCTCCCAGCCTGACGCCCCTGCTCCGGCCTCTGGCTCTGCAACCCGCGCCAAACTGATTCGCCTGCTGAAATTCGGTACGGTTGGCGGGCTCGGCCTTGTGTGGGATTCGGGCACCGTTTACGCCCTGCGTCCGCTTATCGGACTGACGGCCGCAACTCTGGTGGCCTATTTTGTAGCCGCCACTCTCAACTGGATGCTCAACCGCCTCTGGACCTTTAAAGGCGCAGGCAGGCATGACCATCCGGTGCTGCAATGGCTCCGGTTCCTGCTGGCTAACAGCCTTGGGTTCCTACTGAACCGCGGCACGGTTTACACGCTGTTCTACACGGTGCCGCTGTGCGTGACCTATCCGGTTCTGGCGCTTGCAGCAGGCTCTCTTGCGGGCATGTTCGCCAATTTCAACCTCAGCCAGAAAATGGTTTTCCGGGAAAAACCACCTACCTCTCTGGAGGATCTGGCGGAAAGCGCCATCGCCTTTCCAACGTCACTCAAAAACCCCAGTGCAGAGCCATAACGCGCTCTTCACCCCGCCCCGCGCGCTAACCCCTTTCAGAGCCGCGCCGGGTGCGCTACATCTGGCAACGGGTTAAAGAAGCCTTTCCGCTTTTCGCCTGGCCGTGAGGACTTTTCCTGCGCCAGCCCCTTTTCGGAATTCTCCGCAGAAGGTCGCTGGCAAGGGAGATCACGCGCCCAACCAGTTTCAGGACCGTCTGCCTCACGCCATGCTCACAACAAACGATATTCGCACCACCTTTCTGGAGTATTTTGCCGGACAAGGGCATCAGATTGTGCCCTCATCGTCGCTGGTGCCGCGCAATGATCCCACCCTGCTGTTCACCAATGCGGGGATGGTGCAGTTCAAGAACGTCTTTACGGGGCAGGAAACCCGCCCCTACTCCCGCGCAACGACTGCGCAGAAGGTCGTTCGGGCAGGCGGCAAGCATAACGATCTGGATAACGTCGGTTATACAGCCCGCCATCACACCTTTTTTGAAATGATGGGCAACTTCTCCTTCGGCGATTATTTCAAGCCCGAAGCGATTGAACTGGCCTGGACCCTCATTACCCGCAACTTTGGCCTGCCCAAGGATAAGCTGCTCGTCACCGTGTATTCGGAAGATGAAGAAGCGGCTGGCCTGTGGCGCAAGATTGCCGGGCTGGATGACAGCCGCATTATCCGCATCCCCACGTCAGACAACTTCTGGCGGATGGGTGATACCGGCCCCTGCGGCCCCTGTTCTGAAATCTTCTTTGACCATGGCCCGGATGTCCCCGGTGGCCCGCCCGGTTCCCCGGATGAAGATGGCGACCGCTTTGTGGAGATCTGGAATCTGGTCTTCATGCAGTTCTTTGAAGATCCGCCGGGCGTGCGCTCCCCGCTGCCCCGCCCCTCCATTGATACCGGCATGGGGCTGGAACGCTTTGCCGCCATCATGCAGGGCAAGCGCGACAACTATGATACGGACACCTTTGTTGCCCTGATTCAGGCCTCTGCCGAAGTCACGCATCAGGCTGCCGATGGCCCGTTCAAATCCAGCCACCGCGTTGTGGCCGACCATCTGCGCTCCACCGCCTTCCTGATTGCCGATGGCGTTCTGCCGTCCAAGGATGGCCGCGGTTACGTGCTGCGCCGCATCATGCGCCGCGCCATGCGCCACCTGCACATGATGGGCACGAAGGAGCCGGTTTTCTACAAACTGCTCCCGGCCCTCATCCAGCAGATGGGTGGTGCGTATCCGGAACTGGTGCAGGGTGAAGCCCTCATCCGTGAAACCATGCGTAATGAGGAAGAACGCTTCAAAGCCATGCTGGACCGCGGTCTGGGCCTGCTGGAGGAAGAAACCTCCAAGCTGTCCAGCGGTGCTGCTCTGCCGGGTGATATTGCTTTCCGTCTGTATGACACGTTCGGCTTCCCGCTGGATCTCACGCAGGACGCCCTGCGCGGCAGCGGCCACGGCGTGGATGTAGACGGGTTTGATGCCGCCATGAACGAGCAGCGCCAGCGCGCCCGCGCCGCATGGGTTGGCTCGGGTGACACAGCCATGGAAACCGTGTGGTTTGAAGCACGGGATAAGTTCGGCGCGACTGAATTCCTCGGCTACAGCACCGAACAGGCTGATGGTGAGGTTCAGGCCGTTATCGCCAATAACGGCTTCCTGAAAGAAGCCGGTGTGGGCACGGAAGTTGCTGTGCTGCTCAACCAGACACCGTTCTATGGCGAAAGCGGTGGTCAGGCTGGCGATACCGGGTTCCTGACGGCCGCAGGCCTGCGCGTTGCCATTACGGATACGCAGAAAAAAGCGGGCGATCTGATTGTGCATTACGGCACCGTGACCGAAGGCACCCTGCGCCCCGGTCAGGCCGTGACCGCCACGGTGGATCATGATCGCCGTTCCGCTATCCGCGCCCACCATTCCGCCACCCACCTGCTGCATGAGGCCCTGCGCCGTCGCCTTGGTGACCATGTTGCCCAGAAGGGCAGCCTGAACACCCCGGACCGTCTGCGCTTTGACGTCAGCCAGCCGCGCCCCATCACGCCGGAAGAACTGGCGGAGATTGAGGCCGAGGTGAACCGCCGGGTGCGTGAAAACTCACAGGTCGTCACCCGCTCCATGACGCCGGAACAGGCTGTGGAAGAAGGCGCTATGGCCCTGTTTGGGGAAAAATACGGCGATGAAGTCCGTGTTGTCTCCATGGGTGGCCCGGATGAGAACAAAGCTGCATGGTCTCTGGAACTCTGCGGCGGCACGCATGTGGACCGCACCGGGGATATCGGCCACTTCCGCATTACGTCTGAAAGCGGTGTCTCCGCTGGCGTGCGGCGTATTGAGGCCGTGGCCGGCACCGCAGCGGAAGCCCTCTCCATTGCCAATGAACAGCGCCTGACGCAGATGGCCGCCATGATGAAAGTCAGCGTGGCCGATGCGCCGGAACGTCTGGCTCTGCTGCTGGAAGAACGCCGCACCATGGAACGGCAGATTTCCGCTCTTCAGCGCAAGCTGGCGGCGGGGTCTGTTGAATCTGCTGGTGTGGAACAGGTCGGTGCCGCCCGTCTTGCCACCCGCAATGTAGGTGAGACCGCTCCGCGTGAACTCAAGGGGCTGGCAGAAACCATCCTCAAGCAGGGCAATGCGGATGTGGTCGTGCTGATTTCCACCGCCGATGGCAAAGGCAGCGTTGTGGCTGCCGTTGCTCCGGCATTGACGGAAAAAGTCGATGCCGTTGCCCTCGTCCGCGCAGCCAGTGCTGCCATGGGCGGCAAAGGCGGCGGTGGCCGACGCGATATGGCGCAGGCTGGCGGCCCGGATGCCGGTGCAGCCGATGCCGCTTTTGCAGCCGTGCGGGAAACTCTGGCCGGTCTGGTCTGATCCTTCTCCGGCGCAGGGGAACGTCCGGCACGGTCCCCTGTTTTCTTCCCACACTCCGGCCTTTTGCATGAGGACCCCTCCATGTCCCTGATCGACTCTTTCAAACTTGTTCTGGCTCCGCCCCACCCGGAAGCGAAACCGTTCCTGCTTGCTTCTGGCGCGACCACGCTGGTCACCCGTTTTTTGGGCAAGAAGCTCTCCTGCCCGGTGCTGCGCCATGTTGGCACCGCCAGCGGCCTGTTCTTTGGCTTCTGCCTGTATTTCTTCCGTGACCCGGAACGGACCACGCCTGCCCGCAGCGACGTCGCTGTCGCGCCTGCCGATGGCCGCGTGGTGTCTGTTGAGAAAATCGCTCCCCCGGCAGAACTGGGCATGGGCACGGCTCCGGTCTGGCGCATTGCCACGTTCCTGTCCGTACTGGATGTGCATATCAACCGGATGCCTGCCGCTGGGACGGTGACGCGCATTGCCTACCACCCCGGCCAGTTCCTGAATGCCAGCCTTGATAAGGCGTCTGAACTGAACGAGCGCAACGCCCTCAGCCTGACCCTGCCGGATGGCCGGATGATGGCCGTGGTGCAGATTGCCGGTCTGATTGCCCGCCGTATTGTGTGCAGCGTGTCTGAAGGCATGAAGGTGGAAGCGGGTGAACGCTTCGGCCTGATCCGCTTTGGCTCCCGCACGGACCTGTACCTGCCGCCGGGTGTGGAACCGCTGGTTTCCGCAGGCCAGACCATGGTGGGTGGTGAAACCGTGATGGCGCGCCTCTGATCCCGTGACAGATCCGCAGACCCCAGCGCAGCTTCCCGCTGCTCCGCCTCCTCAGGCTTCGCTTTCCGCACGAGGGCTGCGCCGCAAACGGCTGCGCAAACGGGTGCGGACCAAAATTCGCGGCCCGTCCTTCAACCGGCTGATCCCCAACATTCTCACCATGCTGGGGCTCTGCTCGGGCCTGACGGGAATGCGCTTTGCTGTGGAAGGCCGCTTTCAGGCCGCCGGGATCGCCTTGCTGCTCTCCGCCTTTATTGACGGACTGGATGGGCGCATTGCACGCCTGCTGCGTGGCTCTACCCGGTTTGGGGCAGAGTTTGACAGCCTTTCAGACTTTGTCTGCTTTGGCGTCGCTCCGTCTTTCCTGCTGTTTTTCTGGGCGTTGCAGGATGGCGGGCGTTACGCCTTTCTGCCGTGCCTGATGTTTACGGTCTGCATGGCCCTGCGTCTGGCGCGCTTTAACGCCACGCTGGATGGCGAGGAAGAAAAGCCGAAATACGCCAGCAACTTCTTCACTGGTGTTCCGGCTCCGGCCGGGGCCGGTCTGGCGCTGTTTCCGGTCTTTCTGGGGCTGGAAGCGCAGAAGCTGGGGATCGACTGGCTTTATCGCCTGACGCGCCTGCCCTGGTTGCCTGCCTTTACGCTTATCAGCACGGCATTCCTGCTGGTGTCCACGTTGCGGGTCTGGTCTTTTAAAAACTTCAAGGTGCCGGCGCAGTATGTGCTACCCGTCATGCTTGGCACAGGTGCTTATACCGCCGTGCTGGTGGCAGACCCGTGGGGCGCTCTGGCTGCGGCTGGCGTGATTTATATGATCCTGCTGCCCCTCAGCCATTTCAGCTTTCTCAAGCTGAAAAAAGCGGCTGAAGATCTTCAGGAAGAGGTTGAGGACGAACCCTCAGCCTGACCCCCTCTGGCGGGCGGCACACGCTGCCCGAACAGAGAGCACAACCCATCCAGAACCTGCTGGGGAGATGGCGGACAACCAGGAATTTGCAGGTCAATCTTTGCCTTGCGGTCCAGCCCACCCAGAACGGAATAATTTTCCGGGAAATAGCCGCCATCCATGGCGCACCCCCCCACACAAATCACCCCTTTGGGTTTAGGCATGGCCTGCCACGCAGCTTCCAGCACGGGGGCCATAGTGCGGGTGAGCGTGCCGGTCACCAGCAGCACATCCGCAGACCGTGGGGACGGCACAAAGCCAAAACCGGCACCTTCCATGTCGTAGGGGCCAGTCGCCAGAGCTTCCAGTTCCATCCCACAGCCGCCGCAACCGCCGGTATCCACATGGAACAGCAGCAGCGGCCAGCGCGGCCCGACGGGTTTCAGGCGCGGGCCACCCTGCCGGAAAGCGGCATCAAACACTGCGCGGATCAGCCCCATGACTGCAAACCCTTCCTGTCCTGTTCTTTAGCCATCAAGTGCAGCCGCATTCACCCCGAGGGACTGCCGCACAAGCGCCAGATCCGCCACATCCTGCCCTGCCAGCGCGTCTTCAAAGACCATCAGTGCGGCAGGGGACGGGTCATGCACAAACACCTGCGCCACACGGCCAGCCTGTAGGCGCACCCAGTAAAGTACGGTACCCCACGGGCCTTCCGTCATCCCCAGCCCTTCTCCGTCTTCAAGAGTGAGGTCCACACGGCCACCGGCAGTCAGGCCCAGCCGGGGGCCAGCCTCGCCCAGCATGCGCAGGCTTTCGCCAATTTCATCCAGCAGGACTAGCGCGCGATCTTCCGCCGTGCCGCCCTGCCGCCCTGCGGTCAGCCGCCAGAGGTTCTGGTAAACGCGCTGGGTGCGTCGTCCGTCACAATCCTTCCCGCTGGCCCGCGCTACCGGACCATCCAGCCCCACGCGCTCCAGCAAGGCGGCATCCACTTTGCCCACCCCGCTCAGCCGGACAGAAAGCGCCGGGTAGGTGCGCCAGAGCGTCGCCAGCCCCGGATAAATATCGTCACCCAGCTTTGCGAGACTGATGCAGAGATCACCCAGACCGGTCGCCTCACGCAGACTGGTGCCGCCGGGCACGCAATGGTCCATGAGCAAACGCGACCCAATGACCGGCGCAGACTCTGCCAGCAGTTTCTCCCGGAACCACGCACAGCGAGACGCCACCACCAGAGCTCCGGCACCTCGCGCCAGCCCCGCCAGCGTGTGCAGATGCAGCAGAATACGTTCCAGTTCCAGCAGCACCACACGGATCAGCGACGTTTCCGGCCCCACAGCACTCCCACACGCGGCCTCTACGGCCTGACAGAAGGCCGCCTGGTGCGCCACAGAGCACCCGGCCGCCACACGACCGCTCAGACGGCAGGCATCCTCCAGTCGGCTATTGCGCCAGCGGGCCGCAAGCCCCCGATGCGCGTAGCCGGAGACTGTTTCCGCCTGCGTGATGGTCTCGCCCGCCACGACCATTGCCACATGCAACGGCGTTTCCATGCCGCCTGTAGCTGGCCCCACACCGGCATTCACGCCTCCCGCGGCCAGCAGGGCATCGGACGGCTGAAAGCTGATCTGCCCTTTATGATCTCCAGCGGGGCCGGGTGTTGCGGCCAGCGGCGCAGTGGCGGACCAGACATCATGGTCCACCAGCGGGCGCACATCGACGGCCCACATCGCCTCTGCGCCATACAGGTCATACGCTCTCCGCTCATAGAGGCTGGAGACCGGACGAACGGGAGAAAGAGCCGGATACCGTCCATCGTCCAGCGCGAGCGTGGCCGCCAGCGGCTGTGTTGGGGAGAGCCTGAACAGGGCATGCACATCCGTGCCGTCACACCACAACCCGACAAACGGCAGTGTATCCTTTTCAAGCGCTGCGACCATATCGCGCCAAGCCAGCTCATCCAGCCGGAAACGCCAGGGGGTCTCCGTCTCCTGCCCGGCGCGGATCAGACTTACTGCATCCATCAGAACGCTCCCAGCATCATGGCCAGTGGCACCAGAAATCCGGTCAGCACCAGCACGGAACAGGCCACCCGGCCCGCGGCATCCTCAGGCCACAAATCCTGCGTGAACCCTTCCACCGGCACCGAGCGCACCACAGCGCACAAAATCCCGGCCACGGTCAGCACTGTGATGCTCCAGGACCAGTCGCTCAGCATGGAGAGCAACAGCAGGCAACCCACAAAGGGCGCACCCGGCGGGAAACAGGCCAGCGCCCGTGCTGCCCAGGAGCGACCAGAGCGGTTCCCCCCGGCCAGACACCAGCCACACAGGAACAGCAGCGCCGCCACATCGGCTCCGGCACCAACAGCAATCAGGGCGAGAGCGGACGGAAAGGTGCGGAACAGCCGCAACCCCTCATCGGACCGACCGGCGCAGGCTGTCAGCCAGACCGAGGCCAGACCTGCCGCGACCAGAGCCGTCTCAAACGCCTCGCCGCCGTGCGCCCGCAACCGCATGGAGAGCAGCAGCGCGGCCCCGGCAAATGGCAGAAACAGGTAGGTGTCATTTTCCTCACGCCATGACTGACCAAACGGCGTCAGCCCCGCGAGCATGACCAGACCACAGGCCATCATCAGCCCCGCAGGCGCAGAGCCTGAGGGCAGCAAAAGGCCGGACAGCACCAGAAAAATCCCCACAGACCCGGTGCGCACCAGCGCCCACCCCGCCCGCGCCTGCCCGGCGGGACGGCTGAACACAAACACACCGTAAGCCAATGCGGCTTCCAGAATCCCAAGCCCGACAATCGGGTCGGGCGCAACGCAGGCCAGCCCCGTCAGCGCGGTGGAAATATGAGGCAAACCGCGCAACAGACGGTCCTGCAAAGTACTGTTTTCCATCACCGTCAGCAGCAGGCCAAATGCCAGCATCACCCGGCCAGCGCGCTGGACCGGGTCATCATCCCAGCCCTCCGCTGCGGCACTTGTGGCGGGGAACAGGAACACGGCCACAGCCAGCGCACAACCTGCCCCGGCCATCCAGATGGCAATCTCGCGGCTGCGCGGCGTGGGCGCGGCCATGACAATGGCGGCCCCCAGCAAAGGCCATGCAAAGGCCAGAGCAGCCAGAAAAACCGGAACGGTCATGCGTCCCTCCCGCGCTCGGTCAGGTAGCCCCTCAACCAGACATCCCGCGCAATCATTTCCGGCGTGCGCGGCACAGGCTCCGCCTCTTCCGGATCAACGGGAGCAGGCTGATCTGTAGAACCGGAAGCCTCCTTATCCGGTGTGTGTTCAGGCGCTTTATCAGGAGCTTCGGCCGCAGGAACCGCCCGCCCCACTCCCGGCTTATGATCTTCAGTTTTGGCTTCAGATGGGTCTGTTTTCAGCAAGCCGGTCTCGGTGCTTTCTGTTTCTGTCGGTTCAGCGGGGTCGGCTTTGGCGTCCGGGGCGTCCTGCGGTTCTGCCGTTTCAGCGTCGTCCTCATCGGAGGATCCCGTCTCTGCGTCCGGAGCAGCTTTGTCCTTGTGCTCCTCTGCGGTTGGCGAAGTCAGATCGGTCTCCGGCTTTGTGTCCGCATTGGGAGAGGCTGCCTTCTGGTCCGCCTTGCCCGGTCGCGGAAGAGGCTCTTCGTCCTCAGCCGCTGCTTCGGCTTCTGTCCAGATCCGCGGAGCGACTACAGCTTCCGGCCCCAGTCCGCGCGGTTCCGGACCTGCTGGCTCCACATCGCCCAGTTCAAACCCACCAGACCGAGCAGACGGGCGCTCAGCCCCGGCTCCACCTTGAGCGGGAGCGACCGCAACCCGCAGCATAACGCGATGCACACACATGCCGCCCAGCAGAGCCACCACGCAGCCCGCCAGCGCTGTAACGCCCACCACCATGACCTGATTTTCAATCACGCCGGAGAGCATGACCCCATCCACACACGCCAGCAGCCCGGCCCATTGCCAGACCATGGCCTGACGGCATGTAACGGCGACCAGCCCGGCAAGGGCTACACACAGCCCGGCAGGCAGATAGGCGGCCCCGGCATGGCCCGGAGCTTCCCCCATGGCCGCAGGCGTGCCCGTGGCAAGTTGCAGAATAACCATGAGTCCCAGCGCCAGAAACGGGACCATCGGGCCGGTGCGCTCCCGTGCGCCATCATCCTGATAGCGGCTCACAAACCAGACCGGCAGCACAGAAAACAGCACCACACAGACCGCGCCAAATTCCTGCAGGGGTTCCCACGCATCCACCAGCATGGCCACTGCCGTCACCACACCCAGCGCAGGCAGAAAGCCAATACCCCGCGCCACAACACACAGCGCCAGCAGCGGCGCCAGAATGACAGCAAGCGTCATGGTGTTGCGTTCCCTTCATCACTCCATGCAGAGTCCTGTTCATCCTGCGCGGAGGCCGTTTTGTCCTGCCCCACAGCAGCGGACTGGCCCGAATACGCGACCTGCCAGGCCAGCAGCCCCAGCAGAAACACCGCAGCCAGACGCACACGCGCCCGACGCGGGAAGGTCAGCACCATCAGTTGCGTGCCCGCCAGCAAAAGGGCTGCAATCGCCAGCTTAGCAATCCAGAACGCGCCACCTGCAAGGCATTGCGCGAGCCAGGGCTCAACGCCGCTTTCACCCGGCAGCGCAAGGCTACTGGCCCATGCGACATCCCCGGCCAGTGTAATCCAGACCAGTTGCACGCAATCCGTAGCCAGCATCCACACGGCACGATCTGCCCCGGAAAGCTGACAGGGCAAGTCCGCCCCCGCCTGCCGCCCTTTCCAGGCGGTGACCAGAAAGAGCGCAACACCCATCAGCACAAACGGTGCACCATCCCCGACCGGCGAAAGCTGACGCAAATGCGCAAGAAAGGCGGAAAAATCCTGACCACCCGCCATGACGAGCACGGGAACCAGTGCAGGCAAAAGCAGGCTATCCGCCAGCAGCGCCGCATACCCTGCCAGAGTTGTTGTGCCGCCCTGCACCACCAGCGGCAGGCCTAACAGAAGTGATGCGCAGACCTGGGCGGAACACAGCAGGAAAAAGCCCGGTGCGGGAAAGCCTGACGGAACCAGTGTGAAAACGGGTGTCATGCACGCCGCAAACACGGCAAGAACAAGCGCACCCCGGCAGGCCAGACTGCTCAGCCCGTCCCCGCGCTGACGCAAGCCCGGCCTGCGAAACTGATGATGAATATCCTGCCAGCGTCCGCCTACCAGAAAACGATGCCCGCCCGTAAGGCGGCCCGCCAGACGATTGACCCAGCCACTAAACCACGGGGCGGCGAGAACCATCAGAACAGTTTGGAGAGCCAGAGCCAGCAGGGCGGCAAAAGACCAGCCCCATGTGAGTTCATGCGTCATTTTGCAGCAAACAGCCCCAGCAGCAGCCCCGCCCCCAGAAAGAGCAGAATGAGAACCATGCCCTGAGCCTCACACCATGCCACGGTTCTGAACAGCACAGCCTGAAGATAACGCGCGCCGGCTCCGGTCTTTTCCACCACCGGCCAGTCGGACGGCTTCTGCCCCACAGCGCCCAGCAGCATACCAAAGGCCGTCCAGACCACCGGCATGGAGACCTCAGCCGCCGGAGCAGGTGGCACCGCGTCATCCTGCTGGACAACAGGAGCCCCTTCCCGCCATGCCGCGGCACCGGGCACCGCCGGACGCAGCGGGAACACGCCAAACGCCTTACCCAGCAATCCCGCACCCACCACACAGACCGTGAGCGCAAGCACCGAGAGCACAGGGGTCAGTGTGATATCAGACCCGGCAAACTGCACACGGGCCAGCGTCTTCCATGCAAAATCACGCGGCGTGTCTCCGGCAAACAGATGGTCCACCAGCGCCAGCCAGCCTCCGGGCAGCAGGGTCATCAGCGCGGCACCGCCTGCGCAGATCCACGCGGGCAGCAGAAGCACGCTGCTGAGAGAGGGAGCATCGTTTCCGGCCCGGACACCTTGTGGCATGGGGCCGCCAAAAGCCGGCGCTTGCTGCACAAAAGCAGCAAACCCCACACGCAGCAGACCAATCGTGCCCAGCGCCATGACGCAGGCAGCCCCAACCAGAACCAGCAAAAGGCACAGAGCCTGCGCCGGGTGCGTGTGAGCAGCGGCCACTTCACCCGCGTTCAGCAGGCACCAGAACACAGAAAAGCCTCCCAGCGGAGGGACAGCGGAAAGCAGCAGAAGGCTGCCCCCTAGCGCAAGCCGATTACCGCGCGCCTGCGCAACGGCGCTATTGGGCGTAAACAACCCACCGTCCTGCCGGGAGAGCCAGAGGGCTGCCAGCAACGCCAGAAAAGGCGCGCCCGTTGCCAGAAGCGTTGCGGTGCGAAAGAACTCTCCACCTTTTACAGGGGCTGCCAGAGCCAGCGTCAGCATAACCACTAATCCGCCATAGCCAGCGCTGGCCACACCAGCAAGAATGCCGCAGGCGGCAGGGCTTCGCACGGCCTGCACCGCGCCCCAGAGCGCCACGGCTCCTCCGCTCACAATCAGCAATCCCTGTTGCACCGGCGGCAGAACACCCACCTCCGCCAGCAAGCGCCCCAGCAGAAACAGGCCAATCCCCGCAGGCAACACAGCCTCTGGCCCTTTTTGGGAAGAAACCGCCCAGCCCAGCAACAGCACCATCAGGCACAGTGCTGGCGGAGAGAGCGGGCTATCTGCGGGAATACACGCGGGAATGACAGCAAAAGGCAGACACACGCCCTGCCGCCCCCGGTCCGCCAGCAGCACCAGCGCGGTGCCTGCCAGAAGCCCAAAAACCAAAGGAGATAATGCTAAAAACGCCAGCCCCGTAAGCGCGCAGGCCAGACCACGCTGCCCTACGCCCATCAGGCCGCCGGTAAAAGCCAGCAGCACCAGCATGGGCAAAGCCGGTCCATCCATACCGAACACCGGGAACCAACTCACCCCGCCTTCCAGCCTGCACACCGCCCCAACCAGCGCCAGCAGGCCAAGGCAGCCCCAGACCCCGGCCAGAATTTCAGAGCGCCAGGGGGCGCACCGTCGCAGCAGACGCTCTGGCAGCACAGCCAGAACCCCTGCCACCACAAACAGCACAAACAAACTGCAAAGAACAAAAGAGGTTAAAATGGAACTCTGGCTCCAGACGGGATGTAAAGACGGGCGGATAACACCATGAGCGCGGTTCTGTGGCAACGCTCACGCCGGATGGCAAGGCCACACGCAGGGAATTTGCCTTTATGTCTCCGGCATGCGCGCCGCACTCTCCGGTGGGCTGCCATTGTTTTGCGTTGCCGTCTCCTGCGCGGGGCAGAGCATCTTTTTAAACCATGTCCGGGGTGAACGCACAGGCAGCGGCGTGGCGGAAAATACATCCTTCACGGCTTCCACCAGCATCAGGCTCCCCAACCCCGGCGAGAGAACTTTTCCAGCAATGTCGGACCGGCGGCCCCGGCGCATACTGGTGCAGGCCTGCCGGGCGGGCAGAAACAAAGCCTCATCCCGCCGCTCCGGCAGCAGCATGGCATGGCCCAGCACGGCACGCAGTCCCGTGCGGGAGCAGGCGACATCCTGCGCAAAAGGCGTATTTTTCTGCCGCAGCCGTCCACCCAGCTTGCTGGGCAGGATCATCAGCAGTCGTCCGTCATCTTTCAGAACCCGGCCTGCCGCCCGCAACAGAGGCACCATCTGGTCCTCCTCCGCGCAGGCATGCACCAGCACGATGCGGTCAAAGGCGTCTTCATCAAACGGCAGCGCATAGGGGTCCACCACGCACTCCCGGTCAGAGGCCAAGAACGGCATGGAATTTTGCGCGTTGGCACTCTCTGGGCGGTGGTCCGGCGTGCGGGCGGAAATACACAGTGCCCCGCGCCCGCGCCATGCCCCCAGATAAGCCCCGGCATAGCCCAGCCCCAGCACGCGCTGGCCGCGCAGATCAGGCCAGAACCATTGCAGCCGCTCACGTAGCAAAGCTGCGCAGGTCTGGCCCTCATGGGTCTGATAAAAGGCGTCTGCCGAGGGAGGAATGGCCTTATGCATAGCAGATGTGTACCATGATATCTGCTCCCGGCGCCATGACCGTGCACGCGTCCCCTCAAAGTTTCCACTCAGGAGAATTGCTCATGTCTCTTCAAACCCGCGCCATCCCGGTTTTGTCAGACAATTACAGCTGGCTTCTGCGAGACACGGAAACCGGCTGCACCGCCATTGTGGACCCCGGAGAAGCTGCCCCCATTCAGGCCGTTCTGGATGAAACCGGCGGACGGCTGGATCTGATCCTGCTCACCCACCACCATGCTGACCATGTTGGCGGCACCGATGCCCTACGCACACGCTACAACGCCCGCGTGGCTGGCCCTGCGTCCGAAGCCGCGCGCATGCCTGCGCTGGATATTGCCTTGCGGGACAATGAGACAATTGCCGTTGGCCAGTCTGAGGGCCGGGTGATTGCCGTGCCGGGGCACACACGCGGCCATATCAGCTATTATTTTGCAGACCCGCCAACCCTGTTTTGTGGGGACACCCTGTTCAGTCTGGGCTGCGGACGCCTGTTTGAAGGCACAGCGGAACAGCTTTTTGAAAGCCTGAAACGCTTTACCGATCTGCCAGATGAAACGCTTGTCTGCTGCGGGCATGAATATACCGAGGGCAACACGGCTTTCGCCCTCCACGCCGAACCGGACAACGCCGCCCTGAAAGCCCGCGTAGCAGACGTCAAACACCTCCGCGCCGAAGGCCGGGCAACCGTGCCCTCCACACTTGGCGAAGAACGCGCGACCAACCCGTTCCTGCGCGCCCCTGATGTAACGACCCTCGCCAGATTACGGCGTGAGAAGGATACGTTTTAAGGGGGGGGATGACAAACGCAACGAGCACTACCTTGACATGGTAGGGGTCTCAGCGTGCACAACCATACGCTAAATCAGGGCGCTCCCGCACCCGATAGCGAAACACCGTGCAGCGTTGCCAGCACAGACAGAAGCGGCACACCCGCAAGTTGCACGGCCCCGTCCCGCACCTGCAACGGCACGCTTAAAGGCCCTTCTGTACCGCCGGTGTGCTGCTCAAGCTGATCTGTCAGTCTGGTGAGAAGAACTGTTTGCGCAGGACTAAGCGTTTTGTCCTGCTGCAAACGCGTCAGAAAAGGCCGCCAGTTGCTCAGGGTCAGCCATGTTTCCCCCAGCGGCGCGCCTCCGGGGGCCATAACCAGCCGACCCGACCACGAAATCCCCAGACCGCGCCAGCGTCCGCCCACATGCTGCATTAGAATGTCCGCGTAGCCGGGTGACACGCCGGACGGCGAAGGGAATGAAACCGAGGAAGACCGGGTATCCCCCGCTCCCTGATCAGGCGCTCCAGCCGGTTCCTGATGCACCGAACCCGTCGCAGGGTCTGTGCCCTCTATCCCGCCAAGAGCTCCAGCATCCGAAGCCGATGACTTAGTGGAAGCGCTGTTATCCTGCGACCACAGCGCTGCAAGCCTCGCGGTTGGGCCGGGGATGGACACCGCGCCCTGCACATCGTCCACGCCATCCGCCCACGGAGCCACCACAGCGCGTTGCGCAGCAAAAGACAGAGCCAGAGCACTGGCCTGCGCATCGGCGTGACTATTCCACACCAGCTTCCCGCTTACGCCCCGTGCCGTAACCGGATGTGCTTCAGCCGCACCACGCTGCGGCACCAGATGCAAAAAATCTGTGCGGAACTGAACAGTGCCAGCCTCCGCTACACGCAAAGGCAGTGAAACTTGCACGGGCGCGCCATCTGTTTTGAGCAGCAGATACCCCGGCATCTTGCCGCCCTGAGCATCTTGTTCGGCCTGCACAGCCAGCGCCTGCCCACCGTCCAGCGTGCCCTGCACCGTCAGCGGATGCCAAGGGGCCAGATCCAGCACGGCATGATGCACAGCATAAGACAGACCAGTGTGCCCAGCAGATGCTCCGCACGTTATCTGCACACCCTCCAGCGACACCTGCGCCCGAAATGGCCAGCCACCCCGTTCTTTGTGCTGAAACGCCACCGGACAGCCGGTGGACTGCGCCACGCCGCCATTGGCACTGGCACCGCCGCCTGCACTGGCAAGTCGATGCTCCAGAAACTGAACGCCACCCCACCACAGCAGACTATCCAGCACGAGCGCACCCGCTCCGGCGCAGGCCAGCAGTCCTAAAGATTTACGCACTAAACATCCCCATCCAGACAAAAAGACCTGAACAGGCAAATAACGACCGGAACAAGCGCACTCAGAAACGCCCCAGTTTGGTATAACCCAGCTTCTGCACCAGTCTTTGCAGAATGCGACGGGGGCGGGTTGCCGGGTGTTTGCGCAAGACGATGTCGCAATACATGTATTCCTGAAGCGCAAAAACGACCATTTCCCACCCGTGACGCAGCATGAACTCATGGGCGGCCTGAATCACGCCATAAGGGCCGCCGCCATCCGCCATGATGTAATCATTAAGGATCAGCAGGCCGGTATGGGGTTTCAGCTTGCGTTCACACAATTCCAGATCCCGCACGACGGCCTGATAGTTATGGTCGGCGTCCAGATAAATCACGTCCACACCATGGTCGGGCAACCGGTCGAGCATCACGCCGCTATCGCCCGCCAGAACCTTGACCCGCCCCTGCGCAATTTCTTCAGCAAAGCGAGATTCATAGAACGCCTGCTGGGTTTTGTTAGCGAACATTTCAGAAGACGGGCGGCCCCAGACTTCAGGCAGTTCATGCACATTGAAAATATCCAGCGCATAGAACAGCCGGGGCTTGCAGATATCGAGGATTTTCTGAGAGAAATCGCCCGTCATCACCCCCACTTCCGCAATCACCGCATTTTTTGGCAGAAGCGGTAAAATATCATCCCGGTTTGGCAGCATGCGCGCATTGCGCAGTAAAAATGCTGGAAGGGGTGCTGCGGGCATCATCTGAGGCATGAAAAACTCTGGCTGAGCGAAGAACAGGATTAGCTTACCAGACTTTCATGTCCGCTCAAACGCAGGCACAGGCGTGTTGAATTTCGCTTGCGGACACGCCTGGACCAAACTGATTTTTGGAAAAAACTGTATTTCGTCCACATTCTCCCTTCATCCTGCCGAGCCACGGGGCATTTGAAATGTGTTCCAAAAATGACAGTTTTCAGACAGTCCTTCATAAAACTTTAAAGTTTGAAAAACCCTTATATTTTAAGGATTTCCTCCATTTTCAACAAAAAACATTTTCGTTTCTCTGCCAGTATTCACTGAGGGCTTTACTGGAATCCCACAGGAAAAACGATCTTTTACCTGAGCCCCTCCTAGACACCGCCTCTGGCATCCACAAAGTTATCCACAGGATAGTCTGACTTATCCCCGCCTCAAACGACCCTGCCGTCTACAATCCGGTCTTCCGCGGCAAAGTCCTGCTCCAGCCCGCGCCAGCTTTTCTCAATCTCGCCCAGCAACAACTTCCGGTTCATCGGCGCGAGAGGAGCACCAATAGCGACATGCAGCACGCCGGAACGCTTGAGGAAAGCGTTGCGCCCCCAGAACAGGCCGGAATTGGTTGCCACCGGCACAACCGGAAGCCCGGCATGCGCTGCCATGGCGGCAATGCCGGGTTTGAGCGCCACATGCTCACCGGGGGCCGTGCGGGTGCCTTCAGGGAAAATGACAATCTGCTTGCCCGCCTTAACGGCCTTTTCCGTCTCCCGCAGCAGAACCCGCATGGCTTTCGCCCCGGCAGCACGTTCAATTGGCATCATGCCCGCCAGAATCAACATCGGCCCCAGCAACGGAATACGGCGCAACTCGCCTTTCATCACATAGGACGGATACGGCACCAGCAACATCCAGATCAGCGTATCAAAGGCGGACTGATGCTGGGAGGCAATCAGCATGGGGCCGTTACCAGCTGCGGCCAGATTCTCAAGGCCGGTAATCCGCACTTCCACCCCGCAGATATCGCGGAACAGCATCAGCACCAGCCGGGTCCATAGCTTGGCGTACGGCAACGCCAGCCGCTTGGCGAACCAGCGAATGGGAAACGCACCAACCCCCATGATCAGGGTCAGCACAAAGGCCATAACATTGAACAGGATGGAGCGAAGCAAAGCCATAAGCGAGCCAGACCAGCGAAATTCAGAGGAATAATCTGCTCTGTGGAGACCAGAAAACAGGCCGTCTTGCAAGCTATGCCACAGGTTTACGCATCAAGGATGCGGGTTACGGCTGGTCTGCCTGCCTCCCACCCTGTATAGAAACCCTCGATTTTGATCAGGAAGCAGGACAATCATGACCGATTACAAGGTTAAGGACCTCTCGCTCGCAGAGTGGGGCCGTAAGGAAATTTCCATCGCAGAAGGCGAAATGCCGGGCCTGATGGCGCTCCGCGAGGAATACGGCGCCAGCCAGCCGCTGAAGGGCGCACGCATTGCGGGCTGCCTGCACATGACCATCCAGACCGCCGTTCTGATTGAAACGCTGGTTGCTCTGGGTGCCACGGTGCGCTGGTCCTCCTGCAACATTTTCTCCACGCAGGATCAGGCTGCTGCGGCTATTGCTGCTGCCGGTATCCCCGTGTTCGCCTGGAAAGGCCTGACGGAAGACGAATTTAACTGGTGCATTGAGCAGACCATTCAGGGCCCCGATGGCTGGACCCCGAACATGATTCTGGATGATGGCGGTGACCTCACCGTTATGATGCACGACAAGTTCCCGGAACTGCTGAAGAACGTGAAGGGCCTTTCTGAAGAAACCACAACGGGTGTGCATCGCCTGTGGGAAATGCAGAAAAAAGGCACGCTGAAGGTTCCGGCCATCAACGTGAATGACAGCGTTACCAAGTCCAAGTTCGACAACCTGTATGGCTGCCGTGAGAGCCTTGTTGACGCCATCCGCCGTGGTACGGACGTGATGATGGCCGGTAAGGTTGCCGTTGTTGCTGGTTATGGTGACGTGGGCAAAGGCTCTGCTGCCTCCCTGCGCAACGCCGGTTGCCGCGTGCTGGTAACGGAAGTTGACCCGATCTGCGCTCTGCAGGCCGCCATGGAAGGCTATGAAGTTGTGACCATGGAAGAAGCCGCCCCCCGTGGCGACATCTTCGTGACCGCAACCGGCAACGTGGACGTCATTACCCTGGACCACATGCGCGCCATGAAGCACCGCGCCATTGTGTGCAACATCGGCCACTTCGATTCTGAAATTCAGATCGGTGCCCTGCGCAACTTCACGTGGGACAACATCAAGCCGCAGGTGGACGAAGTTGTGTTCCCCGATGGCAAGCGCCTGATCATCCTGTCCGAAGGCCGTCTGGTGAACCTGGGCAACGCCACGGGCCACCCGTCCTTCGTGATGTCTGCGTCCTTCACCAACCAGACGCTGGCGCAGATCGAACTGTGGACAGCACCGGAAGGCAAGTACGAAGCCAAAGTCTACACCCTGCCCAAAAAGCTGGATGAGAAAGTGGCCTTCCTGCACCTTGCCAAGGTTGGCGCGCAGCTGAGCAAAATGTCTCAGAAGCAGGCTGACTATATTGACGTGCCGGTCAACGGCCCGTTCAAGCACGAAGAATACCGCTACTAAGACGACCCCGGAGCAGAGTAGCCGCCCCTGCCCTTCCGGCTGGCGGCTGCCTCCCTCCCCCGCATTACCCTGCTCTGCCCATCTGGCAGGCAGGGAATGCTTCCCAGATATGCAAATCGTTCATCACACTTCTTTGCAACCATTCCTATTGGTGTATGGTTTGTAAGAAGATGATTCAGCATGCGAACACGCCTTCGTGTTAGCAGCTGAGCGTTATCTGCTGCGAAAGGACTTTTAGAATGAGCATTTTCGGCACCATTCTCTCCACCATTTTCCACCACGCCAACGCTGCCACGCCGTCTGCCGCTCCGGCTGACGCACCGGCCACGCAGGCTGCTGCACCGTCTGCTTCCCCGGAAGCTGCTGCTGCCGCTGCCCCGGCTGCTCCGGTGGACATTGATGCCGTTCTGACCGGTCTGGCTGCCCAGAACGGACAGAACCTTAACTGGAAAGAGTCCATTGTTGACCTGCTGAAGCTGCTGGGTCTGGACAGCTCTCTGGATGCCCGCAAGAAGCTGGCGGCAGAACTGGGCTACACGGGTGACACCAATGATTCCGCCAGCATGAACGTGTGGCTGATCAAAGAAGTCCGCGCCAAACTGGCTGCCAACGGCGGCAAGGTTCCTGCTGGTCTGTAAATCTTACAGTCAGACGGACACAAAAAAGGCGTGCGGGGGAAACCTCGCACGCCTTTTTCTATGAGGCCGGACAGGCCCTGTAGCCTACCGCTCTTAACTATGCGTTTGCGTCGTGTGATGCGTGGCGGCGGTCTTGTTCTCGCTGATATTCACATGCGCCAGATCTGGCCGGTTGGCGCTATCCACCACAATCACGGCAGAACCTGCCAGCGGGGACGCAACACGGTCTGGCCGTAACAGGGCGCGGAAGCGATCATCAATAACCGCCATCTGCTCATCCTCCACATCAATCAGCCCGTGCTTGTCGATAAACACGTTCAGCGATGACGGGATACGGATACAGCCTTCGGACGCCACATGGCCCAGACGGCTTTCCAGATAGACCGGGTCTGTTGCGTGCATTTCCAGCCGGATCTGCCCTTTTTCACGCGGCACAGGCAGCCAGCCTTTTTCGGCCCATTGCCAGCCGAAATCCCACACCCGCATCCCCTTGGTGCCGTTCCCCATAATGCCGTTCTCGTTCTTGGTGCCCAGAGCCCGGTAGCCGAGAATATCCGCCGTATTGTTAAACACGCCGGTGGGGGTGATGTAGTAGAATTTCCGCCCGGTTGTGCCAGTGGAGACCTTGGTGCTGCCAATCACCTGCCAGTCTGACTGACCCGGCAGAGCGAGCATCAGGCACATGCGCTGCACGGCGGGGTTCCGGTCCACCACCAGCACCACCTGTGGGCGGTCCAGCGGGAAAGACGCCTGCTGGATCTGTTCCTGCGCCAGCATAATCCATGCGACTTTTTGTGCGGAAGAGACTTTGAGCGCCACAGGCACTTCATGCCGGAACGCGCTGGTCAGCCGCGTGGCTTCTGCCCGCGCGTCTTCTTCATTCAGAACCGGAATCTCCGGCAGCGGCGGTGCTTCCTTCAGCACTGGCTCTGCCGGAGTGAGTGTAGGGGATGGTGCCCCTTCCTGATCAGCCTGTGCGGGCTGACCGCTTGTCTGCCCAGGCGACGCAGCGGGATCGGAAGAACCCGTTCCCGCTGCGTACGCCAGTCCCGGCACAAGGAGCAAACTGCCGGCTATTAAAAGAAGTGTCGGACACCTTGCTCCTGACATACCACGTCTCTCCTGCCTCAATATCAAAAGAGATTATGGCATTCCTTCCCGCAGGAAGGAAATCGTCAAATATTGATGGAGCGATTATCTGCCCCCAGAGCTGCTTCTTTTACGGCTTCACTCAGAGTGGGGTGAGCATGGCAAACACGACCAATATCCTCAGCGGATGCGCCAAACTCAATGGCCATGGTGGCTTCTGCAATCAGTTCACCCGCACACGGGCCGATGATATGCACGCCCAGAACACGATCCGTTTTCTCGCAGGCCAGCACTTTGACGAATCCGTCCGTCATCCCCAGCGCCCGCGCACGGCCATTGGCCATGAAGGGGAACTTGCCGATTTTATAGGCGGTGCCCTTTCCCTTGAGCTGTTCTTCCGTAAAGCCAACGGACGCCACTTCCGGCCAGGTGTAAATCACGCCCGGAATGGCATCGTAATTCACATGGCCAGCCTGCCCGGCCAGAATTTCGGCCAGCGCCACACCTTCTTCCTCAGCCTTGTGCGCCAGCATCGGTCCGGCAATCACGTCACCAATGGCGTAAATGCCCGGCACGTTGGTGGCAAAGTGGGCGTCCGTTACCACGCGACCGCGCTTGTCCAGCTCAATCCCGGCTTCTTCCAGCCCCATGCCTTTGCTGGCAGCGGTGCGGCCTACAGCCAGCAGGACAATATCGGCTTCCAGTGTTTCAGCAGCGCCACCGGCAGCAGGCTCAACCGTCAGCACAACGCCTTTTTTGGTTTTTTCAGCTTTGGTCACCTTATGGCCCAGCTTGAGCTTGAAGCCCTGCTTGACCAGCAGCTTCTGGAACTGCGAGGCAACCTCGTTATCCGTGCCCGGCACCAGACGGTTCAGATATTCAATAACCGTGACTTCAGCACCCAGACGCTGCCAGACGCTGCCCAGTTCCAGACCAATCACGCCGCCGCCAATAACCACCAGACGTTTCGGCACTTCGGAGAGTTCCAGCGCACCGGTTGAGGTAACGATGGTTTTTTCATCCACTTCAATACCCGGCAGATTGGCGCTGTCACTGCCGCTGGCGATGATGATGTGCTTGGCCGTAACCGGCTTGCCATCCACCGTCACGCGGCCTGTGCCTTCAACCTTGCCGTGGCCTTTCAGCCAGGTGATGCCGTTTTTCTTGAAGAGGTATTCAACACCCTTCACGTTCGCACCAACAATATCAGCCTTGCGGGCCTGCATGCGAGCCAGATCCAGCTTCACGCTGTCAATCACCACACCATGCGCTGCAAAATCATGGCCTGCTGCATGGTAGTTTTCAGAAGACTGCAACAGCGCCTTGGAGGGGATACAGCCTACATTCAGACACGTGCCGCCCAGTGTGGCGCGTTTTTCCACGCAGGCCACTTTAAACCCAAGCTGCGCAGCGCGAATGGCGCACACATAGCCACCGGGGCCAGCACCAATCACCAGTACATCGTAATCTGTCTCGGCAGGAGCTTCTGCCTGCGCCGCAGCGGGTTTGGCTGCTGCTGCGGGCTGCGCGGCAGGCTTGTCCGCTTTTGCTGCCGCCGGAGCTGCCTTGGCAGGGGCAGACGCACCGGCAGCCCCCTGCTCCAGTGTTGCCAGCACGGCGCCCACGGCGACTTCATCCCCTTCTGCAACCGCATGGGCAGCCAGCCGACCATCCGCCGGAGCGGGGACTTCCACGCTCACCTTGTCCGTTTCCAGCTCCACAACCGGTTCATCCGTTTTCACAGCATCACCCGGCTGCTTCAGCCATTTCCCCACGGTGGCGGTGGTAACACTTTCTCCAAGGGACGGAACTTTGATTTCAATCGGCATGGCTTTGCTCTCGTTCGCATTCAGGGGTCAGAAAAAGAAAAAGGCTGACCGACTATGGTTCGGCCAGCCCTGAGCAGTCTCAGACGTCAATCAGAAGACGACGCGGGTCTTCCACATTCTGCTTGATGCGGACGAGGAAGCTGACCGCCTCCTTCCCGTCCACAATGCGATGATCATAAGACAGCGCGATGTACATCATCGGGCGGATCACCACCTGGCCGTTCACTGCCACCGGACGTTCCTGAATGGAGTGCATGCCCAGAATACCGGACTGCGGTGCATTCAGAATGGGGGTGGACAGCAGAGAACCATAGATCCCGCCATTGGTGATGGAGAAGGTGCCACCAGCCAGATCATCAATCTTCAGCGTGCCTTCACGCGCAGCTTTCCCAAACCCGGCAATGGTTTTTTCAATTTCGGCATAGCCCATCTTGTCGGCGTTTTTAATGACCGGCACCACCAGCCCGTTCGGGCCACCCACGGCAATACCGAGATTGACGAAGTCACGATAAATCACGTCATCGCCGTCAATTTCAGCGTTAATGGCCGGGAATTCTTTCAGGGCTGCAATCACAGCGCGGGAGAAGATGGACATAAAGCCCAGCTTCACACCATGCTTTTTCACAAACGTGTCCTGATATTCCTTCCGCATCGCCATAGCTTCGGAGAGGTCAACCTCGTTAAAGGTGGTCAGAATAGCAGCAGTGTTCTGCGCATCTTTCAGGCGGCGGGCAATGGTGCGGCGCAGGCGCGTCATCTTCACGCGTTCTTCACGCGGGTCATCATTGCGGGCCGGTTTGGGAGTTGCAGGCGCCTGAGCTACCGGCGGCTGGGAGAGGAAACCCAGAACATCGCCTTTGGTAATCCGTCCATCCTTGCCGGTGCCGGAACCAAGCTGATCTGCACTCAGGCCGTTTTCTGCCATCATCTTGCGGGCAGCAGGCAGAGCCGCAGCAGCATCCACTGCGGGGGCAGAAGCCGGGGCCGCTTTGGGTGCAGGTGCGGGTGCTGCCGGAGCGGAGGCAGGCGGGGCGGCCTTCTTTTCAGCCGGCGCAGCTTTGGCTGCGGGCTTCGCTGCGCCAGCGGCACCGGGTTCCAGCGTGGTCAGCAAAGCGCCGACTTCCACTTCATCCCCCACCTTGGCCACTTCCGAGCCCAGCACACCAGCCTGCGGTGCCGGAACTTCCACGCTCACCTTGTCGGTTTCAAGCTCAACAATTGGCTCATCAGCCGCCACGGTATCGCCTGCTTTTTTCAGCCATTTGGCCACCGTAGCCGTTGTTACGCTTTCACCCAGTGTCGGCACCTTGATTTCGACTGACATCCTATGTCCCCATTTCCTTCAAACACTCCCCGGCAAATTTCTCTTTTTTCAAATCTGCCGGGCTGTCATGCCTGCCGTTATGGCGGCAGGCGGTCTTTTCAGATGGTCTGCTTTCAGTCCGCTTTTTTCAAACCCAAGGCCCTTTCCACAAGGTTCGCCTGCTCTGCCGCATGGATACGCGCCAGACCTGTGGCCGGGCTGGCCGCTGCGGCACGGCCCACATAACGCGGACGACCCGCCTTATGCTGCGCAGCCTGCAAGGCGCCCTCAACCCGACGATCCACAAAGTGCCAGGCCCCGCCATTTTCCGTTTCTTCCTGACACCAGATGACTTCGGCTTCAGGATAACGCTTCAGCTCGGCAGCGAGGGCTGCTTCCGGGAACGGGTAGAGTTGTTCCAGACGCAGGATAGCCACATCCTTCAGCTTGTTCTCACGTCGGGCTGCCAGCAGGTCATAATAGACCTTACCAGAGCAGATCACGACGCGTTTGATGCTGGCGTCCGGTACCATGCCATCCAGTTCCACATCATTCACATCTGCCAGCACCGGCTGGAAGCGCGTGCCCGGCCCGAAATCGGACAGAGCAGAGACCGCCAGCTTGTGACGCAGCAGAGATTTCGGCTCCATCAGGATCAGCGGCTTGCGATAATCCAGCTTCAACTGGCGGCGCAGTGCATGGAAGTAGTTGGCCGGGGTCGTGATGTTGCACACGAACATATTGTCTTCAGCGCAAAGCTGGAGATACCGCTCAAGCCGTGCGGAAGAATGTTCCGGCCCCTGCCCTTCGTAACCATGCGGCAACAGCATCACCAGGCCAGACATCCGCAGCCACTTGGTTTCCCCCGAGGCGATGAACTGGTCAATAATCACCTGTGCACAATTGGCAAAATCACCAAACTGCGCTTCCCACAGCACCAGCGTTTTCGGGTTACGCAGAGAGTAGCCATACTCAAAGCCCAGCACGCCATATTCCGAGAGATGGGAATTCCAGATCTCGATTTTGGCCTGATCGTCTTCAATATGGTTCAGCGGTGTAAACGGTGTCTGGTTTGTCTGGTCAATCAGCACCGCATGACGCTGGCTGAAGGTGCCACGCTGGCAGTCTTCACCCGAGAGACGCACACGGTGGTTTTCCACCAGCAGAGACCCAAAGCCCAGAGCCTCACCGGTTGCCCAGTCAAACCCTTCCCCGGAGGAGAACATCCCCGCTTTTGCTTTAAGCTGGCGGGCAATTTTGGAATTGAGGTCAAAATCGTCCGGCACTTTGGTAATGGCCGCCCCAATTTTCTGGAGCGTTTCAACCGCCACACCTGTTTCCGGGTAAGCCGCGTCTACTTTGCCGGATGTCGGGGCGATCAGCCCGGACCAGCCCCCTTCCAGCCAGTCAGCCTTGTTCACCTTGTAGGACTGCGCGGCCTTGTAGTCTTCATCCAGTTTCTGGAAGAAGGCATCCCACTGGGCCTTCACCTCGTCTTCTGTCACAACACCAGCGGCAACAAGGCGTTTTGAATAAAGCGTGTGCGGGGTTTCATGGTCCGCAATAGCTTTATACATCACCGGCTGCGTGAAAGCAGGCTCATCGGTTTCATTGTGCCCGTGACGACGGTAGCAGACGATATCCAGAACAATGTCACTGGCAAAAGCCTGCCGGTAATCTTCTGCCAGACGGGAGACGTAAATCACCGCCTCGGCATCATCGCCGTTGACATGCAGCACCGGGGCTTCAATAGATTTAGCAACGTCGGTGCCATAAATGCCGGAATGGCCGTTTTTCGGGTCAGTGGTAAAGCCGACCTGATTGTTTACCACCATATGGATGGTGCCACCCGTGCGGTAACCCGGAAGCTGGGACATGGAGAGGGTTTCATACACCAGCCCCTGCCCCGCAAACGCGGCGTCACCATGGATAATCACACCCATATGGCCGGTGCGGGTTTCCGTATCGCCCGCATCATCCTGAATGGCACGCACTTTACCGCACACTACAGGGTCAACCGCTTCCAGATGGGAGGGGTTGGGTTGCAGCGCGATATGGACGGACTTGCCGCTGACTTCCACATCCGTGGAGGAGCCAAGGTGATATTTCACATCGCCCGAGCCAGCCACATCATCCGGTTTGAAAGACCCGCCGGCAAATTCATTGAAGATGGCCACGTAGGGTTTACGCACCACGTTGACCAGCGTGTTCAGGCGCCCGCGATGCGCCATGCCGATGGTCACGGAGGTCACGCCCTGTGCAGCGGCCTGATCGATAATGGCATGCAGGGAGGGAATGGAAATTTCCCCACCTTCCAGACCAAAGCGCTTCGCGCCGACATAGCGTTTCTGGCAGAAGCTTTCAAAACCTTCAGCTTCCGTCAGGTTTTTTAGGATAGCTTTCTGCTCATCCACCGTCACCTGCGTGCGCCACTGGTCACCCTCCAGCCGGGTACGGAGCCAGTCACGTTGCTCGGCGTTGCGGGCATACATGTATTCCGCGCCGATGGTGTCACAATAGACCGCCCGCAGCGCGTCCACGACTTCGCTCACCTTGGCGGTAGTCCGGCCTTTCAGCAGGGGAGCCATCAGGGATCCGATAAAGACCTCGCGGCCCAGATCTTTCTGCGCAAAGCCATACGTGGCCGGGTCCAGTTCCGGGGTTGCATGCGGTTCATGCAGGCCCAGCGGGTCCAGCCGGGCTTCCTGATGCCCGTAAACGCGGAAAGCGCGGATCAGCCGGGCAATGGCCAGACTGTCCGTGGCGGCCAAGCCGCCTGCGGGGCTGCCTGCAACACCTTTGGCCGGAGCCACAGGCTCTTCCCCCGTGATGATAGACGGGCGCGGTGCCCAGGAGGCCCCCACGGCGTCTTTCAGCACAGCGGCTTCATCATCATCCAGAGAGCCGAAAAGCGTATCGAATGAGGGATCAACGCTTTTGGGGTCCTGCGCCCAACGGGCATACAGGTCCGCCAGATACGCGATATTCGCCCCGTTAAGCGCGGTTGTCAGCACGTCTGAAGCTGCCATGATCAGAGTCCTCCCTGCTGCCGGGCAAGCCCGTTCTGGCAGCCAGCGGTTGTGTTAGTCCCGAACGTAAGCCGGTTCATTTTTTCTCTCACCCTGCGGCGTCGCAGGATGCCCTGCCCGCATAGTCTGAATTCCGTGAGGCTGAAGACCTTACCGCCCTCAGCCGCTCTGATGATTTTGCTAGACCGCGCCAGAAGCGGGGACAAGAGAGCCAGCTGTCACGGTGTGGAGAGGCGATGCGCGGCCTGTGCCGCCGCCGCCCCACGCGCCAGCCAGCTTTCACTTCCCATCTCTGCGAGGCGTGATGCGGTACGGGCAAACGCGTCAGATCCCTCACCCGTGGTAAAAAGCTGGTCAGGTGCCGCCTCTGCCGAGGCAAAAAGCAGGTTTCCGTTATCGTATAGCGCATCTACGAGGGTAATAAACCGCCGGGCGAGATTGGCCTCGTCCTGCCCCATGCTGGGAATTCCGTCGATAATCAGCACGGGGAAGCGTCTGGCCAGCGCCAGATAATCGTTCGGCCCGCGCGGCGTGCCACACAAAGAGTTGAAATCGAACCGGGCCACGGAACCCGCTGCCTGATCCACCTCAAACGTGCGCCCGCTGAATTCCAGCGTGACCGGGGCCGCTTTTTCACCCTCCGCATAGCGGGTGAAAATTGCGTCCAGCCGGGCATGGGCCTGTGCATCTGCGGGAACCAGCCATGTCTCCCGGTCCTGCTGGCGCCCACGCCGGTAGTCCCGCTGGGAGTCCAGTTCCACCGTATCCAGCTCCCGCCGGATGATGGCAATAAACGGTTTGAAAGCATCCGCACCGGGGCGGTTCTGGAACAGTTCACCCGGCTCGGTGTTGGATGTGGCGACAATCACCACACCCTGCGCAAACAGGGCCTCAAACAGCCGGCCGAGAATCATGGCGTCGGCAATGTCATTGACCTGAAATTCATCAAAGCACAGCAACCGGGCGCGGGCAGCAATGGCCGCGGCCAGCGGTGGAATAGGGTCCGTCATGCCGGGGTTGGCGGCTTTCAGGTCATGCAGTTTCTGATGCACATCCTGCATGAAGCGCAGAAAATGGATGCGCTCCTTTTGCCTGACGGGCGCGCAGCCGAAGAACAGGTCCATCACCATGGTTTTGCCACGGCCGACCCGCCCCACAATATACAGCCCGCGCGGGCGTGGCGGCGGAGCCTGCGGCTTCAGCCTGCGCGCAAGGCCTGCCAGCAGCCCGCCCTTAGCGGGTGGGGCCGGTGGCGGCATGGTGGCCAGCTCATGCCAGAGCTGGTCCAGCCGTTCCACCACACGGGCCTGATCCGGATCATTCTTCAGGTCTCCGGAAGCAATACGCTCCCGATAGACAGCAAGAGGCCCGCGCCCGGTAAAAGACGAGGCCTCGTCCTTGTTGATATACGTCATAACTATAGGCGGATAGCTGGGACATATGCCCTTCCGCAAGGGTCAGAGGCTCTCGTAACTGTGTCGTGACAGACTCCACCCCTCCGGCGGCACTCTTGGGACGCCTTTTCCCAAGCAGGAGCACGACTTATGGACTGGAACGCCTACCGCACTCATCTGGGTGCCAACACCAAGGTTTTCGCGCAGCTTTCCCCCAACACGATGAAGGGATTGCAGACGCTGGAAACCGTCCCCGCCGAGCACAAACATCTGGACGCCAAAACGCGGGAGCTGATCTCTCTGGCTGTCGCCGTCACCACCCGCTGCGATGGCTGCATTTGTGTCCACACAGTCGCTGCTAAAAAAGCCGGTGCGACAAAGGAAGAAATTGCAGAGGCCCTTGGCGTAGCCGTAGCACTAAACGCGGGGGCCGCCGTGGTCTATTCCAGCCGCGTGCTGGATGCGTTTGAAAACCAGCCCGCTTAACCTATTCCTCCGGGGCCAGCGGCAGCGTGGGCATGCCGTGGCCTCCGGGCTTCATCACCCACAGACGAGCACCCCGCACGTCACGATCTGACACCACCCGCACAGCATCCGGACGCAGGTAAATTGCCTGAGCGCCCTCCCGCCATGCCGTAAACCGATCCAGCTTGCGCACACCGGGGCATGACTGGCGCAAAGGCGCAGCGCTGATAACCAGATCCATCCCCGCACAGAGCGAGTCGGGCAGCAGAGCCTCCCCATCGGACCGATCCCGCACTCTGAGCAGCACGGAACGCCCTTTCAGACTGAGAAGGCATACATCCGGCACACCATCCTGCCCGCATGCCAAAGCGCCATCAGGTGTTTCTCCGCCCTCCGCAGGGAACGGCTGCGGCGGCAACGCCAAAGCCTGCTGCCAGGCTGCGCGCACGAGAAACGCATCGCGCGATTGCCCACCCACCAGCAGCGCACGCCCATCGCGCACCGCCATCAGGCCTCCATCGGGGCTGATCAGCAGGTCTGGCTGAGTGACCAGAAACGGGGACAGCACCCCCACCAGAATGGGCACCACACCCGCCAGCCGCCACACGGGCCGCCATAAACACAGCCAGCACAGCCCAAGCAACACCGTCGCCAGTCCCCAGCACGGCATATGGGGCACCATCATGCGGGCGGCGGGCCAGTGCGCAATGCTATGGGCGAGATGCAGCACACCCTGAATGCCCCAGCCCATCAAATGAAGTGGCACGGCATCCAGATGCAGCGGCATCAGCCCCAATGCCAGCAGGCCTAACGGCATGATCCACACGGCCATGAGAGGGACTGCAATCAGATTAGCCAGAATGAAAAACGGCTGTATTTCACCAAAATGCGCCATGACAACAGGGAGGGTCGCAAGCCCTGCCAGCAAGCTGGTCAACGTCAATGTCACCAGATGCAAAGTCAGCCAGCGCCTGACACCGCGCCCTTTCTCCCGGAACCGGGTCAGATGCGGACGCGCCACTTCATAGCCCGCAATCAGCGCCATGACGGCAGCAAAGGACATCTGGAAGGCCACACCCAGCACTTCCTGCGGCATGACCAGCAGCAAAACCGTTGCCGCCAGCGCCAGCCCGCGCATGGAAACCGCACGACGCCCGGCCACCAGCCCCAGCACAACAACCGCTGCCATCATCAGGCTGCGGGTGGCGGGTAAATGCAGGCCGGTCAGCGCCACATAGGCCGCACCGCCCAATAACGCCAGCAGGGCGGACAGTTCCTTGCAGGGCCAGCGCAACGCCGCCCACATCCATGCGGAAAAGCCGATCCGGAACGTCGCCATCAGCACACCCAGCACAATGCCCAGATGCAGACCCGCCACCGCCAGCAGATGCGCCAGACCGGATGCGGCAAACTCTTCCCGCACATCACGCGGCACGGATGCCCCCTCGCCCGTCAACACAGTTGAGGCCACCGTTCCCGCAGCACCGGGCAAGATCTGCCGGATGCGCGCATCAATCCGCTCCCGCAGCGGCTCCAGTGCAGCAAAGGAAAACCATGAGCGCGGGCCGTCCGAATGCGCCACAGGCTGCACCATCCCCAACGCGCGACCAGAGCCAGCACTTCCGGCAAACCACGCCTCACGCTGAAAATCCCGCCCACCGGGAAAAGCCGGAAACGGCGGAGGGCGCAGCAAGGCCCGCACCTGCACCACCGTGCCCGGAACCAGAATCGCCGGATCATCCGCACGCAGCGTGAGGCTCAACGTGCGGCGCAAAGGCAGCATGTCGTGGTCAAGCGGGGTTGCGAATCTGGCTCCGGCCAGCACAACCCGGCGCGTTCCGGTAGCATCGTCTGCCCCGCGTGGGGGTAGGACCATGACGGACTGCACCGTGCCTGACACCACAACCGCACGACGCGGCAACTCCGGCATGGGCGTCTGGCGATGCGCTACACTCCACGCAGACACAAACCCCAAAGCCATCGCCACGCAGGCCCCGCCTGCAAGACGCGCCCAGAGGGAGAGCCAGCCTGCAACCAGAACGCCAAGGCCCAGCGCCAGCCCCGCCGCAGGCAACCCCACGCCCCACAAAGCCCCCGGCTCCTGCAGCAGCAGAAAATAGACCAGCACGCCCAGCGCCATGCCGACCGGCACCCACAGCACCAGCCGCCGTTGCTCAGCAAGAAGAGCAGCCGTCAGCAACGGCATATGGCTCCCCGCGTGTGTGCGTGATAAGGATGCGCCCCATGACGACGATCCGCACACGCTTTGCCCCGAGTCCGACCGGCCTGCTGCATATCGGCAACGCCCGCGCGGCCCTGTTCAACTTTCTTTTTGCCCGTCATCACGGCGGCGAATTCCTCCTGCGTATTGAGGATACCGACCGTGAACGGTCCACCCAACAGGCTGTCGATGTTATTTTCGACGGGCTGGCCTGGATGGGCATTACGGCAGATGAAAAACCTGTCTTCCAGTCCACCCGGCAGGACCGCCACACGGAAGTAGCGCTGGAACTGCTGGAAAAAGGTCTGGCCTACAAGTGCTATTGCACGCCTGAAGAACTCAAGCAGATGCGTGAAGACGCAATGGCTAACGGCAAGCCGCCCCGTTACAACGGGATGTGGCGCGACCGTGACCCGTCCGAAGCACCTGCCGGTGCCCCCTACGCCGTGCGCATTAAAGCCCCGCGTGAGGGCGAAACTGTTATTGAAGATCTGGTTCAGGGCGAAGTCCGCGTTGCCAATGCTGAACTGGATGACATGATTATCCTGCGCTCCGACGGCACCCCCACCTACCAGCACGCCGTTGTGGTGGATGACCACGATATGGAGATCACCCACGTTATTCGTGGTGATGACCATCTGACCAACACCTTCCGTCAGGCCATGATCTACCGCGCCATGGGCTGGGATCTGCCGCGCTTTGCACATCTGCCGCTCATCCACGGGCCGGATGGCGCCAAGCTGTCCAAACGTCACGGCGCACAGTCCGTGGTGGAATTCCGGGATGAAGGCTACCTGCCGGAAGCCCTGTGCAACTATCTGCTGCGTCTGGGCTGGGGTCACGGCGATGCGGAAATCCTGTCTCGTGAAGAACAGATCAAGCTGTTCGATCTGGACGGCGTGGGCCGCTCCCCCTCCCGCATGGATTACGCCAAGCTGCTGCACATCAATGCCGTCTGGATGCGTCAGGCTGATGACGAACGTCTGACCAATGATGTGATGGACCGCCTGAAAGCCGTTGAAGGTGTGAGCACGGATGACACCGTCCGTGCCCGCGTTCTGGCGCTGATGCCCGGCCTGAAGGAGCGTGCCCGCACGCTGGTGGAACTGGCTGACAGCGCCGCCTTCCTTGGTCGCCACGTGCCGCTGAGCTTCAACGCCAAGGCAGAAAAAATCCTGACGCCGGAAGCCCGCACCATTCTGGATGGTCTGGCGCGTGAACTGGCGGCGGTGGAAGATTTCACGCCGGAAAACATTGATGCCGCCCTGCGCCGCTTTGCGGAAGCTGGCGAGCACAAGCTCGGGCAGGTTGCCCAGCCGGTGCGCGCTGCGGTGACAGGCTCCAACACCTCACCGGGGATTGACGCCACGCTGGCCGCCCTGGGTAAGGATGAAACGCTCGCACGCATCGGAGCTGTTCTGCATGGCTAGCTTCCCCGGCCGGCACTCCCGGCATCTGCTCGGTCTGCAAGGCATGACGCCAGACCAGATTGAGCCGCTGCTTGATCTGGCCGAAAGCTATGCCCTGCTCAACCGCTCCCGGAAGGTGCCAAGAGACGTGCTGCGGGGCCGGACGCTGATTAACCTCTTTTTTGAGGACAGCACCCGGACCCGCACCTCTTTTGAGCTGGCAGGCAAGCGTCTGGGCGCGGATGTGATCAACATGTCCGTGGCGCAGTCTTCCGTAAACAAGGGGGAAACCCTGCTGGATACGGCTGCCACACTCAACGCCATGCAGGCCGACCTGCTGGTGGTCCGGCACTCCCAGTCCGGTGCGCCTGCCCTGCTGGCGCAGAAGGTGGAAGCCTGTGTGGTCAATGCGGGCGATGGCACGCATGAACACCCCACGCAGGCCCTGCTGGACGCCCTGACCATCCGCCGCCATTGCGGCGGGTTCGGGGGGCTGACGGTCGCCATTTGCGGAGATGTCGCGCATTCCCGCGTGGCGCGGTCTGACATCCATCTGCTCACCACCATGGGCTGCAAGGTGCGCGTTGTTGGCCCACCTACGCTCGTGCCCGGCGGCTTCAAGAGCCTTGGTGTTGAGGTCTTCCACACCATGGAAGAAGGTCTGCGCGGTGCGGATGTGGTGATGATGCTGCGCCTGCAACGTGAGCGCATGTCCTCCGGGCAGATCCCCAGTGCGCGGGAATATTTCCGCTTTTACGGGCTGGACCAGCGGCGTCTGGCTCTGGCGAACAAGGACGCATTGGTCATGCACCCCGGCCCGATGAACCGGGGCGTCGAAATTGACAGTCTGGTGGCCGATTCCGACCAGAGCGTGATTCAGGAACAGGTTGAAATGGGCGTGGCCGTGCGTATGGCCGTGCTTGATCGGCTGACCCGCAGCAGGCATTCCGCATGAGCACTCTTCTTTTTGATAATGTCCGCCTGATAGACCCTGCCTCCGGGCTGGATCAGCCGGGCCGCCTGCTGGTGCGCAATGGCGAAATTGCCGGCACGGACAAAGCCGGCGCCGAGGGTGCGCCGGAGAATGCCGAGGTGATTGACGGTCAGGGCGCTGTTCTGTGCCCCGGCCTTGTCGATATGCGTGTGGAAATTGGTGAGCCGGGCCACGAATATCGTGAGACCATCGCCTCTGCCGCCCGCGCAGCCTCTGCCGGGGGCATCACCACCATTGCCGTGCTCCCCACCTGTGAACCGGCGATTGATAACCCCGCGCTGGTCCGCCTGCTGCGTGGCCGCGGGGAAGAAACCGGGGCCATTACCATTCTCCCCTACGGCGCACTGACCAAAGGCTGCAAAGGGCAGGAACTGGCAGAAATCGGCCTGCTGCATGAAGCGGGTGCCGTCGCCTTTACCGATGGTGCCCGCGCCATTGACCCCGCCCGCCTGATGCGTCTGGCGCTATCCTACGCTGGGGGCTTTGGGGCTATGGTTGTCCAGCACCCGGAAGAGCCCTCTCTGGCTGGCTCCGGCTGCGCCACGGCAGGTGAACTGGCAACCCGTATGGGCCTGCCGGGCATTCCGCCGGTGGCAGAATCCATCATGATTGCGCGGGATATTCGTCTGGCCGAACTCACCGGAGGCCGCCTGCACTTTGGGCATGTCTCCACGGGGGAAGGTGTGGAGCTGATCCGTCAGGCGAAGGCCCGCGGAGTGCGTGTAACGTGTGACACCGCACCGCATTATTTCGACCTGAACGAAAACGCGATTGGCGACTTCCGCACCTACGCCAAGTTCTCCCCGCCGCTGCGCTCTGAAGAAGACCGTCTGGCGATCTGTGCCGCACTGGCCGATGGCACAATCGACGCCATTGCCTCCGACCACCTGCCGCGTGACGCCGATGATAAACGCCTGCCGTTTGCGCAGGCAGCGACCGGCGGCACAGGCATGGTCACGCTGCTGGGTGTCACACTGGCGCGGGTGCATGACGGTACGCTCACGCTGCCACAGGCTCTTGCCCTGCTGACGCATAAACCCTCCGCTCTGCTGGGTGCCGCCTGCGGCACGCTGGCAACGGGTGCTGCGGCAGACCTCTGCCTGTTTGCGCCGGACCAGAGCTGGCTGGTGCAGGCTGGCAAACTGCCGGGCCGCGCGCAAAACACCCCCTTTGACGGCCGACCGCTGGAAGGCCGTGTGCTGGGCACATGGAAAGGCGGACGCCGCGTTTACGGAGCCCCGGCAGCATGATGTCCTCCCTCCCCTCCTATGCGCTGTGGCTGCTCGCCGCCATGGCGTTCATGGGATACGTGCTGGGCAGCGTGCCGTTCGGCCTGATCCTGACCAATGTGGCCGGCGTAGGCGACCTCCGCAAAATCGGCTCCGGCAATATCGGGGCCACCAATGTGCTGCGCACAGGCCGGAAAGATCTGGCCGCCGCCACACTGGGGCTGGATGCCGCCAAAGGCGCGCTGGCCGTCATGATTGCATGGATCATGACGCCGCCAGACTTTTCTGACCGGATTCTCGCCGTCACCGCACTAGCCGTGGTGGTCGGGCATTGCTACCCGATCTTCCTTGGCTTTAAAGGCGGCAAGGGTGTGGCCACCGGGCTGGGCGCACTGCTGGCGCTTTCCCCTATTACGGGGCTGATTGGTTGCGCGGCATGGCTGGGTGTGGCCAAACTGACCCGCATTTCTTCCGCCGGGGCGCTGGCGGCTTTCATCATCATGCCGTTTGTCACGCTGGCCCTGTATGGGTTCAGTTTTCAGGCGTCCGGCAAGCCTATGGCCGTGCTGCTTATCAGCCTGCTGGTGCTCATGCGGCATAGCGCGAACATTGGCCGCATTCTGAACGGCACCGAACCCCGGGTTCCTCCCAAACAAAAATGAACACGCTGGTCGCCTGCCTGCGTCTGGCCCGCACCGAGTCTGTGGGGCCGCGCACATGGCGGCGGCTGCTCAGCCAGTATCACACAGCCGAGGCCGCGCTTGAGGCCCTGCCACGGCTGCCCCAGCGCGGGCGGGTGCCGCTGGTTATTCCCTCGCAGGACAGTATTCTGCGGGAAATTGAGGCCACTACGCGCATGGGTGGCCGCATCCTCACCCTGCTGGATGCCGACTACCCCTTTCTCTTGAAAGAAATCCCCGACGCCCCGCCGGTTCTGAGCGTGCTGGGAGATGTTGCGGCCCTGAGCAAACCCGGCATTGGCCTGATTGGCGCGCGCAACGCGTCTTCCTCCGGCCTGCGGCTGACAGAAAGTCTGGCAACAGAACTGGTGGAGGCTGGCTTGTCCGTCGTCTCCGGTCTGGCTCGGGGGATTGATACCGCTGCCCATAAAGGCGCGCTGCACCGGCAAGGCCTGACGGTGGCCGCCGTTGCTGGCGGGCTGGACAAACCCTACCCACTCCAGAACGCCCACCTGCAAGCTGAAATCGCGGAAAAAGGTGCTGTCGTGACGGAAGCACCGCTCGGCACGGCCCCACTCAACCGCCATTTCCCACGCCGCAACCGGCTGATTGCCGGGCTGACTCTAGGCTGTGTGGTTGTGGAAGCCGCCCCCAAATCCGGCACGCTGATTACCGCCCGGCTGGTGGGTGAGTATGGGCGGGAACTCTTCGCCGTACCCGGCTCCCCACTGGACCCGCGCTGCCGGGGCAGTAATGACCTGCTCCGTAATGGCGCGGTGCTGACGGAGAGTGTCGCCGACATTCTGCCGCACCTGCCACCGGTGTTCCCGGAGCCTTCGGTCAGCCCCTCATTCCCTTCCTCTTTTGCACCGGCGCCTTATTTGCAGACCGTTCCAGACGGCCCGCAGACTCCACAGCACTCTTTTTCACTCAGCATCTCAGACAAACCTGAAACAGCACGAAAAGCGAACGCCGAGAGAGCCACCCAGCCGACATCCGGCACGAGCCCGCAGGACACGCCAAATGGCGTTTTACCGCCCTCGCAGCGTCATTCCCGGCCTGCAGCCCCGCCCTTCACCAGCTCCGCTTCTGTCACAACAAAACCATCCCCACCCCTCGCAGAAACGTGTGAGACCGTGCGGGAAAAAGTGCTTGATCTGCTCTCCTTTACGCCCATAGCGGTTGACGATCTGGTTAGGCGCTGCCAGTTCTCAGCTTCCGCCGTCTTGACCGTGCTCACGGAACTTGAGCTTTCTGGCTGTCTGGACTCACTCCCCGGTGGGCGTGTTGTTCGTGCCGCCAGTCATGGCAAAAACGGCTGATCTTAGGTGCTGCTTCCGGCAGGTCGGAGAGAGTATGACTGACGTTGTGGTGGTCGAATCGCCCGCAAAGGCGAAAACGATCAACAAATATCTGGGCGATAACTATACGGTGCTGGCCTCCTTTGGGCATGTGCGGGACCTCCCGCCCAAGGATGGCTCCGTGCGCCCGGACGAAGATTTTGCCATGTCCTGGCAGGCCGATGAGCGGGGCAACAAGCAGGTTGCCGCCATTATCAAGGCTCTGAAAGGCGCCAAAACGCTCTATCTCGCCACTGACCCGGATCGTGAAGGGGAAGCAATTTCCTGGCACGTCCGCGCCATGCTGGAAGAGAAAAAGGCGCTGAAGGGTGTGGACGTCCAGCGCGTCACCTTCAACGAGATCACCAAAAGCGCCATTAAAACCGCCATGGCCCACCCGCGTGACCTCGATATGCCGCTAATTGAGGCGTATCTGGCCCGTCGTGCGCTGGACTATCTGGTGGGGTTCACCCTCTCCCCGGTTCTGTGGCGCAAGCTGCCCGGATCCCGCAGTGCGGGCCGCGTGCAGTCCGTCGCCCTGCGGCTGATCTGTGAGCGGGAAGCCGAGATTGAGGTCTTCAAACCGCGTGAATACTGGACCGTGCAGGCGGCCCTCGCCACGCCGGCTGGCGCGCCGTTTACTGCCCGCCTCACGCATCTGAATGGCAAAAAGCTCGACCAGTTCGATCTGAGCAACGAGGAACAGGCCGCCGCTGCCAAAAAGGCAGTGGAAGCGGAAAACCTGTCCGTTCAGTCGGTCGAGCGCCGCAAGGTTCGCCGTAACCCGCAGCCTCCTTTCACCACGTCCACCTTGCAGCAGGAAGCCTCTCGCAAGCTGGGCATGGGCGCGCAGGTCACCATGCGGACCGCGCAGCAGCTTTATGAAGGCATTGATCTGGGCGGCGAGACTGTCGGTCTGATCACCTATATGCGAACGGACGGCGTGCAGATGGCCAAGGAGGCCATGTTCGCCATCCGCAGCCATATCGGCAAACATATTGGCGAGGAGTATGTGCCCTCCCAGCCGCGTTTCTACAGCTCCAAAGCCAAGAACGCGCAGGAAGCGCATGAAGCCATCCGCCCGACGGATGTGTTCCGCACGCCCTCTTCCGTGGCCTCACACCTCACCCCGGAACAGCGCCGCCTGTATGAGCTGATCTGGAAACGCGCCGTCGCCAGCCAGATGGAATCCGCAGCGCTGGATCAGGTTGCCGTCGATATTGCCGGACCTTCCGGCAAGACGGTGCTGCGCGCCAACGGCTCCATCATCACCTTTGATGGCTTCCTGCGCCTCTATACAGAAGGCCGGGATGATAGCGACAAGCCTGCGGATGATGACTCCCGCATGCTGCCGCCCATGAAGGAAAAAGACCCGCTGAAGCGCGAAAGTGTGGCAGCGGACCAGCACTTCACCCAGCCGCCGCCGCGTTTTTCGGAAGCGTCTCTGGTCAAAAAAATGGAAGAAATCGGCATTGGCCGCCCTTCCACGTACGCCTCCATCCTGACCGTGCTGCGGGACCGTAATTACGTCACGCTGGAAAACCGCCGCTTCATCCCCGAAGCGCGCGGGCGTCTGGTCACGGCATTCCTCGTCTCGTTCTTTGAGCGGTATGTGGACACCACCTTCACCGCCAGCCTTGAAGAACTGCTGGACGATATTTCCGACGGCCGGGCTGAGTGGAAACACGTTTTGGCCAACTTCTGGGATGCGTTCTCCAAAGCAGTGGCCGACACCAAAGATCTGACCATTACCGACGTGCTGAATGCACTCGATAAGGATCTTGGGCCGTTCTTCTTCCCGCCGCGTGAGGACGGGTCTGACCCGCGCCACTGCACCGCCTGTGGCACGGGGCGTCTCGGCCTCAAGCTGGGCCGTTACGGGGCGTTTATCGGCTGCTCCAATTATCCGGAATGCTCCTTCACCCGCCGCCTGTCCTCCGACAGCGCGGAAGATGGTGATGGCGCGGCCCTGAAGGACGGCATGCGCGTGCTGGGCCAGCATCCTGATACGGGTGAGGACATCACCGTACGTCAGGGTCCGTATGGGCTGTATGTGCAGCAGGGCGAACCGGATCCGGCGGACAAAAAAGCCAAACCCAAACGTGCCTCCCTCCCCAAAGGCATGGATGGGGAAGCCATCACGCTGGATCAGGCCGTGGGCCTGCTCTCCCTGCCGCGCCTTGTCGGCCTGCACCCGGAAAGTGGTGAGCCGATTGAAGCCGGTCTGGGGCGTTTTGGTCCTTACGTAAAAATGGGCGCGATCTACGGGTCTCTCGATAAGGACGATGACGTCCTGACCATCGGGCTGAACCGCGCTGTGGATGCGCTGGCCAAAAAGCTGGCCTCCATCCGCAATATGGGCGTGCATCCCAAGGATGGTGAACCGGTTATGATCCGCAAGGGCCGCTTTGGTCCCTATGCGCAGCATGGCAACATGGTCGCCACCCTGCCGCGCGGCACGGATATGAACGAGGTCACGCTGGATGAGGCCGTGGCGCTGCTGGCTGAAAAGGGCAAACCCCTGAAAGCCAAGGCCGGGGCCAAAAAGAAAACCACGACCAAGACCGCCGCTAAAAAGACCGCAACCAAGGCCGAGCCGAAAACAGCCACCAAAAAGGCTGCAAGCAAGACCACCACGGCTGCGAAAAAAACGACCACCCGTAAAACGGCGGCCAAAAAAAGCACGACAGAGGACGGGGCTGAGGCTCCGGCCAAAAAGCCCGCTACGCGGAAGAAAAAGGCGGACTGACCCGTGCAGAAAAGATCGGGGGCCGCAGCTCTGCCTGACCCTGCGGCCCTCCGGACTTTTCTGGAAGCAGACCGCACCCCTGTCTCTCCACCGGATATCCTGCGGGCCTTTGGCCTGCCCGCGCACCTGAAAGCCGCCCTGCGGACGCACCTGCACGCCATGGCGGTTGCGGGGGATCTCGCTTTACTGCCTCCCGGCAGACTGAAGGGCGTGACCGGTCTGCCGGAAACGGCCCGCGCCCTCATCACCCGCATGGGGCGCGATGGCCTGCCGCTGGCCCATCTCCCGGATGACCCGCGTGGCAGCACGGTCGCCCTCGTCACACCGCATCTGGACGGCAACCTGCTTATCCCCGGGGATGAGCTGATCCTCCGCCTGCGCCCCGCCACAGGCCGCACCCGGCGCGAAGGCCGCCCGATTCGTCTGCTCTCTACAGCCTCTCGTCAGATTGTCGCGGTCTTTCAGCCGGCTAATGCTACGAGTGAGGAGAGTGGCCCCTCTCAAAGCAAACCTGACCAGTTAATCCCCTGTGACCGCAGGCTCACCCGGCCTCTGGATGTCGTGCCGGATGCGGCCTCCCCTCGTCCGGCCTCCGGTGATGTCGTGCTGGCGGACCTCCTCCCCGCGCAGGACGGCCAGACTCCGCAAGCCCGCATTCACTCCATTCTGGGCCCGGCCACCGCACCCGGCATGCCCGCCAGACTGAGCCTGCTCACCCACAGCGTCCCGACGGAATTTCCCGCAGAGGTGGAAGAAGAAGCGCGGCGTGTTGCTCAGGCACCTGTACTGCCAGAAGCCGCTGATACCGCCTCCCCAGACCCAGCAAAAAGACGCACCGACCTGCGCTCCCTCCCGCTCGTCACCATTGATGACGCCACGGCGGAAGATTTTGACGATGCCATCTGGGCGGAACGGACGGCTGATGGGTTCCGGCTGGTTATCGCCATTGCCGATGTTGCGCATTATGTCGCGCCGGGTTCCGCGCTGGATGCCGAGGCCAGAAAACGAGGCAACTCGGTCTATCTGCCGGGCTGCGTGGTGCCCATGCTGCCGCCAGCCCTCTCCGCCGGGGTGTGCTCCCTCAAACCGGGGGAAGACCGACTGTGCCTGTTTATCGAGCTTGAGATCACGCCCACCGGGCAGATCCGCTCCGGCAAGCTGGGCCGGGGAATTATGCGCAGTGCAGCACGCCTGACGTATCAGGAGGTGCAGCAAGCACTTGATGCATCCATCCCCACACCAGAACAGGCGACAAGCCAGACCTGCCCCCCAGGTCCTGCTCACCCCTCCAGCCTCTCGACTTTGCCGCCTGATCTGATCCCGACCCTACAGGCCGCAGCGTTAGCGTTGCAGGCGGATGCCACAGCCCGTGGCGTTCTGACCCAGCCGGAAGAAGAGTATCGCGTTACGCTGGACGAAGAGGGGCAGCCCGTAGACTTCACTCTGCGGGAACGTCAGCCCGCGCATGATCTGGTGGCGGCGTTCATGATTGCCGCCAACCGTTTTGCAGCGGAAAACTTGATGCGCCACAACGCAGCGGGGCTGTTCCGCGTGCATCCCGCACCCCCGGCCCTCTCGGGGGAACGCACGGGCGGCCCGCGCCTGCCAGCCCGCATGCAGGCACGCTATGCGGCGTCACCGGGGCGGCACTCTGGGCTGGCGCTGGAGCACTACGCGCACTTCACCAGCCCCATCCGCCGCTATGCGGACCTTGTGACACATCGCGCCCTGCTGGCCACCCTTGAGCGTGACGCACGCATTGCAGCGTCCCTCCAGCCGGACAGATCAGACCTGCCCGCACTGGCCGAACATCTGCAAATGACGGAACGCCGGGCTGCCTCTGCCGTTCAGACCTGTCAGGACAGGCTTGCTGCCATTTTTCTGACCCCGTTTATCGGGCACACTCTTCAGGCGCATGTCACAGCAACAACACGGTCTGGCCTTGCCGTGACATTGACGAAAACAGGAACTCCGTCTTTCCTTTCTTTCCTTGCCTTGCCGGATGACTCAGGGATGCATGACGACTCGCTACCGATGCGCTCAGACCTCAGTTCAGGAACCCGTTTCCTGAACAGCGGCCTGCTGCCTGTCGTCCTGACAGCAACCCAGCCGGCACAAGGGACACTCACGCTGGCACCCGCCCCCATGCGCCATGCCAGCTAGTACGGCCCGCCGCCTGTTCCCCATGCCGTTGCGTCGAGCACTGCCCTGCATTCTCATCGCAACCCTGCTGGTTTATCAGCCTACCCCCTTGCGCGCGCAGGGCAGTTCTCCGGCACCCGGGCCGGACAACCTGCCATCCGCCCAGCCAGATGCCGCCCGGACCGCACCGGCTCAGGCCGCCGTGCCACCGCAGGCCGACGCTGCTCCTGTCGGCACGCCTGACGCGCCGGAGGCTGTGGAGCCGGACAAACCGAGCGTCGATATGGGACTGGTCCATTCCGTCATTGCCACAGCGCTGGAATTTCTGGCGCCGCGCACGCTGGAAGCCCACACCAGCCGGGACTTTACCCTTTGGGGGCTGGGCTGCCTGACGGCGCTGGACCCGATGCTCACGCTGGACACAAGAGGCGCAGATATTCGCCTGCTGGCCGGGCAGACCAGCCTGCTCTCTCAGCCTGCCCCGGCCGCTGGCAATGCGGAAGACTGGGCCAAACTGGCTGTGGATTTCATCTCCGCAGCCCGTGCGCACTCCGAGTCTGTCGCGGATGCCAGCCGGGAAGATCTGGTTCAGGCGTTTTTTGATGAGCTGTTCAACCATCTCGACCCGTATTCCCGCTATATCGGCCCGTCCTCCGCCACCACGGACCGTCAGGCCCGTGTGGGGGGTGAGGCAGATGCCGGGCTCAGCCTGACGCGCAAAGGGCGAGACATTGTTATCTCCGCCGTCAATGCCAACGGCCCTGCATGGACCGCCACGGTCGATCCGGGCGACAAGCTGCTGGCCGTAAACAACAGGCTAACAGCCGGGCAATCGGTTGAAACGGTGACCGGCTGGCTGCGGGGCGAGGAAGACTCTCGCGTGACGCTACGCCTGCTCTCTCCGGGGCAGCGGCGAGGCCACACCGTGGTGCTGCACCGCGCCAAAGTGCCGCCGGAAACCGTTTTTGCTTTTGCCAGCGGCCCGCTGGTGGTGCTGCGCGTCACCTCTTTTTCTTCCGATACGGCGGAAGAGATGAGCCAGTATCTGGATCAGGCCACGCAGGACCCTAACCTGAAAGGGCTGATTATTGACCTGCGCGGCAACCGGGGCGGCGTGCTGCAACAGGCCGTAACCGCTGCGGCCCTGCTGCTGGACCGGGGTGTTGCTGCCGTCACCGATGGGCGGGACCAGCAGGCTAACCATATCTGGGCCGTGCAGGGTGGCGACATGACCAACGGCCTGCCCATTGCCATTCTGGTAGATGGACGCACAGCCAGTGCGGCGGAAATTCTGGCCGCAGCGCTGGCAGACCATCGCCGCGCCGTGGTGATTGGCAGTTCCACTCTGGGCAAGGGGCTGGTGCAGACCGTCGCGCAGTTGCCGGATGAAGGCGAATTGTTTGTGACATGGAGCCGCGTGATTGCCCCCCTCCACTGGCCATTACAGGGTCTGGGCGTTATGCCGCAGCTTTGCACCAGCCTTGGCGAGACGGAGATGACCCGCCAGATGCATGACCTCGCTGCGGGCACGCTGGATAATCAGCCTGCGGTCGAGGCCTCCCGCCTTGCACGCTTCCCGCTGCCGGTCTCCCGCATTCTGGCCATCCGCAAGGCCTGCCCGGCCGCTCTGGGGAGTGACAGGGATCTGGAGGTGGCCCGCGCCGTGCTGGAAAACCCCAAATGGTATAAGACCGCCATTGCCGCCATGCCGGAAGATTCTGCCTCCGCCTCAGTCGCGGTCACGCATTAATGACCACCCCGCGCCTGCGTTCCGACATTGTGGCCCGTGCCCTGCTCCGCCAGTCCGGACAGGATGGACGATCTGCCATGATGCTCCGGCGGGGTGATGCCGATGCCGGAGGGATTCTGGTTGTTCTGCTGGGGCGTGACGGCACAACGATGGTCCTGAGCCAGACCCGCACAGCCGAGGACGAGGCTGCATGGCTGAAAAGCTCGGGCGAAACCCCGCTCTCCCCCGAAGACACACAGACCTATATTGACCGGCAGTTGCGCTACGACCCCGATTTATGGGTTCTGGAAGTGGAAGCCCCGGACTTCAGACCTCCGTTTGAAGCAACGCTGATCTGACAATACTTAACAGTGTGTGACTTATGTCACACGCCTGACACACTGATTCCCCTTAAAACAGGGGTGTTTTTGAAAACAGTTTCCACAAGCTGTTGCACACAACGCCAGTTTACAGCAAAGAAGGCAGGCATATGTGCCACGTGCACCAAGACCACAATGCCCGGCCACTGCGGAAACAGTGCCACAGCAGGGAGAAGAACATGACGCTGCGCCAAGGCCTCCTCGCGCAATCACTGCTTTCTGCACCGTTGGTGGCAGGTTTCCTGCTGTGTGCCGCGCCTGCCATGGCTCAGCCTGTTCAGGGCCTGTATATTGCAGGCGAAGGTGGTGCGACCTTCAACCAGGACCAGCGCGTCCGTACGTCCAACATGTTCCCGGACGGTCGTGACCGCTGGCGGACCGGGGCGACCGGAATCGGCTCGATCGGCTATGGTCTGGGCAACGGGTTCCGCGTGGAAGTGGAAGGCGACTACCGCAACCAGACATATCAGCGGTTTGTCACCAACTCCCTCAGCAGCCGGGCCGATGGCCGCCGCCAGACCTATGGCGTGATGGCGAACGCCCTGTTTGACATGGATGTCGGCAACCCGTTCATCTTCCCGTATTTTGGCGCAGGTGTCGGCTATGGCTGGACGGCGCTGAACACCTCCATCACGGCGCCGGGGAATCAGCTCTCCCAGCATGTAGGCGGCACGTTCGGTAATTTTGCCTATCAGGGCATTTTTGGCGTCGCCTTCCCCACGCCGTGGGTCGTAGGGCTGTCCTTCACGGCAGAATATCGCTTCTGGACCATGCTTGGCCCGCAGTCTCACGGCTCTTCTGCGTGGGGCACCATTGGCGGGGCCAACCAGTCGAAGTCTTATAGCTTTGCCACTGGCAACCGTGACACCAAGACAGACTTCAACCACTCCCTGATGCTGGGCCTGCGGTATGAGTTTAATCCCGCTCCCCCGCCGCCGCCGAAAATCCCCGAGCCCTCAGCCGCTCCTGCTCCGCAGCCGGCCCGCAGCTATCTGGTGTTTTTTGACTGGGACAAGTCTGACCTGACAGACCGCGCCCGCTCCATTGTGGCTGTGGCGGCTCAGGCAACGGCTCACACCAGCCTCACGCGGATTCTGGTCTCTGGCTATACGGATAACTCCTCCGCCTTCCCCGGCCAGAAACGTGGTGAAGCGTATAACGTGAAGCTGTCCATCCGCCGTGCGGAAATGGTGAAGGCCGAACTGGTGCGTGATGGCGTGCCGGGCGCCACCATCGACATTCATGGCTATGGTGAAGAAAATCCGCTGGTCAAAACCGGCCCTAACACCAAGGAAGCCCAGAACCGCCGCGTGGAAATTCTCTTCCGCTAAGCAATCTGTCAGGCGTCCTTACCGCCCAATAAAAAACGCTGCCCCGGCCTGAAGCTGGAGCAGCGTTTTTTTATTGGCGCATATCGCGTCGCGTCTGCCGTATCCGAGGCTGACCCACCCGAAAGCAGGCCAGCAAAACCCAGCAGCATTTCCCCAGTCTTTAGAGCCCGGAGAACAGAGACGTGGACAGATACCGCTCCGCAAAGGACGGGGCGATGGCCACAATCGTCTTGCCTTCAGACTCCGGCTTTTTTGCCACCTGAAGTGCTGCATGCAGGGCCGCGCCGGAAGAAATCCCAACCGGAATGCCGTCCAGACGCGCGCAACGACGTGCCGCAGCAATGGCTTCACGCTCAGAGACCGGAATGACCCCGTCCAGTAGTTTGGTGTTCAGCGTGGCCGGGCAAAAGCCAGGGCCGATGCCCTGAATGCCGTGGGGGCCGGGCTCATCCCCATTCAGAATGGCGCTTTCGGTCGGCTCAACCCCAAACACCTGCAAGCCTTTGCGGCGGGGCTTCAGCGCCTCGGCAATGCCTGTGGCCGTGCCGCCTGTGCCAACACCGGCAACTACAGCATCAATCTGCCCGTCTGTATCCACCCAGATTTCTTCTGCCGTGGTAGCGGCATGCACAGCGGGGTTGGCGGGGTTATCAAACTGGTCCGGCATCCACGCATCAGGCGTTTCCTGCAGAATCTCACCTGCGCGGGCAATGGCCCCAGCCATGCCAAGCCGCGCCGGGGTCAGTTCCACCTGCGCATCCATCAGCCGCAGCATGCGCCGCCGCTCGATGGACGCCCCCTCCGGCATGGTCACAATCAGCCGGTAGCCGCGTGCTGCGGCAACAAACGCCAGAGAGATGCCTGTATTGCCGGATGTCGGCTCCACCAGCACCGTGCGGCCGGGTGTAATACGCCCTTCCCGCTCGGCTTCCAGCACCATGGCAGCCCCGATGCGGTCCTTGACGGACCCCAGCGGATTAAAAAATTCCAGTTTGAGCAAAAGGCGGCATTTCAGCTCTTCATCCCGTGAAAGATGCGGGAGAGCCACCAGAGGCGTTCCGCCAACCACGCCAAGAACCGAGTCGTATACCTTGCCGCGTGGTGCGGCAAAGCCGTAGCCACCCCCGGATTTATCCGAACCTGTCATGAACCTGCCTTTTCTATGTGTTTTCTCTCGTGGCTCTTTTATAATACGAATTATCAGCGTAGATAAACAGGAGAACGCCTGCTATATCTCGATGTCATTCATGTTTAACGCCAGATTTGCCTTTTTCTGAGGTGAAAGGAACCAGACCCATGATCCTGCGTCGGGACAGAGCCATGACAGCCGTTCTCATCATGCTGGACGTCGCTTTTCATGCAGGGCGCTCCGGCACGGTCAGCGCTGCGGATATTGCCGAACGCTCCGCTCTGGCGCGACGTGGGATTGAGCCGCTGCTACAGGCCCTTTCACGCACCGGGCTTCTGGAAAGCATCCGCGGGCCGCGTGGTGGCTACCGTCTGGGCCGCCCCCGGCGGGATATTTCTCTGGTGGATATCATCAATGCCGTCACACAGGATGACAGCAACGGGGATGATGGCCCGCAAGGCCCGCTGTTCAGCAAAGTAATCGAACCGTGCTGGAAGCAGTTCGACAAAGAGCTGACCGCCCAGATGAAAAAAACCACACTGGATGATCTGGTTAAAAAAACCGAGAGCTGTGGCCTCAAACGCCCCCTGAGCGAGCCAATCACTTTCTCAATCTGATCTCTGCCGGCACACCACCGGCCCATAAAAAAACGCGCTGCCCCGAAAATCCGGGGAACAGCGCGTTTTTTATGAAAAGCATCTCAAAAAGAACAGCGCCCCCGTAAACCCGGAGACGCTGCACAAATCAGAGACTTATTTCTTGTGGCTCACCACACGACGACGGGTCGTGGTGGCCTTTTTAGCGGTCGTTTTTGTTGCTTCAGCTTTGGGTTCCGCTGGAACAACAGGCCGGGGCAGAACAACACCCGTGGCGTCAACCTGAGCTGTCACCGTCAGACGGGTGCGTTTTTCACCCGGACCCGGCACCAGAATAGCCGTGAACGTATCCTGACCGGCGTAAGCCATGGTCGGGGTGTAGGTCACATGCGTGTCGTTATCCAGGCTGTACAGGAACGCCTTACCGTGTTCCGGAGCGGGAGAAACACCAAAGGAGGCATAGGCCTTCCCGTTATCCTGAGAAACCTTCAGGTCACACAGGCCATCGTCCGAACGCACCGTCATGGTGGTGCTCAGGCTGCCATCAGCGGCCTTTTTCAGCGGCGTGGTCTGGCAGACCGCAGATTTCTTCATATACCCAAACGGGTTGGGAGACCCGGAGTTAACTGGCCCACCTGTAGTCGCACAGCCGGCAAGCATACCACCAGTTAGCGCCAAAACGGCAATTCCTCGCAAGCGCACTCGACAGCTCCGCTTCACTATTTATTAAGTACACATGAACCTTCTGCGCACTCTATTGCGGGCAAATAGGGCAAACTTATGCCCACTTCCCGCTGTGCCGCATGATTCGTCTTTGCGTTTAGAACATACTGCGGAAGGAAGAAAGGGGGATAAAGAGCATCTCCCCGCAGGGCTGCCTCACTTTTGAAAAAGCGACATCATTTTGCCCGAAATTAAGAGTTTGGAAGACCACACTGTGTCACCCGTGTGTTCCGGCCTGCCTGAATGTGATGAGACTTCCAGCGTGCTGTAATGCTGAGACACGGTATGAAAAAATACTTCTATCTTTCTCTGCTGAATACGCTATTTCGTTCATCAAACCTTGTCGAAAACCGTTTCATACGCTGAGCCTGCCGGGGAGACCTTGATGTGAAGAGGCACGCCCGCTCCAGCTTGTATCGGAGGACCCGCATGTCTTTTTCCCGTTTTCTTGCCGCTGGTGCCGTTGCTTTTGGTGTGCTGCACAGCACCGTAACGCTTGCTGCCACCCCGTGCGGCCACTCCCCGGCGCATGAAGCGTTCGATATTCAGGCTCTGAAAAGTGAGCTGATGGTCACGGCTCTCTCCTGCAACGCGCAGGACCGTTACAATGCGTTTGTCGGCAAGTTCCGCACCACGCTGCTGAATGAAGAGCAGAAGCTCAATACTTATTTCCGCAGCACCTATGGCAGCAGCGCCCAGCGTGAACATGATGATTACATCACGCAGCTGGCCAACATTCAGTCCGAAAAAGGCCTTCAGTCCGGCACCATCTTCTGCATGCAGCGCATTGCAATGTTTGACGAAGTGAATGCTCTGGAAAGCTCTGAAGATCTGGCCAACTACACGGAAGCCAAAGACGTCACCCAGCCGGCTTCTTTTGAAACCTGTGCAGCTCCCGCCGCCTCTCATTCAGCTCGTCCGGCACGCCGCGCAACAAAAGCCAAAGCAAAAACCACACGTCGCGCCTGAGGCACTCTGCCTGGCGACGGATGGTATGACATTTCAGGCCCGACCATCCGTCGCCTCTCCCGATCAGGCCTGCTTGACGAATCAGCGACAAAGCGGGACAGACCATATCCATGAGCGACCTGTTTTCTGCGCCCCCGCCTTCCCGCAAACCTTCGGGAAAAACTGCGACCAAAGCTGAGACCAGCCCCCAGGCTTATGACGCCAGCGCCATTGAGGTTCTGGAAGGGCTTGAGCCAGTCCGCCGCCGCCCCGGTATGTATATCGGCGGTACGGATGAGGCCGCCCTGCATCACCTTGCCGCCGAGGTTCTGGACAACGCGATGGATGAAGCCGTGGCTGGCCATGCCTCGGCCATTGATGTGCGGTTGGACCCGGAAAATCGTCTGACCATTCGCGATAACGGACGCGGTATTCCTGTTGATGCGCATCCGCGCTTTCCGGACCGCTCCGCGCTGGAAGTTATCCTCACCACCCTGCATGCAGGCGGTAAGTTCTCCGGCAAGGCCTACGCGACGTCCGGCGGCCTGCACGGAGTCGGGTCTTCCGTCGTGAACGCCCTCTCCTCCCGCATGGATGTGGAAATTGCCCGCGACCGCGCCATCTGGCGGCAGGCCTATGAACGCGGAAAACCCGTCACGGCGCTGGAAAAGGTCGGCCCCACGCAAAACCGGCGTGGCACCCAGATTACATTCCAGCCAGATACGCTCATTTTCGGTTCGCACGTTTTTGTGCCGTCCCGACTCTACAAGCTGTGCCGCTCCAAGGCGTTCCTGTTCCGCGGCGTGACCATTCGCTGGTCGTGTGATCCGTCTCTCATCAAAGCGGGGGATGAAACCCCGACGGAAGCCACGCTGCACTTCCCCGGCGGTCTGGCCGACAGCCTGACGGATGAACTCGGTGCTTCCGCTCCGCTGCTCACCCCGCTCTGGGCTGGTGACGCCAGCCTGCCCCCTGCTTCCGACGGCACAGATAATGGCCGCGTGGAATGGGCTGTGGCGTTTCTGGAAAGCGGCACCGCTGCGCTGGCCTCCTACTGTAACACCATCCCCACCCCGCAGGGTGGCACGCATGAGACGGGCTTCCGTAACGCGCTGGTCAAAGGCCTGCGCGCCTGGGGAGACCAGCGGTCTAACAAGAAAGCGGCCTCCATCACGGCGGAAGATGTGCTGGGTATGATTGCCGCCAAGCTGTCCGTCTTTATTCGGGACCCGCAGTTTCAGGGCCAGACCAAGGAAAAGCTGACTTCGTCCGAAGCCAGCAAGCTGGTGGAAACCGCCCTGCGCGACCGGTTCGACCACTGGCTGGCCCAGAACCCGCCGCAGGCCGATGCCCTGCTCGGCTTTGTGATTGAGCGCGCCGAAGAACGCCTGCGCCGCCGTGAGCAGAAAGATACACCGCGTAAAAGTGCGACACGCCGCCTGCGCCTGCCGGGCAAGCTGACGGACTGCACGCGGGAACGCGCCGAGGAAACCGAAATTTTTCTGGTGGAGGGCGACTCCGCTGGTGGCTCCGCCAAGCAGGCCCGTAACCGGGAAACACAGGCGGTCCTACCTCTGCGCGGCAAAATTCTGAACGTGGCCAGCGCCACCACGGAAAAACTCCGCGCCAATCAGGAACTCCGCGATCTGATCGAAGCCCTCGGCTGTGGCTCAGGGGACCGGTTTGAGCTGAGCAAGCTGCGCTACGGGCGCGTCATCATCATGACCGATGCTGACGTGGACGGTGCGCATATTGCCTCACTGCTCATGACGTTCTTCTACCGGGAGCTGCCGGATCTGATCCGCAACGGGCGGCTCTATCTGGCCCAGCCCCCGCTCTATCGGCTGACGCAGGGGGCACACACCGTCTATGCGATGGATGATGCCGACCGCGAGCGCAAAATGAAGACGGCCTTTAAGTCAAAAGGCAAAATTGATGTCTCCCGCTTTAAAGGTTTGGGCGAAATGCCTCCGGGTGACCTGAAAGAAACCACTATGGACCCCAAACGCCGCACGCTGCTGCGGGTAGTGGCCCTGCCGGAAGACCGGCTGGCTACGCGGGAAAGGGTGGAAAGCCTGATGGGCCGCAAGCCGGAGCTGCGCTTTGCCTTCATTCAGGAACATGCTCAGTCTGTTGGTGAACTGCTGGATGTATGATCCAGCCCCCCTTTTCTAACGTCATGTTCGGCATGCTCCGGACTTCTGGACAGGTCTGAGCATGCCCGCTTCTTTTGCCACCAGCCCCGTCAAGGAACGCCTGCTGGCCCTGACCCAGCTGGTGGGCAGCATGGTCTGCCTTCAGTTTGGCTCGTCTCTGGCCAAGTCGCTGTTCCCGCTTTTTGGCGCGGCGGGCATGGTTGGTCTGCGCACGACCTTTGCGGCTACCGCGCTGGTTGTGTTTTTCCGCAGCTGGCACGCCATCTCACGCCGCACTCTCCGGCTTGTCCTGCCTTACGGCATTGCCATTGCCGGGATGAACCTGTGCTTCTATCTGGCGCTGGAACGCATCCCGCTGGGCATGACTGTCGCCATTGAATTTACCGGCCCGTTATTTCTGGCCTTTATTGGCTCCCGCAGGCTGGCTGATCTTGGCTGGATTGTGCTGACAGTGCTGGGCCTGTGCCTGCTACTGCGCCCGGATACAGCCGCCCTGCCTGATATGCTGGGCGTTGTGTATGCCGTGGGAGCCGCCATCTGCTGGGCGCTCTATATCATTTTTGGCAAACGCATGACGGGCAAGCTTGCCCCCGGCCACGCCTGCGCGCTGGGCCTGCTGTGCAGCGCGGTGATCCTCTTCCTGCCCTGCTTTACCCCGGCATTCGTCATCGGCCTGCATCACCCGCTCTTGCTGGGTATGGCCGTGCTGGTGGCCCTGAGCTCCTCCGCCCTGCCTTATGCGCTGGAGATGCAGGCTATGCACCGGCTCTCCGCGCGGGATCTGGGCGTGCTGTATAGTCTGGAACCTGTGTGTGCAGCCTGTGCCGGGATTCTGCTGCTGCACGAAACCCTTTCCCCTCTGCGCATGGGCGGCATTCTGTGCATCGTGCTGGCGTCTGCCGGCACAGTGCTGACCCCGGGTAAAAAAGGCCCGCCGAACGAACAGCCTGAGTTACCGCAGTAAAACAGCCCCCACACCAACGCCGGACAGAGCAGAACTATAAAGCGCGGTTTTATCGGGCTGCCAGATGCACCGTGGCGTCCGGCAAAGAGGCCGTCGTTGCGAGGGGGCCATGATGCATGGCCTGCATCACCACCGGGTCAAACAGGCGTGTAAAGCTGCCCGGATGAATGCCCATCCAGAGCGTGACAAGCGCCAGCGGCGCCAGCACCGCAATTTCCCCCACACTCAGGTCACGCAGCAGATGCACCGTGCCCTGCAAGCCGCCAAACAGCACCCGACGATACAGGGAGAGCATATACACCGCCCCCATGATCATGGTGCCCCCAGCCAGCAGCGCCACCCAGAACGAGACATGAATTGCCCCCATCAGCACCAACACTTCCCCCACAAAGGAACCCGTGCCGGGCAGGCCGATATTGGCCATGGTGAACAGCATGGTCAGCAGTGCCAGCACCGGCATTTGCCGAGCCACTCCGCCCAGAGCGGAAATCTGCTGCGTGTCCGAGCGGAGGGCGACCGCGGAAACACAGAAGAACAGTGCCGCAATCACCACCCCGTGCGAGAGCATCTGAAAAATAGCCCCGTCGATCCCTTCCGCCGTCAGCGTGAACAGCCCCACAGCAATCATGCCCATGTGGGAAAAGGAAGAATAGGCGATCACGCGCTTCATATCCGTCTGCGCAAAGGCGACAAAAGCAGCATAGAGAATCGCCACCACGCCCAGCGCCAGCACATAGGGTGCGAACAGATGCGCGGCATCCGGGAACATCAGCACCCCAAAGCGCAGCAGCCCATATGCCCCGGTTTTGGACAGCACGCCGGAGAGCATGGCGGAGGCCGGTGCCGGTGCCTCGGAATACGCATCCGGCAGCCAGGCATGCAGCGGGAACAACGGCAGCTTCACGCCAAAGGCCAGCAGGAAGGCCAGTAGCAGCCAGCCTTGCAGGGAATGGGAAAACCCTGCCTGCATCAGCGCCGGGATATCCGTAGTGCCGGCCTGCTGCCACATCACGATCAGCGCGATGAGCATGAACAGCGAGCCGCCAAACGTGAACAGGAAGAACTGCAACGAGGCCCATGCCCGTTTGGGGCCGCCCCAGATGCCGATCATCAGACTCGCGGGGATCAGTGTTGCTTCGTAAAACACATAGAACAGCAGCAGGTCCTGCGCGGAAAACAAGCCAAAAAGTGCCGTTTCCAGCAGCAGCATGGCCGCGACAAACTCCCGCGCCTGCGTGCGGATGCTGCGCGCCCCCGCCGCCATAGCCAGTGGTGTGAGAAACGCCGTGAGCAGGATAAACACCAGCGAGATGCCATCTACCCCGGTATGATAGGAGATCCCTGCATCTGCGACCCAGCCCAGCTGGGTTTCAAACTGTAAGCCCGGTGTTGCCGGGTTAAAGCCGCACCAAAGTGCTACGCTCAACGCCAGAACGGCCAGACTGGTGCCCAGCCCGATCCGCCGGGCCAGAAGGTTCTGCGCCTCCCCTCCCCGACAAAAAAGCCAGACCACCAGCGCACCAGCCAGTGGGATATAAGTTATCAGAGACAGCAGAGCGTGGGGCACGGCGTTTTTACCATCCAGATTGCATCACTTCACTCTGACCCTGCGCTCTTTTAGAAAGAGAAACCAGAGAAGTGCTGTTCACGTTCCGCAGAGCACACGCCAATACTCTGTGAGAACCTGCGGCATCTCACCGCCGCCCGAACAATTTTTCCAGATCGTTTTTTGTCATTTTCAGCCAGGTTGGCCGCCCGTGGGAACAGGTGCCAGCGCGCGGCGTGGCTTCCATCTGCCGCAAGAGGGCATCCATCTCTTCCCGGCTCAGGCGCCGCCCGGCGCGAATACTGCCGTGGCAGGCCATGCGGGCAATCACTGCGTCCAGCCGTCCGTCCAGCGAGGGCATTTCATCCGGCGCGCCTGCATCATCTGCTTCCAGCTCTTCGGCCAGATCCCGCAGCAAGCCAATGGCATCCGTGGTGTTCAGCATGGCAGGAAGCGCGCGCACCAGCACGGCAGTGCCCCCAAAGGCTTCCAGTTCAATGCCGAGTTTAGCCAGCATCTCCTGCCGGCTGACCAACACATCCACCTGTCCGCGTGGCAGTTCCACCACATCCGGCACCAGCAGGCGCTGGCCGCGTATACTCCCGCTGAGGAACTGCTCCCGCAGCCGCTCATGCGTCAGCCGTTCGTGCGCGGCATGCTGGTCTACCAGCACAAGGCTACCGTCCGCTGCCACCGCAATAATGTAGGTATCCAGCACCTGCGCCACCGCCGCCCCCAAGGGGTGCGCGGCGGCCTGCGGGGCAGATCCGGCAGGATACGACTCCGGTGATGCGCCCGGCACCATGCCGCCTGCATCCCACCCAGCACCGCCCTGAGCATAACCGGGAGGCACCCGCCCGTCTTGTGTCTGCCCATCCGGTGAAAAGGCCGTGTTGGAAGCCTCATCAAAGTTATCTGCACCGGGCAGAACACCGTCTGCGTCAGGCCCGTGTCCGTGCCTATACGGGTCTGCCTCCTCGACCGCAGGTAACGGCGGCAGCATGCGGGCAGACGGGGTATCGCCCAGCCCGAGGCGCGGCTCGGCAAAGCTCCCCTGCGTGGCATAGGGCACAGGCCGCGGGCCCGGTGCGGGAGGCGCTGGCTGTTGCGGTGGATTTTCCGGCGGATACCAGATGCGGCCCGGTCTGACGGCGGAGAACGAAGGCCGGACGCCAACGCTCCCTGCTCCAGCTTCCAGAGCGCGCCCCAATGTGCCGATCACCAGAGAGCGGACAGAAGCCTCATCCGCAAAGCGCAATTCTGTTTTGGCGGGGTGAACGTTCACGTCCACGCGGTCGGGTGGGATGGTGAGCATTAGCGCCACCACAGGATGCCGCCCGTGCTCAATGACCCGCCGATACGCCACGCGCACGGCGGTTTTCAAAACCGGGTCGACCACCGGGCGGCCATTGACCAGCATGAACTGCCCTGCCGCCGTTGCACGATGCACGGACGGCCCACAGGCAAAGCCCGAGAGCGTCATGCCATCCCGCTCGCCGTGAATTTTCAGGAAACCATCAGCCTCATTCGCCCCCAGCAGGGCCGCAGCCCGCGCCGCCATATCCTGCGCTGGCAGGTCAAACACCACGCGGTCATCCATGCTGAAGCGGAACGCCGTGTCCGGCACCGCCAGCGCCAGACGCCGGATGACGCTTTCAGCATGGCGGCCTTCAACGCGGGCGCTTTTGAGAAACTTGCGGCGGGCCGGGGTGGCAAAAAACAGGTCTTCCACCACCACACTGGTACCCGGTGCGCCAGCACTGGGTTCGGGCGGGAAAATCTTGCCGCCTTCGACGCGGATTTTCCACGCGCCACTCTCGCCACGCGGGCGGGAGGTTATGCTCAGCCGCGCCGCAGCGCCGATGGAGGGCAGCGCCTCCCCCCGGAAACCAAGGGTGCGAATATGAACGAGGGATTCGTCCTGCAATTTGGACGTACAATGGCGTTCAACCGCCAGCGTGAGTTCCTCCGGGAACATGCCGTTCCCGTCATCCGTCACAATAATCTGGTCAATCCCGCCATTTTGCAGGCTGACATCCAGCCGCTTTGCCCCGGCATCAATGGCGTTTTCCACCAGTTCCTTAAGGGCAGCCGCAGGGCGTTCAATCACCTCACCCGCAGCAATGCGGTTTACCAGAACTTCCGGCAGCCGCCGCAGCGTGGGCCGCAGCGGCAAGGTGCCGGAAATTTCAGATGAGGAAGAAAGCCGGTCCGACATGGTCAGACCTCAGCCTTAGAACAGGCCGGATTTTTTGGGGTGCACTGTGGGGGTTACGCCTTTTGTCGGCTTGTTCCCCAGAGCCGCATTGGCTTTCAGGCGGCGGTTTTCCGCATCCGCATCCACAGCGGACCCGGCATTACCACCTTTCCAGAACATCAGCTGGCTCACAAAGCCGGACCCAGCAGCCCCGAGCTCGCCTTCATCCGGCGCATCGGAAGCGTCTGCCGCTTCATTCACCAGAATGGTCTGGGCGCCGCTGGTGTCCCCGTTGGTGCCGCGCAGCGCCACATCGGGGGAGAGCGTTTCCAGAGCCTGCAGGCGTTCACTCTCATCCTGCGGGCGGTCTGCGCCGCTCACCGGCTTGGCCAGCGCATCCATGGGCGGCATGGACAGCGGCGCACGAGTGGTGACGGTGTATTCATCCGGCATACTGCGTTCCAGCCCGAACGCACGGGCGGCTTCCGTCCCGGAACACCCGGTCAGCATTACGCAGCCACCCAGAAGAAGCAGCGGAGAAATCAGTGTCGAGACACGGCACGCCATCTTCTGTCTTATATCCTTCCTGCCCAGCCTGCCGGTACGACAGGTTGCTTTATAAATCACGATGCCTGCTGCTGCCTGTCAGAGAAGACGCTCTGCAACACCAGAACACAGACTGCACATACAATAGCAGAGTCAGCCACATTAAACACATACCATGACCAACCAAAAGCATGTGCATGAATAAAATCGACCACCGCGCCATAACGCACGCGGTCAATAACGTTGCCAATGGCCCCGCCAGTAATGGCCCCCACGCAGGCGGCGGTCAGTTTACTGGGGGTTCTGGCCATCCACACCAGCAGACCACCGGCCACGCTGAGCGCGATAACAGAGAACAGAATCCGCCCGGCATTGCCTAAGCCACCAAACATCCCGAACGTCACAGCATGGTTCCAGACCATGGTAAAGTTCAGCCCCGGCATGACCTTGACGGACACGCGGTCCGGCAGATCCAGCCCATACAAAATCCAGTATTTGCTGAGCTGATCGGCCGAGAGAGCCAGCATCAGCACCAGAAAACCGATGCCGAAGGGCCGGCGCATAAGCGGTGTGCTCACGCGCCCTCCTGCACAGCCGTCACCACCTGCTGTTCCCGCTCCGCCACTACATCGGCACAGCGCAGGCACAGGCCCGGCGCATCCGCACGTGTGCCGGTTTCCGGCAGCACTTTCCAGCAGCGGGCGCATTTCTCACCCTCTGCCGGACGCACAACCGGGGCACCATGCAGTTCACCACCTTCGTCACCCTCAACGTAAACCGAACCGCTCTGCGGGGCGATCAGCACATCCACGTGCGAGACAATGGCCAGCTCGCTCCAGTTCACCCCGGCAAACTCTCCGGCTTCCTCTTCAGAAAGGGTGAGTTCCACCTGCGCCTGCAACGAGGAGCCCACGATGCCATCACGCCGGGCACCTTCAATTTCCGTGGTGATGATACGCCGCACACCGCGCAGGCGCGTCCAGCGTTCATCCAGTTCCGGGTTGCTCCATTCAGCCGGCAGATCCGGAAAGGCCTGCAAATGCACGCTTTCACCGTCTCCAAAGCGGGCCGTCCACGCTTCTTCCGCCGTAAAGACCAGCACGGGTGCCAGCCACGTCGTCAGGCAGCGATGCAGATGGTCCAGAACCGTGCGCGCCGCGCGGCGCGTCAGGCTGGACGGTGCATCGCAATAAAGCGTGTCCTTGCGGATATCGAAGTAGAAAGCAGACAAATCCGTGGTGCAGAAGCCATGCAGAGCCGGATAAACCCCAACCCATTCATGCGTTTCCACAGCGCGAGCCATCAGGCCGCCCAGATCGGTCAGGCGGTGCAGCACCCAGCGTTCCAGTTCCGGAAGCTGGTCATACGGCAGCGCTTCTTCTTCCGTAAAGCCATCCAGAGCCCCCAGCAGCCAGCGCAGCGTATTACGCAGGCGGCGATAGAGTTCGCCCTGCTGCTTGAGGATTTCCTTACCGATGCGCAGATCTTCATTGGTATCGGAATTCATGACCCACAGGCGCAGGATATCTGCGCCCAGATTATCATTCACTTCCTGCGGCGCAATTACGTTGCCCAGAGATTTGGACATTTTGCGCCCATGCTCATCCAGCACAAAACCGTTGGTCACAACGGCCTTGAACGGTGAGATGCCACGTGTGCCAACGCTTTCCAGCAGCGAGGACTGGAACCAGCCGCGATGCTGGTCAGACCCTTCCAGATACAGATCCGCCGGGAAGGACAGACCCGGCTGGCCGAGCACGAAGGAATGGGTGGAGCCACTCTCGAACCAGACATCGACAATGTCGAACACCTGCTCGTAGTCGTCCGCGTTGCGCCCTTCCCCAAGGAAGCGAGAGGCCGGAGAGCTGTACCATGCGTCGGCCCCTTCCTCACGGAAGATGTCCACAACGCGCTGCATCACGTCCGCATCCCGCAGGACTTCGCCGGTGCGTTTTTCAACAAACACGGCAATCGGCACGCCCCATGCGCGCTGGCGGCTGATGCACCAGTCGGGGCGATTTTCGATCATGGACGTCAGGCGATTGCGGGCCTGTGCGGGCACAAACGTCACATCATCCAGCGCATCCAGCGCCTTCTGACGGAGTGCGGATTCGCCATCCATGCGGATGAACCATTGCGGCGTGGCGCGATAGATGACCGGAGCGCGGGACCGCCAGGAATGCGGATAGGAGTGAACCAGTTCACCACGCGCCACCAGACCGGCGGGGGCTGTGCCTGCGGCGTTGGCCTGCTCCATCACGGCGGTCAGCGTCGCACAGACCGGGTCTGCGGCCTTGAACACATGCACACCGGCAAAGCCCGGAACCCACGGCGCATACGTGCCATCATCCTGCACGGTTTCCGGCACTTCCACGCCGTATTCCTTGCACAGGCGGAAGTCGTCCTCACCATGGGCCGGGGCCATGTGCACAAGGCCCGTGCCTGCTTCCGTCGTGACAAAATCACCCGGCAGCATCGGCACATCATAGTCATAGCCGGAGCCACGCAGCGGATGCGCGCAGACGGCCCCCTTCAGCGCCTCGCCCGGCAGGGTGTAGAGAATGTGGTGCGCGGAAACGTGGGCTTCATTACAGAAGCTGTCCACCAGTGCTTCAGCCACCAGAACCTTGGCACCCGGCTCCAGCAGAGCCCCCTCACGCGTTTCATCCACACGCAGCACCACGTAGGTGATCTCCGGCCCATACGCCAGCGCGCGGTTGCCGGGGATGGTCCACGGAGTGGTGGTCCAGATCACCACGGACACATCCTTCAGCGCATGCGCCGGGGTGGGGTCTTTCACAATGGGGAAAGCCACCAGAATGGTTGTGGATTTGTGGTCGTGATATTCAATTTCGGCTTCGGCCAGCGCGGTCTTTTCAACCGGGCTCCACATCACCGGACGCAGGCCACGATACAGCCCGCCATTCAGCAGAAAACGCCCGATTTCCCCGACAATGGCGGATTCGGAAGAGAAATCCATGGTCGCGTAGCGGTTGGCCCATTCGGCCTGCACGCCCAGACGCTTGAACTCTTCCATCTGCACGCCCAGCCATTTGGCGGCATAGGCCCGGCATTCCGCACGGAATTCCAGCGTCGGCACGGAATCCTTATCCCGTTTGGCCTTGCGGTATTCTTCTTCCACCTTCCACTCGATGGGCAGACCATGGCAGTCCCAGCCGGGCACATACCGCACGGCATAGCCGGACATACGGTGGGCGCGGTTGATGACGTCCTTGTTGATCTTGTTCATCGCGTGGCCGATGTGCAGATGGCCGTTGGCATACGGAGGGCCATCATGCAGCGTGAACGGCTGACGCCCTTCCGCCTGCTGCTTTATCTGCTCATCCAGCCCAATCTCAGCCCACCGGGCAAGCCAGTCCGGCTCCCGCTTTGGCAGGTTGCCACGCATAGGGAAGGACGTGCGGGGCAGAAAGACGGTATCGCGATACAGATCGGCGTTAGCGCTTTTCTCTGAATCACTGCTGCTGGATTTAGACATGGAACGGCAGGTGTCACTCTGGTTCGGGTTCGGCACAACAACAGGCCCGCCAGACTGGCAGACCTGCACGTTTATCCGTTATCCAAGCGCAAGCCCAAAGGGTCAAGCTGCAAGGGGCATTATCAGGGTTAATTCCCGCGCAGTTCTTCTTCCAGAACGCCACGAGCCTGCACGGCATCCTGCCTGATCTGGTCTTTCAGCGCGTCCAGCCCCTCAAAGCGTTTTTCCGCCCGCAACATGCGGTGCAACGCTACCGAGAGGGTCTGGCCATACAGGTCCCCGTCAAAGTCAAACAGATTGACTTCCAGCCGGCTTTCCTGCCCGTCATTAATGGTCGGGCGGCGGCCGATATTGGCCACACCGGGCCGGGTCTGGCCGTTGGGCAGCCGCACCGTGACGGCATACACGCCGCGTGCAGGCTCCAGATGCCGCCCGAGCGGAATATTGGCCGTCGGGAAACCCAGCAAGCGGCCACGCTTGTCGCCATGCTGCACCTCACCCCGGATAAACCACGGGCGCCCCAGTTCTTCCGCCGCCCGTTCCGGGTAGCCATCCTGCAACAGTCGCCGGATGCGGGAGGAAGAATACGGTCCAGCTCCGTCGGAGAGGGCCTGCACGGGCGTAAAGCCCATGCCCAGTTCTGCCGAGCGTTCAGACAGGAACGTCACATCGCCGCCGCGCCGATGGCCAAAAGCAAAATCCGGCCCGCAGGCCACATGCTTCAGGCCCAGCGCATCATACAGCACATCCTCCACAAACCGCTCGGCAGACATCTGGGAGAAGGCTTCATCAAACTTAATCTGGAAAACATGCCGCACGCCTAGCGCCTCAAGCGCTGCCAGCTTTTCAGCTGACAGAGTGAGGCGGAACGGCGGGTCCTGCGGGCGGAACAGTTCCCGCGGGTGCGGGTCAAACGTCACCACAGCCAGAGGTAGGTCAGGCCGGGCGGAATGGAGGGTGTGCACCAGATGAGCGTGCCCAAGATGCACCCCATCAAAATTCCCCAGAGCAGCAGCGCAGCCACGAGCTTCATCGGGGATGGCCTTCCAGTTCTCGTGCAGCTGCGCCCTGATCACGCCTGCGGCTCCGCACCGGGCAGACCGAACAGGCGCGCAGCCTCCGGCAGAGTAGCCGCCACCGGGTGGCGCTTGCCCGCCACCGTGCCATCATCCGGGCGGACAATCTGGCAAACCTGCAAACCCGCATCCGCTGCGGCATCCAGCTCAGCCGTTACGTCAGACAGAAACAGCACATCCTCAGGCTCCCAGCCGGTTTCCAGCAGGATGTTGCGATAGCTCTTCTCGTCTTTCTTGCCACCCACGCGCAGGTCAAAAAACCGGCTGAACAGCGGTGTGACGTCACCCTGCTGCGTATGCCCGTAAATCAGCTTCTGCGCAGGTTCGGACCCGGAGGAATACACCGCCAGCGTCAGCCCGGCTTTGGACCAGGCTTCCAGCGCAGGCACCACATCCGGGTAGAGACTGGCAATCAGTTCCCCCCGCTGATAGCCCTGCCCCCACACAATGCCCTGAAGCGCCTTGAGCGGGCCGACCTTAGCGTCCTCATCCATCCAGCGCGTCAGCTGTTCCATAGGCGGCACGCCGGGGGCCAGACGGGCAATTTCTTCCAGCTGCTCATGCACCACCGGGTCATGCGCCTGCTCGGCCACCAGCTTGGGCAGATGGGTGCGGGCATAAGGGAACAGCACCTGATGCACGAAGGAGACCGGGGCCGTTGTGCCCTCAATATCCAGCAGGACGACGCGCGGCGTGTGAGACACTGAACTCATTGATCGTAAGCCATAAAACGGTTTGCAAGGTCGGTGCCGGTATAGTCCGCAACCCAGCCTTCCTTGTGGGTGAAAATCCGCAGAGCCACCACATCCGGCGCAGGCCCGGCATCAAACCAGTGCTTCGTGCCTTCGGGCACGGAAATCAGGTCTGTCTGGGTGCATTCCACATCGTAGATCTTGTCCGCTACGTGCAGGATGAAATGGCCGGAGCCATGCACAAAAAAGCGCACTTCATCTTCGCTGTGCGTATGTTCGGACAAGAATTTGGCCCGCAGCGCAGGAAGGTTAGGCGTGTTGGGGTCCACGCGCATGACGTCAGCCGAGCCAGCCCCCGTCTCGCCCATCAGCTTGTCCAGAAACGGGCGATAAGTGGCCAGCACCGTTTCCGCATCGGCTGAGCGTGGCGGAATTTCCGGGCCTTCCCACCGCTCAAACCGCACACCCAGCGGGCGCAGCTGGCTGGCGATTTCCACCGGGTCCTGCGTCTGCAAAACCGGGGTTTCAGGGACGGTATCCTGATAGATGGTCAGCGTGCTCACAGGCCCAGCTTCCTTCTTTCCAGCAGGCACGCCAGCAGGAATTCCAGTCCTTCCAGCCGTGCCAGTGCGGTTGGCATATCCTTACCCCACACATACACACCGTGGCCGCGAATAATGTACCCCGCCGCCATACTACCGAAAGATGGGGCAACCACCTGCGCCAGACGGGCAATGTCCTGATCGTTCTCAAACAGAGGCACCGGCACAGACGTTTCGTGCGTGGTCTGGCCTTCAAACACTTTCAGCACTTCATAGTCTGCAAGGTGAAGGGCCGGGCCTTTCTCGACCATAGAAAGCACGGTCGCGGCTACGGAATGCCCGTGCAGCACTGCGCCTGCCGTGGGGTCCTGCTGATAGATCTGGCAATGCAGAAGCGTTTCCGCACTCGGCTTATCGCCGTTGCGGTGCGGCTTTCCGGCGTCATCAACCGTGATGACATCCGCCGCCTGCAGGAAGCCCTTATGGCAACCGGAGCGCGTAATGGCGATGCGCCCATCCGGCAGGCGGCGGCTGATATTCCCGGCCGTAGCGGGCACCCAGCCACGCGCATCCATCCGCTGCCCAGCCACCAGAATGTCCTGCGTGGCGCGTGCAAAATCCGTCATGGTTTCGCTCATGCTTTAAATCCGGCTTTGTCTTCAGCCTGCGGACCGCCCGAAGGCGGCCTGCGTCCTGCCGTGCCGTGCGGCAGGCCTCAGGGCTGGTGTGTTTTTTCAGGCTGCACAGCAGCGGGGTCTGCCGGGCTGGCGGCAGGCGGGGGCGAAATATGGCCACCGGCACGGGGAGCCGGTTCATCCATCGGTTCATCATCCGCCATGTGTTTCTTGAAGGATTTAATCCCCTTCGCGAAATCACCCATCATGGAGCTGATCTTGCCGCCACCGCCAAAAACCACCAGCACAACCGCAAGCACAATCAGCCAGTGCCAGATGCTTAAGCTACCCATTCAACAGCCCTCTGTTTATAAGGCCGGCGCACTGCGAACGGCCAAAATTCCCTGTTTCTGTTCTGACCACATGGCGGCGCTTCCCCCATCATGCAAGCCCGATCTCTCTGCCGGGCCTGAAAAACGGGGCAAAATGCCCTGCGGACTGATCACCCGACGGACGCCAGCATCAGGAGCTGCCGCCCTCCAGCACAGGTTCTATAAATCCATACGCAGGGTAGACGGTTTTCCCCATGGCGTGAATAGGCGACCACCAGACACGCACTTGTGTCCAGTTATTGCCCGGTGAGACATCCTCCACCGGCGCACGGCGCGTCACCCGCCCCGGCTCCCAGTTAGCGTGGTCCACCAGCACAAGGCGTGAATTTTTCACCACCCGCACCACAGAGACATGCCCGGACGGCAAACGCCGGGTAGAGCGGAACACCAGCACCTCGCCCGGCTCCGGTGCGGAGGTGCGGGTATAACGCCCTCCGGCCTGCCGCCACCAGCTGGCCGCTGCCCCGCGCAACTGAACGCCGGAATGCTCCCGCGCATAGGGGGCGCACTGCACAGACCCACCCCATCCGCCGTGCCCGGCACAGGCTGCCAGCAACAGCGGCAGTAACAGAACACTCCAACGCTTCACGACTCGGCCCTCAAACGCTCCATCCACTCCTGCGCTTCCGCAGGGTCCATCTCCAGCACCCGCTGTGCCACGTCCCGCCCAAACCCCGCGCGGGCCAGAATGCCCATGGCGCGACGTTCCTCAGCCTCTTCCGGGCTCAGCCTGCGGCCGCCCTCTTCTTCCTTCGCAGCAGAGGCACGCGGTGGGCGGAGCGATGGCAGCCCGGCAAACGGCCCCAGCCGCCGCTTGCGCGCCAGCACAAGAGCGGAAGACAACTCAACTTCCGCAGGAGAAAACCCTTCGACCACCTCCTGCAAGGCGGCCTCACGCACATCAGCTTCCACCCCACGGGCGGCCAGATGCGCCTGCACAGCCCGGCCAGAGCGCCCGGAGCGCACCAGCCTGCGGGCGCGGGCCTGCGCAAAAGCGGCGTCATCCACGGCGCCCAGCCGGATCATATCCTCCGCAACACTTTCCACCACCGGGCGCAGAGCGGCGGCTGTAGCGCGTACATCTTCCTGCTCTGCTCCGGCCTTCAGGGCGCTGCGCTCCCAGCGGGCAATGCGGCGCAGCAACACCTGCTCCAGCCCCTGCCTCGTGGTGGAAAAGCGCGCCAGATGCGCCAGAGCCGCTTCTCTCAACACCTTCCGGTCAGGCGGCGGAACATCGGAAGGGGGTGCGGTGTCAGATCCCATGCCTGACCTTATGCCTCACTTTGCTGCAAAAAGACCATTCCTGACCCATTTACCCGTCCCCTGCGCAAGAAATGTGACAGTTTCATGCGAGATTTTCGTTTTAGACGTTTGACTCTGCCCGCAGGACACCGTCATCATGCCGGGTGCAAACGGGTCGCCCGCTCCAAATCAGGCAGCGGGCCTTTTCTGTTTTGCACTCTTTTCCTTTTTTGATGACCACCTCACACGCAACACAAAGAATTATTCCATGATTCCAGCCCTGACACCGACCTACAACCGTGCCCCCCTCGCTTTTGAGCGTGGCGAAGGCGCCTGGCTGTACACGACGGACGGGCGACGATTCCTGGACTTTGCCGCGGGCATTGCCACCTGCTCCATCGGGCATGCGCACCCGCATATGGTCAAAGAACTCACCGAGCAGGTGGGGCGTGTGATGCACGTGTCCAACCTGTTCCAGATCCCGCAGGCCACACGGCTGGCGGAACGGCTGGTGGCCAACAGCTTTGCGGACAGCGTGTTCTTCTGCAATTCCGGCGCGGAAGCCAATGAAGGCATGGTGAAGTTCGCCCGCCGGGCGCAGGCCATGTCCGGCCACCCGGAACGGACGGACATTATCTGCATGGATGGCGCATTCCATGGCCGGACGCTGGCCATGCTCTCCGCCACCGGCAACCCGAAATATCTGGAAGGCTTCGGCACGCCTGTTCCGGGGTTTGTCCATGTGCCGTTTAATGACATCGCGGCCCTGAAAGCCGCCATTACTCCGCAGACCGCCGCCATCATGCTGGAACCCATTCAGGGGGAAAGCGGCATCAAGGTCGCCAGCCCTGAGTATCTGAAAGCCGTCCGCGCGCTGTGTGATGAAACCGGCGTGCTGCTGGCACTGGATGAAGTGCAGTGCGGCGTGGGCCGGACTGGCAAGCTGTTTGCGCATGAATGGGCCGGGATTACGCCGGATGTGATGTCCGCCGCCAAAGGTCTGGGCGGGGGCTTCCCCATCGGAGCCGTTCTGGCGACGGAAGCCGTGGCTAAAAACATGACGGCAGGCACACACGGCACAACCTTTGGTGGTAACCCGCTGGCCTGCACAGCCGGCAATGCGGTGCTGGATGTTCTGCTGGCCCCCGGCTTTCTGGATCAGGTCTGCGCCCGCGCGACCTTGCTTGACGGCTTGCTGGATGAGCTGGTGCAAAGCGCACCGTCCATTTTTGCAGAACGGCGCGGCCTCGGCCTGCTGATTGGCCTGCGTTGCGTGCCGCCGGTTGGCACGGTGCAGGCTGCCGCACAGGAGGCTGACCTGCTGTGCGTAACGGCGGGGG
>NZ_JOPG01000049.1 GCF_002153605.1 Acetobacter malorum | reverse complement strand
ACAAGGGTCTCGGGGGCATGCCCCCGAGACCCTTGTCTGGCGATCTGATCCGGTGTCCTGCCATCCAGTTGGGAATGGGGACGCACCGTATTGTAGTCTTCCCGCCAGTCAGCCAGAACCTGTCGGGCATGGCTGAGGGAGGTGAACAGCGTTTCGTTGGGGCATTCATCCCTCAATCGGCCGTTGAAACTTTCAACAAACCCGTTCTGCTGCGGTTTCCCGGGGGCGATATAGTGCCATTCAACCTTCATCTTATCGGCCCATTTCAGGATGGCATGGGATGTGAACTCCATACCGTTGTCGCTGACAATCATGAGGGGTTTTGTTGATTTTCACCGAGAACTGACCCGGGAGAGGTATAAATTTCCACTGAGAATTGACCCATGCCTGACACTGCTCCGGTTTCAATTGACCGGAGCCCTATGGAGAAGTGATCAGCATGGATTTATTGAGCGTTGTGCGTCGTTGGCATCATCCTGATGGTCTGCCGATCCGCGAGATTGAGCGTCGGACGGGCCTGTCGCGGAACACGATCCGGAAATATCTTCGGGCAGACACGGTTGAGCCGGTTTTCAGGGCATAGGCGGCCCGGTCCATCGGGTAGACCCGCACGGGCGGGAAATCGGCCAGATCGAGACGGCATCCCACAACAAGCCGGAGCCCGACCTCTTTTGCCGCGACATGGGCCAGCACCATCCCGGACAGAGAATTGCGGTCGCAGATGCTCAGCGCTTCAATGCCAAGAGCCTTTGCCTGAGCAAACAGTTCGATCGGAGAAGACGCCCCGCGCAGGAACGAGAAATAGGTCGTCACCTGCAATTCGGCATAACGTGGTGCCGAGGGGCTCATCCGAAAATCCCGTGCAGAAACCAGCCCTGCGAGCCGGTCTCGCCATGCTCACCGTCACCAGCACGGTAAAGCCAGAAGCGCTCGCCGCTGGTGTCTTCCACCCGGAAGTAATCGCGGGCGATGGTCAGCTCGGTGTCATTCTTCCACCACTCGCCGAAGACACGTTCCGGCCCGTCGGCGCATTTCACTTTCCGTCGCACACCCCGCCAGATGAAGAATAGCGGCGGCTGATCCGGCAGTTCCGCCATGGCCTGCACCGGTTCCGGTCGTGCCAGTAGCCGGGTAGGGCGAGGCCAGTGCTCCGGCCAGTCCTTTGTCTCCTCGGGGGCCAGTGCGGGCACGCGGCAGAAGGAGCGTTCGGGCAGATCGCTTTCCACCGGGGCAAAGCGATAGAGCGCCTGCGTCCCGACACGGTTGGCCAACGTGTCGATCAGGTCGGACACATCGGTTTCTTCCTCGGCGATCAGAGAAGACACGGTCTGTCGCCGATCCATGGGCTCCGCCAGAGAGGCGATCAGCACCATGCGCTCGATGCCGAAGCCCGGATTGATCGTTTCGATCTTTTCGCACAATAGTCGCGTCAGGCGCTTCACATCGCGTACCGGCATGGCGGTCGCGACCCGGATCGCTTCGGTGCGGCTGTCCACCCGATGCAGCAGCAGATCAAGACGGCGCACGCCCTGTCCGCGTTCGTCCAGTCCCTGGCAGAGCAGCGGCACCAGCTTGCCGATGTATTTGGCGATAGTTTCGGCGGCCCCGATCGGCTCGGCGAAATTCCGGTTGACCTCGACCGGGTTAACCGGGCGGACTGGCACGATGGCTTCACCCATACGCCCGAACGCCTGATCCAGCCTGCGGGCGACGTCGGGGCCAAACCGCAAGGCCAGCGGTGCGCGGGGCATGGCGGCCAGTGGTCCGATGCGGGATACGCCTAGCGTGGCCAGACCCTCAATAATAGGGGAGGGCAGGCGGAGAGCTTCAACGGGCAGATCAGCCAGAGCAGAGGTCGTTTTATCTGAAGGGACAACCGTAATCGCTAACCGGCCATAGCGAGCCAGTGCGTGGGCCGCCCCCCAGGTGTCCGCGACTACGGCCCGAGCGCAAAAACCGGCTCCTGCCATGCGGTGGACCATATCCTTGAGCATGGGAAGTTCGCCACCATGCAGGTGATCCGCCCCGGTCGTGTCCAGAACCAGCCCGTCCGGCGCATCGACGGCCACGATGGGCGCGATCCTGTGCTGGAACCACAGGGCAAGTTTTTCCAGCCCCAGCCGGTCGCCTTCGGGATCGGCATCCATCAGCACCAGATCGGGATAGAGCGCCTGAGCCTTGGCCACCGGTATGCCGGGGCGCAGCCCCAGCTTCCGGGCGGCGAGATCGACCGACAGGACAACTCGTCGCCGTCCTTCCCGTCCGACAAGGGCCAGCGGCGTTTCAGGCGCGGGCGCGTCTGGTCCAAGTCGTTTCCT
>NZ_JOPG01000048.1 GCF_002153605.1 Acetobacter malorum | reverse complement strand
GAGAACCGTCGGCTGAAGCGGATGTATGCGGATCTGAGCATGCAGACGGATATCCTGAAGGAGGCCCTTGGAAAAAAATGAAGCGGCCAGCCCAGCGCCGGGAACTGGCCGCACAGGCTGTGGCGCATCACGGGGTCAGCATTGCGCTGGCCTGTCGGATTTTTGGGATATCCGAGACCTGCTTTCGCTATCGTCCACGACTGGCAGCGGAGAACGACAGGATTGCCGATCTTCTGGTGGGACTGACCCAGGCTCACAGGAGATGGGGATTTGG
>NZ_JOPG01000047.1 GCF_002153605.1 Acetobacter malorum | reverse complement strand
GCGGGGGACATGGTGCGCAGAGCCGGTGTGCCCGCGTCTGCCGCTACGGCATCCGGGCTGCATGATCCGGAAAATAATATGGCGTTGGGCGCGGCTTATCTGTCTTATCTGCAGGATAAATTCGGCAACGTCGTGCCCTACATGGCAGCCGCGTATAACGGTGGCCCGGGCCGCCTCTCACGCTGGCTTGCTGCCGCTGGAGATCCGGGGCGCAGCGGTGCCTCGCAGGATGAAATGATCGACTGGATTGAAAGCATTCCCTTTTCGGAAACCCGCAATTACGTCCAGCGCGTGTGGGAAAACATGACGATCTATACGGCTATGGGGAAATGAGCATGACACCGTCCCGTTTTCTGGCAACATTCGGTGGGTGTGGTCTGGCGCCGCGCGCACCGGGTACTGTGGGATCTCTGGCTGCTTTGCTGCTGGGGCTCCCTCTTCTCAGACGTCCAAAGATTTTGTTGGGGGCCGTGGGGATCGTCTCTGTCGCAGGCTGGTGGGCCGCAGACCATGCCGGAGAAGGAGAAGATCACAGCTGGATTGTGATTGATGAGGTTGCAGGCATGTGGGTCAGTCTGCTCGCTTGCCTGCCCGAAGACCGGGAAGACCCTGCCTCTGTGCGGAAAAGTCTTGGTCTTTCCGTTCTGGCTTTTGCCCTCTTCCGCCTGTTCGATATCAAAAAGCCGGGGCCCGTCGGCTATCTGGATCGCAAGCACGGGGCGACCGGCATCATGGGGGATGATCTGGTGGCGGGTGTCATGGCGGCGGCCTGCATCAAGGCAGGGCGTCTGGTGGCGCATCGCCTCCCCTCGTCTAAAGGGTGAACGCTATGCTCTCATCCATTTTGGTCTCGGAGCTTTCTGCTGAACTGATCCAGCAGTCCGCAACACTTCTGGACGCACTCCGGCGCGCTGAGGCCAAACTGGTGACGGCGGAAAGTTGTACAGGTGGGCTGGTCGCGGCTCTGCTGACGCATCACGCAGGCTCTTCCGACGTGACTGAAGGTGGTCTGGTGACATATTCCAACAGCATGAAGCAGTCTGTTCTGGGAGTGCGGGAGGAAACGTTACGGCAATTTGGAGCTGTGAGCGCGGAAACTGTCCGGGAAATGGCGAGCGGTGCACTTGGCATCGCGCAGGACGCCACACATTCCGTTTCCATTTCTGGTATTGCCGGTCCAGGCGGTGGCTCCCCTGAAAAACCTGTGGGGCTGGTCTGGTTTGGTACCGCCATGCGTGGCGGTGATGTGCTTGCGGAAGCCCGGATTTTTGAGGGGGATCGCACCGAGGTTCGCTCTCAGGCGGCCTTGCATGCGCTTGCCCTCGTGGCGCAGCGTCTTGCTTGAGTGCGGCTCATACAAAAAGAGCGTCAGAGGGATGTCCCTCAGACGCTCTTCAAGCGCCCCTTCAACGCAGATTAAACTGCATTTTCAGGGTATTATCGCTTTTTACTGACCAGCAGCAGGAGCGTTGGCCGGCACAGTTGCGGTCGGAACAGCAGGTGCTGCCGGAACTGTAGGAGCCGTTACGTTCGGCATGGTCGGGGCTGCCGGAACAGCCGGAACCGTAACGCCCGTGCCAGCAGCCGGAACGGCAACCGTCGCGCCCGGAACAGGTGCAGCAACTGGAGCAGTCGGAGCAGCAGCAAAAGCCGGAGCATTGGCACGCTGTGCGGCATTCAGGCTCTGGTTGTTCAGGTCGTCGGTAGCGGAATCACCAGCGGCTGCTTTAGATTCCGTTGCACATTTCGTGCCAGAGCAATGTGCTGCATGTTTGTGGGCGTGGTGCGTGGCAGCAAAAACCGGGCTTGCAGCCAGTGAGGCAGTAACAAGCGCTGTCGCAGCGAAGAATTTTTTCATAAAAATCAGTCCTTATCCAAAACGCTGAAGTGCTTTTACAAAAAGCAACTTTCCAACAGATTAGTAATGTATAGAAAGTTGCGCCTTGTAACAATAACCCAGCGTATTTTAGAGCGTTTAACCTAGACCGTTCTTTGCAGAACTATTGGGCGACAGGATGCTCTTCCGGCAAGGTGGCTGCTGTCTCTGGTGGCCCGTAAACCTCACGCGCGCGCCGCAGAAAAGCTGAAACCATAAGGCGGACGGCTTCCCCGAATACAACGCCGATAGCGGCCTGAAGGATGCGGGAGCGGAATTCAAAATCAACAAAAAATTCTACCAGGCAGCCACGCGGATCGGGGGTAAATTTCCAGACGTTCTTCAGATACCGGAACGGCCCCTTTTCATACTGCACCATAATGGTATCTGGCCGGTTGAGCGTGACGCGGGACGTAAAACTCTCCCGGAACGGCCCAAAACCAACAGTCAGATCTGCCACCAGCTCCGTTGCCGTACGGGTTCGAACCCGCGCAGCAACGCACCAGGGCAGAAATTCCGGGTAGCGCCCAACATCTGCAACAAGATCAAAAATCTGATCGGCCCGATACGCGAGAACACGCTTTTCTGCGTGTTTAGGCATCAGTTCGCCCCCGCCAGACGGGCATTGCGCGTCTGCTGCAGTTCAGCAAAATCGGCATCTGCATGATAGGACGAACGGGTCAGCGGGCTGGAACTGACCTGAAGAAAACCTTTGACGCGGGCCATGGCGCCATACTCCTCAAACTCAGTGGGGGTGACAAAACGGGCAACCGCCGCGTGTTTCACCGTAGGCTGCAAATACTGGCCCATCGTAATAAAATCCACATCTGCAATACGCAGGTCATCCATGACCTGAGCGATTTCCATCTTTTCTTCCCCCAGCCCCAGCATCAGGCCGGACTTGGTGAAAATGGAGCCATCCAGCTGTTTGACACGGTCCAGCAGACGCATGGACTGGTAGTAGCGAGCCCCGGGGCGGATGCTTGGATATAGGCGCGGCACTGTTTCCAGATTATGGTTGAATACATCAGGTCGCGCGTCAACAACAATTTCTAATGCGTTGTTCTTGCGTAAAAAATCAGGTGTAAGAATTTCAATGGTTGTATCGGGGGCGGCTTCCCGGATTGACGTAATGACCCGTGCAAAATGCCGAGCTCCGCCATCTTCCAGATCGTCCCGATCTACCGATGTAATCACCACATGGCGCAGACCCAGCTTGGCAACGGCCTCAGCCACACGTGCCGGCTCATCCGCATCCAGAGCATGCGGCAGACCTGTGGTCACATTGCAGAAGGAGCAGGCGCGCGTGCAGATTTCGCCCATAATCATCATGGTGGCATGGCGCTGGGACCAGCATTCCCCAATATTGGGGCACGCTGCTTCCTCGCACACCGTCACCAGACGGTTGTCGCGCATCAGCTTGCGCGTCTCATGGTAAACGGGGTGCGTGGGAGCCTTAACGCGGATCCATTCGGGTTTACGGGCAATCGGATTGTCTGGCCGGTGTGCCTTTTCCGGATGGCGGGCTTTGCTTGCGCCGCCCTTCCGATGATCAATCAAGACGCGTGTAGACATGATATCGCCCGCTCCCACACTCCGGGTTAAGAAGAACTGGAACGCTCTTACCCCTGCGTCAAGGTAAGAACGCTCCTATTGGCGTATCAGACGGCATCACACCCACGCGAGTTGCCGTCTGCTTTCTGACTAGACGTGCAGCGCGCCGTCATACGCAGCCAGTACGGCTTCGTGCATGGATTCAGAAATGGTCGGATGGGGGAAGATGGTTTCAGCCAGTTCCGCTTCCGTCAGTTCTCCCGTGCGGGCAATGACATAACCCTGAATCATTTCCGTCACTTCTGCCCCAATCATGTGCGCTCCGAGAAGCTCACCTGTCTGGGCATCAAAGATGGTCTTTACCAGCCCATCCGGTTCGCCCATGGCCAGAGCCTTGCCATTGGCGAGCAGCGGGAACTTGCCGACGCGAACTTTATACCCGGCCTCTTTGGCGCGGGCTTCCGTATAGCCTACAGAAGCAATCTGAGGACGGCAGTAGGTGCATCCGGGAATTTTTGTAATATCAATAGGATGGACCTGCTTTCCTGCAATGGCATCTACGCACATCACAGCTTCATGGCTGGCCTTATGAGCAAGCCACGGAGCACCGGCCAGATCACCAATGGCATATACGCCCGGCTCACCCGTGCGGCAGAGAGCGTCTGTCACGACATGGGTGCGATCTGTTTTGATTTTGGTGCCTTCCAGACCGATCTTCTCGACATTCCCGACAATCCCGACCGCAGAGATCACGCGATCGACCGTAAACTCCTCAGTCTTGCCGTTGACTTCAACGGGCACGGTGACATCTGTGTCGGATTTGCGCAGAGGACCAACCTTGGCGCTGGTCAACACACGCATACCCTGTTTTTCAAAGGCTTTGCGTGCCAGTGCGCTGATTTCTTCATCTTCTACCGGCAGGATGCGCGGGGCAACCTCAACCAGAGTGACTTCAGATCCCATGTTCCGGTAGAAGGAGGCAAACTCGCTGCCAATGGCTCCTGAGCCAATCACTAACAGGCGACGCGGCAGCTCATCCGGTACCAGAGCCTCCCGGTAAGACCAGATCAGTTTTCCGTCTGGCTCCAGCCCTGGCAGGACGCGGGCCCGCGCGCCTGTGGCAAGGATAACGTGCTTCGCCGTCAGCGTAACAGGCGCGCCTTTTTCCGGTGTGACCAGAACCTTACGCTTGCTGCCCGTTACACCGTCCAGCTTGCCGAAGCCGTCAAAAACCGGAACTTTCGCTTTTTTCAGCAGATGTGCCACGCCGCCTGAAAGCTGCTGGGAGACAGCTCTGGAGCGGGCAATGATTTTCGAAAAATCAAACCCCACCTTTTCCGCACTGAACCCATATGAGCCGAGGTCATGTAGAAGGTGGTTGATTTCAGAAGCGCGCAGAAGAGCCTTTGTGGGGATACAGCCCCAGTTCAGGCAGATCCCGCCCAGATGTCTGGCTTCCACTACCGCAGTCGAAAGGCCGAGCTGGGCCGCTCGCAACGCTGCTACGTAGCCACCCGGTCCCCCACCGACGACGATAATGTCAAAATCTGTTCCGCTCATGGTCGTTTCCTGCAAACCCGATGTTAAAGAACAAGTGTAAGAGGAGATTCGACCACTGACCGGAAGGCCGAGAGCCATTCTGCCGCAACCGCGCCATCCACCACGCGATGGTCAACGGAGAGCGTGACTGTCATGACCGTGGCAATCGCCAGTTCATTCCCCTTGACCACGGCCTGTTTCTTGCCTGCGGCAATGGCCAGAATGGCGGCCTGCGGCGGATTAATGATGGCGGAGAAGTCACGCACGCCAAACATCCCCATATTGGAGATGGAGAACGTGCCGCCCTGAAACTCTTCCGGTTTCAGCTTGCCGGCTCGTGCCCGTTTGACCAGATCTTTGGTTTCCTGACTGATCTGCTTCAAGCTCTTCTGCTCAACGTTCTTGACGATCGGTGTAATCAGCCCGTCCGGAATGGAGACCGCGATGGAAATATCCACGTTGTCATGCAGGATCATTGCCTGATCTGTGAATGAAGCATTCACATTTGGTACCCGCTTGAGCGCAATGGCTGAGGCTTTGACCAGCATATCATTCACAGACAGCTTGAAGGCGTCAGGCCCGTCTTCCGGGGATGTTGCGTTCAGCTGAGAGCGCAGAGCCAGCAGAGCATCCAGTTCAACATCAACAGAAACGTAGAAGTGCGGAATGGTGCTTTTGGCTTCGCTCAGGCGGCGGGCAATCACCTTCCGCATGCTGGAGTGCGGCACGGTGCGGCTTGTGGAAGCCGGAGCCTCTGCAACAGCTCCTGCAGGTGCGCCCGTTCCCTGCTCGGCTGCTTTGTCCACATCCCGGCGCACAATGCGACCGTTCGGGCCAGTGCCTTTGATGCGGGAAAGATCCAGCCCCTTCTGGCTGGCAACCCGCTTTGCCAGCGGCGAAGCAACAATCCGCTTGCCTGTGGCAGGCTGGCCTGCCGGTGCTGTGGCTGGCGCAGCTGCCGGAGCCTGCGGAGTGGCTGGAGGCTGAGCTGCCTGTGCTGGCGGCGCAGAATTTTGCGGCTTGACTGCTCCGGCTTCAGGCACGGCCTCGCCTTCCGCAACCATAATGGCAATCGGCGTGTTGACCGCAATTTCCTGCGTGCCTTCGGGCACAAGGATGCGGCCAAGAATACCGTCTTCAATGGCTTCCACTTCCATGGTTGCCTTATCGGTTTCGATTTCGGCAATCACATCGCCAATCGCAACCTTGTCACCTTCCGCTTTTACCCAGCGGGCCAGTGTGCCTTCCGTCATGGTGGGGGAAAGGGCCGGCATCAGAACTTCAATAGCCATCTCTTTTTCCTCAGATCAGGCGACGCACGGCTTCAACCACGTGCTCGGGCTGCGGCAGGGCCAGTTTTTCCAGATTGGCGGCGAATGGCATCGGAACATCCACGCCAGTGACGCGTGCGGGCGGGGCATCCAGCCAGTCAAACGCATGCTCAATCACCTGCATGGCGACTTCTGCGCCAATACCGGCAAACGGCCAGCCTTCTTCCAGCGTGACCAGACGGCTTGTTTTCTTGACACTTTCCACAATCGTGGCTGTGTCCAGCGGACGCAGGCTGCGCAGATTGATGACTTCGGCCTCAATCCCCTGCTGAGCCAGTTCCTCAGCGGCTTCCAGTGCCGTGGTGACCATGATGGAGAAGGTCACGATGGTCACATCCCGCCCTTCCCGCTCAATCTTGGCCTTGCCGATGGGTAGGATGAAATCTTCATCCACCGGACATGGGAATTTGCGCCCGTAGAGAATTTCATTCTCAAGCACAATAACAGGGTTCGGATCGCGAATAGCCGCGCGAAGAAGCCCTTTGGCGTCGGCAGAGGACCAGGGGGCAACCACTTTCAGACCCGGAACGTGGGCATACCAGCTGCCATAGCACTGGGAATGCTGGGCTCCGACGCGTGCTGCTGCCCCGTTAGGGCCGCGGAACACAATCGGGCAGCCCATCTGCCCGCCAGACATATACAGAGTTTTAGCAGCAGAATTAATAATATGATCAATAGCTTGCATTGAGAAGTTCATGGTCATGAACTCCACAATCGGTTTAAGTCCCGTAAGCGCTGCGCCAACCGCCATGCCAGTAAAGCCATGTTCAGTAATGGGCATGTCGATCACGCGCTTATCACCAAACTCGGCCAGCAAACCCTGAGAAATCTTGTAAGCGCCCTGATATTCAGCGACTTCTTCCCCAATCAGGAAAACGTCCGGGTCCCGGCGCAGCTCGGCCTGCATGGCGTCATGCAGCGCTTCTCGCACGGTAATTTCCGCAGTGGGGCCCCAGTCTTTTTCAGGCTCGGGAGTAGTCAAAGGAGCGGAAGCCGCTACTGCAGGGACAGCGGACGGCTGTGCTACGGGTGCTTCGGGTGTTGCAGGCGCTGCCGCCGGGGCAGATGCCGTATCAGGAACCGCCTCACCGTCTTCAACCATAATGGCAATGGGGGTGTTAACGGCAATGTCCTGCGTCCCTTCCGGCACCAGAATACGGCCAAGAATACCGCTTTCAATAGCTTCCACTTCCATGGTTGCCTTGTCGGTTTCGATTTCGGCAATCACATCGCCAATCGCAACCTTATCGCCTTCCGCTTTAACCCAACGGGCCAGCGTCCCTTCCGTCATGGTTGGAGAGAGAGCGGGCATTATAATGTCTGTCGCCATAATCCGTTACGCCTCTAGCAGCACATCTGTATAAAGCTCGGCAGGATCAGGCTCAGGGCTGGTCTGCGCGAATTCAGCTGAATCGTTCACTGTAGCTTTCACGTCATCTTCAATCTTGCGCAGGTTGTCTTCACTGACACCGGCGTCCAGCAGAATCTGGCGTACATGTTCAATAGGATCGCGGGTTTTGCGGACTTGGTCCACTTCCTCACGCTTGCGGTATTTTGCCGGGTCGGACATGGAGTGACCGCGATAGCGATAAGTCATCATTTCCAGCAGATACGGGCCTTTGCCTGCCCGGCAGTGCGCCACGGCTTCTGCTGAGGCTTCATGCACGGCGGCAATATCCATGCCATCTACCCGGCGGCCGGGAATGCCCCAGGGCTCACCATTCCGCCAAAGTTCATGAGAGGCTGAGGCGCGTTCCACGCTGGTCCCCATGCCGTAAAGATTGTTCTCAATAATAAACAGGCAGGGCAGTTTATGGAGGGCCGCGAGGTTGAAGCTTTCGTACACCTGCCCCTGGTTGGCGGCGCCATCCCCAAAGTAGGCAACGGAGACTTCATCCGTTCCGCGGTATTTGTTGGCAAATGCCAGACCAATGCCCAGCGCAACCTGTGCGCCCACAATACCATGTCCGCCGTAGAAATTTTTCTCGCGTGAGAACATGTGCATGGAGCCGCCCTTACCGTGGGAATACCCGGTGGCGCGCCCTGTCAGTTCAGCCATCACGCCACGCGGCGTCATGCCCGCAGCCAGCATCTGGCCGTGATCACGATAAGAAGTGATGAGCTTGTCACCATCCTTAAGCGTCATCTGAATGCCAACCACCACGGCTTCCTGCCCGATATACAGGTGGCAAAAGCCGCCGATCAGCCCCATGCCATAAAGCTGTCCGGCTTTTTCTTCAAACCGACGTATCAGCAGCATCTCATGGAATGCATCCATAAACTGCTCACGGGTTAAGGAGGGGCCGTTTCCTCCCACACGCGCTGTATTTTCTTGCGCCGCCGCCATCGGTTTTTCCTTTTGGTTTTTAAGAACTGGGACTGTGAACACTTCGTAGTGCGGGTTCAGGATTTATAAAAACGAAACCACCCGCATTTTCCGTCGTTTATGTCTTCAATCCCGTATGATCCTATTCATTATTCCGCATTATAGTCGCCGGATCGTCCCCCGCTTTTATGCAGGAGTCTGATCCCGTCAATCCTCATGCCGCGATCGACCGCCTTGCACATGTCGTACAAGGTGAGCGCTGCGGCACTTACTGCGGTTAACGCTTCCATTTCAACGCCGGTTGCGCCTTTTGTTGTAACAGAAACCGTGATCTCGATCTTGTCATCAGCCGGAAGCAGATCAACCGAGACACGGCTGAGCGCCAGCGGGTGACAAAGGGGGATGATATCTGCGGTTTTCTTGGCAGCCATAATCCCGGCTATGCGGGCAGTTGCCAGTACGTCCCCTTTTGGCATAGCCCCGGACACAATCATGTTCAGGGTTTCGGGGCGCATCAGGATGCACCCCGTTGCAACCGCTTTCCGGTGCGTGTCAGACTTCTCCGAGATATCCACCATGTGCGCATGGCCAGAGGCATCAAGGTGCGTCAGCGTCTTTTCAGACACGTCAGGCAAACCCCAGCAGCGCCCGTGCGGCCTGACCGGGATCAGGCTGACGGAGCAGAGATTCCCCAACCAGAAACCCTGTTACCCCAATCTCGGCCAGAGACATGACATCCCCATGTGTCTTGATACCGCTCTCAGACACAATAATCCGATCCGGCGGCACGAGCGGCGCAAGGCGTTTTGTCGTCTCAATATCAGTCTGTAATGTCTTGAGATTACGGTTATTGATGCCGATCAGAAACGTATCGAGTGCCAGAGCACGGTTCAGTTCGTCCTCATCATGCACTTCCACCAGCACATCCATATCCAGACCTTTGGCGTGATCCACCAAAGCCAGAGCTTCTTCATCCGTCAGGATAGACATGATGATGAGGATGCAGTCAGCCCCAAGGGCCCGGCTTTCATAGACCTGCCAGGGATCAAGAATGAAGTCCTTGCGCAGCACCGGAAGGGAGCAGGCTGCACGAGCCGTCTGAAGGTCTTCATTCTGACCATGAAAGCAGGAGCTTTCTGTCAGAACAGACAGGCAGGCAGCGCCGGCCTGCTCATATCCCACAGCAATCTGCGCCGGGTCATACTCTTCGCGCAGGATGCCCGCTGAGGGAGAGGCTTTCTTGATTTCTGCAATCAGCCCGACTGTTCTGTCAGCTGCTTTTTCTTTCAGGGCACGCCCAAACCCGCGCGGGGCATCTTTCACATCCTGCGCTTTGGCGATCATCTCTTTCAGAGATACAAGGGTTGAACGGTGCTCAACCTCAACTCTTGTCCGTGCGCAGATCCGCGAGAGCACATCCGGCAGATGGTCTGCCTGAATGCCGGCCTCTACAGCAGAATTTCCGGCAGCGGACGAATTGGGTATTTCGTTCATAATCATCCTGTCATGTCTTGAGCATGCGTACCAGAAGATGATGTACGCAAACCATTGAGCACCGCCAGTGCGGCACCATTATCCAGCACGCGGCTGACATCGGCCACGCACTCTCTGAAGGCCTGAGGGTCTGGCTGCAAACCCTGCAGGATGGAACGTCGCCCCGCCACGTGCAGGGCGCAGGCTGCGTTCAGCAAAACAGTATCACGATAAGCCCCATGCGCACCACGGAGCAAGGCTTCCAGTGCCTGGGCGTTGTGTTGCGCATCGCCGCCCCGAATGGCGGAAACCGGTGCATAAGGCAGGCCCGCCATCTCCGCGTGTACAACAAGGGAGTGCGTGCTACCATTTTCAAGGGCGACGACACGGGTGGGTCCAGCCAGTGTCAGTTCATCAATGCCCTGCGTTTCCCCGTCTGGCTGGCCGCAAACGGCCCAGACCCGTTCCGAGCCGAGGCGGTGCAGAACATCTACCACCAGAGGCAGCCATTCCGCAGCAAAAACGCCTATCAGCTGATGCCTGACCCCTGCCGGGTTCACCATTGGCCCCAGCAGATTGAACAGGGTGCGAATACCCAGCGCTTTTCTGACCGGTGCCGCATGCCGCATGGCCGGATGATGATGAGGAGCTGCCAGAAAAACGAGTTTATGCAGGTCCAGCTGGCGAGACAGCTCTGCTGGATCAGCCAGCAAAGGCACCCCCAGAGCCTGCAACACATCAGAAGCCCCGGCACGGGAAGAAACCGCTCGATTGCCGTGTTTAGCCACCGGGACACCAAGAGCGGCCAGCACAAAAGCTACGGCTGTGGAGACATTCAAAGTGCCGTAATTGTCGCCCCCTGTGCCGCAGACATCAATCGTATCCGCCGGAACTTGCGGCACCGGGATCATACGGTTTCTCAAGGCTGTAACCGCCCCCAGAACCTCCCCGGCGTCTTCACCCCGCACGCGTAATCCCATCAGGAAAGCAGCGATCCGCTCTGCTGGCAGGGTGCCATCCATAATGATGCCAAAGGCGGCTTCCGCTTCAGCGCTGGTGAGTGTTTTCCCCTGTGCCAGAGCATTCAGGATCGTGGTGAAAAAAGCATCCGGGTTTTCCGAGGGGGAAAGTTTGGTCTCCGGCATGTCAGGCGGCTGTTTTCTTCTCGTTCCACGCACGCGCTTCCTGCAGGAAGTTCCGCAGAAGATCGTGTCCGTATTCGGAAGCGATGCTCTCCGGATGAAACTGTACGCCAGAGATGGGGTGTTGCTTATGGCAAACCCCCATGATGATGCCGTCTTCCGTCCAGGCTGTGACCTCCAGACTGTCCGGAATGCTTGACGGTTCAAGCGTCAGGCTATGGTACCGCGTGGCGTTGAACGGGTTGGGCAGGCCAGCAAAAACGTCCTTGCCTTCATGAAAGACCGGGCTGATCTTGCCGTGCATGGGGGTGGGAGCGCGGACGACTTTTGCGCCAAAAACCTGCCCGATGGCCTGATGCCCGAGGCATACGCCAAAAACAGGGATTTTTCCGGCAGCGGCCGCAATCAGCTCACAACAGATCCCGGCTTCATTGGGAGAGCACGGGCCCGGCGAGAGCACGATTGCTTCTGGCTTGAGCGCCATAGCGTCTTCTGCCGTCAGAGAATCGTTACGGCGCACATCACAGCGCTCCCCCAACTCACCCAGATAATGGACAAGGTTGAAGGTAAAGCTGTCATAATTGTCGATCAGAAGGATCATGGCTTTATGATGACCTTATGGGGCCCACGGGTCAAATGACGGAAGGGCAAGACCTCAGCCTTTTGCCTGTGTAGCGTAATGGATAGCTTCTTCCGCAGCCCGGAAAACAGCACGGGCCTTGTGGCGTGTTTCCTCATATTCCAGATCAGGCACGCTATCGGCCACTACGCCACATCCGGCCTGCACATGCATCATACCGTCTTTGACGACAGCCATACGCAGCCCGATGCAGGTGTCCATATCGCCCCCTGCCCCGAAATATCCGATACAGCCAGCATAGGTTGCCCGGCGGCTGCGCTCAATTTCGTCAATAATTTCCATAGCGCGAATTTTAGGTGCGCCTGTGAGGGTCCCGGCCGGGAATGCGGCAACCAGAGCATCCAGCGCGTCCAGATCTGGCCGGATGGTGCCTTCCACATTGGAGGAAATGTGCATGACGTGGCTGAAGCGTTCAATCACAAACCGTTCTGTCACTTTCACAGAGCCTGGCTGGCAAACGCGGCCGACATCATTGCGCCCAAGGTCGATCAGCATCAGATGCTCGGCGCGTTCTTTTTCATCCGCCAGCAGATCCTGCTCGAGCCACAGATCTTCGGCTCCATCCTTACCGCGCGGGCGCGTGCCGGCCAGAGGTCTGACTGTCATGGTGCCTTCATGCAGGCGGACCAGAATTTCAGGCGACGAGCCAACCAGCGAGAATGCGCCCAGATCCAGATGGAACAGGAACGGTGCCGGGTTGATACGACGGAGTGAGCGGTAAAGGGCCAGAGACGGCAGTGTGAAGGGGGCTGAAAAGCGCTGACTGGGCACAACCTGAAAGGCATCCCCTGCGGCGATATAATCCTGTATTTTTTTTACAGCCGCACAGAATTCCTCACGGGAGAACGTCGAATGCGGAGCCTCAAAAGCTGCTGGCAGGGTTGCTTCAGGGATGGCGGGTAATGCGCCTGCCAGACAAGCTCGCGTGCGGGCCAGCAGCGCATGCGCTTTATCCCACGCTGCACCGGCATCTTCGCCCGCTGCGGGCCGGACAGGTGCGGCAAGGATCAGTTCGTCACTCACCGTATCAAAAACAGCGAACAGACCGGGGCGCATCATAATGGCTTCCGGCAGGTTCAGATCATCCGGCGGCGCATCAGGCAGATATTCCATCTGCCGAACCATGTCATAACCCAGATAGCCAAACAGTCCGGCAATCATGGGCGGAAGGCCGGCAGGCAGGTCAAGCTGCGTCTCACGGATCAACTGACGCAGGGAGTCCAGCGCCTTCCCGTCCACAGTGCGCACGGCGGTGCCCGGTTGCGCCGGGTTTTCATCTACCGTGACCTGTCCGTTATGGCAGGTCCAGACCAGATCAGGCTTGAGCGCGATAACCGAATATCGCCCACGGGAAACGCCGCCTTCAACGCTTTCCAGCAGCAGGGTGTGGCGACCTGTGCCGCCGTCAAAGCCGGCAAGGCGAATATAGGCGGAAACCGGCGTCAGGAGATCCGCTGGTTCTACGGAGAAAACGATGGAGGGTTTTCCGGCTTTCCATGCCGTCTGGCAGGCCTCGCGAGAGGACGAGGCTGCAATCCGTGCCGTAACGCTCATGGGGCTGTGCTTCCATCAAACCCAAGGGAGGACAGTGTGGCCAGCACTGCCCGCTGATTGATAGTGGGGGGATTACGTTTGCTCAGGGCTTCTACATAGGAGGCTACGAGGTCATCCCCCGTGGACTGTGCCAGAGCATTTTTCAGGCGCTGATAAGCGGCCAGATCAGCCATTGGGTTGGGTGTAGAAACAGCCGTGACCGTTGCCACCACGAACTCGCCTGCATCCTCACCCATGACGGACTGACCAGCCTTCATGCGGGGCAGATAATCTATCAGCTCAGAGGGGATGGCCTTGTTCGGGGCCGCCCGTGAGAACGTCAGCCCTTTTACGATTGGTGCACCAGCGCCAGCAACATTAGCGAGGCCACCTTTGTCCTTTGCAGCGGTGTAAAGCGCCGTAGCCTGTTCATCGGCGGCATGCTTGCGGGCATCTGCTTGCCATGCGGCCAGAACATTGGCTTTAGCCTGTTCAAAAGTCAGCTGCGCAGCGGGTGTGATGTTATCTACTTCAACGGCATACCAGCTATTGTCAGGTCCTTCCGTCAGGTTCGGTTTAGCGCCTTTGGTCTGCGCAAATACCTGCTGCACAATGGCGTCACGCAGTTTGCCGGACGCCGGAAGCGGTGCCGGGGTCCCATCCTGCGTGTTGCCGTTGGCATCCAGTGTGCCAGCAGCGGCAGCGGCTCCGATATCCGTCGGGATAGCGTCCAGACCGTTTCCTGCCATGGCGTCCTGCAACTGGCGGCTGCGTTCGCCCACAACAGAGGGGCCTTTTGCATCACGATACTGCTGAAGGATCTCTTTTTTGGCCACGTCAAAAGGCGTGTCTTTGGGAGGGGTCACTTTTGTGACCTGCAATACAACCCAGCCACCTTCGGATTTGAACGGCCCCTGAATCTGATTAAGTGGGGCCGCAAAGACTGCTTTGCTCAGGCTTTCAGACGGAATGGTGGACGGGCGGGCACCAGGCATTTCAACAGAGGCACCGCCTTTTGCAGCAGTCTGAACAGCAGCCCAGTCGGCCCCTTTTGTCCAGACATCGGCGACAGCACGGGCCTGCGCTTCATCCGGCATGGTGACAACCTGCACATCGCGCGTTTCCGGCACGTGATAGCGGTCGCTCTCTTCGTCATAAACGCGCTTCAGATCTTTTTCATCAATGGTGATCGTGTCCGCCACGGTAGCTGGAGACAGCACGACAACCCGGGCATGGCGCAGTTCCGCCGTCCGGAAGTCGTTTAGGTGGTTCGCGTAATAGCGGCGCAGGATCGCGTCATCCGGGGCGACCGGGGTTGGCTGCTCGACAAAGGGGATGCGGATGAGATCAACCGTGCGCGTCTGCAATCCAAAATCAGACAGGCGTTTTGCAATCGTATCAGACACACTCGCGGCCTGCCCGATGGGCTGCAACATGGTCCGGCTGGCCAGATCATCACGGATCATCGTCAGAAAGCGCTGTTCCGGAATATCACGTTCCCGCAGGCGTGCGTTCAGAATGTTTCGGTCAAACTGACCATTCGCGCCTTTGAAGTAAGGCAGCGAGAACACTTCATCCCGCACAGCCGAGTCAGGCACGGATACCTTCAGTTTGCGCGCGGCTTCTAGCAACTCCGCCTGCCCGATCAGCCGTTGAAGAACCTGATAGGCAATCTGCTGGCGCATGGCAGGAGGCACCTGCGCCGGATCCGAAACACCCATCTGCTTGGCGATGGTCGGCATTTCTCCCTGCAGAGACTGCCCCAGATCAGCCGAGCTGATGCGCTGCTGACCAACTTTGGCCACCACATCGGTTTCAGTGCCCATATAGCCGAGCACATCCCCC
>NZ_JOPG01000046.1 GCF_002153605.1 Acetobacter malorum | reverse complement strand
CGTCCTTCCCCACTGAGGGAAGATTTTATGCTCCGTGTCCGAGGCACCACTTACCACTTTCGCCGTATAGTTCCCCCTGCCCTGCGAGCAGCCTTAAACCGGCGGGAAATCTGGGTTTCCTTGAAAACCGGCTACCAGAACGAAGCCCGCAAACGCGCTTCAATCCTTCATGCCAGAACCACAGAACTGTTCTCTCAGGCCCATCTGGCCCTCTCTGAACCAGATGCCTTAAGCAGGCTTGAAGGACTGCGGGTTTCACTGCGGGATTTGCAGAGCGTGAACCTGCCTTCATCTGCTCGTGAAGGGGGATTTAAGACGGTGTCAGCACCGATGCCAAAACCCCGAATAGTGGAGAAACCAGCCAAAACACCCAAAACCCAACCTTTAATGCTCTCCGGTGCCCTGAAACGCTTTGTCTTGGACAGTCCCCATGCCAGCGCTGACACCAAGAAAGCGACCCAGCGGGCCGTAGAGTTGTTCCTGCAAGCTTTCGGAGATGCGCCTGTGTCCATCATAGGGGGCGAGAAGGCTGCGCGTATAACCAGCCAGCCAGCCAGCCGACTGACGGCCACGTTCGCGTGCACTTTGATCGCCGTCGGAAAAATACTGGACGTCGGCTCTTAGCGGGAGCTGACGTTAGAGGGTGATCAGCAGACAGCGTGTTTTGGTCGGAAGCCGTCATGAACTTGAACGCTGCGAATGGCAGCTTCCGGTCAGGTCTTCTCAATAACCGACATTCCGTTCTCCCCCGTGATCTGCCTGCCTGCTCAGTGATAAAGGAGCAGACAGGCAGCAGTCGCCCTCTTTGCGGACATTCGGTTCGGAAAATTCAGCTTCTGACAGCTGCCACTGTGTGCGAAAAAAAATTACCCGTCTGCTGATCGGGTTAATTCCTCCCAATCCTCAATTTCTCTTTCCATGCGAGAGAGACGGTCACGAACCAGGCGCAGAGCATCGCTCCCCAAAAGGAGTTGAGGTGGAGGCATGTCCGACGCAACGAGCTGAAGCACTGTCGCAGCAAGCTTTGCCGGGTTGCCCAATTGTTTGCCGTCCTTCTCGTGGCGAGCAGCCCGGATCGGATCGAACAGATCGTCGTAGTCCTTGATCGATCGCTCGGTCCTAACCATCGAGCGACCGGCCCAGTCTGTTCGGAAGGATCCAGGGCATAGCGCGGTGACGTGAACCCCAAAAGGCGCCATCTCTGCACGCATGACGTCCGAAATGCCCTGCAAAGCAAATTTGCTGCCACAGTAATACGAGATACCCGGCATGGTGATCAGACCACCCATTGATGTCACGTTCACAATAAACCCGCTGCGGCGTTCGCGAAAACGCGGCAGGAAGGCTTTGGCAATCGCAACGGCTCCGAAGACATTGACGTCGAACTGGCGGCGCATTTCTTCGAGAGGAGATTCCTCCAGAACCCCTTCATGCCCATAACCGGCATTGTTGATGAGTACGTCAACCGGACCATGGTCTTGCTCTGCCTGTGCGACGATGGCGGCGATACGGTCGAAGTCAGTGACGTCACACAGGACCGCGCGAACATCCGGCAGTCGCTCCAGTAAGGACGCTCTTGCTGTTTGCGATCGGACTGTACCAATTACCCGATGACCTGCCTCAAGGGCAGCCTGGGCAATCGCCAACCCAAATCCCGAATTGGCACCCGTGATAAAGAAGGTTTTCTGTGGCATGGCTCTGCTCGACTCGATTTCGTTCATGCCTTGACCAATAATAGCGTATTATCCAGAACTATACTGCGATTTCTCTAACATCCTTGCATGATCCTATGAATTATCAATCAGATACCTCTTCGCTCCTCGCATTGGCTGCGGAACTCGCACCGCGATCTGGCTATAACGCAACGTCTCTGCCGAATGTCCGTATCCTGCGTTCCGAGGCTGTCCTCAAAGATGTGCCGGTTCTTTATCGCCCTGGTGCGGTTTTCGTCCTGCAGGGGGGCAAGCAGGGTTTCCTCAATGGCGAGATCTACCGATATGATGCCGAGCATTATCTTGCCGTTTCAGTCCCTGTGCCTTTCCGGATGGCTTCGCAGGCTAGCCCTGCTCATCCTCTGCTGGCCATTTACTTCGATTTCGACCTGCATCTTGCTGCTGAAATAGCGACCGCACTGAAGAGACAAGCAGGTCATGACGAAAGAATGCAGGCGCGAAGTCTGATTTCAAGTCGAATGGCACCTGCCATGACGGATGTACTTCAACGCCTGCTTCATGCTCTCCGTCATCCCCAGGAACTCGCTATTCTCGGCCCGGGGCTATTGCGTGAATTGCATTATCGCATCCTGGTCGGGCCTCAGGGCGGATCGCTGATGGCAGCCTTGCGTCGCAATGGCACGTCAGACAGGATCGTGCAGAGCCTGACGCTGATCCGCGAACGCTACAAGGAAGGGTTATCGGTTCCGGAACTTGCTGCAACAGCCGGTATGAGCGTTCCGTCATATCACGTCGGCTTTAAGCGCCTCACCGGGAATACCCCGATTCAATATCTCAAGGCGCTGCGGCTGCATGAAGCCCGGCTAATGATCGCACGACGTCAAGGAACTCTTGCCGTTATTGCCGCCGAAGTTGGTTATGCCAGTGCGGCCCAGTTCAGCCGGGATTTCAAACGCCATTTTCATCGCACCCCAACCGAGGAGGCTCACTGGATGCGAGAACATCTAGGTGAGCCACCACAGGCTTGACGCGCAAATCCCGCGCCCGGCAATGACCGATTGCTTAGTAGACAGTCAGGATACGCCTCATCCTAGACATTCCGTCCGTAAGCGACGTTCCCGTAAGCCGACATCGATGGGTAGATTTCTGCGCGGCAACATTGCGGGAACTGAACGCACGACAGGGCAGATGGAGAGACCCGAAATGCCACCTACGGACGCTAAACGTCTCGTCATTATGATGCAATCATCATCCTATAACGCTACCCGTCTAACATGACCCTCTGACGCCAATTCGTGCGTGATTATGAGCGTCGCATCGATGTGTCACAGTGAATAGCCCCAGAATTTACATCTAGGGGCAGCTGCTTTGGTGGGGCACTTTAGTCCTCGAATGCTGTAATTGGACTTGCACAACACTGCGCTATGGGGCCGGCAATCGCCTCAAAGTAATCAACTCGATTAATTTTTCAGCACGTCGCTCCAGATTCTGGAAACCCTCCGCTCCAGACTTCCGCTCACTGCGCTTTCCGATGAGATCTTCGACGGTCTCATCGATGGCAAGCAACTCAGAGTCATAAAAGTCTTTGGAAAATGATTCGAACTGCTCCCAGAAGGCAGTCTGAACTGATAGAGCAGAGTCCCGATAGGCAGAGCGCACGCCGTCGCGTGCGTCGCGGAGTTGTAGGTGGTATCGTTCCTGCTGACGGTCCTCAGCGATCTGCGCGACGACTGCCAGGACACCGCCGACTGCGGAAACGAGCCGACCGGCATTTCCGATTGTTCGGGCTACCTTGACGGCTCCCCAAGGCTGGAACTTCACGCCAAAGAACTTCCCAACGTTGTAGACAACCTTATGCGCGTCACTCCCGCGAGCCGCCGTGGCACTGAATGCAGAAGCTCCCTCAGCAGCAGGCCCCGTGGCCCATCGAGCTGCCCAATTTCCGATGTCCTTAGCAACGCTCCCGACCTTCTTAGCCTTGGCGGGCCAATCGGCAAGACCTTCTTCCTTTGAACGCGCGTGCCATGCCAGCGATGCGAAGTCGCCGAGCCCGACGTCGCTAGGTGTTCCGCTTTCAACCTGTCCAGTCAGTTCACGCGCGAGTACGCCATCACGAAGGGCCTCCAACTGACGGCGAAGCTCGCTAAATTCGGTCTCGATGCATAAGCGGGCCTCGTCAGAAAGCGCCTTACTGCGAGCGCTGGCATTGGCTTGGGCACGGGTATGGAGTGCTTCGACATCCTTCTCGGTTTTGCCTGGCTCGATCGACTCCGCGACCTCGTCGCCGTAACTCCCGATGTCGACGACAGCTCTTGCGATGACACCACTCATCGTTGTGCGCAAGCGACCTCGCGACGCTAGGAAGATGCTTCGCTTGCGGTGGAGGAGTTCGAGCGCGGCGCGCTCTTGGGGAAAATCCGTTGACAGCAGCGCCGACGCTTGTTCTGCAATGCCACGCATCGTGAAGAGCGGTGCCGACAAGCGACCTGTCAAACCACGCTCCGCTATAAATCCGTTGAGCGCATCCGTAAGCGCTCCGACGTTGGCAAGTTCGAGGAGGTCCACGCGATCCTCTTCGTCAGCGATTTGTGCCTCAATCCACGACCGGGCGTCGACGAAGACACCGTGGAAATCCTCAAGAACGAGCGGTGCCGTGACCTTCTCGATGTCGCCTTGCTTCGTCTCAGGTGAGCCTGGATCTTGGCCCATTTTGTTTACGACAAGGAGCATCCGGCGCGCGTGCTGACGCGCGAATGCGAGCTCTCGGAAGTGCCGCCCGATCGTGTCGTCAAACAGCTCGTTCGTAACGACGAACACGATGAGATCGGCGCGATCGATGATCGCATAGGTCTTCTCGTCGTGGTCGGGGTGTCCCGCATGTACACCCGGCGTGTCAAGGAGCCGGACACCCTTCCAGTCGTAAACTGTGACTGCGTCGGTGCAGACGTCAGAATCGATCACGATGTCCTCGCGGCCAGTGAGGACGCGAAGGATCGTTGACTTTCCCGCATTATACTGGCCGACGAAGGCTATGGTAAGAGGGGGCGCGTCGCTCGACATCCCAGTGATCCGAACCTCATCCACCTCGCGTTCGAGAGCTTTGACCTTTGGATCCTCGGAGCACGCGGTGGCCGCGCGCAGATCACTCTGAAGTTGCTGGGTTGCTGAGAGGATTTCGCCAAATTCGAAGGAAGCTCTGTCAGCCATGTGCGCGGTCCTCTCCAATCACTTTAATGCGTACACCCACGAGGCGGCTGGCAAGGGAAACATTGCTGCCGCGCTTTCCGATAGCGCGTCCCACTTCTTGCTGTGGGACCCGAACTAGGGCCGATTGAGCCGAGATTGATACGTTCGTGGGCGAGACGCTGGCAGGACGCAGGGCGGCAGCTACCTTTTGAGCGACAGGAACGTCTGGAATCTCGTCGACCCACTCGCCGATCGCGAGGCCCACCCGCTTGCAGAACGCCGCGTTTTCGGTGTTCTCTCTCCAAAGGAACTTGACGCGAATGCCGGGGTCACGAACTACACGGGCGATTAGAGCTTCTTCCACAGGCGTTTGAACGAACTGGCCCGTGCGGATAAGAAGGCGGCGGTTGAGCCCTTCGACAATGGTATCCACCTGACGGGCCCCATCATTCAGGGATCGAGAGACCTCACTCATGCCAGTATAGAGCTGCCGTGTGTCCTTGCGAATCGCGCGAACTAATCGGCTCGTCACGCTGTCATAGAACCATTTCTTCAAGCCGTTCGCGACTTCGCGCTCAAGGTTGTCGATACTTTTACGGAGGTCGGAGGTCACCTTTGCCTTCTGGCCTTGAAGCTTTTTCTCGCGGTCGCTGAAAAGCCATGACAGCCCTAGAGCGATCACGCTAACGCCACCGGCAATCCACCCGACTGGATTCCAAAAGTTCGCGGCACCGAAGTACCCAGCTACAGCGGCAACGCCGGCCATAGCACCCCCTGCTGCAGAGAGCCAACGCAGAGATCGCTTCACATCCCACGGGTCAAACTGTGATGGGCTGGCGGCGTCGAACTCTCCTATCAATTTCGACTCTACTGACATCTCTCGTGAAAACTCAACGAGGCGAGCGCGAAGCTCATCAAGGATGGCGGTCTGCTGACGTTTGAGCCAGCCCTGGATGTCGAGCGCTCCCACCTTCTGGTTCCAGCGGTCACCTACATCCTCTCGTTCGATGTTCTCGTCGATGAACGCAGACACCGATGCGCGGAGCGGCTGTACGAGCTGGCTCGCTTCCGTCTCCGCGCGGGCGTTTGTTGCCCGGATGAAGCCACTAAGCCAGACATCAAGCTCTCCGAACTTGTCTTCGAGGTAATGAGCCGCTCGCCTCACAGTTTTTGCCTGCTTACCAAGCTCCTCTTGGAGATCAAGCAACGAAATTTGGGTACCATCGACGATGGTCTGCACTCGACGGACAAGGCCGCGTTGGGAAACCTCCACCTCAAGTGCGTGGAGGAGATCTCCGAGGCGGGAGCGCTCCGCAAGGAGTTCGGCATTTTCTCCATACTCGGGGCGAGTGGAGAAGTATGCCGCCTGCGCGTGGATCGGGAATATCCGAACATCGCGCATGCCAAGGTAGTCACGGGCGAGCCAGCGGATGCGGTCGAAGTGTCCACGAAGCTCGTTCTCGTCGAAGACGCTTTGTGGATCTTTCAGAAACCGACGCATGTTCACAGGCTTCTCGAGATCGCGCTTTACATTCAACACGAAAATGAGCGGCTTGTTCTGCTGGCGCAACTCCCGCATACCTTTGAACGACTCCTCCTGAACCCCGTCGGAGCTGGCGAGGAACAATACAACGTCGGTCTCGTCGATCACCGATAATGCCTGCGCGCGATCCTCGTCACCCTCGTACGCCCCAATGCCGGGGGTATCGATGATGCGGAGGGAGTTCCAGACGTACTCGCGCACGTCGCGGGTTGTACGCTGAGCGCCCTTACCAATGGTGGCACCGTCGCCGCGAGTGAGCGCCTCACGGATTGTGCTTTTGCCTGCCATCGTTCGGCCAAAGAGCGTGACCGTGAAGCGACTGAGGACATTCTGCTTGGCGTTAAGAGCTGCGTTTGTCGCACGGAGGGAGTCCGCTAGCGTCGTCTCAAGCTTTGCGTCGAGTTCTTGAAGTCGTGCTCGGGCGTCTTCCACGGCAGCTCCGTCGGTCGGGACTCGACGCGCGACGGCTGCCACCGCTGCCTTTAGTTTCTGCCCAATCTGCTCAGCGTCGTGGAGGGCACGGGCGGCGACCTCAAACTCCTCTCGGGCGACATGCGCGCACTGCCTGAGTGCTCGATGGTACGCGTCGCGGTGCCTAAGGTCTCGAATAAGGTCAGTCATCAATCCAGAAACTAAAATTACATTCGCTTCCGAGCCTGATTGTAACAGCGTCTCACGTCAATGCAGGTAATCGCAAGTGGTTGCGCGGTATGATACTCCCGCTTTGAACCTACCATACTTAAGGAACTGAAATTAAACGATTTTACAGAAGAAGGCCTCAGTTTACGCATAGCAAAACCCCGCCAAGTCGATGACTTGGCGGGGTTTCAGAAACTGTAAGTGGTTGCGGGGGCAGGATTGCTTCTCAGCTTGCGACAACCGCAAGTTGAGAGCAAAGCGGGATTAATAGGCTGTTTTAATGAACTTTTTTCGGCACACGCATGACCTCTTACTGAAATAAATGCCCCCTACCCTCATAAAGCGTAAAGCTTATGCATCCAGAGCTATGTCCGCTTCCGCCTCATCCCAGTCATTCATGCGGTTGTGATGGTTGCCCGAAAGCCGACATTGTTAGGCAAACTGCGATCGGCCAAATTTTGGAAAAAGTGGCGCTGCCCCAAACGTGATCTCATTGTATAAAGTGAGATGCGAGAAACTGCTATCTGTGGACCAATGGGTTAAGTGGAGATTCTAAGCGTGACTGGCGACAGCTTTCCAGACGAACCACATGTCAGACGAATTGCAGCAGCCTTATGGTCCAGGGAGCCAACCGGAACTGCAGCATTGCTGGTCGGTGCCGGATTTAGCCGTAACGCGATCCCGAAGCGTCCGTCTTCTGGAGTTATGCCCGGCTGGAACGACATATACGCCACGATGGTAGAGCAGCTTTATCCGGGAAGCTCGACAAGCGATATCACGGGAAGGAAGGGACCACGAGAATGGTTGCTGCAACAGGCAGGAGCGACCAGCGCTTATCTGCGGGTCGCTGAGGAGTTCGAGGCACAGTTTGGGCGAGACGCGCTGGACAAGCTCATCCTGCAATATGTCCCGGATCAGCAGTTTAAGCCGGGTAACCTCCACCGCATGCTGGTCGAGCTACCGTGGGCTGATATCATGACGACCAACTGGGACACACTCATCGAACGCGCTGCGGAAAGTGCCGAAGAACGCGTCTACGATGTCGTGCGGACCGTCGAGGAGATTCCGGCAGCAAGGTCACCTCGCGTTGTCAAACTTCACGGTAGCTTCCCGTCAAACATGCCCTTCGTGTTCACCGAGGAGGATTTCCGCACCTATCCGGCCCGTGCCGGGGCGTTCGTCAACCTCGCCCAACAGGTCGCGATGGAGAACACACTTGTGCTCCTTGGCTTCTCCGGTGACGATCCTAACTTCCTTTTTTGGTCGGGATGGGTACGTGATCGCCTCGGTGCCAAGGCTCCCCTCATCTATCTTGTAGGTGTGCTCGATCTCACTGCGCCTAAACGCAAGATGCTGGAGGCGCGCGGAATTCAACCGGTCGACCTACTGCATCTCCCAATGCTGGCGAGTTGGCCAGAGAACCAGCGGATGAGCAACGCGCACCAATGGTTCTTAGAGCGATTACGCTCAGCCGAACCCTATCCGCAACAGCGCTGGCCGAGGCCAGCGGCAGGATTCGTGCCACCTCTAGCCTATGTCACGGCGGTGACTGATCCTTGCGCGCCGTTGCATGACCCTGAACTACACGGGAAGACACCCTCGGTTGACACGTTTCGATTGCTGGTCGCCCAGTGGCGACAGAATCGATCAGTCTATCCAGGCTGGATTGTCCCGCCGATCATGACCAGCAAATTGATGTGGGGGCGGATTTGCCATCATCTGCATCATGTCGTCTGTGGGCTTAGAGAACTACTAGAAGAAGAACGTCTTATCGCGTTATTCGAACTCAACTGGCAGCTTGAGGCTGCGCTCATCCCACTTTCGCTGGTGGGCGGTAAAGAGGTCGTTGCCTTATTGGAAGCACTACATCTGCGTTATTCGACGCTTCCTCCACAGTCGGCTTCCTATTTCCGTGCATTGGTGCTTGCTGTCATCAGGCACGCTCGCGAGGAGAACGATCGGGAGTCGTTCACGCGTTGGAGCGATTGGCTAGAGACCCGACTGGATGACGAGCCTGGTCTCCGCGACCGACTGCATTACGAGCGCTGCCTTGAGCGTCGGGCTGAGCTTGATGTCGACGGTCTCGAAGCGCTCCTCGAAAGCTGGTCAATCGTTGGTGACAGTTTCTGGTCGCTACGCAAGGCTGCGTTGCTGTCTGATCTTGGTCGTGACGCCGCTGCGTCTGAGCTTTCCGCGCAAGTGCTGATCACAATCCGCGAGCAAACGTTGCGAGGGCGCAAAGATATCGCGGCATGGTCGCGCGAGAGTTTTACAATGTTGTTTCGAGCATCGGTTCTTCATGCCGATTTTGGGAACTGGCTCGAAAACCGACCGATAAGCGACCGGTTCGACCTTCGTCAGGAACTATTACAAGCCCGTGGTTGTCCCGGGCGCGAGGACTTCTTCCTACTGGTTCAGCAACTTTCGCAAGAGCCACCATCTCTTCGACGACGGTTAGAAAAAAAGCAAGATTTTGATCTTGGGGCGGTGTCAAGCACGCTAAATATCGTCATGAGCGATCCGCGTATAGATCGGCTTTTAGCCTATCAAGCACTGCGTTTTCAGGAAGAAAGCGGACTACCAATTCGTACTGGAAATACGAATTTGGCAGGACAGATACTGACAGGGGCATCCAACTGGCTAATGGATATCGCCCCAAGCCGGGCGATGGACGCTTTGATGCAGGTTCTGCCCGGAGATGCCAATAAGACGACCAAGACACTGCTTACGCGTAGTGTCGTGGCTAGGATCGGCCTCATGGAGGCTCAACGCTTGCTTGATCGCACACAGCGCTTGATGGTGGCCGCCAAGAAACGAGTCGAAAAAGGAGGAGACAACGCAGGGTTTTGGATTGACCGCCTGAAAGCCGCTTGTGAGATCGCTTCACGCATCGTGCTTCGCGTGCCAGCAGGCGCACCGCAGTTAGTTGCGGTTGCCCTAGATTTTCATCGGAATTCCCGATTGTCGCGACGCATCGATTTAGGTGACATGCTCCCCCGCGTTGTCGTGCGAAGCTTGGAAGCCGCAAGCCCCGACGAGCGTGACATGATGCTGCTGTCGCTGTTTAAAGAGCCAATTCCGGTTCAGCACGACGAAGTACCTTCCCCGTTTGACAGGCCCGATCTCACGGAACGTGTGTCAAAAAATTTGACAATCAAAAGGCCTGGGCCTGAATGGGATGTGGTAGTTGAACAAATGATTGCCGCGCTTGCGGACGCCAACACTCGAATCACAGCATCCAAACGGCTTGACTGGCTTTGGAGCACCAAGCTCGTAGGCAAAGCCCATTATGACGCGCTGGCTAAAGCTTTGTGGTTGCCGGAGCATCTGGAGCGAGGACTGCCCGGAAGGACTGTATTTTGGCCAATTGCATTCTTGACCTTTCCGTCACCTCATCCCGACGAATTTGTTATCGACCTAATTAATAGCATGTTTGACGACGAGCCTACGGGGGAAGCTGACAAGTCGGATGAGAGCTCAACAGCCATGGTGCAAGAGCCACGAGATAAGCCTGATCCGAAGAGCCTGCAAAAGGAGATCGAGAGGATTGTTCGTCCTCTGAAGGATCCTCCTCCAAAAGCCGGGTTGCCAGATTTACTTGGCGAGCTAACCGCTTGGTTGCAACAGTCAAAGGTTGAGTTTGATGCAGACCGCTTGAACAAGGAAATCGAACGCCTTCGGATCTTTGTTGTTAACCACCCTGCGAGGCATGGATCGCTAAGCCCATTTGGCGATCCGTCGGCCAGCGTCGAGGTAGAGACGTCCCGCCTCGTAGCGGCACTGTCGATGCGAGTAATTGATGTTCCGGAAGCGATGGATTCGCTGAGAACACTGATATCAACGCCGTGCTACCCTCTGCGATTAGAGCCGGCGCTCCCTACGCTTGTTCATCTCGGGCTTATGACACCCGAAGACGCCGTAGAAAAAATCAAACGACTATTCCAGACACCGGAAGATGGCACCGCGTTGCTCGTCGCGTTGTTTGATCAGTACATTGGAGGGGCGAGTGGCGGAGCATTAGTCGATGACGTATTCTGGCATCAGGTAATTTATACAGTCGCGATGCGCCGTGCGCCCACGCTTATCGCAACCTTGCGTTTTCTTGCATGGATGATGTGCAATTATCCGACGCGCGTGCCAACTACCGAAGATGAACTTCTTAGTGCAGGTCTAGATTCAATCCTTTTTGAGACTGAATTAGACATGAATAATGGCGACCTTGGTTACGATCCATTCTTGGCAAGGTACTTTGCTGCTTGGCTGGTAACAGCGATGGAAAAAGCGAAACGCGGCGATCCCGCTACTCACGCAGTATGGGCGAGCGCAATCGCGGCGGACCCTCTTCCCGACACTCGCCGTGCTCGTGATTTGGTTTTGGCTAGCGAGTAGATATGACGAGGATGAACCGCTCAACACTGAGCAGCAACTGCACCGGGCTTGGTGGAGAGTGTCCGTTTTCAAATATCTAAGTCGGGAAGCAGACAGGCTGTTCACCCCCCATAACTGTCATTCCAAAGGCCGCGGAGGATCGACACAAGCAAGCATGCCATCAGACAAAGGCGTCTGAAGCCGCAGAGCCTCGCTGACAGTCGCATTCATCCATACATCCAGATCATCTGGCTGCGTCAGAATCACCGGCATGGCTTTCGGATGGATGGCTCCAACTTCCCGGTTCGCCTCGGTGGTCAGAAATCCAAACAGGTCATCCGTTGTCTCTCCATCAGCCAGTTTCCGCACGGATGTCCATTGGCACCAGATACCTGCAAAGAAAGCCACCTGCTCTCCATCGCTGCGGGCAAACCACGCCTGTCGTGATTTGCCATCCAGCCGGCGCTCGGGTTCCGAGAAGGCGGTCAGCGGCACCAGACAGCGGTGCTCCACCCCTTCCCAGCGCTTCCACCATGTCGAAGTCGGATTGCGGATATTGGTCACACCCCGATCCACTTTATGGCCTTTCAGGTAACCGGGCGGTGTCGGCATGCCCCAGCGGGCCATGACCAGTTCACGACCGTTCGTGCCATTCCGCACGATTGGCGCCATCGTGTTCGGGTAAATCTCGGACAATGGCTGGAGATTCCCCGTGCGATCCTCGAGGACTTTTGCAACGTCCTTGATCGCCTGTGGGTTGGAAGTCATGGAATAGAGATTGCACATCGGTCCCGCTCCCTTACGACCACATGCCGCGCAGACGGGCGGCCATGTCGATCCGCACGGACTGCACCGCCTCCTGCCGGGCCTGGTCTTCCGGTTTCACGACAGGCCATGACACGGCTTCGAACAAAGACAGCATATCCCGATCAATGAAGCGTGTACGTGAAGCATAGACATGCCGGTCTCCCCGGCTGTGCTGGCCATGCACATAGAAACGCTGCGGCACCATGATATCGAGACTGTCCTTCGCCCGCGTCATAGCCACATAGAGCAGGCGACGTTCCTCCTCGATGTCGTCCTGCTCGCCCGTCGCCAGATCAGACGGAATGCACCCATCGACCGCGTTCATGACGAACACGTTCTTCCACTCCTGCCCCTTGGCGGAATGAATGGTCGAGAGGATCAGATAGTCTTCATCCAGCAGCGGCACGCCAGCCTGATCGGACGTGGCATCTGGCGGGTCCAGCGTCAGTTCGGTCAGGAACTTCTCGCGTGACGGATAGCCCCCGGCGATCTGCTCAAGCTGCACCAGATCGGCCAACCGGGTGGAGGCGTCCTCATGCAGCCGCTCCAGATGCGGCTCATACCAGTACCGCACGGCCGCGATCTCGCCCGGCCAGCCGACCTGATGGCTGCCGAGAGCGGTCAGCAGGTTTACGAAACCCGCCCAGACCTCGCCACTGCGTTGCAGGGTTTTCACATCCTTCAACGCCTCGAACGGATGGGCACTCTCACCCATCGTATCCAGCACGCGTCGGGCCGAGGTTGGACCCACGCCCGGCAGAAGCTGCAACACCCGAAAGCCCGCAATGCGGTCGCGTGGGTTCTGGGCAAAGCGCAATAGCGCCAAAACATCTTTCACATGCGCGCTGTCGAGAAACTTGAGGCCACCGAACTTCACGAACGGGATATTGCGCCGGGTCAGTTCCACCTCCAGCGTGCCGCTATGGTGCGAAGCCCGGAACAGCACAGCCTGCTGCTTCATTGGTGTTCCTGCCTCCCGCTCTTCCAACACCCGATCAGCGATGTAATTGGCCTGAGCGGTGTCGTCCCAGATGGTGACCAGTCGTGGCTTTTCCTCCGAAGCCCGTTCGGTCCACAGATCCTTGGTGAACCGCTCGGCCGCCTCGCCGATCACCGTATTGGCGGCATCCAGAATGGGTTTCGTGGAACGATAGTTCCGGTCCAGCGTCACTACATGGGCCGGGGGATCGAAGGACGCCGGAAAATCAAGAATGTTGCGCACGGTCGCCGCCCGGAAGGCATAGATGCTCTGCGCGTCATCACCCACCACCGTCAGGCCTCGCCCGTCCGGCTTCATGCCCAACAGGATATCCGCCTGCAGCCGGTTGGTGTCCTGATACTCGTCGACCAGCACATGATCCCACTTGCTACCGATATCGGCCGCCAGAACCGGGTCGCTGACCATCTGCGCCCAGCACAGCAGCAGGTCGTCATAATCCAGCACGCCCTGCTCCTGTTTCGCCGTGACATAACCTGCAAAAAGCTGCCTGAGCTGGGCTTCCCAGCCCGCGCACCACGGATAGTGCTTCAGCAATACATCGGCGAGCGGTGCGCCGGAATTCACCACACGGGAATAGATGGCAAGGCACGTGCCCTTCCCGGGAAACCGCTTCTCGGTTTTCGAAAACCCCAGGTCATGGCGGATCAGATTCATCAGGTCAGCGGAATCTTCGCGGTCATGGATCGAAAAGGCCGGGTCCATACCGATCTGCTGGGCATACTCCCGCAGTAGCCGCGCACCAATGGAATGAAACGTCCCGGCCCAGGCCAGCGCGTCGGCCAGTGGACCGGTCTTGTCGCCCAGCACGGTTTTGCAGATGCGTTCCACCCGGCGCGTCATCTCCACACTGGCGCGGCGCGAGAAGGTCAGCAGCAGGATGCGACGCGGATCGGCGCCTGAGGCGATCAGATGCGCGACCCGATGCGCGAGTGTGTTGGTCTTGCCCGATCCGGCGCCAGCGATGACCAGCAGCGGAGATGAGCCCGCCCTGCCTGCCGAGACTCCGGTCCCATGCGTGACGGCCTGTCGCTGAGCGTCATTCAGGCGGGACAGATAATCATCGCTGCCCGAAGCGGGAGAAGGTTCTGGATTCAATTCCTTAGCGCACTTTCATCAACGATACTGATCCAACATCGGACACCAGCATGCCGGATACGGAGCGAATTTGCATTGACTTGCGTAGCATGATTAGAACAAATCAGGAACATATAATCATGAAATACGCCTGCACAAGGACCGTCGAGCCGTGACATGACTGCTGAAACCCATAAAAAACCCGGTCTGGAGACGCTGCGGGCCGCGATCAGCCGTCTCGAAGGGCACAGCGAACGACGCCGCACGGTGCTGCCTTTTGGCGTGCGCGAAATCGACGCCCGTCTGCCCGGTGGCGGTCTGGCGCTGGGGGCATTGCATGAGGTGGCAGGCGGAGGCAACGACGCCCTGCACAGTGCGGCGGCCGGTCAGTTCTGCGCCGGGATTGCGGCCCGCACACGTGGCAAGGTGCTCTGGATCGTCACCCGTCAGGATGTGTTCGCCCCCTCCCTAAAACAGGTCGGGCTGTCGGCACGACGAACCATTTTTGTCGAGGCCAGTTCGGACGTCGATGTGCTGGCCTGCTTCGAGGAAGGGCTGCGGCATGGCGGCCTTGGGGCCGTGGTCGCCGAGGTGGCGCGTCTGTCCATGACGGCCTCACGTCGCCTGCAACTGGCGGCTGAAACGTCTGGTTCGCTTGGCATCGCGATACGCCGGTGGCGACGACAGACGGATGCGGCGGATTTCGGCCAGCCGACTGCCAGTGTGACCCGATGGCGGGTCTCAGTCCTGCCATCCGTGCCTTTACCGGTGCCCGGCGTTGGAAGACCGCGCTGGTTGCTGGAACTCATCCGTGCCCGGGCGGGCGAATGTGCCGATTTTGAAGTGGAGGCCTGTAATGCCAAAGGAAGGCTCTCTCCCTGTATCCCGGTCGCGGATCGTCTCGCTTTACCTGCCACTCTGGCCGACCGACCGGATCAGGAAACGACTTGGACCAGACGCGCCCGCGCCTGA
>NZ_JOPG01000045.1 GCF_002153605.1 Acetobacter malorum | reverse complement strand
CCCCATACGCAGACTTTTAACCTCAGCCCCTTTCAGGACCAGACCCGCCTCAATGGTTTCCGTAATGGTGTAGTTAAAGCGCGCCTTGCGGTTCTGTGCAGCGATACCATGAGAAATCATGGTTGCTTTTGCTGGTTTCTTTGCCATGGCTCAGTTCAGCAGCCCGACATCAATCAGCGCCGCTTTGACCAGTTGGCGTGAAGGTTCAGTGAGTGGTGCCAGCGGCAGGCGGCAGGTTTCTCCCGCCAGTCCCAGCAGGCTGGCAGCGTATTTGGCCGGTGCCGGATTGCTTTCACAGAACAGGGCATCATGCAGCGGCAGGAGCTTGTCTTGTGTGGCAATAGCCTCTGCCACGCGGCCAGCCTGCCAGTCCGCCTGAACACGAGCGCAGAGAGCCGGAGCGACGTTGGAGGTTACGCTGATGCAGCCGTCGCCCCCTGCTGCGAGGAAGGAGACGGCCGTGCCATCTTCACCAGAAAGCTGATTGAAAGGTTTCTTTACAGCGCGGCGCACCTGCAACGGGCGGAGCAGATTGGCTGTGGCGTCTTTTACGCCAATAATATTAGCGTGGCGTGCCAGTCGGGCTGTTGTTTCCACGCTGATATCAATGACCGAGCGACCCGGAATGTTATACAGCACAAGTGGAATGGAAATTGCATCCGCAACAGCCATGAAGTGCCGGTAAAGGCCTTCCTGCGTCGGCTTGTTATAGTACGGCGTGACCACCAGCACTGCGGAAGCTCCGGCTTTTTCAGCATGGCGTGCCAGATCAACCGCCTCAGTTGTGCTGTTGGATCCGGCGCCTGCAATCACTGGCGCACGGCCAGCAGAAACCTTGATGGCGCGTTCGATAACTTCGTGATGCTCCTGATGCGACAGGGTCGGGCTTTCGCCCGTTGTTCCCATGGCGCATAGCGCAGACGTACCTTCTTCAATCTGCCAGTTCACCAGATGTTCAAAGGATGTGAAGTCCAGACTGCCATCCCGGTTCATGGGGGTGATGAGAGCAGTAATGGAGCCTGTAAAGCGTGTGTCTGACATGAGCTGTCGTCTATCCCGAAATGGCGTCTGCAGGCCCTGAAGTCTGGTCTTCAGAGGGAGCGCCGGTCATGTGCCGCCGGAAAGGCGACTGCGTGTATACGCCCAGAATTTCGGCGTTCTCGGCAAAAAATTCAAGTTCTGACAAAGCTTTGCCCAGCCTGTCCTCTTCCGGATGACCTTCTACGTCCATCAGGAAGCGGGTTGCGGCAAAACTTCCGCCTGTCATGTAGCTTTCCAGCCGCGTCATGTTCAGGCCGTTGGTGGCAAAGCCTCCCAGCACCTTATAGAGCGCGCCGGGAATGTTTTTGACGTTGAAAATCAGCGTCGTCATCACATGGGGAGTGCCGCAGGCGGGACGCTCTGCTGTGCGGGAGGCGATGTAGAAGCGCGTGGTGTTGTGCTTTGCATCTTCTACGTTTTTGAGCAGGATTTCCAGCCCGTTCAGCTCCGCTGCCAGTTCCGAGGCGACGGCAGCTTCTTCCTTTTTTCCCCAGAGTGCTACCAGTTCGGCGGCACCCGCTGTGTCAAACTCCGTAACCGGCGTCAGGCCACGCTCGCGCAGCAGATTGCAGATCTGCCCCATAGCGACGGGATGGGTATGGACGCGTTTGATATCTTCCAGTCGGGCGCCGGGTACGCCCAGCAGGCAATGTTCAATACGCTGAAAATACTCGCCGACAATATGCAGGCCAGAAGCAGGCAACAGGGTGTGAATATCCGGTACGCGGCCTGCCAGACTATTTTCACAGGCCAGCATGGCCAGATCCGCGCGGCCGGTATGGACTGCCTCTATGGCTCCGGCAAATGTCTTGCAGGGCAACGTGCGCCAGCCGGGTTTGACCGTGCGGCATGCAAGGTCGGAATAGGCGCCGAGGGCCCCTTGAAAGGCGATGATCTTATCTGTCATTGCGTGTGTCATGCCTTGAAATATTGCCGGGCCCGGTCCAGATCCGCCGGGGTATCCACGCCAAAGGGGGCTGCATCAATCCGTGCGCAGCCAATACGCATCCCGGCTTCCAGAGCGCGAAGCTGCTCCAGTTTTTCACGGCGTTCAAGGCCCGATTCCGGCAAGGATACAAAACGTTCCAGCGCTTCCCGTCGCCAGCCGTACACCCCGACATGATGCCAAATCGCTCCCTCACCCCACGGGATCGGGTTGCGTGAGAAATACAAGGCAGGGGCACAGAGTGTGTCTTCGTCAAAATGACAGGCAACCTTGACCACGGACTCAGCCAGCTTTTCGCCTTCAGACAAGACCGGAGCCACCAGCGTGCCAATATCAAAAGCCGGATTGGGCATAACGCGCATTACGGCACGCAGGTCATCAGGAGAAAATGTTGGCAGATCTCCCTGCAAATTGATGATCACATCATGCGCGCCATCAGGGTCAAGCTCTTGTGCCGCCTGCCAGACTCTGTCTGAGCCAGAAGGAAGGTTGGGGTCTGTCAGCACGGCACGGCCACCGGCCTGCGTCACGACATCACAAATTTCCTGATCTGCCGCAGCAACGGCAATGGGGCCGACGTCTGCAGCAATCGCGGCATCCAGCACCCGCAGAATCATGGCGCGTCCGGCAATATCGGCCAGCGGTTTGCCGGGCAGACGTGTGGAGGCAAGCCGGGCGGGGATGATGACAAGCGGGGAGATCATCAGCTTGCTCTGGAATACGGCACGGAATATAGCCTTGGAAACAGTGTGAAAACGCTGCCGAAACTGGCACAGCGCCCTGCATGACAGGAAGCGGCGCGCAGTCTAGAAAAGGCGTGAGCCAAACGCAACCGGAGGACCCGGCTTCTCGTATGGACAGCATGTTTCTCAACCGGCTGGGAGCGGCCTTTTTGCTTTCCGGTGTGTCCGTATGGATCTGTAGCGCTGTCGGCTCAGCCGTTGTGCCCCAGACAGTCCCGGCCAGGCCTGCGTTTTCTCTCCCCGGTCTGGAAAATAAACCTATCGCCCCTTTCATGGCCCATGCGGATGCTGAAAGAGGCGATGCACTGGTGCATCAGGTCTGCACAAGTTGCCATGCCGTGAATGAAGGGGCGTCTGATGGCGTTGGCCCTAATCTTTCAGGGGTAGCGGGTCGCCGAATTGCGGGGCTTTCCAACTATTCTTATTCTACGGCTCTCAAGGGGCAGCAGGGGCATGTCTGGTCAGACCAGGCCTTGTCGGACTGGCTGACCTCCCCTGCCCGCTTTGCACCCGGCACGCGCATGTCTCTGGTCGGTCTGCCGGACCCGGCTCAGCGTGCGGATATTATCGCCTATCTGCATACATTGGGGGATGCCGAAGCCCCCGCTCCTTCTCCCGATCCCAAGGTGACCCCATGAGCGATGACGATCTGACTCCTTTTCTGGACGTAGCCATCATGATGGCCGAGGCTGCCCGCTGCGTGGTGCGGCCATGGTTCCGTCGGGGCATCAGCGTTACCGATAAAGCGGATGAAAGCCCCGTGACCATTGCAGACCGCACAGCCGAGCGTGTGATGCGGGCCATTCTGTCTGAACGTCTGCCCGATCATGGGGTGTTTGGAGAGGAGTTCGGGCTTGTGAATGACGCCGCCCGCTATCGGTGGCTGCTGGACCCGGTGGATGGCACGCGGGCTTTTGTGACCGGCCGCCCCCTTTTTGGCACGCTGATTGCGCTGCTGCGGGACGGCCAGCCTGTGCTTGGCGTAATTGACCAGCCCGTTCTGCAGGAGCGCTGGATTGGTGTGGCCGGGCAGCCGACCCGCTTCAGCTCGCCTCTGGGGGGCACTCCGGTTACACGCCCCTGCCCGCGTCTGGCTGATGCAGAACTCTCCTGCACATCGCCTGAAATGCTGGAAAGCGCGCCGCATGAGGGCTGGAAAACGCTGAAAGCCGGCGCCAAGCGCATGACATGGGGCGGTGACTGCTACGCCTATGGCCTGTTGGCGCTTGGTCAGGTTGATCTGATTGCAGAATGCGACATGAACCCGTGGGACTGGGCTGCGCTGGTGCCGGTTATTGAAGGGGCTGGCGGCAAAGTCACGGCATGGGATGGAAGTCCGCTCAGGGCGGATGGAGACCGGACCGTTCTGGCGGCGGGAGACCCTGTTCTGCATGCCGAAGCCGTGCGCACCCTTGCCGGGCATGGCTGACAGGCTCCCTCATTTTAACGATTCACTGCGCCAGACCTATGAATTTACCGCATTTTGCGATAGGCCTGCGCTTCGGCACAACAGGTATGGTCATTCCTCATGAGCACACAACTGTCCCTTCCCAAGGATAAGATCCGCATTCTGCTGCTTGAAGGCGTTCACGATAGTGCGGTCGCACTGCTGAAAGCCAGCGGTTACGAGAACGTGGTCCGCCACAAGGGAGCGCTGGAAGGCGATGCCCTGAAAAAAGCTCTGGAAGGCGTACATGTTGTGGGTATTCGCTCCCGCACGCAGCTGACCAAAGAGGTGATTGAAGGCGCCGATCGCCTGATTGCCATCGGCTGCTTCTGCATTGGGACCAATCAGGTGAATCTGGAAGCCGCACGGCTGAACGGTATTCCGGTATTCAACGCGCCGTATAGCAATACGCGCTCCGTGGCAGAACTGGTCATGGGCGAGATTGTCATGCTCATGCGCCGCATTTTCCCCGGCTCCATTGGCTGCCATCAGGGCCTGTGGAACAAATCCGCTGCCAATAGCTGGGAAGTTCGCGGCAAGACGCTCGGGATTGTTGGCTACGGGTCCATTGGTTCCCAGCTGTCCGTTCTGGCAGAAGCCTTCGGCATGCGCGTCATTTATTATGATGTGGTGGACAAGCTTGGCCACGGGAACGCCATGCCGGTTGATACGCTGGAAGATCTGCTGAGCCAGAGTGATGTGGTGAGCCTGCATGTGCCGCAGCTTCCCACAACCAAAAACATGATGGGTGCCGAACAGATCCGTGCCATGAAAAAAGGCTCGTTCCTGATTAATAACGCCCGTGGGAATGTTGTTGATCTGGATGCGCTGGCCGAGGCTCTGAAAGACAAGCATCTGCTGGGTGCTGCCGTGGATGTGTTCCCCAAGGAACCCAAAGGCCCGAATGACCGTCTGGAAACGCCGCTGAAAGAGCTGGATAACGTCATTCTGACGCCGCATATCGGTGGTTCCACGGCAGAAGCTCAGGAACGCATTGGGGTGGAGGTTGCCCGCAAGCTGGTTGAATATTCCGATGTGGGGTCAACCTTCGGGGCTGTTAATTTTCCCGGTGTGCAGCTCCCCCAGAGCCCGCGCGGCACGCGCTTCATGCACGTGCACCACAACGTGCCGGGCATGATGATGCGTCTGAATGAAATCTTCCTGAAGCAGACCTGCAACGTCACGGCGCAGTTCCTGCAGACGGATGGTGAGATCGGATACGTGGTTGTGGAAGCCGATACGGGCGGAAACAAGGATACGGATGACACCATCCTGCACGCTCTGCGTGATCTTGAAGGCACCATTCGTGCCCGTCTGATCTATCAGGGTCATTGATCTGATGGCGGTCCGGGGGCGGGAATGATCAATTCCCGCATCCGTAGTTTTGCTTTTGCCGGGATAGAGGCGCGGCCTGTCTGGGTGGAAGTCCAGATTTCGTCCGGTCTCCCGGCATTTCTGATCGTTGGTTTGCCTGATAAGGCTGTGGCTGAGGCCCGGGAGCGCGTACGTGCTTCCCTGACCTCCATGGGTATGGCGCTGCCCGCCAAGCGCATTGTTATCAATCTTGTGCCTGCCGACATCCCGAAAGAGGGATCGCATTTCGACCTTCCCATCGCCCTCGCTCTACTCTGCGCTATGGAAGTTCTGCCCTACGAAGAAGTGGCACGTTTTGCGGCTTTGGGGGAACTCTCGCTGGATGGTCGGTTAAACCCCGTTGCCGGCGTGCTGTCTGCCTCCATTGAGGCATCCGCTATGTCTCTTGGATTGATCTGTCCCGCCATGCAGGCGGAAGAGGCACTGTGCGGTGGCGACATTGCCATTTTGGGTGCGCCCACTCTTCTGGCTCTTATCAATCACTTCACAGGGCTACAGATTCTCACGCCCCCGGTTTTTTCAGAACGGGCACCAGATCTATCTTCTGAACGTCTGCCTGATCTTTCCGAGATTAAAGGGATGGAAACCGGACGTCGGGCACTGGAAATTGCTGCGGCGGGCGGTCACTCGATTCTGTTATCCGGGCCGCCGGGGGCCGGAAAATCCATGCTGGCAGCGCGCCTGCCCAGCCTGTTACCAGACCTGACGCAGCGGGAAAGTCTGGACGTCTCCCGCATCTATAGCGCTGCAGGATTACTGAAAGACGGACGCCCGATCCGACGTCCCCCTTTCAGAGACCCGCATCATTCTGCAACTCTGCCAGCGCTGGTAGGAGGCGGAAGCAAGGCGCGGCCGGGTGAGATTAGTCTGGCAGACCATGGCGTTCTGTTTCTGGATGAATTGCCAGAGTTTTCCCGCGCAGCACTTGAAGCCCTGAGGCAACCTCTGGAAACGGGGCGCGTGAGTATCGCCCGTGCCGCCCTGCATGTGGCCTACCCTGCCCGCTTCCAGCTTATTGCAGCCATGAACCCGTGCCGATGTGGGTATCTGGGGGATGCCAGTAAGGAATGCCGCAAGGCTCCGCGCTGTGGCGAGGATTACATGGGGCGGCTTTCTGGTCCGCTGCTGGACCGCATTGATGTCCATGTGGCGATGCAGCCTTTTGAACCACTGGATTATCTTTCCGGTCCGTCTGGCGAGGCCAGCGCGTCTGTAGCGCACCGGGTGGAAGTCGCCCGGCAGCGGCAATATGCCCGGCATGACGGCGTAAAAAATGCACAGGCCACGCTGGAGCAGATGCCGATAACAGAGGCCGCGCAGGCTCTGGCGCAGAAAGTGGCGACACGTTTCCGTTTTTCAGCGCGCGGCTATACCCGCATGCTTCGCGTTGCCCGTACCATTGCCGATCTGGCAGGAGAGACCGCTATTCATTCTCCCCATGTGGCCGAAGCGGCGACCTTCCGTCTCCGCTCCGGCCAGGATTAAAAGGGTTACGCCCTGTTAGCTATGAGCTTTCAGGACATTGAACCCCTGTTCTAAATCAGCAATCAGGTCATCCGCGGCTTCCAGGCCGATTTGCAGACGCATGGATGGACCTTCGGCCTCATCTGTCGGGAAGTTCCGCGTAATGCTTTTGCTGGTTGGCAGCACGAGGCTCTCATACCCCCCCCATGATGCGCCGATGCCAAATAGCTTTAGCGAATCAATCATGGCTTCCATAGCGCTCTGGCTCAATGTGTCTTTCAGCACGAAGCCGAACAGGCTGCCGGCTCCAGTGAAGTCACGTTTCCAGATTTCATGGCCCGGACAGTCTGGGAATGCCGGATGCAGGATGCGGGCAACTTCCGGCCGGTTTTTCAGCCATTGGGCAATCTGCATGGCGGACCGCGCCTGATGAGACAGGCGGACACCCATCGTGTGCAGACCACGCAGTGTCAGCCAGCAATCATCCGGCCCGGCAAGCTGGCCGAGTTGAATGGCCGTATCCCGCAGCAAATGCCAGTCCTCGGTCTTTGCAACCGTAACGGCTCCGGCAATCACATCGGAATGACCCGAGGGGTATTTTGTCAGCGCCTGAATGGAGACATCCACGCCATGCGTGAACGGTGCAAAAATCCCAAAGCCCCAGGTGTTGTCCATCATTAGTCTGGCACCATGCGCATGAGCCACGCGGGCCAGCATGGGGACATCCTGCACTTCAAAGGTGTGGCTGCCCGGGCTTTCTGAAAACAGCACCCGTGTGTTGGGCTGCATCAGGCTGGTTAGTGTCTCAGCCGAGGCGCACGGTGGGTAGTAAGTTGTTTCCACGCCAAAGCGTTTGAGCACATTTTCGGCAAACCGACGGGTGGGGCTATAGACAGAATCCGGAAGCAGGCAGTGTTCCCCCGCATTCAGGAACGCCAGCAGTGGCGTGGTGCAGGCTGCAAGCCCGGAAGAAACCACCTGACAATCCGTGCCACCTTCAATGACGGCGATCGCTTTTTCCAGTTCATGTTGCACAGGTGTGCCCATGGCCCCGTAAATATAGGCGTGGTCAAAGCGTTTCTGGCCCTGCCGGCGCATGTCGTTCAAGGTAGGAAACAGCACGGTGGAGCCGCGCGTCACGGGCATGTTGACGGGCGTGCCTTCGGGTTGTGCTTCCGGTCTGGCCAGACGGGTGAGCGTGGAAGAAAGCTTGTCCCAGCCTCGCGTCACGTTGGTGTCGGACGTCATTATTTAAGATCCTTTCGTCACGGGTGCGTCTGGCGTTGCACCCCATTCTGCCCATGATCCGTCATAGAGCGCGCCTTCGTCAAAGCCACCCAGCGCAAGCCCAACACTCAGGACCGCAGCCGTCATTCCTGAGCCGCATGTTGTTACAGCGGGTTTATCCGCCGGCACGCCAGCTTCAAGCAAAATCTCCCGCACGCGGCCTGCCGGGAGAAACTGCCCATTTTCTGCTAGGAGCGTTTTGTAGGGAAGATTAATCGCGCCGGGCATATGCCCGGAGGCCAGACCGGGGCGTGGTTCTGGAACCTCTCCATAAAACCGGGCGGCAGAGCGGGCATCCAGAATGGGCTGCAGGGAGCCGGAAACAATATCCAGCATATCCCCTAGCCCTTTCACGCGCGCAAAACGGGTATGGCACGCGTAAGACTGGACCTTTGGTGTATGTGCAGGACTTTGTTCAACCGGCTGATTGTCGCGTTGCCATGCAGGCAGGCCGCCATCCAGCACAAAAGCCTGATCATGCCCAAATAATCTGGCCAGCCACCAGGCCCGGCATGCCGAAGCAGTGTTGCCCTGATCGTAAAAAACGACCTTGGTTGACCGGCTAATGCCCAGAGCGCCAAACAGGTGGCCAAAGCGGGCTGCGGACGGAATAGTATGAGGCTGCGTGCTTTCCGGGTCGGAGAAGAGATCAATATCAAACCGCAGACTGCCGGGAATGTGGGCTTTCAGAAAAGCCTCATCCGGGTTGCTGGTTTCCCCGGGCAAAAGTGCTGTTGCGTCCAGAATACAGAGCGCATTTTCGCTCTGCCAGGAGGCAAGAGTTTTTACAGTAATGAGCGGCGACATAGCTTTAATCCCGGACCAGCGACGTAAGGGTGGTGAGGGTAAAGCAAGTCTGCCCGGAAAGGTATTAGTCAGATTTCTAAAAAGCCGTGGTCAGACGGCTCCGTGCTGCTCCACCAGCTTTTTCAGGCGATCAATGGCTTCCTGCCCCTTAAGGGATGTCTGCCAGAGTGTCTCAAGCATCTGCTGATGGGTCGCTACAGCTTCCGGAGAGGATGTGATCATGGCAATGCCCGCAGTATTTGCTGCTGAGCTGTCACACCGGAACGGGTTGATAGCGACCGCCATCAGCTCATTGCGACGCATGAAAATGCACGAGGTTGTGGTGATGTTTTTAGGAATGACACTGAACTGAAGTCCCATCGGGACAGAATCGATCAGGGTGATAATGTTGCGGATTTCCTGCACGGCAACCTGCCGGGCTTTGTGACGCAATGTTTCGGACATGGGAATGCCAGCGCCCACCCCATGCGTCAGGAAATCAATAATCTGCTTTTCAGGCAACATGGAAATGATGGACGGTTTACGCTGGCTGTACAGGGCGCGACGTTTTGACTGCGCCAGAATGGCTGGCGCTTCCATCACATCCCCCCCTTCCTTTACCTGCTGACTGGTATGCGCTTCCAGCAGGACAGCATCATAGGCTGGTGATGTGACCTGATAGCAGACCGGGTCCGAGACTTGCAGGATCTGCTCAATATCACCTTCAATCTGTGTAATTTTCTGAAAAAAACTATCAGGCTTACTGTAATATTCAAACCCGACCCCCAGCAAGGTTAGGGGTGAAATATTCAGAAGTTCAGCCAGTCTCTGGACAGTATCCAGCTTAATCACTTCGCCTTTTTCATAGCGGTATAGCGCTGCGCGGGAGACGCCCAGCCGGGCTGCAATCTCATCGGCCCGCATGCCGGATTCAAGACGAAAAGCTCTCAACTGCTGACCAATTTCACCAAGATGCATTGTGACAGCAGTCATAGTTTTAACCTTATTAATCAGCATGTTATGAACAAAATACTTTATCGAATGTATTGTTAATTATACGTTAATTAACAGATTGTAAAATCCCGTCAATGCTGGTTTGTTGCAAATTCAGATACCGGGTGCCGGTATATCTCCGTTGCGATGCTGAAAAGGCTTTAAGAGACCAGACAAAGTACCAGATCCGTGGTTTACTGTGACCATGATGGATGGGCTGACTCTGACAACGGAACGGATCATGCTGGCGCTGCTGCTCGGTGGCATTGCCTACGGATGCGTCATTGTTCTCGCTCCTTTCTCGTCAGCCATTTTGTGGGCGGGTGTGCTGACATACGCCACATGGCCCATCTTCCAGCATCTCAGACGCCGCATGAGCGCTTTGGCTGCGAGTCTGGTGATGACGTTGCTATGCGCTGTCGGATTCGTCATCCCGCTTGCTTTTCTGGCGTCCACCACAATCGCGGCCAGCCCACGCTGGGCGTCCCGGCTGAATGCTCTTTTTAGTTTTTCTCATCATCTTCCCCCTCCTCCTGGCTGGCTGAGCAATATTCCTATGGTCGGGCAGGATCTTGCCGGCCAGTGGCAACACTGGAGCCATGATGTTGACCATCTGGGGGCCAGCCTGCGGCCTTATGCAGGTGATATTATTCAGTCCCTGCTGGTGCTTTTCATGCAGGTTGCCAATGGCGCGCTGCATCTGGTGATGGCTCTGTTCATCGCCTTCTTTTTCTGGCTCAGCGGCTCATCTCTGGGCGACACGCTGAAAGCCGTGATCACCCGTATTGCCGGGCCACATGCTGGTCGACACCTGCATATTATTGGCGGGACCGTTAGGGGTACCGTGTATGGAATTCTGGGGACAGCGATCATTCAGGGCATTTTGACCGGTATCGGTTTCTGGCTGACCGGCCTCTCCGAGCCGGTTATGTTTGGGGTGCTGGCCGCTTTTCTGGCCGTTCTGCCGATTGGGGCACCGCTTGTCTGGGTGCCTGCGTCCCTCTGGTTACTGGCCGACCATCACGTGGGCAAAGGAGTCCTGCTCCTCCTCTATGGCCTTTTGCTGATTTCCGGCGCAGATCATGTCATCCGCCCGCTCTTTATTGCGCGAGGAAGTAAGCTACCATACCTCCTGACGGTTCTGGGGGTGATTGGCGGCGTAATGGCTTTTGGTGGTCTGGGCATTTTTCTGGGGCCAATTCTGCTCGCTGTTGGCTTTACATTGACTGTAGAGTTTGCCGCACAGGAAGCGCCTTCTCATTCTTCTTCTGATGATCAAAGGAGGCTGCCCTCATGAGGCGTCATTTTCTCCGTCTCATGGATGCGCGTCGTCGCAAAAAACAGCTTCGGCCTCACGTCTCCGCAGACCATGACTGCACGAAAATTATTAGCTGGAACCTGCTGAGAAGAACCGGCGCGACCGTGCATGATGTTGTCGCCCTGATTGAATCTGAAAAGCCGGATATTCTCCTGATGCAGGAAGCTACGGCTGAAATTGATGTGCTGTCAGATATTCTGGGCGGCTATTATGCCCGCGCGCCCCTGCCCGGCCGCATTCATGGCCCGGCCTGCTGGAGCCGGACACCATTTGCCCGCACTCCGCGTGCCTGCACTATTCCCTCTGGCGCAGTTGTCAAACGGCATGCGCAGATTATTGATTATGGTCCGTTCTCTCTGGCCAATGTTCACCTGTCCCATGGGCAGGTGCTAAACCGTCGGCAGTTGCGGCGTATCGCGGCTCTGCTGCCCGCACCCTGCGCGATTTTGGGTGACTTTAACCTTGTCGGTCCAACACTGGTGCCAGGGTTCAGAGATGTCGGCCCCAAAGCGCCGACGCATCGTATGGTCGATCTGGTTCCCATCCGCATAGATCGGTGTCTGGTCGAAGGCATGAGCTGTCTGAGTGCGAGAGTTCTGCCGGTTTTTGCGTCAGACCATCGGCCGATTGCTGTTCAGTTACGGCCGGATATCAAAGTGCTGGCCTCTGTCGCGTCATAGATAAGGCATAAACAGGCGCGCTGCGGCATCACGGATCTGGATCAGCTTGTTCCGTTTATCCAGATCATGGTGGGTCAGGCGTCGATTTCTGTGATGGCAGATGAAATCATCCAGCATTTCGGCCATCACGACATCATAGGTTTCCATATTGATCTCGAAATTCAGCCGCAGGCTGCGAATATCGAGATTAGAACTCCCGACAAAAGACCATGCTCGGTCTACCACCATCAGCTTCGAATGGTTGAACGGCGGGTTGACCAGCCACACGCGGACGCCGGCATTGAGCAGAGGTGCGATATTGGCAGAGCAGGCCCAGTCCAGCGGTGGATGATTACTGCGACGGGGAATGACCACATCTACCTGCACGCCGCGCAGGGCGGCAAGAGCCAGTTCCGACATGACGCGTGACCCGGGCAGAAAATAGGGCGTCATCAGCCTGACCTGCCGCCGAGCCAATGTAATGGCCTGCAGCATGGTATATTCAATTTTTTCAAGATCGGTATCGGGCCCAGCCGTTACAATCCGGGCGACGGACTCTCCGGCGCTGGTGTGTTCCTTGAAATAGAGATCGCCCTCAAGCGTTTCCTGCGTGACGAAATACCAATCCCACGCGATGGCTTCGGCAAGCTGTTTGACGACAGGGCCTTCCAGCTGGAAATGCGTATCGGACACCGGATGCAGAGGCTTTTTGGAAACCAGATTTTCATCGGCAATATTTAGACCACCCATGAAGCCAATCTTGCCGTCAACCACCAGAATTTTCCGGTGATTGCGCAGATTGATGAAGGGCATCCGCCAGGGCAGCATGGAGTGCATGAAGCGCCCGCACGGTACCCCTGCCCGCCTTAACCGACGGTAGACGGGAGACAGAAAATATCCGCTTCCAATCCCATCCACCAGAACGCGCACCTGCACGCCGCGCTTCTGGGCAGCAATCAGTTTTTCGATAAAGAGGCTGCCAACCTGATCATTCCGAAAAATGTAGGAACACAGCAGAATACTCCGCTCTGCTTCTTCAATAGCTTTCAGCATGAAAGGGTAAGCGCCGTCTCCGTCATGCAGAGGGACAATTTTATTCCCGCCGACAAGCGGGCGACTGGTCAGTTTGCCAACCATCATGGCCAGAGGCGCAAATTGTCCGTCCAGCTCTCTGTTCCAGGAAGAGCTGTGAGAATCCTCAAAGCGATGGGAGGACCGGCCGCTGACCAGCTTTTTAGCAAGCCGCCGCACTCGGTTAATCCCGAACATGATGTAGAGAACTGTCCCCAAAGCAGGCATAAGAACGCAAATGCCAATCCAGCCGATGGCGGACGAGGTATTTCTTTTTGTCAGCAGAATATGCAGGGCAACGCTTGTCACCAGTACAAAACGAATGATCGTGACTGTCACCAGAGAAAGATGCGGCAGAATATCAAACGTCATGGGGCAAGGTGCATCCTGAAAGGAATCAAACAGTGGCAGTCAGGCCTGATATTATTGAGCCAGAACAGAATCGACAAAAGCTGGCCCGGCAGGCGCGTGGCTCAAGAGCCTATCAGGACGGCCTGAGTGCGGAAGAGGCCGTATGCTCTGCTTGTATAAAAGAAGGGTGGCTTATTCTATTAAAAAGAGCCCGCACGCGGCGTGGCGAAATTGATATTGTTATGCGCAAAGGCAGCTTGATTTGCTTTGTCGAAGTAAAAAAGCGCAAAACCCTACGGGGTGCCACGGAATGTCTGAGTATTGCTCAGCAACGGCGGCTTTACCGGGCAGCGGAATGTCTGCTGGCCGCACATCCGCACTGGTCTTACGAAGAGTTACGGTTCGACCTGATCGCGGTTGATGAGCAGAACGCGCTGTTCTGGGTGAAAGACGTTATCCGCCAAATGTAGAAAAAGCGCGGTGCCAGAGGCAAGCCGCGCTTTTCAGAAGACGTTTAGAGGCGCAAGAGCATCAGGTGCGATGGCGACGCGTTGCAGCATGCGCAACCGCATGCTTGGTGGGGTGATAGGCCACCAGATGCACCATGTTGCGGGACGTTGCGCCACGCTGAGAGGCAACCTGTGTGTGGCTGGCCCGAACCACGTGGCTAACGCGACGCACATGAACAACCGGCGGGGGAGCCGCAGTCAGAGACGCGAACGTCAGCTTGCTGGCTTCCAGATCAGAAATAACACGTTCCGCGTGCGCTGAAGAGTTCACGGAAAAAACACCTGCGCTCAAACCAACAAAAGCGAAGGCGCAGCGCAAAAACGGAAGACGCATCATCAAAAATATCCCACCTCTGTTTGTCTGTTTCCAGACTACACAGCCCTCTGATTGCCTGACAACTTAAAAAATCAGGAAGCGGCCTTAAGAGGGATATTTTTTTCTTTCAGCAGGGTCTGGAGTTCACCGGACTGGTACATTTCAGTCACGATGTCACACCCGCCAATGAATTCCCCTTTGATGTAAAGCTGGGGAATGGTCGGCCAGTTTGAGAAGTCCTTGATGCCCTGACGGATGCCGGCATCAGCCAGAACATTCACGGATTTGAACGGCACGCCCAGATGTTCAAGAATCTGCACCACACGGGCGGAGAAGCCACACTGTGGGAAGTCGGCATCGCCCTTCATGAACAGCGTGACAGGGTTGGTATCAATTACGTTCTGGATCTGCTGTTTGACAGTTTCCGACATTAACCTGGATCCTTGCTAAAAAAGCGGAAAAATACGCCGTTCAGGGCGCAGACGTCTGCAACGCAAGCGCGTGCAGTTTGCCGCCCATATGGCCCTGCAGGGCCTGATAGACAAGCTGATGCTGCTTCACGCGGTTGAGGCCTTTGAAGGCCTCACTCACGATAGAGCAGGAATAATGGTCACCGTCCCCGGCCAGATCATCAATCCTGATCTGCGCATCGGGGAAAGCCTGACGAAGATACGTCTCAAGTTCAGTGGCGGACATCGCCATGGCTTACAGGTCCCTTTCAGTTACTCAGCGGGTCATCAGGGCCGGGAAGAAGGCCTCATGCGCGGCAACAAGTCGTGCAGCAGATATTGTGACGCCACTCGGCAAAATCAAATCATTTCCGCCAGACTGGCCAATCAGACGAGCCGGAACACCGGCCTGCTCTGCACGGCCGCAGAATTCTGCGGCATTGTCGACGCAGACCAGATAACGGGCCTGATCTTCACCAAACCAGAAGGCTTCCGGGCGGATGCCGCTGTCCGGGCTTTCCAGCTCACAGCCCACACCGCTGGCCATCACCATTTCCGCAACAGCAACCATCAGGCCGCCATCGGAAAGGTCATGACAGGCGGAAACTGCACCGCTGAGGATTTCCTGCCGGACAAAGTCACCGTTCCGTTTTTCCGCAGCCAGATCAACCGGTGGCGGCGGCCCGTCTTCACGGCCCAGAACCTCACGCAGCCAGATGGACTGGCCGAGTTCTCCGCGGGTTTCACCCACCAGAACAACGGCCTTACCGTCCTGCATGCCCAAGCCAACGGCTTTTTCCACGTCATCCAGCACACCCAGAGCGCCAATGGCGGGGGTAGGCAGAATGGCCAGAGCAGAGCCGTCCGGCTGGCGTGTCTCGTTATACAGAGAGACGTTGCCACTCACGACCGGGAAGTCGAGCGCCCGGCAGGCATCGCCCATCCCTTCAATCGCGGCGACAAACTGCCCCATGATTTCCGGCTTTTCCGGATTGCCGAAGTTGAGGTTGTCGGTCACCGCCAGAGGACGAGCGCCTGTCGCGGTCAGGTTACGCCATGCTTCGGCTACAGCCTGCGCGCCCCCGGTTTTGGGGGCAGCATGACAATAGCGCGGCGTGCAGTCGGTCGTGATGGCCAGAGCCAGCGATGTGTCTTCAATTTTGACAATCGCGGCATCAGCAGCGCCCGGACGACGCACCGTCTGGCCCCCAACCGTGCTGTCATACTGGTTCCATACCCATGCACGGGATGCGAGATCGGGTGACCCAACCATCTTGAGCAATGCAGCATCAAGCGAAAGCGGAGCATGCACTGCACCAAGCGGTTCCGGTGCAACCGGCGTGGTGGCCGGGCGATCGTAGATCGGAGCCTGATCGGCCAGCGGGTCCAACGGAATGTCTGCTTCCAACTGCCCTTTGTGCTTCACCACAATATGGCCGGTTTCTGTCAGATGCCCGATAATGGCGAAATCCAGTTCCCACTTCTCGAAGATCTTGCGCGCGACTTCTGTGCGATCTGGCTTGAGCACCATGAGCATGCGCTCCTGGCTCTCGGACAGCATCATCTCATAAGCCGTCATATTCGGCTCACGCTGCGGCACCGCGTCCAGATCCAGCTCAATCCCGACGCCACCTTTTCCGGCCATTTCCACAGCGGATGAGGTCAGGCCAGCAGCGCCCATGTCCTGAATGGCGACAATGGCATCAGTCGCCATCAGTTCCAGGCAGGCTTCAATGAGCAGCTTTTCAATGAACGGGTCGCCAACCTGCACGGTCGGACGCTTCGCCATAGCGTTTTCGTCAAACTCGGCGGAGGACATGGTGGCACCATGAATGCCGTCACGCCCGGTGCGGGAGCCAACGTACACAACCGGGTTACCCACCCCTGCCGCAGCAGACAGGAAAATCCGGTCTTTCCGTGCAAGGCCGACTGTCATGGCATTGACGAGCGGGTTGCCATCATAGGCCGGGTGGAAGTTGATCTCCCCACCGACTGTCGGCACGCCTACGCAGTTGCCGTAACCGCCAATACCACGCACAACGCCATCGATAATCTGACGGGTGCGGGGCGTTTCCGGGTTACCAAAACGCAGGGCGTTCAGGTTGGCAATCGGGCGCGCACCCATGGTGAACACGTCACGCAGGATCCCGCCAACACCTGTGGCAGCGCCCTGATACGGCTCGATAAAGGACGGATGGTTATGGCTTTCCATCTTGAAGATGGCAGCATACCCCTGCCCGATATCCACCACGCCAGCATTCTCACCCGGCCCATGGATAACCCACGGCGCTTTGGTGGGGAGCGTACGCAGCCATTTGCGAGAGGATTTGTAAGAACAGTGCTCGGACCACATGACCGAGAACACACCCAGCTCTGTCAGGCTGGGTGTGCGCCCCATGATGGTGACAACGCGCGCATATTCTTCAGCCGTCAGCCCGAATTCCTGGGCCAGAGATGCATCAACGGTCTTTTTCACCGGACAAGAGCCTCCACAAGACCTTCAAACAGCGGCAGACCGTCTACGCCGCCCATCAGCGGGTCAACAAGGTCTTCCGGGTGAGGCATCATGCCGCAAATACGAGTGTTTTCGCTCAGGATGCCCGCAATGCTGTTCACGCTACCATTGGGGTTGCTGTCCACATCGTCAGCCTGCACCTGCCCGTTCGGGGAAGCGTAGCGGAAGGCAACAAGCCCCTCGCCTTCCAGCCGGTCCAGTGTGCTCTGGTCTGCCGTGTAGTTTCCGTCCCCATGCGCCAGAGGTGTGCGGAACACATCCCCTTTCTGCCATTTATGGGTGAAAGGCGTATCCGTCCGTTCCACACGCAGATGGCAGTCCTGTGACAGGAAGCGCAGGTTTGCGTTCCGCAGCAGAGCACCCGGCAGCAGGCCGGATTCCGTCAGAATCTGAAAGCCATTGCAGACTCCCAGAATATGACCACCCTTTTGTGCAAAGCTGCGGATTTCCGTCATGATGGGAGAATGGGCGGCCATGGCGCCACAGCGCAGGTAATCCCCGTAGCTGAAGCCACCTGGCAGAACAACAAGATCAATCCCGGTCAGGTCGGTATCACGATGCCAGACCATGCGGGGCTCATGTCCGGTCACACGCCGCAGTGCGATAGCCATATCGCGCTCACGGTTGGTGCCCGGAAAGACAACAATCGCTGCTTTCATTTTGCGCTGCTACACGGGTAAGAGTCATGCAGAGCCTTGAAGACACTTTCGCCAACAGGCTTGGACATTGCTTCAGAATGCGCTTTCAGCCAGGCCAGCACTTTGGCGCGCATGGCGGCACCGTTTTCTGATGTCGGAACGCAGAAACCAGCCGGTGCGGACGCATCGCCTTCGTTGCGATCATTGATTTTGGAGAGAGCAACAGCATCGGCAACCCCGGTGATGTAGGCATCACACACGGTGGCGCCTGCTGCACGGGAGCAGATGCGGGCAAAATTGCCGGCCTGCATGGGGGAAATGCGCTGAGCGTGCGCCAGTGTCGGCGCAAGCAGAACTCCCCCAAGGGCGATCAGGGCGAGGCGCTTCATCCCAGCACCTCAACCGTAAAGTCTTCAATCACCAGATTGGCGAGAAGATCCCGCGCCATGTCTTCGGCCTGCTTCTGGACAGCAGCACGGTCCGTGCCCTCAACATCCAGATCAATAATCTTGCCGACCCGGACGTCATTCACGCCCGGGAAACCCAATGTGTGCAATGCGTGGCCGATGGCTTTCCCCTGCGGGTCAAGCACACCCTCCTTAAGCATGACGGTTACACGTACTTTCATGATAAAGCCCCCGTTGCTGTCGGCATGGTCACTGCATGGTCTCCGGACCCTTCATGTCTCCGCCATTGCCCGCTTCGGGCAGAATGCCCAGTCGGCGGGCAACTTCCTGATACGCCTCCCGGACATTGCCCAGGTCACGGCGGAAACGGTCCTTATCAAGCTTCTCGTTGGTCTGGTTGTCCCACAGGCGGCAGTTGTCGGGTGAAATTTCATCCGCCAGCACAATCCGCATGTCGTCCCCTTCCCAGGAGCGGCCAAATTCAAGTTTGAAGTCTACAAGCTGAATACCAATGCCGCTGAACAGGCCGCACAGGAAGTCATTCACGCGCATGGCCATGGACGTCATGTCTTCAAGGTCGTGCGGGCATGCCCAGCCGAATGCGATGATATGGTCTTCAGAGACAAGCGGATCATTCAGCTCGTCATTCTTGTAGTAAAATTCGACAATGGTACGCGGCAGGCGTGTGCCTTCCTCAATACCAAAGCGCTTGGCAATGCTGCCCGCCGCAATATTGCGGACAACAACTTCAAGCGGGATAATCTCAACTTCCTTCACCAGCTGCTCACGCATGTTGATGCGGCGGATGAAGTGTGTGGGAATGCCGATTTCCTGCAGGCGGAGCATCAGATGCTCGCTGATGCGGTTATTCAGCACACCTTTGCCGGTAATTGTGCCGCTTTTGGCACCGTTGCCAGCCGTGGCGTCATCCTTGAAATACTGCACAAGGGTGCCGGGTTCCGGACCTTCAAAAAGGATTTTGGCTTTACCTTCGTAAAGCTGGCGGCGACGGGCCATGGTCATCCTTACCTGTCTTGAACGTTTAAAACCGATCCCTGCAACCGGTCCGGGGGAAGACTGAAACCAGCCTTCCCTTCTTCAGACGCGTCATAGCAGGCTTCGGGCATGGAAGATATAGGGAGGCCCCTGCTCACAGAGCCGGGCCGGGTTCCCCAAATACTTTCTGGTACAGGCCATCCAGCGCCTTCAGATGCTGGCGGCTATCCATAGCGGCATCCAGCGTTTCCGCCGGGATACGCCCGGAGATTTCCGGGTCTGCTGCCAGATTTTCACGGAAGGTCCGACCTTCCGGCGTGCCCAGCTTGGTCCATGTTTCCATCGCATTGCGCTGGACAATCCGATAGGCATCCTCACGCGAGAGTCCAGCGCGGGCCAGAGCCAGCAGGACTTCGCCGGAGTGCACAACGCCGCCAAGGCTTTCGATGTTGGCAGCCATACGGTCCGGATAGACCAGCAGCTTGCTCATCATGCCGGCAAGACGTGCCAGAGCGAAGTCCAGACCAATGGTAGCGTCCGGGCAGATGTTTCGTTCAACGGAAGAGTGGCTGATGTCACGCTCATGCCACAGGGCCACGTTTTCCAGAGCCGGGATCACGGCAGAACGCACAAGGCGCGCCAGACCCGTCAGGTTTTCCGTCAGCACCGGGTTCCGCTTATGCGGCATGGCGGAAGAGCCCTTCTGGCCCTTGTGGAAGAATTCTTCAGCTTCCCGCACTTCAGAACGCTGCAGATGGCGCACTTCAATGGCCAGACGTTCAATGCCGCTGGCAATAACGCCAAGCGCGCAGAAATAGGCAGCGTGACGATCACGCGGGATGACCTGCGTGGAAACCGGTTCCGGCTTCAGGCCCAGACGTTCAGCGACGTAGGTTTCAACGCGCGGGTCCAGATGAGCAAAGGTGCCGACGGCGCCGGAAATAGCGCAGGTGGCAATTTCTGCACGAGCTGCTTCAAGGCGTGCCTTGTTACGGACGAACTCGGCATAGTGCCCGGCCAGCTTCAGACCAAAGGAGGTCGGCTCGGCATGAATACCGTGGCTGCGGCCAATGGTCAGGGTGTGCTTGTGTTCAAACGCACGGGTGCGCAGGGCGTCCAGAACGTCGTCCAGATCTTTCAGCAGCAGGTCGGTCGCCTGCGTCAGCTGCACGGCCAGGCAGGTGTCCAGAATATCGGAAGACGTCATGCCCAGATGCACAAAGCGGCTTTCCGGACCAACTTTCTCAGCAAGCCAGGTCAGGAAGGCAATTACATCGTGGCGTGTTTCAGCCTCGATTTCATCAATGCGGGCCAGATCGGCATCGGAGAAAGCGGCCATTGCGGCATCGCCCTTCTCACGCACGACTTTTGCGGCCTCTTTTGGCACAGCGCCATATTCGGCCATGGCTTCGCAGGCCAGTGCTTCAATCTCAAACCAGATACGGTAGCGATTTTCAGGCGACCAGATAGCGGCCATGACAGGGCGAGTATAGCGCGGCACCATAACGCAGTGTTCCTCCTGAGAACGGAATGATGCGGGCCTCTCTACCCGATTCCGGCCCCGGCGTCTGCCCGTGAAACAAAAAACTTTGACACTCCGGGTTCTTTCAGGATGTTCAGAGCCTTGTTTTGCCGGTCCCCGCCTATCGAATCGGAGTTTTCGTGCACGGTTTTCTTGATGCTTTCAGCCTGAAAGCGCTTTTTGCCTTCCTTCAGGTGGTGATGATTGATGTCACGCTGGCGGGAGATAACGCCGTTGTGATCGGGCTGGTTGTGCGCTCTCTCCCCGTGAGCGAGCGACGGAAAGCCATTTTTGCCGGCATCGCACTGGCCGCCCTTATCCGTATCCTCATGGCGCTGGTGGCCGTGCAGCTTCTGCAGATCATAGGTCTGACACTGGCGGGCGGCCTGTTGCTGCTGTGGGTGTGCTGGAAGATGTATTCTGAGATGCGGGCCGGTCCGCACGACGATGCGGACGGCAGCCCCGCGCCGGGCAGCTTTGGCAAGGCTGTGCTGCGCATCCTTCTCGCAGACCTTTCTATGAGTCTGGATAATGTGCTGGCCGTGGCCGGTGCAGCGGCAGAGCATCCTGCTGTAATGGTGGCCGGGCTGGTCCTGTCGGTCTTGCTGATGGGGGTTGCTGCATCCGTTATCGCCCGCCTGCTGGACCGGTACAAATGGATTTCGTGGGTGGGCTTGCTGATTGTTCTGGGTGTGGCGATTGAACTGATTGTTAAAGGCGGCGGCGAGGTCTGGGGGCATTTACCTTTCTCTCATTGAGGGGCTGAGTTCCCCTCTCCCGCACCGATCATGACTTGCCAGCGCATGCGGGATCGCTGATCTTCCGGGAATGTCAGTTTTACATTCTTCCGCATGGCGTCGGCAGGCAATTCTGCCGCTGGCTGCTCTACTTTTAAGTGCGTGTTCGGCTCCGCCGGAAACTGGGGAGCCCACAGCCTCATCTGCACCTGCAGAGGCCGTGCCTCAGCCTGTTGCAGCACCGTCGCCGTCGGCAGGCGCAGGCAGCTCGGTGTCTGACCGTCTGACTGTCTGGCTCAGTCTGGTCGGCTCTCCGCATGCCAGCGCGCAAGAATATGCAGACTTTCTGAAAACCCGGCCCGTCTGGCCCCGCTGGCAGCTTTTGCAGAGCCGCATGCAGCAGGCTTTAGCCAAAGAGACGGATCCCGCTGTGCTGGGGCGGCTCTGTACGCAAACGCTGAGTTATGGCCCTGCCCTAGCGCAGTGCGCAGCTCAGGTGGGTGCTTCCAGCCATCTTGCTGCCGAGGCAAAGCAGGCCTGGATGAATGGCAACGATGCGCCCGCAGCGGCATCGGCCCTGTCAGGCGCATTTCCGCAGGCGCTGACGCAGGAAGCCTCATGGTTGCGCTTTAACCGGGAAGAAAAAGCCGGATTACTGGCCGCCGCGCGGCAGACGGTGCCTTATCTCAGTGCATCCCGGCAAAAACAGGCTCAGGCCCGTCTGGCTTTTCGTGCGAATGATGCCAGTGCAGAAACACTGGCAGCCGCCCTGCCCGCCTCTGAGGCATCAGACCCTTATCTTATTCTGGACCATCTCCGCTGGCTGCGCACCCAGAAACGCGACACGGACGCCGCAGCACTCTGGAAATCGGCTGGCGTGGAAGCTGAAGCCAAGGCACGTCATCCGGCATTCTGGCGGGAGCGCGATGCGCTGGCGCGGGAACTGGTGCTGGCCGGACAGAATGAGGACGCTCTGTTTCTGGCGAATGATACGGCCGTCACGGGAGCGACCCGTCTGGATGCGCAGTTTCTAAGTGGATGGATCGCCCTGCAGAAACTGCACAACCCGACGCAGGCAGAAGTTTTTTTCAAGCCTCTGGCCGACTCTTCAGCACTCATTACCAAAAGCCGCGGTTTTTACTGGCTTGGGCGTGCTCGTCTGGCCGCGCAGGATAACACATCAGCACAGGCCGACTGGCAGAAAGCAGCAAGCTATCCCGGGACGTTTTACGGTCAGATGGCCGCGGCAAAACTGGCGGGTAATGAAACCACGCTGCTGGCCCCGGACCATATCCCGCAATCCGTTACGAGAGCACTGGCAGCAGAACGAGATCCCGCGGGATCT
>NZ_JOPG01000044.1 GCF_002153605.1 Acetobacter malorum | reverse complement strand
ACCGGGATGATAGCCATGGCCAGAAACGGCATGTCCGCCCCGTGCGGGAGGATGCCAAAGTTCAGAACCGCCGCAACCGCAATCGCCAGTGGCGTGCCGATCAGCGCGCCCATGCCAAAGCCGCGCGCATTATAGGTGGTGGCAGCCAGTGTAAGGATAACGGCCACCTGAGAGAGTGCGGTGTAGGTCGAGGGAATATCGGAGATGATGCACAGCCCGGCCGCAACTGAAAATCCGGTGAGAGTGCGCAGCCCGGCCAGCAGAGCGGCAATCACATCCTGATGCTGGTCGATTTTCAGCTCCGGAGCCTGCGTGCGGGCGCGCTTGCCGTTTTCAAAGGCGTCAATGCCATCCGCAGCCCAGCGCGCATCGGATAGCAGCGCCATGGAGCGTTCGATCAGCCAGGCTTCATCCAGCGTGGGGCCACGGTCCAGCTCTTCCGCGTGGGCTTCCCGCGCCAGATCTTCCAGATCCCACACGGCCTGACGAGGGGAGGCAACGGGGGTGCCATCGCCGAAGGCGCTGCGGATCTGGTTCAGCACCGGACCGGAAATCTCGCCCTTGCGCAGTACGGCGGCAATGGCCCGGCTACAGCTGAGCATTTCCAGCAAGGCCACCATGGCGGAGCGTGCCCCGGCCAGCCGCACACTGGCGTCCGGCAATTCGGTTTTGGCAAAAGAGACCTGCGAGGTCAGCGCGATAATCTCGCCCGCCAGCCCAGCACAAGCCATATCATCGGGGATACCGTGTCCAGCCATGGCATCGCGGCTGATGCGCTGTACCATATTGGCGACGCGGTTCAGGTTACTGGCCAGTTTTTCCCATGCTGTGGGGGAGCCAAAAATATCATTGACCGCAGCCGTGGCGGCAATGCCGACCACAATGGCCGAAACGCGGTTGACCGTGACATCAAAAATCGACCCCGGATTATCAATGCAGCTAATGCCCACAATGGCCACGGTGTAGCCCGAGAGCATGGCGGCATAGGCGCGGAAGTCTTTTTCCAGCGTGCCGACAATGGTGCACAGCGTCAGCCAGAGCCCCACACCGCCCAGAAAGACGGCACGGTCCTGATTGAAGCAGGCAGTGAGAAACAGCGCGACAAACGCCCCTACCATGGTGCCCATCAAACGATAGACGGCTTTGGAAAGCACCTGTCCGCGCAGGGGCTGGGCCAGAATCATCACCGTAACGGCGGCAGAACCGGGGGAGGAAAGCTGCAACCAGAATGCGGTGCTAAGCGCCAGCACCGCGGAAAGCCATGTCCGCAGGCAGAACAGAAACCAGCCGGGTGGGAAAATGGTGGCGGGGAGTGCGGGGCGAAGGCCCTTCCAGAATCTGACAGGCGAGGCGGCTGGGGTGTTGAGGCTCATCCTTTCCGTCGTCCTTGCCGCTCAAGAGGTCAGTCTGGGTCACACAGAGTCGGGAGGCACGGACTGCTCCGGGCCGAATCCCAAAAATCAGAAGTCTATTAAAATAAAATATAATTCAATGGGGGAATTTTTATGCGCTGAGCCGGGTTGCATAAAATGCGTGCTTGGGAAAAAGGCCTGCCGTTGGGTGGGGTGCAAGGGTATGATGCCACGGCAGGATGTGCTGAATTAAGGCAGACCCTCTGATAACTGCGATCTTTATGAAATTCATTCATACCTCTGACTGGCAAATTGGCCGGACGTTCCGTTTTGCTGATGACGATACGCTCGGTGCGTTGCAGGCAGAACGGCTGGAAGTCATCCGTCGGCTCGGCCTGCTGGCACGGCAGGAGGGCGCTGCGCATGTGCTGGTGGCGGGCGATGTGTATGAACATGAAACGCCAGCCGAGCGCACTCTGCATCAGCCCATCGAACGCATGCGCGAGTTTACAGACATCCAGTGGCATCTGATCCCCGGCAACCATGATGCCGATCTGCCGGAAGGTGTCTGGGCGCGTCTGGCGCGCAGCGGGCTGCCGGAAAATGTAACAGTGCATCGGGAGCCCGGTCCGGTTCTGATGGATGCGGCGCATAATGCGTGGATACTTCCTGCCGTGCTTAAACGCCGCCATATTCTGACGGACCTGACCGCTTATATGGATGAGGCCGAAACGCCGCCTGACGCCCTGCGGATTGGTTTGGCGCATGGGTCCGTGGTTGGGTTTGGTGGCGAGGCTGAATCGGAACACAATCCCGTGGCGCTGGACCGGGCCAGACGGGCCGGGCTGGCCTATCTGGCACTGGGGGACTGGCACGGCTTTTGCCAGATTGATGCCCGCACGATCTATTCCGGCACACCGGAGACGGACCGCTTTACCACAGGCGGCGGTGGCGGAGGGGAAAGCGTGGTCGTCACGTTGCACGGGCCTCGGGCGGAGCCGGAGATTAAACGCTGCAAAACCGGGCGCTACACATGGAAAAAGCTGGATGATGTCGTTCTGACGTCTGAGCAGGATATTCTGGCGCTGGATGCCCGCATCCGCAGTATTGCGCCGGACAACTCTGCGGCGGTGCTGGTCTGGGCAGCTGTGTCCGGCCTGCTCTCGGTGGACGATATGGCATTTTATGAAAGTACGATCCTCAAGCGCCTGAGCGGGGCAGTCGCCTGTTTGCGCCTGACAGGAACCCCGCAGCTTTCCGCCGGGCTGGATGATATGGACCGGTTTGGTTCTGGGGGTGCGGTGCGTGCCGCTGCGGAACAGCTACTGGCCCAGTCAGAGAGCGGAGGGGCAGAAGGGCAACTGGCCTCGGAAGCTCTGCAACGGCTTTTCCTGTTCTGGCAGGAGATGGGAGCGCAGGCAGGATGATCCTGACAGATTTACAGATTGAAGGCTTTCGGCGCTTTGCGGCTCCGGTGCGTCTGGATGGGCTGGGGCCGGGGCTGAATGTGCTGGCCGCGCCGAACGAGGCCGGAAAATCTACCCTTTTGACCGCGCTGAAAGCGGTTTTGATGGTGCGGTCCAGTTCCAAGGCCAAACCGGTCAAGGATCTTCAGCCTTATGGCGGAGGCGCACCGCATGTGGCGGTTTCTTTCTCATGGAAGGGGATGGACTGCCATCTGGAAAAGCAGTTCATCTCAAAGGCTTTTACCCGTCTGATCCTGGGGGGTGAACGGTTTGAGGGCGATCAGGCAGAAGAGGCTCTCCGCACTCTTCTGGGGCTGGAAGAAGCCAGTAAGGGCGAAGCCGCAGGGCTATGGAATGCGCTGCTGGTGGGGCAGGGCGAAAGCTTTGTGCAGCCGGACCTGAACCAGACAGGGCAGGACAGCCTGCGCAGTTGTCTGGAGCATGGGGTTGAGCATGCTACCGGCGGTGCAGCGGCCAGTGCCGTGCTAAGCCGTGTGCGGGACCGGCTTTATCTGCTCCAGACGGCGAAGAGCGGACAGCCAACAGGCAAATACAAGCAGGCTCTGGAGCAGGAAACGCAGGCGCAAACGCACCTGCAAGACCTCCAAAACCGTCGGGCCGCGCTGGAAGAGGATCTGGCTGCGCTGGATCAGGCTCGTCGGTCTTTGCGTGAGCAGGAAGACCCGGAACGCAAGGCGCAGGATGAGGCCGAACTGCTGGCTCTGCGCCAGTTGCGGGATAAGCTGCGGGTTGCTGATGCGGAAGAACAGGCTGCCAGAGCAGCCCTCGCCACCGTGACGCACACCCGCAATAGCATCCGTGATGAACAGGAGCGGCGGCAGGAAAGACTGGAGACCCAGCGCAGGCTGGAGCGTGAGGCAGCAGCAATGCAGCATGATCTGCAAGCGCTCACGCAGCGGACGGCACAGGCCCGGCAGCGTTATGAAGACAGTCGCACGGAACGAGAGCAGGCCGAACAGCAGCAGCAGGCCGCGCGGCAGGCCTTACTGGCGGTTTCTCGCCGGGCCACCGTCTCGCAACAGCGCGCCGCACTGGAGCGGGGCAGGCAGACGCTTCATCGGGCCGAGGCCGCCTGCACACGGCTGGAACAGGCACGGGCTGCTTTGGCGGCCTTGCGGGTTGATGAAGCGCTGATCCGCCGCGTGCGCAAAGCCGTGCGGGAGCAGGATGCCGCTCAGGCTGCGCTGCATGCCCGCGCAACCCGTTTGACTGTGACCTTACTGCCTGAAGCGACTGGCCGTGTTCTGCTGGATGGGGCCGCCTGTCCGCAGGGTGAGACGGTTTTGACGCAGGCGGCAGACGTGCAGGTGGAAGGCATCGGGCAGTTCCGCATTACACCGGCTGTCAAAGATCATGATGAGGCTCTGACCGCCGCAGAGACGGCCCGGCAACAGCTTCAGTCTGTCTTGCAATCTGCCGGTTGCCAGAGTGCGGAGGATGCCGAGACTCTGTTTGAAGAGCGGCGGCAGGCCGAAACACGGGTGGCGGAAGCACGTGCGGCTTTTGTCGCTTCTCTCCCCACGGCGCGGGATGAGCGTGACACCACCTTATTTGAGGCTCTGGCGACGTTACGGCAGGAACTTACTGACCAGAGCGCCGCTCTGGCGCGGGAAGAGGAGGCGTTTGAGCGCGACTGCCTGCCGGAACTGGCTGGAGAGCATGCGGTGCAGACCGCGACAGACGCGAGCGTGCAGGCGTTGCAGCAGCAGGCCCGGCAGGAGGAAGACTGTGCCGCTCGTGCTGCGGATGAGGCCCGGCAGGCTGAGCGCACGGCACAGGTGGCGTATAACGCGGCCCAGAATCTTCAGGAAAAAGCCGAGGCGGCACTCCGCCAGAAGCAGACGGAGCGGGATCAGGTTGGGCGCGAACTCGCGGTGAGTCATGCGCGGGAGAGTGACGAGGCGCTGGCTTCTCGGGCTGCGGAGACCGCGCAGGCGCAGACGCAGGCCGAAGCCCATGTGCAGGCGCTCAAGGCCGGACGTGAGACGGAGCAGCCTCTATCCGTGGTGGAAACCCGCATTACGCGGCGGGAGCAGGGGCTGGAGAACGCCCGGACCTCCATTGCGCGCCTGCGCGAGGAGATTAGGGAACGCGAAACGCGCGTGCGCGTGGCCGAAGGCGACGGGCTGGATGAAAAAATTGCCGAAGCCGGGCGTACGGCTGCCCGACTGAAGCTGGAGTGTGAAGGGTATGAGCGGGAACGGGCAGCACTGGCCTTGCTGGACCAGACCCTGAGCGATGCGGAGAAAACCCAGACCGAACGCTATCTCGCCCCGCTGGTGCGCACGATGCAGCCTGCTTTTTCGACCGTGTTCCCCGGCGCCTCTCTTGAGATGGATACCGGCTTTGGTTTGTGTGGCCTGACGCGGCGGACTGCGGAAGAGTTCGGTAAATTGTCGGATGGCACGCGGGAGCAGATTGCCGTGCTGGTGCGGTTGGGCTTTGCGGAGCTGCTGCATGCCCGGCAGTCGCCCGCGATTCTGGTGCTGGATGACGCGTTGAGTTTTTCAGATTCGCAGCGGCTCGAACTGATGTTTGATGTGCTGGCGGACGCGGCCACCCGGTTCCAGATTCTGGTGCTGACCTGCCGCGCGGAGGTCTTTGCAAGACTGGGCGGCAGGCCTCTCAGCCTGCGGCCCATCCCGCAGATTACAGAACGACGTTGAACTGAAGGGCCATCACGGCGGCGTCATGGAACGTCGTCGTGGCACCGGGCCGGTTGATATACTGGAAGTCCGGCTGGAGGGTCAGGCCGTTCGCCACATGCGCGTTGTAGAAGAACTCATAAACGTTTTCATGAGACTGCACGCCCCAGACCTGTCCCCACTGGTTGGACTGGAAATCCTGCCCCGCAAAGATGGAGGCTTCCTGCTGCAACGCGACCGTGCGGCTCATTTTCATCCACTGGTACATCATGCCGATGCTGTCATTCGGGCGGCCCCACGGCTTACCCGTTTCCAGCAGGCCACCCCACAGATGGTGGGACATGGCGGTGGTCTTGCCGTCTGTCCACATGTAGCCGCCCATGGCAATCAGGCCGTTGGTCGGGCCTTCCCCATTACGGACGAGCATCTGGTCAGCCTGCACCCACGCGCTGGCACGGCCTGCATGATAGCGGGCTGGCTGGCCGGTCTGCACCCATGCGTTGCCGTTAATGTCTTCATACAGGTCTTTGTATTTGGAGTTATCGTAGCTGTAGCCAGCCTTATAATGGCCCACCAGATGGTTCTTGCCGAAGGACGGCATCCAGCCGATTTCCACCGGGGTGGAGAACTTGCCCAGACCATCCTGTGCCCAGGCCCAACCGGAAATCCCGCCGTTAAAGGCGTGAGGCGAGACGGCAAACAGGCCGGCCATGATGTAGGTGTCATTGGTAGGCATGACACGGGCCACGGCACCAAGGTTGCCTGACGGCCAGTCACGATTGCCTTCGGTGTATTTGTTCGGGGCCGGATTCCCGCAGACAGCCACGTTCATATACATACAGAACAGCGGAGAGGCCGCGAAGAAGCTCCCCACCGGAATCCAGCCTGCGCTGATATCCAGATGGTTGTTCAGGAACGACTTCTCACCATACAGATAGACAAGATGCGCCACTACGTTACCGCGCGCGCCGTAAATCTGCTGCACGCCGCCGATGGAATCCCCGATATACTGGGTGCTCAGGTTCTGGCCGTGTCCGTTCACCACCATCATGTGGGACCAGAAGCCTTTGAGCAGATTGAGGTCAGTCAGCTTGCCCCAGTCCACGTCCAGCTCAACGCCAACCTGTCCGGCGTTGGTCACACCCTGCCGCATACCGCCACGGAAGTTCCCGGCCAGTTCCTCATGCACGTCGGCCAGAATGTGAATGCCGTGGTCCAGCAGCCAGGGCTGCGCGCCCCACCAGTCACCAAAAAAGTGGTTTTTCCCGTAGGGCGCTGAAAACAGCGGGCCGGGATCTTCTACCGGGTTGGCCTCATTATTGGCTTCCAGACTGGGCCACAGGCCGGCAGCGCTGTTCCCGCCCGTCAGCAACTGAGCAGAGGCCTTTGAGGAGAAGGCTGGCGTCAGGCAACAGGCAAAGGAGAGCGCGCAAAGGAAAGAAAAGCCGGATGAAAATCTTGTCATGTTTCTTTTTGTTTTTGTTGAGGATGCATGAGGCGAGTATTCATATTGTTTCAAAGCGGCACCATAATGTCTAAAACTTTTTTCACTCTCTTGGGTCTTTCGGCCTGTTGGGTGATATTTTGGCGACAACTGCCAGCCCCGTGCAGCCCGGAATGCGTTGACGCATGCGGCGCCAGATGATGAATTCCGCTTATGACAAAAATAGACACAAACCGCCCCTTCCTGCCGGTGCGTATCGCGGTGATGACCGTATCGGATTCCCGCACGCTTGAGACAGATACTTCGGGTCAGGCTCTGGTTTCCCGCCTTGAACAGGCAGGCCATGTGCTGGCCGACCGCACGATTGTGCGGGACGATGTCAAACAGATAACGGAACAGCTGAAGAGCTGGATAAAAGACCCTCTGGTTGATGTGGTGATCACGAATGGCGGCACCGGTGTAACCGGGCGCGACGTGACGCCGGAAGCCTTTGACTGTGTGCTTGAAAAGCGCATCGAAGGCTTTGGCGAACTGTTCAGAATGCTGTCCTACCGCAAGATCGGCACGTCCACCATTCAGTCCCGCGCTATCGCAGGTGTAGCGGACGGAACATACCTGTTTGCGCTGCCCGGTTCAACCGGGGCCGTAAAAGACGGCTGGGATGACATTCTTGTGTTCCAGCTCGACAGCCGCCATCGCCCCTGTAACTTTGTGGAACTCATGCCCCGGTTGCGTGAAGGATTGAAGGAGGATCATTCTCATGACTGAAGACGTCAGACTGCTGATGCTGGCAGGCGATTATGTGGAAGATTACGAGATCATGGTGCCGTATCAGGCGCTGCTGATGGTGGGCTACAAAGTGGATGTGGTCAGCCCCGGCAAAAAAGCGGGGGACAAGGTCCTGACCGCCATCCATGATTTTGAAGGAGCGCAGACCTATAGCGAAAAGCCCGGTCATGCCTTCCAGCTCAACGCGACGTTCGATGAGATTGATACGGACGATTATATCGGCCTGATTATTCCCGGTGGCCGCGCGCCGGAGCATCTGCGCATGCACCCGCGGGTGATCGAGATTGTCAAAGCCTTTGCAGACCGGCCTCTGGCTGCCATCTGTCACGGCGCGCAGCTGCTGGCTGCGGCGGATATCATCAAGGGCCGCAAGGTTTCTGCTTACCCGGCCTGCCGCCCGGAAGTGGAAATGGCGGGCGCAACCTACGCCGATATTCCAGTGACAGAGGCCGTGACGGACGGTGAGCTGGTCACAGCCCCGGCCTGGCCTGCTCACCCGGCCTGGCTGGCGCAGTTCCTCACCGTGCTGGGCGCGACTGTGACAATATAGTGCATTGGCAGGCTCCTCCCGTTGTGCATCATAGGGAATAGTGTTCAACAGGATGGAGCCTCTTATGAGACGTCTTACTGCCCATTTTATCCCTGCGGTTCTCAGTCTGGCCTGTGCCATGCCGCCAGCCGCAGCATGGGCACAGCAGGCGACCTCCCTCCCGCCAAATGATGCTCCAAGCCCTGCGCCAAACGTGCACCCGGAGGTCAAGCTTCCGACTCTCAACACGCCGGTCAAGGTGGAAGAGATCAAGGTTTCCGGGAACAAGCAGGTCAGCACCGGGGCCATTATGGCTGTGGTGCCGTTTCATGTTGGCAGCATGGTCACGCAGGCACAGATTACACAGGGCCTGCAGGACATTATGAAGCTGTACCAGCAGCAGAATATTGGCGGTAAATTCCACCAGAGCCTCAGCCTTGACGGCAAAAGGGTGAAGGTGGAATGGGCTATTGAAGAGACCGGCGGCCCCGCAGGTTTTGAAAAGCCTCTGGTGCTGGAAAGCCTTGGGTTTGACGGCAATCTGCACGTCTCAACCTCAGCTCTGAAACAGGCCGTCCATCGTCAGCCGGGCGAACAGGTTACCCCTGCCACTGTGCTGGCGGATGAGAAAGCCATTCAGGCTTTGTATGTGAAGAAGAATATCGGCGTGACCATCGTGCCGGAAAGCCGCGCACCGCATAAGGACCAGCGCGTGACGCTGACTTATCATCTGACGGAAAAAGCCAACGATTAAGGCTCTGTGTCCTGTTACAGGCAGCACTGAGGTAAAATTCCGTGCTGCCTGTTCAGGTCTTTTTAGTATTCGCTCGCACCCGGGCGGTTGAGCATGGCCAGCAGCTCCCGCCGTGTATCGGAGTTGGTGCGGAACACACCCAGCATCTGGCTGGTAACCATGGAAACACCGGGGCGATGCACACCACGGGTCGTCATGCACTCATGGCTGGATTCAATGATGACGGCTGTGCCGTGCGGCTGCAGAACATCATTGATGGTGTTGGCAATCTGGGCAGTCAGCCGTTCCTGAATCTGCATGCGGCGGGCATAGGCATCCACCACGCGGGCCAGTTTGGAAATGCCAACAACGCGCTGGCGCGGCAGATAGGCGACGTGCGCCCGGCCGATAATGGGGGCCAGATGGTGTTCGCAGTGGCTTTCAAAGCGAATATCGCGCAGCAGCACGATTTCATCATACCCTTCCACTTCGGAAAATGTGCGTTCCAGAAGCGTTTTGGGGTCAATCGCATAGCCCTCAAAAAACTCTTCATAAGCGCGGGTGACGCGGGCAGGTGTATCATGCAGGCCTTCGCGGTCCGGATTTTCCCCGGCCCAGCGGAGCATGGTGCGGATGGCGTCTTCCGCCTCTTCACGAGTGGGGCGGTCAGTCTTGGGCAGAGGGTCGCTCATGCCATTCTCCTGCGGTCTGCATGATGATGAAGCGGTCAGGACCGGTTCGGGTTAATGGATCTGGCGGAACTGGAACGGGCTATCAAGGCTGAAAGCCGGAATGGCGATATCAAACCGTTTGCCGGAATTGACATTCGACATCTGGTAAGACCCGCGCATAAAGCCCCCGGCCGTGGTGAGAGAGACGCCGGACGTATAGTCAAACCCGTTCTGCGGGCGGATAACGGGCTGTTCCCCCACAACGCCTTCACCATGCACATATTCCGTACGGCCTGCGCCATCGGTAATCTGCCAGGTGCGTTCCTTCAGCTGGATGGGGGCCGTGCCGCCATTTTCAATGCGGATGCGGTAGACCCAGCAATAGACATCCTCATCCGGTTCCGACTGTTCCGGGAGCCAGAATACCTGCACGCAGACGCGCATATCTCCCGTCACGGCTTCATACATCGGCGCTGAGGCGAAGAGTTCGCTCAGGGCGTCATCATGATCGGGGGACATGGGCGGTGAGTCCGGCCAGTCAGGCATGGGGTGTTCTGCTCCTGCATAAGAATAACACGACCTGTTTCATGCCATCGGGGGCATCCCCTAAGGCAGAAATCACGGCACAGTCCGCTGGCAGTATCACGAAGCGATTGGATAAGGGAAGCCGCCTGTCTGCTCTGTTTCTGTTCCGGCACAAAGCAGACAGGCGGTGGTCAGGCGTCAGCCTTTGGCGAGGGCGGCGACACCACGGGCAAGGTCATCAATCAGATCGGCGCTGTCTTCCAGCCCGACGGAGAAGCGGATAGCCCCTTCGGAAATACCCAGTTTGGCCCGTTCTTCCGCACCAATTTTCATGTGCGTGGTGGTGGCCGGGTGGGTCACGAGGGAGCGTGCATCGCCCAGATTGTTGGAAATGGCGATGAGCCGGAGGGCGTTCATGAACGCAAATGCGCCGTCCTGCCCGCCTTCCACTTCAAACGCGACCATGGTGCCACCGCCGGTCATCTGGCGCTGGGCAATGTCATACTGCGGGTGGTCCTTGCGGCCCGGATAGCGCACGCTGACAATGCCCGGCGCAGACGCCAGATAGTCCGCTACGGCTGCGGCGTTGCGGGTCATGGCTTCTACGCGCAGAGCAAGTGTTTCCAGCCCTTTGAGCATGACCCAGGCGTTGAACGGGGAGAGAGCGTTGCCGGTATTGCGCACGAACGGCTGGAGCGTTTCCTTAATCCAGTCTTCCTTACCTAGCACGGCCCCGCCCAGAACGCGGCCCTGCCCGTCGATATGCTTGGTGCAGGAATACACCACCACATCGGCACCCAGCTCCAGCGGCTTCTGGTAAAGGGGGGAGGCGAACACGTTATCGACAATCACCAGTGCCCCGGCCTTGTGGGCGCGCTCTGCAATTGCGGCGAGGTCCAGCACGTCCAGCATGGGGTTGGAGGGGCTTTCCAGCAGCACGGCGGCTGTCGGTTTGCTGAAGGCTTCGTCCCATGCGGCAAGGTCACCGCCGTCTACAAACACTGTTTCCACGCCGTATTGCGGCAGCAGGTTGGCGACAATCCAGTGACAGGAGCCAAACAGTGCGCGGGAGGCCACGACGCGATCGCCAGCTTTGACCTGAGAGAGCAGGGCGGAAGACACCGCGCCCATGCCGGTGGACGTAGCCACACAGGCTTCGGCCCCTTCCAGATCCGCCAGACGGCGCTCTAGCGCAGCCACCGTGGGGTTGGCAAAGCGGCTGTACTGGTAGTGGGAGATTTCCCCCGTGAAGGTTTTAGCGGCCTGCTCGGCGTTGTCGTACACAAAGCCGGACGTCAGAAAAAGCGCTTCGCTGGTTTCACCATACTCGGTGCGTTCCAGACCCGCATGCAGCAGGCGGGTGGCGGGGCGCCAGTTTTTGGGAGAGGAAGTCTTGCTGTCACTCATCATGAGGTATCCGGTTCTTTTGCTGTCATACAGCGCAGTGTGACCGTGGAAACCGTGGCGTCGGCACAGCGTCGCCATGGCCTCTTTAGCGCGTTTATTTTACCTCGCCGCAAGCCGGCCGTACAAATCACGAGGTTTTAGCGTGCTTTAACACACCGCAAGCATTTTGTTATGCGGAGGCAGGTTCTGTTCGTCAAGCACCTATGCGCCTGCCTTGCTGCGGCCTCAGCCATGCAGCGGGGGAGGGGTATTTTACAGCAATTCCTGCAGGAGCGGCACAAAGGGAATATCCGCGTCCGGCATGGGGTAATTATGCAGGTCTTCCGGCTTTACCCATGCCAGTGTCTGCCTTTCCTTCGGGGTCGGTGTTCCGGCCCAGCGGCGGCACAGATAAAGCGGCATCAGCAGGTCAAACCCCTTGTAGGAGTGTGATGCAAAGGTAAACGGGGCGAGACAGGCGCGGGAGACATCCAGCCCCAGCTCCTCTTCCAGTTCCCGCACCAGAGCGGCTTCCGGCGTTTCTCCGGGTTCCACTTTCCCGCCGGGAAACTCCCACAGGCCCGCCAGACTTTTCCCCTCCGGCCGTTTGGCCAGCAGAATACGTCCCTGCGCATCAATCAGCGCAGCGGCAGAAACGAGAACGAGCTTGCGGGGGGCAGCGATACCGTCAGGCTGTGTGCCCGCAGGCGTATCGAGATCATCACGCGTGGCCTCAAACACCCGCACAGGATGGTCTTTCCCGCGAGCGACAAACATCTGTTTGTCAGTCCCGATAGCCCGGAAGCCAATATGCTCAAGAACACGGGCGGAGGCTGCGTTATCGTCGGCAACCGTCGCGCGCAGGCAGGCAATATCCAGATTAGCCAGCGCCCAGCGGGCCAGCCGTCCTGCCGCGAGGGTGGCAATGCCCCGGCCCCAGTAGGTGCGGCCTATCCAGTAGCCCAGCATGCCAACGCGCCCAACCTGAGGCACTGTTTGCACGCGCAGTCCAACGCACCCCAGAAAGGTGTCGTTTTCATCCAGAATGGCAAAATGACAGCCTTCTCTGGCCCGATGCATGGAGAGCGTGGAGGCAATCCATTCATCAGCCAGTTCCCGCGGGTAAGGGAAGGGCAGGCGGCTGAGCATGCGCACCACTTCCCAGTCATTGACCAGATTGTGGAGCGCGGGCGCATCATCAGGCAGAAGAGGGCGCAGCCGGTAGGGCGGCGCCTCCAGAACCAGAGACGTGATCTCAGGCATTCACAGCCGGTGCGGCGGGGACACCGCATTCTGCCAGCAGGCCGCGCAGAGCGTTGATCACGGGGAAGACTTCCACATTGTGGTCACCGCCCAGTTCACGCCATGCGTTCTGTTCCAGTTCCACAATTTCACGGTCTTCCGCAAAAATCCGCTCGGTGAAGGCAACAAGGAACGGCCATGCCAGTTCCAGAACGCCCGGCACTTTGGGGCGCTTGACGGACAGCAGGCCGAAGGTCCGGTTGGTCAGCTCTTCTGCATCCTGCGGAACGTAGACAATCCACAGATCCATCACCGGGTCTTCATCACCGGTCTGGATGCGCAGGGTCTGATACGGATATTCCGTGCGGATGGTCATGACGTCACGATGCTGGAATTTTTCCGAGGAATCGCGGCGTTCACCAAAAATCAGGGCTTCACCCAGCGGCTGCTTGCCACTGGTGCGGGCGAAGGAATAGCGGGCCTCCACCAGACCGGGCTCACGTTTCTGGCCCAGAAAGCGGGGGCGCATCTGGCCCATCTGCTTCATGTGCATGAACTGATGGTTCATATCCATCAGGTTCTCATGCATGAAGCTGTAGTGACACTTTACTTCCTGCCCGAAGAAGCGGGTTTTGTAGGCCGGGTCTCCCACACGAGCCAGACGCGGCGCCAGCGGTACAGAATCCGCTTTCTCCGGGTCTCCGGGGAAGATGAAGATCAGGCCATCCTGCTCACGGCAGGGGAAGGTGCGCACACCGTTGGGGAGCTTGCCCTTGCCCAGATAAGGTACGTCAATGCAGCGGCCTGAGCGGCCATAGGCCCAGCCATGATAACAGCACTGAACGGACTGACCGCAGACCTTACCTTTGCTGAGCGGTACCTGCCGGTGCGCGCAGCGGTCTTCCAGTGCAAAAATTGCGCCTTCCGTGGGGCGCACCAGTGCGATGGGCGTGCCCGCATAGCGCGTGCCAATGGTCTTGCCGGGCTTGAGTTCCTTGGACCACGCAACCGGATACCAGAAGTCCGGATTGGAGCGGATGCGGCGCAGATCCGTACCTGTGGTGGTGTTATGCCCCGCACCAAAAGAAGGTGTGTCGTCTGGTGTGTCAGTCTGAACGGTCTGGTCCATCTTGCCTCTATGTCATGACGTTCGGGGCCGCGTCATCCTGACACTGCCGATTAGCGGATGCATGCAACCGTATATCACACAAAGAGGCAAGACGCAGAGGGAGCGGAATGGCCGCTTATTCTCTTTTTATTTGCAAATTATTCACAAACTGAATGTCAGGTCGCTTTTGGTGCTGGTCTGGGCATAGGTCCTTCGCGCTTCAGTCCATGCCAGGCAATCAGGCTGTCGCCCAGAAACAGGGCCAGTGCCCCCACGGTGCAGGCAAGAGCCAGCCCGAACATGATGACCAGCCAGGTGGCGACGGAGGAATCCCGCACACTGCCCATAAACAGCACAAATGCCGCCCCGCAGGACGCCGCGCCCCCAAGCCCTCCGGCCAGAATGGCCGTATCCAGCATCAGGGTGCGGCGGTGGAGGCGTACAAGGTGCTTCTCCAGCGTCTGGTTCCGGTCCGGGTCGTCATTATCGTCCGTCAGCAGGGCATTGGCCTGTTCAATATGGTCGGACACGCGGGCCAGACGGGTGTTGAACAGGTTGAGCAGCGTGCCAATGCCCGAAAGCATGAAAACCGGCGTAAGCGCGATCTGGATGATATGCGCAACGCTATCAATCGGTTCGGCGGCGATGCCTGCCAGAACGGGAAGGGCCATGAAGCAAAAAGTCCTTGCTGCCAGAACAGTGGGCGTGAGCGGAGGATCTAGCGGCTGGAGGCCAGTTCTGCCGTCAGGTCTTCAATGAACTGGAATGCCACCCGGCCAGAGCGGCCGCCACGGGTAATAGCCCATGCATTGGCGCGGGCTGTCAGATCCTCATCGCTGATGGGAAGCGCGCGTTCTCTCGCATAGGTCCGCACCATGTCAAGGAACACATCCTGCGGGCAGGCGTGAAAACCCAGCCACAGGCCGAAGCGGTCGGACAGGGAGACCTTTTCTTCCGTCGCTTCCGAGGGATTGATGGCGCTGGCGCGTTCGTTCTCGATCATCTCACGCGGCATCAGGTGGCGGCGGTTAGAGGTGGCGTAGAACAGAACATTCTCCGGTCGCCCGGCAATGCCGCCATCCAGCACGGATTTCAGAGCCTTGTAATCGCGGTCTTCTTTTTCAAAGGATAAATCATCACAGAAGATGATGAAGCGGCGCGGGCTTTCCCGCAGCATGGCCAGCAGGTCCGGCAGGGTGGCCAGATCTTCCCGCTGAATTTCCACCAGCGCTACGCGGCCCTGGCCGGGTGCGCACGGTTTGCCGTCCATCTGATTGACCAGCGCATGTGCGCCCTTGACCAGCGAGGACTTGCCCATGCCGCGTGAGCCCCACAGCATGGCATTGTTGGCGGGCAGCCCGCGGGCAAAATGCTCGGTATTGTCCATCAGCGTCTGGCGCTGCGAATCCACGCCCTGCAACAGGCTAGCGGGTACATGCGCCACATGGGCCACTGGCAGCAGTCGCCCACGCTCGGGGAGCCAGACAAACGCATCGGCCTGATCCACGCCATCCAGACTTGGCGGCGGAGGGGAGAGGCGCTCCAGCGCTGACGCAATACGTTCAAGGACGGAGAGGGGGGCGGTATCCATCAGGGCAGGGTCCATGGTTGTGCCGCCGGGGAACTTCCGGCAGGAAAGGAGGCGGTGCGACGGCTTATCTTCAAGGGATGCTTGACGTGTGAGCCGTGAAAATTATGGTCACGCATCTTAATTACGCAACCAGCCTTTCCGGAAAGCCTGCCATCATGTCCAATTTTCTTATTCCCGCAGCCTATGCCCAGTCCGCCGGTGGCGGGGGTGCTGGCTCGAGTCTGATGTCGTTCCTGCCGTTCATCGGCGTGTTCGTTATCATGTATTTCCTGATGATTCGTCCGCAGCAGCAGAAGCAGAAGCAGCTTCAGAACGAACTGAAGGCCCTGCGTCGTGGCGACCGGATTGTCACCGCTGGCGGCATTATCGGCATTGTGCAGAAATCCCGTGACGACAGTCAGGAGATTGAAGTCGAAATCGCCCCGAACGTCCGCGTCATGGTTCTGCGCAGCACCGTCACCACAGTTCTGACCAGCACGGCCAAACCCGCCAATGATGTGGCAGACGCTAAGAAATAAGGTTGCGCCTCATCAGGCAGTGCAGCTTTGCATGTTGTAAAGAGAGCGGGCTTCTGGCCCGCTTTTTTTATGGACCGGAAGAGCCAGTTAAAGCTGTTCATGACTCTGTGCCAGAGGACCGTCCTCTGCATGGCTTTCCACGACGTCCTCGGTCACATCCAGAGCCAGCACTTCACCAGCCATGATAATGCTGAGCAGCGCCAGAATTTTCAGGCCCAGCGTATCGTTGGTTTGCGGATGGCCGTGCAGAATATGCAGCACAAGAGGCGTGAGGGCAGGCAGGGGTAACAGCCAGAAGACCGCCCGCCAGATCGGTTTTTGAATGCGGGACCGATAGAATGTGGCCAGTCTCCGCTCTTTTTTCAGCACGAATTTCAGGAACAGGACGACCGCCGTGCCAATGGCAAGCGAGATGAGCGGCATCAGCACAATGGTGGACGCCACGTCATGCCAGTTACAATAGGCCAGCCCGAGCAGAGCGACACCCACCCAGGATGAAAAATAGATGGCGATGCCGATAAGGGAATAGTGCTTCACGATACGGTCCTCAAATGTCGTATTCTGCGTTTGTACGCACGCGCTGAAATGCAGGCCCGTGTGTCAGTCTAGCAGGGACGAGCCGGGATTACGTCATGGTTTTACGACAAAATGATGCAATATCGTTACAAAAAAGACACCGGGTCGATATCCACATCCACCCGTACCTGCCGGTCCAGTTTCACCAGCCCCAGCCAGCGGCGCAGAATAGGCTGTACGGCAATCGTTTTGCGGGTGCGCAACAGCAAACGCCGCCGGTGCCGCCCGCGCAGAATGGCCATGGGGGCCGGCGCTGGGCCAAGAACCTGAATACCGTCCCCATATGGGGCCACGCGGCCAAGAGCGGCGGCGGCGTCATCAGCCGCCACGGCGGTGTCTGCGCTCACAATTAACGCTGCCAGTCGTCCATAAGGCGGCCAGAATCCGGGGCGTCTCTGTTCTGCTTCCTGCGTCATGAACGCATCAAAATCGCCCGAGAGGAGGGCCTGCATGACCGGATGTTCCGGCGTGTAGCTTTGCAGCAGCACGCGGCCCGGTGTGCTGGCGCGTCCGGCGCGGCCTGCCACCTGATGCAAAAGCTGGATGGTGCGTTCCCCCGCGCGCAGATCGCCGCCACCAAGGCCGAGGTCCGCATCCACAATGCCCACCAGTGTCAGATGCGGAAAATGCCAGCCTTTGGCGACAATCTGGGTGCCAATCACCAGATCAACTTCACGGCGGGAAATCTTGCCAACTGCTTCCGCCGTGGCGGCGGGGCCGCCCAGCGTGTCACTGGCCATCACCAAAATACGGGCATCGGGGAAAAGGTGGCGGGCTTCTTCCGTAATCCGCTCAATGCCCGGCCCGATGGGGGTCAGGCTTTGCTCTGCCCCGCAGGAGGGGCAGGCTTCCGGCATGGGTTCGGTATGGTCGCAAAAATGGCAGGAGAGGATTTTGCGGTTCCGATGCTCCACCAGCCATGCCGTGCAGTGCGGACATTCCATCCTGTGCCCGCACGCCCGGCACAAGGTGAGGGGGGCATAGCCACGCCGGTTCAGGAACAGCATGGCCTGTTCCTTGCGCTCAAATGTCGCGGTCAGTTCTTCCGTTAGGGCCGGGGAGAGAAACAGGCCGCGGGGTGGCGGATGGTCGCGCATGTCCAGAATACGGGTTTCCGGCAGGGCCGCGCCACCGTGGCGGGAGGGGAGAACCAGATGCCGGTAGCGTCCGGCCTCCACATTGGCCAGAGATTCCAGACTGGGGGTGGCGGAGACCAGCACAATGGGGAACCCCGCCAGCCGCGCCCGCACCACAGCCATATCCCGCGCACTGTAGATGACACCTTCTTCCTGCTTGAACAGGGCCTCGTGCTCTTCATCCACAATAATCAGGCCGAGGTTCTTGAACGGCAGGAACAGGGCAGACCGCGCTCCCACAACCACCGTGGCGCTGCCATCAGCCGTGCCATGCCACGTCAGACGACGGGCGCGCTGGCCGACTTCCGAATGCCAGATGGCGGGTTGCGTGCCAAAGCGGCGGGGAAAA
>NZ_JOPG01000043.1 GCF_002153605.1 Acetobacter malorum | reverse complement strand
TGCCTCGGACACGGAGCATAAAATCTTCCCTCAGTGGGGAAGGACGATGGAGCAAAGACAGCCTTTGCCCCTCATTCAGCTGAAAAATCGTGCTATTTCAGGTGTCTGTGGTGCGAACTGCGGGACTCGAACCCTCACTGACCCGCAAGGTCAGCTTTGCAACACCTTGAAAAGACAGCGGATAATGACACGCGGTCTTCTGGTTGAATTTTCTGCCTTCAATTCTGGTTAAACACTCTGGGGGCGTCAAGCCAAAAGAGAGAAGGGGTCATGCCTGGTGTGAGGCTGACTTGTTCAAAAAAGAGGAGAGAAAAGAGGAGAGCCAGCCGTGCAAACCAGCGGACACGTTGTGTCGCGCTGATTTGCAAACTGGTCAGGGGGAGAGCAATGCTCTCCCCCGTGAACCCCCTTTTTGAAGTCAGAATTGGGGGAAGGGCGGAATGTTCGGTCCCTGCGCAGAACTCAAAATACCGGACATTCATTCCGTCTGCCGTCGGCTTTCAATTGCTCCCAGTGGAAACGAGGCCTACGCAAGGTTTTGTGCAAGTGTCCATTACCAGCTTGATGGTTTTTATTAAGAACTCCCATTCGATTGCCGATCGGCAGGTTTCGGATGTCTAAATGTGAAATGCTAGCGTGTCTCAAGGGTTCGACAGAGCTATCAGCGTGCCATGCCCGCTACAAAGTCGTAGATTGTTTGATCCAGAATCTCAGTCGGATCATTGGCCTGCATCTCTGCTACGGTGCCGCCCTCCTTGAGCTGAGCATCCTTGGCGCGTAGCATTTTGATAAAGTCATCGTCGGACAGGAAAACGAGGAGCTTGTTGGACTCTCGCATGGCGCCTGACGCTGCCTGAACAGCGTGGGGATGCGCGGGTTTTCGACTGAGTACGAAGCAAACGGGTCGAAGGGCGCTCGCGCTAAGATAGCGTTCTGTGGTGAAAACCTGCATTGCACCAATTGGTTTGCCGTAGTTTTTGCACTCAAAAAGCACTACACGCGCCCGGAAGTCGCGTGTGAGAGTAACCCAGAAAGGGTGTTTTGGACTGACCCGATATATGAGGTCGTAGATGTTCAGGCCGTCCGCAGTCCTCTTCTGTGAGCGCACGTCTCGAAGATCGTCACCAAAAAGGTAGTCAATGATGTCCTTGCAAATGGTCTCGTACGCCTTGGCGTCCTTCTTCCCTGGGGGAAGCGCAGTTAAGCTGGCGATCAGCGCCTCTCCGGGCGGCTCGGGCTGAGGATCAGATGGTTCTTGGTCCGACCGCATAAATTCCATCGTTGGCGGTGGTGTCGTTACCACTGCGGGCGGCGACAATTGCGCCCTCTTCTTGTCGACGTTGGTGAAGAACTTATTTAATTCGTCAAAGACCGGACCCGCCTTCTGGAGTAGCAGTTCGCGATCCCAGATTTCGATCCGAAACTCCTCCTCTGCCCAAACCCGCCGAGCGGGATCGATATATGCGCCATAAACGAGAAGAGGTCGCGTGTTAATCGCGATATCCTTCATATTGGCGGTTTGGGAGCTCGCATCGCGGAGCTGAGAGAGGGCGACCTGCTCCCGCACGGTAAGCTTCACCTCGACTGGGAGCACTACCCCATCTGAATTCCGTGCCAGAATGTCGATTTCTCTGAAGTGCGCTCGGGGGCCGTAGGGGCGGTGGGTCCGAAGATCGACGTCAAAGCCGAGTGCGTGGATAATTTTCCCAACAATATCTTCGAACTTGCTCGAAACATTACGATCCATCAACATCAGATATTCCTGAACTTCCTCAGGTTTTATAGAAACGTTTTTTTATCTGATTTAGGCGGCTAATGTCGAGGGCATCGGCTGGGTTGTCGAGCGGTCGCAATGAGGGCGACTACTGCCAGTTAACTTGGCTTCCACTTCGGGCCTGATAATTATTGATTGAGGCTGATAATTATCTTTTATCTATCAATTTCGAAGATTAATTTTATCAAATAAACGAAAATAATAATTATAGATGCATTTCCCAGGGCAATGAAAATAAACCCTATAATGCTTTGTTTTGTTGTTATGTCTTGAGAAAAACTCGCGGATGAAAACATTAAAGTTGATATGGTAAGAAGTGATGTGGTGTTTATTTTTATGTTGTATCTCTCCAGTGTGAAGTAATTTATGCAGTACAATCCCGTGTATAAGCCAACCATTATCGCTGTCGTTTTTGAATAATCACTTATTTGTTCTGATTGTGAGTAAATATTTTCTACAAAAAATGATATGAAATTATAAAAAGTCCATGTCAATATTAATATACATGCTAGTAAATTTAAATAAATTGGATAGTTTTCTCTCATTGTGCGATCCTTGGGTCTTAGAGACACGACTTAAAGAAATCTAGCTGCTACGAGCCCGTTTAGAAATGCAAATTGATTGGCTGTTCGACGTAAGTTTCCTGAGCGTCGGTAATCCTGTTATCAGATTTAGCCGAATTACGTCCGCTATGTAGCAGCCCGTTTTGAAGAAAACATGTCTGAGAAGGGGCGTAAACAGTCATTGGATCAAACCTTATTTTTTGCGCTGTAGGGGGTCAACGGGGGAGGCACTCCCCCTTGTCGGCTGTTGAATGGGTAGCCATTCAACACTGCTGGCTCCCTTTTAAAACGTTCCCTTTTTGAAGGCTGTTTCCGGGTAGCTTATTGCCTCCACTGTTTGTTTGAGATTGGCTATTGAAATGCCGGTCAGATATGTGGTGGTGCCCTGACTTCTATGGCTCGCCTCGTGACCCAGAAGCTTATCTATCCAGATTTCCCTGATGTCTGCGCTGGCGTTTCTCAGTTGTGTGGAAACGGTATGCCGGAAGGAATGAAAGGTAATTTCAGCTGGGAGGCCAAGGCGGGTCTTGAGTTGGGAGAAGGCCCTGCTCAATGTAGCCCCTCTGTCTTTCTGTTTAGACCCATCAAGGCCGGGTATGAGGTAATCGCTTTTGGTGTTGTCCTTGAGGGCCAGCACACCGGCCTCAATCAGCTTTGAATGCACTGGCAGAATACGAGTGCCAGCTTCGGTCTTCGGCGACCAGCCGTCTTTAGTATGGGGCCTGACCATAAAGCAGGGAACCTCCTCGATGGTTTGCAGGTCTTCTTTCCGTAACGTGCAAATCTCCCCCAGTCTCATGCCTGTATAGGCAGCGATAAGTGTCACGAGCCGGAAAGTGGGTTCAGGCACCAAGGCGCTATGCCATGAAGAAGAAGCCAGTAGTGCCAGTTCCTGTGGTGTCCAGCTTCGTCGCACAGTCTTGGGGGCACTCTCAAAGTGCCAGCCCGACCATGGGTTCTTTGTTACCAGTTCCCGTTGCACCAGTTGGTTCCATAAGGCGGACAGGCGGAGCATGTGGTTTTTCACGCTTTTATTGCTCAGGGTAGGGAGACCATCAGACTTGGCCCTCTGTGCCTCCTGTTGCAGCGTCAGACTGCTTTTGCCCTTGCCCAGTGTTGCGGGCAGGGCAAGAAGCAGGTCACGAAAGGCTCCGGCCTGACTGCCGCCTACGTCACTGACAGGCGCATCCCCAAAAGCCCTGATATAAAGGGCAACCGTTCTTTTGGTTGCATCTCTAGTATCGGTGCTGGCCTTGGGGTTGCGCAAGACAAACTGCTCCAAGGCATCGGAGAGCATAAGAACGGACGGTTTCTTCTTCGTGCTTTGAGGCTTCCTGACCACTTTACCGGTCAGCTTCTCCCTCGGTTTGAGGCTTTTCCGTTTGGGGGTAGAGGTTGCCTCCTCTTCCTGAGCATTCTTCTCTGGTTCCAGCGTTACTGGGCTTTGGAAGGTGAGGAGAGAGGACAGTTCCTTGCCAGAGAACCGGTCTTGCATGGTTCTGGCTTTATGGAAGACTTCACCTGTACGGGCATAGAGGGCAGCAGCCCGTTGGCGGGCCAGAAACTTGCTTTCGGTTTGCAGGGAGAGGGAGATTTCTGTTTTGCCAAGGCAGGCTTGCAGCACGACCGGAACGGCACGGCGGAAGTGGTAATGAGAGCCGATAAGACGCAGCATGTGAGTTCCCAGACTGGGAAGACAACCGGGAAAGTCCCGTTCACCTATCACCATCCGGTTTTATGGCGTCTTTTCAAGGCTGTAGCGTAAAAGTCTGAGGGACTCGAACCCTGAGAAGAGGGTGAGTTGCGTTCGAAACCTTACTGATTTCATCAAGGAAAACGCTAAAAGACGTCCTTCTTGGTAACGATATATGAGAAACACTTTGGAGAAGAAACCAGTTCTCGTCAAGAGACTTCCCAAAACGTTCAAAAAGGTGAGGGGGTAACAGAGGGGAGGCGGTTGGTCTGCGGGTTCGGTGCGGGTTTTTGGCGGGTTGTGGCTTCTGTTTCCGGCTTGAAAAACTCGTTTTGAAGCTCTGCTGTTTTAGAGTGGTCTGCCTGTAAAATCATGAGAGCCTGCTCAAGCTGCCCTGTATGTTGAGCATGGAAGAAGGCTTTTCGTGTGACCTTATCAAGGTCTTTGTGCAGGCCGGGGAGTTGCCTGAGGTGGCCTAAGCGGTTTTGAGCGGCTTCGAAGGTTGGCCTATAAGCAGTCTCAGTCTTGCTTTGCTCTTCTTTCCGCTGCACCATGGATTTTTGATACAGTGTCCTCAGTAAGGCGAGTGTTCTCTCTTTACTGAGCAGGGCGGACACATACTGTCTTTTCTGGTCATAATAGTTTTCCAAATCCCGTTCCCGTGCTGTAGGCACTGGCAAGGTTAGGGGCTGGGGTGGCGTTTCTCTCAGGCCAAACAGGCAAAGTAAGGTCTCAATGAGGTAACGGAGTATTTCAGCAAGACTAAGCAGGGCTTTTTCAAAAGCTTCATCGGCCTTGTGCCGTCGTCCAGTTAAACCACCTAACAAGGAAGCATAGGCCGCTTCACGTTCCTGATGTGCTAAATCAATTGTTTCTTTGGCTTTTTTGAGTTTTATCTGAAGGGGCTTTATTTCTCGTAAGATGTTTTGGAAGACTTGGTCGCGTGTTGGCACAGGGCCGTACAGCGATAAAGGGTTCTGGCGTATGATGTGTTCACATCGGGCTACCTCCTTTTTCCAGTCTCTCAGGTAATGGGCAAACCGGGGTTAAGGTTCTGTGTCTGAGTGAGAGAGGTCACTGTTGGACGATAGCTTGGCTCTCTACGCAGAGGTATAATCATGGCCTCTGCGGGCAAGACGCGCGGCGGTCTGGCGCTCAGTGGGCTTAACCGGCGGGCACGGGCTGAAACAGGGCATACAAGGCGGGGCTCTTCTGCTGGCAGAGCTTCCTGCATGAGCAAAGCATGGAAGTCTTTCATGCGTGTTTTGGTCAGGCGGGTAAAAGAGCCAATCAGAGTGCCATCTGCTGTTTCAATGATATGGGCTCCCGGTCTGGTGGCGCTTTTATCGCCTTCACGCATCACAAGACCCTGTTCCTGTAACAGACGGCGGAAGGCAGGGAGTTTTTCGCCCGACTGTTGCCAGAGAGCGGTAATTGCTTTTTTCAAGGCCGGTAAATCCACAGCCTGTCGTTCTGTTATCCGGCGTGCCTGAGAGGTATAAGCGGCACGGGGGAGGGGAGCGCCTTCAGGTATAAGGGCTTCCACCAGTGCGGCTTCGCGATGTTTACCCTCTTTGTGCAGGGCAGTGGTAATGGCCGCATCATGACGCCCAGCCGTTAAAGGGTGTCCCAGCCTGATTTCTTCTAAGCGGGCGACTTTCTCCAAGCGCATGTAAGAGAAGCGGCTACTCAGCACATGGTTATGCTGCCATTCAGGCAGGATAAGATGACCGTGTCTGTTGCCGTCTTTCTGGTGAAGGATAAGGGTGCGAGAGGCTTTATCGGCTCCAAGTTCTTCACAGAGCCGGTCGGCAAACGCTGACAGTTCTGCATCTGTCATGGTCTGTTCAGGATTAAAGGCGATATGACGGAGGCCATAGGTCAGGCCTTCACGTTTGGCTTCCTTCACCCAGTCTTTGAGCCAATACTCACTGCCTGCAAGCACCAGAATGGCTTCGTTCTTCTCACCCCGCAAGACATGGGCGGCAAGGGCTTTATGGCCGCTGCCTGTCTTGATGCGGGTTTCCTTGACAATCATGGCCACATATTTGTGAGGGCAAGGTCAATGTATCGTCTGTCGGGAGGCGGGACGGATATGACGCAACAGCCTGTCAGTTCTCTCTTTCAAGGCGTCTATGTCGTCTAAAGTGGCGGCACAGGCCACTGCCTCGCCACTGTTGGCGGCGTGGGCCAGTTGGTTGAGGTTGTTGCCAATGCGGGCAAGGTCTCCCCGTAGGCCTCTGAGTTCAGCAAGGAGCCGGTCGCCCACTTGGCCTGCGAACTCGGCATCACGCAAGAGAGCGCGTATCCAGCCAGCGGTGGTGTGGTGTCCGGCTCGTCTGGCGACGACTTGCCATCGGTCAAGTTCGTCAGGTCTGGCCCTGACGGAAAGGCGGGACGTGCGAATTGCAGGCATGGTTTCAGTCTCCCTATTGTGGGGGGCAACGGGGGAGGCACTCCCCCTTGCCAGCTTGTCCAAGGCACCCAACGGGTAGCCATTGGACACTGCTGGCTCCTGACCAGAACCCCATGGAAACTAAGATAATCTGCTTCTATGCAAGGAACGGAAAAAGAACAAAAATCTTAACGAGCAAAAGTGGACATAAGGGCAGGAATTTAAAAACTGGGGCTTTCGCGGTCTGCTCACGACTGGCATGATTGAAAGAGGCTGTTGTTGTGGTGATGCCCTACAAATAATAGGCCTTGTGGATATGATTTAAGGCTTGTTTGATGAACCCGACTGATATTTATGACGCTCTTGATACGATTGCCAAGAAACCTTTTGAGCGTGCTGAATTTCCGTTTGAATTTGCCTTGGCCACAGATGCTGCTCAAGCAGCAGTTGCCAAGTTACGTAATGGTGCGACCAATAAATCAGACTTACCAGGCGGGGTCTTATTTAACAAAAGGTTTCACTATGCACCTGCACCGTTAGGCGAGGTGGAGGCTACTTTTGAAATTTTAAAAGTCTCTTGCAAGAACAAAAGTGCAAAGCCCGCTATTCTTTTTACGACTGACGGGCAAACCCTCTCAGCCATACACCCAGCAAGTGGTGAGACACTACACTGTGCTTTTAAGGAGTTGGGAGACCAATATGGTTTCTTTCTGCCTGCAGCAGGGAAAGAGCGTTATAAAGCTCTTGAAGAAAATCCTGTTGATATTAAGGCCACCAGTAAGCTTGCTAAATTGTATGATGCCTTATGCCGAGTAAATCCAGATTGGGGAACTGATACACGTCGCCATGAGATGAACCAACTCATGATGCGGCTTATCTTCTGCCTGTTTTCTGAGGATGTAGGTATCTTCTCAAAAAACCAGTTTTCACGGATTTTGTTTACCTATGCTGGAGATAAAGGTGAAGAAGCGCGAGAAGTTCTGATTGCTGCTTTTCGGGCTATGAACGTGCCTCAAGCACAAAGAGGTAATTTACCAGCGTGGACGCGTGAACTAGAATACGTTAACGGCGGTCTATTTGCAGGCGAGATTGATGCCCCCAAATTTGACAGCACAGCATTTAATTATTTGCGGGAGGCCTGCCAACTTGATTGGCGGGAAATTAACCCAGATATTTTTGGTTCTATGATTCAGTCTGTTGCTGACCCTGATATACGGGCTGAATTAGGAATGCATTATACGTCTGTGCCTAATATCATGAAGGTGCTTGGGCCTCTTTTTCTTAATGAATTAGATAAAAGTATTGATTCGGCACAAAATGCAAAAGAATTACGCGTCATTTTAGAGCATATGGAAAAAATCCGTGTTTTTGATCCTGCATGTGGGTCTGGGAATTTTCTGGTAGTTGCCTATCGTCAACTCCGAGATAGAGAGATGCGAGTCTTAAAGCGTCTTGAGGCGATAGAGGGGCATATTACTCTGAATATGTTTTCTATTATTCCTATTCGTAATTTTTACGGTATTGAAATTGCCGATTTTGCCGTTGAGACTGCCAAATTGGCATTATTTATCGCTGAATATCAGGCAAACTCTCTCTTCGCAGGGATCTTTGGTACCACTTTTGCTCCTCTTCCATTGAAAGAGGCTGCTCATATTACAAAAGAGAATGCGTTACGGATCGAGTGGGATAGTGTGTGCCTTCCGCCAACGAAAGAAGAAACTACTTATATAATTGGAAATCCTCCTTTTGCGGGATCAACATATCAAACAAAAAAACAAAAAGAAGATATGGCTCTTCTAATGAGTGGGGTCTTTAAGTCTTATAAAGATTTGGATTATGTAAGTTGTTGGTTTTTTCTTTCCTGTAAATATATTGAAAATTATGGAGCAAAGGCAGCTTTTGTTTCAACAAACTCTATTTGCCAAGGTCAATCAGTATCGATGTTATGGGAAAAAATTTTAGCATCGAATATAAATATACAATTTGCTTACCTGCCTTTTAAATGGTCAAATAACGCAGGAAAAGAAGCTGCTGTTTTGTGTTCTATAATATCATTGGAAATAAAAAATAATAAAAAAAAGATATTATTTGATGGAAAATTAAAAAATTTTGTTGAAAACATTAATGCATACTTGGTTCCTTCTCCCAATGTATTTGTTAAATCATCATCGTTTTCAATTTTTGGTTTACCAAAAATGTATAGAGGTAGTGCAGCAACTGATGGTGGGCATCTTATTTTGTCTGAAGAGCAAAAAGATGAGATGTTGAAACATAACCCTAAAGCACAAGATTTCATTAGAAAATTCGTTGGTTCTAAAGAAGTTGTGCGTGGAGAAATGAGATATTGCCTCTGGATTGGAGACCATCAAGTTAGCCAAGCATCAGAGATATTGGATATCAAAAAGCGTCTTACGCTAGTGGCAGAGTTTCGTGCCGCAAGTAAAAATTCCGTAACTCGGCCTGCTGCGAAAACGCCGCATAAATTTTGGTTTATTAGCGGACACGCTACTTCACATACTATCTTAGTTCCTCGTGTAACATCTGAGAGACGACCATACTTGCCTGTTGTGCGTGTCGGGGCGGATGTGATTTCCTCAGACCTTAATCAGGTGCTCTATGATGCGCCTGATTGGTGCATTGCACTTATTGCGTCGCGCATACATTTGGTATGGATCGGCACTGTATGTGGAAAGCTTAAATCAGACTTCCGCTATTCTAATACACTTGGCTGGAACACATTCCCAGTTCCAAAATTCACACCAGAACAATTAGACGCCTTGTCAAAGTCTGCTAGGACAATTCTAAAAACACGCTATAGTCATTATCCAAAAACAATAGCACAGCTTTATGACCCCAAGAAAATGCCAGATGATTTGCGGGCCGTGCATAAAGCAAATGATGACTTGCTGGAAAGCATGTACCGAGAGCAACCCTTTCATAATGATACAGAACGACTAGAGCATTTATTTAAGCTCTATGCTGCTAAAATAAAGAAAAACTCTAAACGCACGGAGAAAAAATAATGGTTCCAACGCTTACCGTTCAGTATGGCACATCTGGGGCTGGTACTAATGCGTTGGGCCAACGCCCTATGCAGGAGCGCACTTATAAAGCGCGTCAGGCACAATATCTGCTTCTTAAGGCTCCTCCCGCTGCGGGAAAAAGCCGAGCCCTTATGTTTGTGGCGTTAGATAAAATGCTCCATCAGGCACGCGCTAAAACTATCGTTTGTGTGCCAGAAACCTCTATTGGTGGCTCTTTCCGTTCAACAGACCTTACCTCTTACGGATTTGAAGCAAATTGGGATGTTGAGGATAAATGGAACCTCTGCATAACAGGTGAGGATGCCACGACACAGAAAGTTAAGGCGTTTGAAGCTTTTTTTGATTCTGATGCCAAAGTTCTCATTTGCACACATGCAACTTTCCGCTTTGGGTTTGAGATGGTTGAGGCTAATCGAGGCCTAAGTGCGTTTGATGAATGCTTTATCGCTATAGATGAATTTCATCATGTCTCTGCTTCTGACCATAACCGCCTGGGCGTTATTCTCCGTAGCCTTATGCAGCAAAATAAATGCCACTTAATGGCCATGACTGGCAGTTACTTCCGTGGTGATGCTGACCCAGTATTGCGGTTGGAAGATGAGGAGCGTTTTACCACCATTGTTTATAGTTATTATGAACAGTTAGAGAGTTATCGTTTTCTGAAGGCTCTGGGCATTAATTATGAGTTCTATAAGGGCACATATGTTAACGGCTTAGAAGGTGTGCTGGATGAGCACAAAAAGACCATCATTCATATTCCTCATCGTGGATCATCCGAGGCCTTTGATGATAAATATAATGAGGTTGGTCGTATTATTGATAAAATTGGCAAAATTACTAAACGCGATTCAGAAACAGGTTTTGATATTGTTCTGACTCATACAGGTAGAATTATTCGGGTTGCAGATCTTGTAGATGATGGGCCGGGTCGTGAGAACGTAAAAGCGGCTTTAGCGAGGGAGATTAAAGGGCCAGACGGCAAACGTAATGATGAGGCCGATAGGGCTAAGGTCGATATTATTATAGCACTTGGCATGGCGAAAGAAGGGTTTGACTGGGTGTGGTGTGAGCACGCCCTGACCATTGGCTACCGTTCCTCTTTAACTGAAATAGTGCAAATTATTGGCCGTGCCACACGAGACGCACCGGGCAAGCCCAAAGCAATCTTTACCAATCTGGTAGCAGAACCGGGGGTGGAAACCGGGGCTGTTACAAATGCGGTCAATGATATGCTTAAGGCTATCTCAGGCTCTCTTCTTATGGAGCAAGTGCTTTCTCCTAATTTCAAGTTTTATCGTCGAGAAGATGGGGATATCCGAGACCCTGTGCATGTTGACGAACAAGGTAATGTGCAGATTGGTATTAAAAACCTGATTGAGCCGCCCACAGCGCGTGCGCGTGAAATTTGTGAACAGGACATGCAAGACCTTATGGCCGCAGCCTGTCAGGAGATGGATAAGCGGGCTTTATTGCCAGATACTGCCCCAGAGGTTGTGAACCAGATGGTTCTGACTGATATTATTGAAAAGCGGTATCATAATCTTAACGAGCAAGAGACCGAAGCAGTACGCCAGCAATTGGCGGCTCATATGAATATTGTCTCTATGGCGCGGCAGGAACAGCAACAGCAGTTAGAGCATGCAAAAGCTCAACTTAATGGTAATAATGAAGAGACATTGCCGCCTCAACAAAGGGAGGATGGAGAGGAAGGTGTCTTACTCTCAGCTCCGAATACGCTGCTGGAAATGGTCAAGAAATTTATCAATGTAAAAGATCTTGATGTTGAACTGATTGATAGCGTGAATGTATTTAGGGAACGCTTTGAGGTCGCTTCAAAGTCTTTTGACTCAACACTTCTTGCTCATGTGCAATCTGCTATGGTGGCACTGCGTATTGCTATGACAGCAGATGAAGCACGTACTCTATGGCCGCGTATTAAGCTGTTTAGGGCACAAGAGGGGAGAGAGCCCAACTTGCATTCAGAAAACCTACTAGAAAAACGGATGGCGGAAGCTCAGGCGTGGCTTAAGCATGAAAAAGCTAAACGTCTCCGTGATGGTGCCATCTGATGGTCAGGCCGACATTAGAGGAGATTTACAATGAGCCTGATGAATTTGGCTTGCTTGATGTAAAGCCAGCGGCAAGACGGGCAGAGCAGGGGGACATAAAAGATTTGGCAGTGCTGAATGATGTCGGGGTGTTTTATAAAACGCACCAACGTCTTCCTAACCCAGATTCTGATAACCATGACGAGATGCGTCTTGGTGTGATTTGGAATAAGGTGCAAGAAAATCCCTCTCTTGCTTTACGGCAGGCTGATGCACAAGGGTTACTGCACATGCCTGTTTTTTTCCCGCAGCAGGATTGGCAAGATGATACCTTGCGTCTGGCTATACCAGAAAGCCTGGATGATATTTTTGCTGATGATGAATTAGACGCAGACCCTTCGCTTATTACGCTAAAGCACAGCACGCCCGCAGCAGAACGTAACCAACCGGACCACAGAGCAGAGGCCACTCCTTGCCGAGATTTTTATTTGTTTGAGGGTAAATTTCAGGCAGTCCAAGTGGCCCTAGAGAATGGCGAACGTAAAGCTTCGCCTATTCGAAAAGGAGCTGTTCTGGAACCATTGGAAGGTGACTTTTTTATTCGTAATGGTTTGTTGGCTTTAGTGGCAGAAAAGTCAGAGAAATCGATAAGAAGTGGTTCTAGGGATCATCGTTTACGCATTATTTTTTCTAATGCGACAGAGAGTGACCCCTTAATGTCTTCCTTTCGCAAGTCTTTGACTGAAGATAAGACTGCCCGCGTCATTGAACGTGTGGGGCTTGGGCCTCTCGACCCTGAGTGGGAATCTGACCAGCTATCTTTATCAGGTACTATATATGTGGCACGGTCGCTTGCAACAGACCCAGTAATTAAAGAACAAAGGGGTATCTTGCACAAAATTGGTGTTACAAGTCAGGACGTAAAGCGGCGGATTGCTGATGCTCGAAACGACCCAACCTTTTTGCTGGCTCCTGTAGAGATAGTGGCAACCTACGATTTAAAGAACCTACCACGGGCTACAGTAGAAAACTTGCTACATCGTTTTTTTGAACCGGCACGTGCAAAAGGACTTTTCGTTAAAGACCGCTTTGGGAAGGCTGTATACCCTAAGGAATGGTTCTATGTGTTGCCAGAGCATGTCAGCCAAGCTGCCAAGCTTATTCTTGACGGTCAATTGCATCTTTATCGTTATGATGCTGATAAGCAAAAAATTGTGACGATAGAGCAATGTAAATAATAAATATTTCAGATTTTAAAACGTAACGTAGAAGGTATTCCATATAATGGTATGTGTTATTTGCAATAATATTCTTACATCAAAAAATAATTCGGCAGAGCATATAATTCCCAATGCAGTCGGTGGCTTTCGAAAAGTGTATGGATTTTTGTGTGAGCCCTGCAACAACAAAACTGGTCATGAATGGGATTCTGTACTTGCTTCTCAGTTGAATGGCCTTTGTCATTTTTTTGATATTAAGCGTGAGCGTGGAGTTATTCCAGATCAAGTAATTACTACGACAGCAGGTGAGGAGTTTAAAATGCTCTCTCACGGAGATTTTGCTCTGTTGCGACCGACGTGCAACAAAAAAGAAGAAGCAGGGAGTATCAAATACCAAATAGTGGCTCGTGATAAGCGTGAAGCAAAAAGAATTTTACATGGACTTCAACAAAAGTATCCAAACCTTAAGGTCGATACGGAAATGGAAAAATTGGAAGTAGAAACTTCCTATCTTAAAGGTATGGTTCAAGTTCCTTGCCAAATTGGCGGTCTAGAAGCTGGTCGTTCAATAGTTAAATCTGCTGTTGCGCTTTTGCATGCCAGTGGGGTGTCGGTTACGGCTGGTGAAGAAGCTCTTTCGTATCTTCGAAATCCAGATGCTCCTGCATGTTTTGGTTATTATTGGACTACCGATTTACTCATTAAACGCCCCGTCGGTGTACCTCTGCATTGTGTTGCTATTTCGGGTAATGCAGAAACTGGAATGCTGCTTGGATATGTAGAATATTTCGGTTTTCTCCGTAGTGTAATTCTCTTGTCTGAGATTTATAGTGGTCCAAATATTGAAAACTGTTACGCGATTGATCCTACGACAGGAACGCAACTTGACCTGTCAGTTAATCTTCAATTTTCTAAAGCAGATATGTTGGATATCTTTGATTACAAGCATTGCGATGACGAAGCCGTTAAGCGGGCTGCGGATGCAGTCATCGGCCCCGGTATGGTTCGTAAACGGCAACGAGAGCACTCATATGCTGTAGATAAAGCCGTGCAGTACGCTTTTGAAAACTGTGGTGCCCAACCAGGTGCAGTTCTGACTGATGAGCAGGTCAGAACCGTTGCACGGCTCATGTCTGAAAAATTAATCCCCTTTTTCCTCAATCTTAATCAGCGGCGTTATTAGAAAAACCAATTCATTGATAAATATCTGCGTCTATAGCAATATGAAGCATGCGTATCGTTACCAGAGTTCCTATTTTTTAATGATGTAGTTGATTTCTGTTTACCTGCACGGCGACCTTATAGGCTTTGCCTTAAATAAAGCGTTGGATAGCTGAGAGTTTCGACCGTCTGTCTGAGATTTTCCGTTGCAATGCCGGAGAGATAGGTCGTGGCCCCTTGGCTTTTATGGCTGGATTCATGACCCAGCAGGGCATCAATCCAGAGTTCTCGGAGGTCTCCGGTTTGATTGCGCAGACGGGTGGACACCGTGTGTCGGAAACTATGGAACGTAATGGCAGCAGGAAGGCCAATCGTCGTTTTAAACTTCGAGAAATTCCGACCAAAATCTGTGCCACGGGGGCCGCTTTTGGGTGTCTTTAGTTCCGAGAAAAAGAATTTTTCGCCTTTTTTCTGGAAGTCCAGAATGCCCCATTCGAGCAAGGCACTGTGGATGGGCACATTACGAATGCCTGCCTCTGTTTTCGGTGTCCATTTGTCTTCAGTGTGAGGACGAATAAGGAAACAGGGAATGCCATCAACCTCCTGAATATCCTCATTCCGTAGATTACAGATTTCTCCCAGTCTCATGCCACTATAGGCGGCGACCATGGTAATACCTGTAAAGGTCGCCTGTGAGATGGTGCTGCATGTCCATGCTGAAGACGAAAGCAAAGCGAGTTCATCGTCTGACCATGCCCTGCGCGGATTCCGTTTGGTCAGGTCAAAATCCCAGTTGCTCCACGGGTTCTTGTCCGCAATCTCGCGACGGATAAGCTGGTTCCACAAGGCCGAAAGGCGCATGAAGTGGTTCTTCACGCTCTTGCCGCTTAATGTCGGCAGATCAAACTCCTGCGCCCGCTCGACCTCAGCGTTTAAATCCATGTCCTGCTTGCTCTTGGCGTAGGAGGAGGGGAGAGAGAAAAGCAGGTCTCGAAATTCCCCGGCAATCCGACCAGTAATCTCCTGAACGGGTTTACCGCCAAAGGCCTGAACAAACAGTGCCACCGTGCGGGCCGTCTCTTTCTTGGTGGCGTCACTCTTCTGGCTATCCGCCAGTAATGCAAGCTGAAGAGCTTCCGTCAGGCGGGGAGAAGTCGGGGCGGTCGGCGTAGGAGCAGGGGATGCTAACTGGTGAGACGGGGGCACCGCACCGGGAGCCTGAGACAGGGCTGGGCCTGTCTGAAACAGTTTGATCAGTGTGTCATGCAATCGTTCGATTTCTTCGGTTTTGCTGGCAAGACTGGCTTTGTCCTGCATTTTACCGCTTATCGCCTCAATCATCAGCCTGCTTAACTGACGACACGCCGTAGCAGACCTCCCCGATTTTGGGCAATCCGTCAGGAAAATGAGTTGAACAGGACGGAATAAATCAGAACCCCCTTATATTGACGATTATGCACGGTTTTCAGGGGTAAATCCTTGGTCCAAGGAACACCCCCCTAGAACCCTCCCGATTTTGGGGCCTCCTGCACGGTTTTCAGGGGTAAATCTTTAATCCAAGGACCCCCCCTATAGAACCCCCACGATTTTGGGGCCTCTCGTCACGAAAATTAGTTGAAACCGCCGGTTCAAGAAAGAATCCCCCCGATTTTGTGGGTTCCCGCACGATTTTCAGGGGCAAATCCTTGTTCCAAGGAACCCCCCTATAGAACCCCCCCGATTTTGGGGGTTCCCGTCACGAAAATTAGTTGAAACCGCCGGTTCAAGAAAGAACCCCCCCGATTTTAGGGGTTCACGCACGGTTTTCAGGGGTAAATCCTTAATCCAAGGACCCCCCCTATAGAACCCCCCCGATTTTGGACCTCCTGCACGATTTTCAGGGGTAAATCCTTGTTCCAAGGAACCCCCCTATAGAACCCCCCCGATTTTGGACCTCCTGCACGATTTTCAGGGGTAAATCCTTATTCCAAGGAACCCCCCTATAGACCCCCCCCCGATTTTAGGGGTTCCCGCGCGATTTTCAGGGGTAAATCCTTGGTCCAAGGAAAAACCACCGAAAACACGACAAAAACCGGAGTGGAGGGCAAAACGGAATCCGCGCTTTTCCGGAAAAATTCTTAACAAAAAAGACCCCGAAAAAGCGGCAAAATCGACCAGGCCGCTCCACAACCATGATCTCAAAAACAGACCTTAAAACGCCTCTGAGAAGAATTTTCTACGGCTCCCTGATAAACATTAGAGCCTCAAATAAACGGATACAGAGACGTTTTAAGGGGTGATTAGATCATTTTTGAAGAAAGAGAACGACAGCTTTGTCAGAAGTCAGAATGAGAAAGAAAAAGACATAAATAACATTACAAAGCTGTTAAATAAGTCAAAAAGAGAGAAAGATGGCACGATACCGTGTTTTTGGTGCAGGGCACCGAAAAACACTTCGTGCTGACTGCCTTACGGCAGCCAGTTGGTCAGTAAAAAAACGAATTTAAGTTGTTGATTTAGAGTGAAATTTTCCCGCCTTCAGGCTCGTCAAGGAGAATTGGAAAGTGCTGAAATACAGCAATTATCATAAGCAAAAAATACAACGATTTTTCCACAAACATGATTATTGGCGAAAATGATAAAATTCTCGAAAAATAGCCGAGAGAAGACGTTCGCGACTTTTGCCGAGCCTGATCGGGTGTGTTGTCTGTTGTGATGTCCTGCTTTCTGAAGAAAATGGATCTTGTTTTCGTGGGAGCCTTAGCAGGTCAACGAGAAGGGACCGTGTTTGAGGCTGCAGTGCCAGCCCCCCCAGAAAAGGAAAAGTGCCGTCACGGCACGGCTTCCTTACGGGTTACTCGACTTCATGGAAATCTCATGACTATGCTTTCAACAAAAACTAGCAGTTTGTCTGACCTGTCCTCTATCTTTTATCCGACTGAAAAGGATCTCCTGCTTTATAAACAAATGGCTGTGGCCCTCGGTGCGCCGCCCAACGCGCACATGTTTCGTTTTATGGGAGCGGCGGGCCAGCATCTGATCTTTATTGGTGATTCTGGGACAGCTGAATGGTCTCGTGTTCAGCAAACAGCCGCCGGTCTCTGGCCCCATTTGCCTGTCTCTGGGCCAGTTGCTTCTGATGGGACGAAACTGGATTCTCTGCCGGAACGGATTGTCTATCAGATGCTCTGCACTCTGAAGCGCCGCAACATGCATGTTGATGTGCACGAACCCATCTGCCTTAGTGAAGGACTTTTTCGTGCCGATCTAACGTTACGGAAAGGAAATTTTTGCCGCTATATAGAAGTGGCAGGATGCTGTGGCTCTGATCGTGTCACCCGAAATGACGATGAGCGGAAATGGCTAGCTCGTCTTGATCAGCGTCTCGCCTTTTATCGCGCTCTCGACATAACACCGGTTGTAGTCTGGCTCGACATGTTTGCGCGTCCCGAGGCTCTAAAAGACCTCTGCATCGATCTTGTCGATGATGTCGCGCTCCGAGGAGCCTGATCATGACAATAGTAAAAGAAGAGATGACTATCCTGCCGCGCTGGCGCGAGGGCACAATCCGGCTCCTCGATATTGCGCCCAAAGGTCCCGGACAGCCCCAGCTTGCAGAGGGGTTGCCCATATCGCTTGCGTATTGCGATCTGGTGATGCGACCGGATCAGACCTTCGCCGATGTGAATGGAGGAGTTTTCCAAGGCGTGCTTCAGAAGGTTCCTGGCGAGCGCGGCGGGAGTGACTTCGTCGTGGAGGACCGCCTCTTCAACGCTGTGTTTCCACATAATCAGAAACTCCCCCTGTGTCTCGCCGGTTATAATGTTCCGTTCCTGCATCGACTTCTCGGCGGGCCTTGGGGAGAACAACCGCATCAACTGTGTCTCCACAGGCTCGCGCGGATCTATGACCTTGGCAAAAGCAGCGACTATTCTCTTGCCGAAGTCGTCGAGTATCTTCAGCCCAGCTTCGAAATTCCCTGGTTTGAATGTGAAGCCTTCACCCGTCTGATGCAGTCGCGTGTTGTTTTGCGCCACCTTCTAGCCGAGAGTCGGCTGAATATGCTGGCAGCGCTTTCTGTTGCCCGCACACTACCGCCCCCAATGTCAGAACCATTCGGGAAAGCTCAGGGGTGGCAGGCTATGGAAGACCGCGTCTACCGTGACTTCGAGTAACGTATAAGAGAAGACGGATGGAAAAGGGGCTGCTTTGTGCAGTCCCTTTTTTCTCTGGGTAATCTGCGGCTGCCGTTTGATTGGTTTCCGTAGGTCAGTTGTCCTGATCGAGAACCAGCGTTTCCCTTAATCTTCTTGAGAAGCTTTCGAAGGGTTGTCGCCCTTCTCCCCAAAAAAGGAAGAGGTCATCGCGCGTTGGTGTCATCGGGGTTCCCCTGAGACTGCGCGTGAGGTTTTTCTTCTTCATTTGAGGATAACGACTTTTCAGAAAGAAAATTATCCATGTCAAATCAATTCTGTGCGACCTCGACGCCCGTTCAGGATGTCTATGAAGTCATGCTGATCATGCGTGCAGCACTTATTGCCGGCCTGAAAGAAGTGCGTGATGGCTCAACAGATACTCTGGATGGCCTCATCTTGCTGTCCTCGGATCTGACCGAGAAGCTTGAACGCGCGTGTGAAGCGCTGGAAGCCTCTGTAAACCAGAGCTGATCGGTCGACTGCTGCCTGTTCGCAGGCAGCAGTTTTTCCAGATGGAAAAGTGCTTCGAAACAATAATTTTGTTTTTGAAAGATTTGGTTTTTAGCAAGAGTTTCTTGATAAAAGAAGGCTGGTGCGCGTGCGTCCGCTGATCCTGTAAATTGCACTGGCAATCAATAAATGTTCGAGGGCTTGCTGTGCCTCTCGGCGAACGGGACGTTCCAGAATCAGGTGTCGCGGATAAAGCATCGGAGAGACATCTCTAAAATAGGTGTCCAGCACAGCATGTTCCATTCCTTCAATATCAAGCTTCATCAGAGTGATGGTTCTCAGACCGGCGTCCTGGACAATATCTTTGAGGGGACGAATGGGGATGGCGATCGCCTGCTGTCCTGCCCGTGTTTTTTTTGAAGGGAGGAGGGAGATCTGGCCGCTGCCAACGTCATGGTGGCGGGGCCTTAGTTGTCCATTTCCCGATGTCGCGCCCGCCGCGCAGGAAACGCACCAGATCGGAAGGGGCTCATTCAGGGCGAGTGTTTCCCGAAACCGATCCATCAGAACCGGATTAGCTTCAACCGCCAGAATTTTACGTGTGTGACAGCGAGCCGCGTACAGGGAGAAAAACCCCATATTTGCGCCAATATCCACGAAACTGGCGTCCGGGGAGAGAATGCTGCGCAGCCAGCGTAGTTCACGTCTCTTATAAAGTGCACCACAGATGGCCCCATAGGCATCCGTCTGGTTATCGCGCGGATAAAATCTGACGCGATAGCCAAACAAGGTGCCATCCACGATCTGGGGGCCCTGCTGGAACCATGAGACTGCTACACGCCGTAAGCGTCCTCGTCCGAGTGGGCGTTCATGCATCAGCATGCGGGCAAGGTGCTGGCGGCGTGTCATGGGATAGCTGCCGAACGAGGCAAGTGCGGCCTGACCCGGCCTGATTTCTGTCAGCGGGGGAAGGGCAGGGGAGAACAGCACAGAGGACTCCTGAGATCGCCACCAGAAAACAGGCGGTATTTCTCAGGAACAAATACTGCGAAGAAACCCATACAGCAAGCGAAAAAATGACTATAATCTACGAAAAATCATTTATGGCGCATCGCGGGGCTGCTTAACGCTTGGGAAGGCCTCCAGTCCAGAGCACTTCCCCGACAATCTTCAGGTCGGATGCTTCGTCCTGTGTCAGATCCTGAGGCGGGTAGCGGTCATTGTCAGCGATGACGCGTAGACCGCCATCCAGTCGGCGTTCAAGCCGCCGGATCAGGATACTGTCGTCCACAGCAAGAGCGAACAGGCCACTACCATGAATTTGCTGATTGGCTGTATCGAGGATCACGAGATCGTTCTCGACTAGCGTGGGGAGCATGGCATCCCCAATGACGCTCACGAGCCGTAAGGCTGTGCCATCCTGCCGGAACGTTCTGGTCAGCCAGCTTTTGCTGATACGCAGCCCGTCTTCGCGACTGTCCAGCCAGGGGATAACGGCCTGATGGCCGCCCCTGCTGGGTGTTTCCTCCTGTGTCTGGGGAGGGGGTGGTTCTTCTCCGACGCCATAAGCCAGCCAGTCGAGAGACACACCGCAGACCCGTGCCAGAGAGGCGATGGAAGAGAACTTCATTTCTCCGCCATTCATATAGTCGCGCAGGGTTGTGTAGGGCACGCCGGCGGCTTTGGCTGCGCGTGTAATACCGATGGCCTGAGCCGCCTGACGGAGCCGCTCTCCCCGTTCACGCATGAGGGTCAGTTGATCATCCATGAGCGGGCGCTTTCGATTGCGGCGTGACATCAGGCCTCCAGAAGAACAAGGAGGCTTGAAATATGCAGAAAACCGCTTGTATGTATAGTCGGAACATCGTATGTATTGAGAAAGGTTAATGTGCGGGGCGTCGTTGTTTGCCTCTCGAACTTCGCATGAAACCCTCGTCTTGTCGAAGGGATTATGATGTCTGCGTCTCAGGAAAACACCTCGGATCCTCGTCTCGAAGAGTTACATGCCGGCCTGCACGACGTGTTCAGGCTGGTCGAACTGGAGCACGGATTGCTCAGAAGCCGGCTGGATGATCTGCGCGGCGATAGTGATGGAGCCCGCCTGCTCGAAGGACTGATCGTTCTGGGCTCTGTCCTGCAACAGCGGCTCTCGCATCTGCTGGGCCTGTGTCGTGATATCGGGCGGCTTTAAGTGAACAAACAGGACGGGAGGGGTAGATGCTGACACTCTTGGGTGGGCTCGCCGTGATTGCGGTCATCGGACTGGGTGCGGTCTTTCTGGCAACGGACATCATGATACCAGTGGGGATCATGCTGATTGTCGCCGGTCTTGTGCATGAGGTGTTTCATGGGTGAGCACGATGCATCTGGCGCGCAGTCTTCCAGTCGGCTGGAGCAGCGTCGGGCCGAGTATGAAGCGGAATTCGGGGAAATTGAAGCCAAGCACAGGGAGGAATACCAGATCGCACGACACGGCAGTGTGATGGGGCAGGTTCTGTGTGGTGTTGCGATTGGACTTTGGTGGCACCCCTTCATTGCCTTTGCTGCAGGGATCGGCCTGTGGGGGAGCGTTAAAGAAGTGCGCAAGAAATGCGACACCGATGCGCAGAGGCGTCAGCTTTACGGTGTGGAGTAACGAGAGGGTAGGGGACCTCTCATCCAGCCTATCAATGAGACGCTATTTCTAAAATATGATTACAGGAAAATAGAAAATGACAAGAAAAATGACAGCTCTGTCTTTCATGCTCTGTGCGGCCAGTGGTCTGGTGTCGACAGCACATGCACAGGATGCGGGAACGGCGTTTCACGAGTTAAAAAGCTATCTGGGCAGTGACCTGCCGGTTGCAACGGCAAAAGATGATGCGGTATTGCGGCATGTTCCTGATCTGGAAAAAACCGCACACGGATATAAAAATGCCTGTGGGAACCGGAACAGGATCGGCGTTCTGCATCTTGATCTTGGTGGTGTTCTGCAGGGTGCGACCGTGACCTATGATCCGGATTCATGCTGGGGGCAGACAGGGGGGGAACTCACTGTTCTTGATCGGAACAATCGGGTTGTCTGGCACAATGGTGCTGTCGATATAACCGTTCTGTCCACTACGCAGGATGGCGTGCACGATCTGTCCTTCGGGCAACCAGGCAGCACACAGCCTGTCTGGAGATGGGATGGTCCGACACATCAGTATAAATTCCTGAAAACATTCCAGGGCTAAACGGTTTTCCAGTAGGAAAGCTATGCTGTGAGGACATCCAGCCCCTCGTTGCGGCCGATGTCCTCATAGTTATCACCAGTTAAAAAATGGATTTATCCCCGATGCCTGATGTCTCGGTGCGTCCTGCTGTGACGTGTCCAGTGTGTCATGCTGTGTGTTACCCACAGCTTGAGAAGAATGGGTACAGGATTGTGCGCTGTTCAAACTGCGCGTTCCTGTTTGTTGATCCCATGCCGACTGAGGCAGTTATCGCCGCCTATTATGCGACAACCTACCGGGGCGCGTGTGCGGATTTCTATCCCAAGGATCGCTCCCGCCGGTGGCGCGCATTCTGGCGGAGCCTGCGGTTTATTCCATACGTGTATCATCGTGACATAGTAGATCTGGGGTGTGGCGGTGGACACATGCTGGCGGCTCTGTGTCGTTTTGCGCGAAGTGGCACGGGCGTTGACCTGAGCGAGAACAGCATTGCCTTTGCCCGGCGCAGTTTTCCAGAGCAGAGGTTTTTTGCCGAGGATATTGAAGCCTTTGCAAAGCGGGAACAGTGCTTTGATTTTGTGTTTTCGTCAGAATTGCTTGAACACCTGAGAAGTCCTGTGGTTTTCATGGAAACCCTTCGGGCCATCACACGGCCAAATGCAGTTGTCTATCTCTCTGCACCGGATGCAGGCCACCGGGCCACACCGCAGGATCTGGCAACATGGTCCGATATCTGTCCGCCGGAGCATCTGCAATGGTTTAATGAAACCAACCTGACCATGCTCTTTAAGCAGTACGGCTTTATACCTCTGCGACGGCACAGAACAACGCAGCCTGCGCATTCCGTTTTTTTCAGGCGTGTTGGATGAGCGAGGGGCTTTTGCTCCTCAGCTTCATGGTGTGAGTGATTTCGACATCCACTTAAAGTCCTGACAGATTTCTGACTCCTTTGGTAAGGAGAAGCACTACGTTATCTTCCTTCTGGATCGTACTGTGCTGCCAGCATCTGTCTGCCAGGCACTATGTGTCGGCTGGCGTCGAATAGAGCCACCATATTCTTGGGAATGGCTGCAATGGGGGGTAAGCAGAATGTCGGCAGTTGGACGGTAGACTGGAAAAGCGGTCATTCGTGCAATCGACTGTCACGACACAAATGGGCGTCTCCTGAAGGTCAACTTGATCAACCGACTTCGTCGGGCGAGAGCTGTCCGTCTCATGAGACCCCGCATATATGCAGTCGTCATGCCAGCGATAGGTGCATGGTCAGTGCCTGAGGGACGGAGCAGAAACTGCGGCCAGCGCGAGGCTGAAGCGTTACCTCTTTTTGGAGGGAATTGCTTCAGACCGCTTCTGTTCTATCACTTTACCTTCGTAAAGGCATCGCGTAGGAAATGAGCCGCTTGGGCGACTGCGGCGGTGGCCGCCG
>NZ_JOPG01000042.1 GCF_002153605.1 Acetobacter malorum | reverse complement strand
CAGCTCATGGTGATTGCGGACTGTCCGCTTAGGAGCTTGGCGAATGGGGGCTTGTATGTCCGGGATGAGGCGGAAGCCGCCGCTGCGCATCTCGCACTTCGCAAGTGCGGCCGATCTCTCGCGCCGTCAGTCGAAGGACGCATCACACCGGGAGAGTGTGGCTTCGTCTCCGGTTCGCATTTAGCGTGTCTTTCCATCCGTTGCGCTGTCTGAACCGCGCCGGAACGGCGCCAGCCTGTCGGAAAGATAAAGTCGGTTCATCCGCCGCAACTCATCGGGCGCGCCCGACGTCGTGGGCGCGTCGTTCGCGAGCATGCCGCGCAAGACTTTCATGGTGTTCAGAACGACCGCCGCGATGTCTTTCGCCAGCGCCTCATCCAGTCCCGGCGCACACACGCGCAGAGCCGCCGCAATTCCGGCCACGGCATGACCTCGCGCGCGGTCGCGGATCTCCATCTTGTCAGTCCGCGCCTCCATCAGGGCGGACAGCGATTTCACACGCGGATGAAGCGTGACAAGCAGTTCGATCAGGATATCCGCCAACGCTTCCGGCGAAAGCGTGGCCGCACGTTTGGCAAGTGCTGCGTATTCGTCTTCCAGAATGGCGATATGCCGCTGCACCAGAGCGTCCGCCACAGCCTCCTTGTTCGGAAAGAAGCGATAGAGCGAGCCGATCTTCGCCCCGGCGCGCGCGGCGATCTCCGCCATGGTCGTCGCCTCGTAACCGCGTTCCGCCATCAGGTCGGACGCAGCCGCGAGCAGTTCCTCGACGCGCTGGCGTCCGGCCGAGCGTAGCGGCTGAAGAGGTGTCCGTTTTGCTCTTGACGTATTTGAGTCCATCCTCAAATAATGCTCCTGTTTGAGTATATGCTCAACTTCTAACGGTTCCGTGCGGTCTGGACAACGCTTCGGGACGGTCGCGCGAACGTCAACAGGGAAGCTCACGCCATGATTTCACTTCCGCCCACCCGGACGGCCCTCGTCCTGATCGATCTCCAGAAGGGAATCACGGGACTGCCTTTGGCCCCGATACCGGGGGCCACGATCGTCGAACGATCGAAAGAACTCGCGGCGCGTTTCCGGGCCGCCGGTGCTCCCGTCATTCTGGTGAATGTCGCGTTCGCGCCCGATTTCGCGGACGCGGTGCATGCGGTCGTCGATCGCTCCTTTTCGCCGCCCGGAGGCTTTGCTCCCGACTGGACCGAACTGGTTGACGGGCTCGCCGGACCGAATGATCTGCGTATCACGAAACGGCAATGGGGTGCCTTCTACGGCACGGATCTTGACCTCCAACTGCGGCGACGCGGGATCACGACCATCGTGGTCGGTGGAATCGCCACCAATCTGGGTGTGGAATCTACCGCCAGAGCGGCGCATGAGCACGGATATAACGTCGTGCTCGTCGAGGATGTCATGTCCACATTCACCGAAGAGATGCAGCGCTTTGCCTGCGAAGAGATTTTTCCCCGTCTTGGCCGGGTGACGACGAGCGACGCGATCGCGCTGGATGCGTAAACGCATGGCTCATGTCTGCGCGTCTCACGGTTTCCCGCGAGATCATTCATGAACGCCAGAACGTCGTTGCCAGCCTTAGACCCGGATCAACTGCCTCCGGGCACCTGGAAAATCGTGAGCGTCGCGGCGGTCGGATCTTTCATGGCGCAACTGGACGCCACGATCGTCAATGTGTCGCTACCAGATCTCGTCGCGACCCTGCACGCTCCGTTTTCACACATTCAATGGGTGGTCAGCGGCTATCTGCTGGCGCTCGCCCTGACGTTGCCACTGAATGGATGGCTCGTAAGCCGCCTCGGGGGGCGAGCGGTCTATTTATGGTGCTTCGGTGCCTTCACGCTGACATCAGGCCTGTGCGCACTAGCGTGGTCTGCGCCGTCCCTGATCGTATTCCGGCTGCTGCAAGGCATGGCGGGCGGACTGCTCGCCCCTATGGCGCAGATGACGGTAGCTCGTGTGGCGGGCCGACAGATGCCGAGGGTCGCGAGCGCGATGACGGCACCTGTTCTGCTCGCGCCGCTTCTTGGACCCGTCGTCGCCGGTGCCATTCTCTCCGTCGCGTCCTGGCGATGGATCTTTCTTCTCAATGTGCCGGTCGGGCTTGCGGCTTTTGCCCTTGCCGTTCTGTTTCTCCCTGACGATCGACATGACGAGCGTTTCCGTCCACTTGACCTGACAGGGCTAGGATTTCTCGCGCCCGCTCTCGTCTCGTTTCTTTACGGCATGGATCATGTCGCCCGGCCTTATGGACAGGCGACCTTAGGCGCGTCCCTCGTGCTGTTCGTCCTGTATGTCCGATCCGCGCGACGCAAGGGTGATGACGCGCTGATCGACCTGCGCCTGCTGCGTGCGCCTGCCTTTTCGGTGTCGGCGATCATCATGTTTCTGACGAACGGGGTATCGTTCGCTGGTCAGATGCTTCTACCCATATGGCTGATCCACGCCTGCGGTGTCTCGCCCGAGCGGACGGGCCTGTTCATGGCACCCCTGGGTCTGGGGATGATGTGCGTCTATCCGCTCATTGGGCGTCTGAGTGACCGGTTTGACGCGCGCGATCTGACCGGTTGCGGGGCTCTTATCTCGTTGGTCGGAACAGTGATTTTGGTGGTGCTTGCCTATAGCGGTCTGAACGTTGCCCTGCTGAGCGTCGCCCTGCTTCTGCGCGGTGGTGGCGGAGGAGCCGTGGGCATTCCGGCGATGAGCGCGGGGTATGCGTCGATCGCTCGGGACGATATTCCCATGGCAACGACCGCGCTGAACATCATGCAAAGGATCGGGGGGCCGACGTTGACCACGGTGTGCGCCACATTCCTTGGATGGCGGCTCGCGACAACCGGTCCGTCTCATATCCCATCAGAGGCTTTTGCGGAAGCATTTGGAGTGCTCGCGTTATTTCATGGCGTTCTGCTGCTCACGACGCGCTTCATCAACCACCCAGAAAATAGCCGCGAACCTCGACAACCTTCGACGTGACTGTACTTTGAGCGGTCACCAAAAAAAACAAATTCAGGCAAGCTCTGCTGAATTTTTCTGCTTTGAGGGCGATTGCCGTCAGTCTGCTGTTGTCATGCCGAAGAGTAAGGGAGGATGAGAATGGAAAGGTGTGTTTCAGGCGCGGTGTGAGAAACGATCCCATGCGGTAATTTCACGGGTGAGTAGAGCGACCTCACGAAGATAGATTTCCGTTTTCAGGAAATGCAGTTCGTCTTCTTTTTGGGCTTGTGGCACTTCCGTAAACCACGCTTTGGGGCGACCATCGGTGCCGTCATTCCAGCGGTAGCCACGGGCCTTGAGTTTCTCTTTGAGATCAAAAGGCGCATTTTCTGCCCAGATCTGCCAGCGGGGTTGCCGCGCTTCCTGAAGCAGGGCGGAGAGGGCTGGGGTCTGTGTTTTAGGCAGACGTGTGGTGAGCAGGGTAACACCAGCCAGACAATCATCGGCGGCCCGGTGTCCATCAAAAAACCATCCGGCCTGCATGACGAGATAGCCAAGGCTGCGCCCTTCAAAGCCTTCTGCCTGCCAGGGCACATCTTCCATGGAGCAGGCCCAGGGCACTGTGGAAAACCCCTCCCAGAAGCGTTCGGCAAACAGCCTGTCAAATCTGGCATTATGGGCAACGATGAGGGCTGCCTGCGTCGCGAACTGGGCGACCTCTTCAGGGGCTATGGTTTTACCTGCAACCATCTCCTGTGTGATGCCGGTGAGGGCGGTTATTTCGGGAGGGATAGGGTGGGAAGGCTCTCTCAGACGATTGAAGGCTGGTAAGGTGCCGAGAATGCGGCCATCCAGCGTATAGACAAACGGCACCATCCCGAATTCGATAATTTCATGACAGGCCGGGTCGAGGCCGGTCGTTTCCAGATCCAGAAAAAGGCCTATACGGGTGTGATCACGTGGCCCCTGCGTCTCAAGCGGAAGGGGCGCGATACGACGTAAGACCCGGTAAGCGCCCGTGGCTTCCAAGGTGCGTGCTTGGGCTTCCAAAGGCGCGTGTTTCACAGAAGTTCTCCCTTACAGTCTGGTATGATAGACAGGAGACAGTCCGTTACAGGCTATGGCAGCATTAGAAGGGAAAAGTCTCATGCGAAAAGCCAGTTTTATCCTCGCGACAGCTCTTGGTCTTTTAGGGCCTGTTGGTTGTTTTGCCCAGTCATCGGGGGACTGGTTGCCACAATCAGGTGTGAAATCTCCCTATAGTCCTTTAGCGGTTCCCACGATGTTGAAACCGCTCCCGATGTCTTTGACCGAGTTATTGAACAAGGGCTTCAAGGTCATCAGCACGACGGACTATTCGGGGCAAGGGGTTCTTTTAACAATAGAAGGGCGTAAGCAGACGGTGTTGTGTGTGTTAACTGCACCTAATCCCCAGACAGATCAGAATGTGCCGACGTCACGCTGTTGGGCCTTGAATTAAGTGACCGATTTCCTGTCATACATTGATTGGAAAGAGGTGTTCGGTTGAGCGAAGGTGAATCTTTCTTTGGGTTGTGTCCTGGCTGTTATGGGTGGCTTCACGGCCTAACAGGTCATGAAGCCAAAGCTCTCGAATGTGACTTTCCTGATTTCTGAGCGTTGTTGAAACCAGATGGCGAAAGGAATGAAGGGTGACCTGCGTTGGCTTGTTCAGGTGCCGTTTATGTTGGGAAAAGGTCAGGTCAAAATTGGCTCCCGTACCCCGAAATTGGAGATAGGCACTTCAATGAAGAAAGAGAGGCCGGTGTTTCTGAATTCCGTAGAGACGTAAGCGGAAGTTATCTTCAGTGTACATTTTGGTGATCGTCAGAATATCTGATGCATCTGTATTGTACCCAGAGAGCGAACAGAACCTTCCGGATATGACAGGCTTGTTTTCTCGCGGGCAAAAGCGAGGAGTGCTGTTTCTTTAATGGTTCTCAGTTTGTCATGAAACCTGTTGCAAGACCAAGAAAACCATAGGCCCAGAGAAGATAGGTCATGAACAGTGCCATCATGACTGCGGTCCAATGCGCCATCTGTTTCTGACTGCGTTGTTCGGTCTTGCGGGGTCGGCCTGGTCGACGTTTGACCGTGACGGGTTCTGGCGTAGCGGGTTGATAGCCAGTTGTCCGCTGGTCGATAAACGCATCCAGAGCGGCAATTGGAAAAGCCCTGTCCCGTTTGCCATAGGTTACGGAAGCTGGACCACGTCCCTCGCTCACCAGATTCCGTAATCGACCATGGCTAATGCCCAGATAGGTTGCGGCATCGCGATAGCGCAAAACTTTAGGCGTGACGGGTGATTGGGCCAAGGATGCAGGACTCCCCAAAAGATACAAGATTTCAGATTGTTTTTTTTGGGGAGAAGAACGGCGTTAATCCGTGAAAACCTGATAGCACAGGACGAGAGATCAGAGAAAGAAAATTCTTTCTCTGATCTTTCATTTCATTTTCTGATGAAGTGATGGGGATCTGACAGGAGATGAAGAGACCTCAGTCCTTCAGCGGTTTCTCTTCTGACAGCATACCTAACACACGTTCAGCCTCCTCAATCTGACGACTGATGTCTTCAGGAACGGGCTGGTAATAGCGATCCAGTGATTTCAGATCGCGATGACCGGTCACGCGTTTGAGGTCGAGCGGATTGGGTAGCAATTTTGCTAACCGGCTGGTTGCTTCATGTCTCAGGTCGTGAAAGGTCAGATCTTTCAGTCCGGCATCTCGTACCATACGGCCATATCGAACACTGAACGCTGCTTCAGTCCCGACATCAAAGAGGCGCTGTGTTGGTTTGGGCTGATGCGGAAGCGTTGCAAGCTTCTCGATCAGGAGGCGACGTGCGCCAGGCGTGAGGGGGCGTATCTCTGGCCCGTGCTCTTCCTGATGGCGATGCGTCTTGGTCTTTCCGCTTTCGCCGCCCAGCTTCAGGGTGCGACGCTGAAGGTCAATATCGCCCCAGCGAAGCTGGAGGGCTTCGCCCCGGCGTGTGCCCTGCTCGATCGACCATCGCACAAGCCAGACATCATCCGGGTGAGGGGAGGCGCTGACGGCTTCAATCAGGCGTTCAAATTCTCCAGGGAGGGAAGAGTCCCGATTTTCCTTGAGACGGCGGTTACGTTTTTTGTCAGCCCCCTCTGGTCGTTTTACAACGCGGCCAGACGCATGATTGACGATGGCGATATCCCATTCCGAGATGGCATGCTGAAGAATAGAGGCCAAAAGATTAAGGCGTTTCACCACAGTTGCAGCTGCATATCCGGTTGCGGTCATGCGTTCACGGAAGCCACGGACGTCTGCGGCTGAGAATTTCGATAACCGTACCGAAGACAGTGCGGTGTCGCGCAGGATGGCTGGGATATGCCCGATCCGGTCGGCTTTCCGATCGGCCATGCACTCATCGCGATACCGTTCAACAAGTGTGCCAATCGTCATCTTGTCGAGAGGGCGTGTATCTGTGAACTGGCCAAGCTCTGCTTTGGCGGCTGTTTCATTGAGCCAGCGTCGGGCCTGTGCCGCAGTGGAGAAAGTCTGCTGCACCCGGCGGCCATCGACCACCTTACGGGTCATGTATTGCCTGGGGCCACGATAGCTTACGCCGCGCGGTAAAGCCTTGCCTGTGGCGGGATCTGTACGCCCGCTCATGACATCACCTGCCGGCGTGTTGATATCTTCCACCATGAGAAGATACTACGACGTTCCTCGCGATGGTGCAAAAATGGTGCAAAAACTAATATTTTTTGGAAGAGTTTCGCCAAAAAAGCCAATGAAAACAATGGCGTCCCGTACGGGATTCGAACCCGTGTTGCCGCCGTGAAAGGGCGGTGTCCTAGGCCTCTAGACGAACGGGACAAGAGGCTGCGTTGGGCCTTGATCTAGAGGGGTTTTCGGGGACCGTCAAGCAACATTTTCAGATTTTTTGATTTTTTTTAGGGAGCGCGAAAAGAGGCCGCAGAAAAGCCGGGTGACGTGGGCTTTTCTCTGCCCACGCGCGGCCTGGCCCAGAGGCGTAAGCCGGTTGGGGAAGGCGTGTGGTTTTGGCTGGTTGGCAGGGGAGGGGTATTCTTGCTGGAGAATAAGGGCAGAGCCGCATCCTTATGGTCAGCCCGTACAGGCTCCGCTACGGAGGGCTCAGAAACCGGCTGGGAGAGAAAGGCATGCAGCGCACACCAAAGGGACGAAAACGCCTCACGCGCCTCCTGCTGGTGTGCATGGCGCTCTGCGGAGCGTGTGCGCAGGGGCAGCCGGGTCTGGCTGCCGAGGGCACTGATGCAGACCGCAGCATGAAGGGTGCGGGAGGCATTGTCCGGTGTGACCTGACGACGGGGCGTCCGGCCTTTTGTGGCGCACCCTATACCGGGCAGGCCGTGCTGCCACAGGATGGGGGCTATCATTTGTGTGATGTTACGCTCGGCACAGCGCGGTTCTGTTACGGGCTTTATACCGGGCGGGCTGTCGTCCGGCAGGGGCGGGGAGGCTATGCGCGGTGTGACCTGACACTGGGGCGCGTCACGTTCTGTGAAGGACCGTATACAGGAACGGCGGTTATTCCGCAGAGTGTAGACTAACCGCC
>NZ_JOPG01000041.1 GCF_002153605.1 Acetobacter malorum | reverse complement strand
CCGGCCTGTTGAAAACATTGTCTGGCAGCCCTCCCCGCCTCTGGGCCTCTACACCGTTATTGTTGATCCCTTTGAGATGCCGACCTCTGCAACCAGCCGTTTCCGGGTCACAGTCAGATATAGAGGCTCCGTCATTGTCTCGCAGCGGGGCACGGCTGTCAGGGACCATCGCCGTCAGCCTGTCTGTAACTTCACGCTGTCCTCATGATGCACGTTGTTGCAACCACTCCTGGCGAACGATCTAGCCAGCATGAGGCCTTTTTACAGGCTGTGCGTACACGCTTGAGCGCCCAGCATGCTGGGCTGTTTGCAGCACCACAACCAGCCACTCTGGCGGGACAGATCAACTGGATGACACAGGCGCATACTGTCGTGGCGTTTTTCGCCTGCTCAGCGCAAACGCAACAGCAGGCCTTACGCTATATTGGCACAACGCTTTCGGCTATCCGCCGGGTTGCGGAGACTGAAAACAGTCCGATACGCCAGTATTTTCTTAAAATGCAACGTATCCCTTCTCTGGACTGTATTTTCATTGCCGATGGTCGGCCTGTGCTGACACAGTGGGGCCTGAGCAACACCACCTCAGATCCTCTGGCGGCCTATGACGATGGGCAGCCGGGAAAAATCCGTAAAACGCTTTTCCCGTTCCCTCCGCGTTTTGCTGCTGCAGCGCTGGCAGGGGCAGCCCTCGGACTGGCTTGTGGCTGCCTGCTGTTACGCAGCATGCCAGAACAGAATTTCTGCGGCAAAAAAAACGGGATTCCAGAAAAAATCTGGAAAACACATGATCTCTCCCTGATTAAGGGCTGCTGGCTGCGGATAAGCAATTTGAACACACGCAATCTGACAACACAAAAAGTCACAAAAGTTGCAAAATGGTCTTTCTGTTTTGATGACTCTGGCACCAACGGTACGCAGGAACTGCATTACGACGATGGTCAAGCCTGCAAAGGTCCCATGCACACCCATTTTGAAAATGGAACGCTGGTGGTTGAAGCGGAAAGATGCCCATTTCCCTCAACCAACAACAGATTTGTTGCCACCACCTATCGCTGCACGCAGCAACCCGATGGGCTTGTCTCCTGCCCGGGCACTACGACAGATCCGAGCGTACCGTGGGCGCAACGGCAAGGGACGGCAGAAGGCACTTTTCAGAGGCTGGGCCAATAATGGCATCCTTCCACCACCTGCCTGCCTCTCATGATCCGGACTGTGCCTCCTCATGATCATAGACCGCAGTTCCCACAGTTTCGATCATGCCTATGCCCCTGCACTTCTCCAAGCGCTAGCGCAGCGATTGAGCCCGGCCCACGCGGCGCTTTTCGCCATGCCTGTGCAAGAGGGGGACAGCATCAACTGGCACAGCACAGGCAGCCAGCATATGCCGATCTCGGCTCTTGCGCCTGCCTCTGCCGAGGCACTCCTGCGTCATGCGGCTTCCATCCTTTCGGATGTCCGCCGCGTTGCAAATAGCGAGGCAGGCCTGATCCGCACGCACTACCGGCAGCTTGTCGCCCTGCCGGAAAGCAATTCCGTCCATGTTGTTGATGGCGGCCCCGTTCTGTCCCGCTGGGGATGTGGCACAACAACGCCGCAATGGATCACGGATCTGGATGACGGTCGGCCACCCCGCCAGTCTCATTCCATATTTCCTGTTCCGCCTCGCCTGTGGCTCGCGGCCATTGTGGGGGCGGCTCTGGGCCTTGCCTCCGGAGCGAGCGTGTTGCTCTTCACGCCTGCCAACCGAGCATGCCGGGACATGATCAACCACGCACTCTGGTACAAGCAGGATCTGGCCGCCATATCCGGTTGCTGGGTGCGCTCCAGCAATATGGAAGGAGCTGTCAATGACGTGGTGACGCATGACGGCTATAAATCATGGCAATTGTGTATGGGCTCTGATGGCCGACACGGCACTATGAACGTCACGCTGGACGTTGGACCGGGCGGCACATCCTGTACAGCCCCGGCCCTTGGCACATTCAAGGATGGAAAAGCCGTTATTACTACTCCATACTGCAAGTCGGCCCTCTATACTTATCTTCCGCGTATTGCCATCTGCAAACAGAAAGATAACGACCATATGCTGTGCGACATTCACCCCAATATTGCTGACGCCAGCCTTCCTCCCGGCGCTGCAAAATACCATGAGGGTGAATTGACGCGCAGCAAAGTGGCTGCAAGTACACCATGATTTTCAAGACCTCCCGATGGAGCCATACCGCGTATGTCTGATACCATTTCCCTTATTCCTGACAGCCTTATCCAGTTTGATACTGTCCGGCTGAACGCATCAGACTGCGCCCGCCTGCGCTGCAGTTTCTGGGAAGACCCGACAGGTATCGGACATGATGGCACACCCGAGACCATCCTGCGCCCCTTGGAATATGATCCGGACCACGATGCCCTAGTCTACTACCTGGATGGCATGGTCAAGGAACCGCCAGAAGGGCAGGAATATACCATTCTACGCAAAGACGTGCTGGAGATGCTTGAAGGGCAGTGGGTGCCACTCCCCTATTTTGCCATGCTGGGGGAAACAGGGGCAGCGGGCTTCCAGAGCGGGCCTTCAAACTGGGTGCGTGGCCGCCTGCGCCGGGTCGAGAATGAAAATGGGGAAGAGGAAATTCTCCTCAACCTCGCTTTTGACACAACACTCTGCGAGATCATCAACACCCACTACACCGGTCCCACGCAGGATGATGCCTCACGCAACCAACGCTACGCCTTTGTGTCCGATCTGCCAACAATGGGCTGGATGCTGGAAAGCCCCTGGCTGAAAGGCTGGATTGAAGAACTCTACAAAGAAAGTCAGGATGCCATTCCCGGCCGGCGACGCGTGGTGATCGAGGACCCTGATGTGCCGGTGCCTGTCCTGCGCGCGCAGGCCATCTATGTGTCCTTCCTGAATCTGCTAACACAAGCTGCCCCTCTGCCCTTCCTGCGGTTGCTGAATACGGAGAAAGAAATACCGGTTTCCGTTGATCTTGTTCTGGATCTTGGCAATTTCCGCAGTTGCGGGATCATGATTGAGGAACATCCCGGAACCAGCCAGCGAGAAGTGGACAGCTATATTCTGGAACTTCGGGATCTGGCCCACCCGGAAAAGACCTATGACGAACCATTTTCCAGCCGGATAGAATTTGGCCGTGCAGCCTTTGGCCGCGATTTTCATTCCCGCCGCTCTGGCCGGGATCATGCCTTCCTGTGGCCATGCCCTGTCAGAACCGGGCCGGAAGCCGAACGCATGATGGCCTCCCGCCTCGGGATCGAGGGGATGTCTGGCATCTCCACGCCCAAGCGATATTTGTGGAACACCCGCCCCTCCCGTCAGGGGTGGCGCTTCAATAATGGCCTGAACCGTGACGGGCAGATTTCTGACCCGCTGGTTAACGGCCCCTTCCGGCGGGAACTGCTGGCGCTGCTGGATCAGACCCCCAAACTCCGTGTAAGCCGAGAAGATGATCGCAATTCAGCCTGTGCAACAGGACCATGCGTTCTCTCCCGCAGCCTGCTCTTTACGCTGATGCTGGAAGAAGTTTTGCTGCAGGCTCTCTCCTACATGAACTCCCATGCGTTCAGAACACGGCGCAGGGACAGCACGCGGCGCAGGAAGCTGCGCTCCATTGTCCTGACCATGCCGCCAGGCATGCCGGTTGCCGAGCAAAGGATATTCAGAAAACGTGCCGAAACAGCCATCACTTTTGCGTGGGCTTCAGCCAGACAGAAAGAAGCGCCGCCCAAACTCCGCGCGGAACTGGATGAAGCCACCGCTACGCAGATCGTCTGGCTGCATAATGAAGTAACAGAACGCCTTGGCGGCCATGTTGACGCACTGTTTGAACTTTACGGCAAAGCCAAGGCGGCAGATGAACCGGCTCGGATCCGTGTTGCCAGCATGGATATTGGCGGCGGCACCACAGACCTGATGGTGACAACTTATACGCTGCAAAGCGGAGATGCACTCTCCCCCCATCAGGACTTTCGGGAAAGCTTTACCATTGCAGGGGATGACCTGCTGGAGGCGATTATCGCCCGCCTTGTCATTCCTCCACTGGAACAGGCGCTGACGCAGGCCGGGCTGGTTGATGCGGACAAGATGCTCAACAGGGCACTGGCCAAGGATCATGGTGATCAGGACGAGCAGGATCGTCACCGCCGCAAACTGTTTGTTTCCACCGTGCTGGAACCTGCCGCACTCAAGACACTAGGGATCTACGAAAACGTCGATCCCTATTTTGAAGGGTCTCTGGACAGCTTCCTGCTGAAGGACGTCGTGACAGGCGATGTGGCCCAGCGTGACCGTTGCCTAGCCTTCCTGCGCGAGCAGATTGAACGCCATGTGGAAGGGTTTGGCCCCCACAGCGCCGCCGCCGCCTTTGACGCGGCGGCTTTTGACCCGCTTGAAGTCAGTATTGATGTTTCAACAGACAAGGTTGAACGCGCCATCAAGTTCAAGCTTGGAAAAGTCTTGTCTGATCTTTCCGAAATTGTCTGGACATATGATTGCGATGTGCTGCTGCTGTCTGGCCGCCCATCCAAATTACGCAAGGTGCAGGATCTGATCATTGGGGCCATGCCGGTTCCGCCCCATCGCATTATCGCCATGCACAACTACGCCATTGGCAAACATTACCCGTTTGCAGATTCCTCTGACCGAATCAATGACCCCAAAACAACTGTTGTTGTCGGGGCAGCCCTGTGTGTACAGGCAGAAGGCCGGATTCAGAACTTTGTTCTGCGCACACGCAATCTGGAAATGCGGTCCACGGCACGCATTATTGGCAAAATGGACCAGACCGGCCAGATCCGGGAACAGAATGTCCTGCTATCCGACATCGATCTTGATGGCCCGCTACCTGAAGAACCCATGAAATTCTCCATTACGGATTTCCAGGGCAAAACCATGATCGGCTTTCGGCAGCTGCCGCTGGAACGCTGGACCACAAGTGCGCTTTACTGCTTGGAATTTTCGCAAAACAGACCACCAGACCTCAGCCGGATCACCATGCCGCTGACGGTAACCTTATCTCGCCGCACCCGCGCCAATGCGGAGAATGAAGAAGAACAGGGTGATTTTTCCAACCGGGAGGATTTCGAAATCCTACAGGTTCTGACTGCAGATGATGAAGACCTGATGTCAAAACCGGTGGAACTGACCCTGCAGACAACGCTGAAGCCAGAAGGCTACTGGCGCGATACTGGCTGCCTGGACCTGAGGAAATAAGACCGTGACTCTTTCTGAGCAAACACAGACCCTCGCAAGACTTTCCACTCAGGCAACCAGTTGGGTAGCGCACCATGCGCCAGAAGCTGGGCCCGATGCGCTTGTGGATTTGCGCCGTCAGGGCCGGATGGCGCGCCGCCTTGCGGCTGCAGCCTCCCGCCCCCCTGCTGTTGCAGTGTACGGAGCCTCTCAGGCTGGCAAGTCCTACCTCATGTCCGGCCTTTCCAGCCCTGCAGAAGGGCCATTCCTGATCTCTTACGGAGATCGGCAGCTTGATTACCTTCTGGAAATCAATCCGTCCGGTGGCGATGAATCATCAGGGCTTGTCTCACGCTTTACGCTGCATGCCCCACGCTCACCCAATCCACAGTTTTCCGTTCCCGTAAAACTTCTTTCAATTTCTGATATTATCAGAATTATTGGCAATACCTTTCTTTCAGACTTCAGAATTATCGAAAACAAGGAAAAACCGGAAACCATCCCCTTGCAATGGAATGCCCTTGCTGCACGGCTTGAAGCGTTACCGCCTGCTGATGGACAAGGGGTTTTCACCATTGATGATGTAGAGGCGCTACGCGAATATTTTGAGCGCAAATTTGGTGATAAAAACTGGATCAGCACCCTGACCCCTGCCTATTGGGACTGGATGGGGCGCACCATTGCCACGCTCCCGCTCCATGCTGCCATCATGGCATTCTCACCCTTGTGGGGCCACACGCAGTATCTGACAGATTATGCTACGCAGCTTGTCCGCGCGCTGGTGGAACTTGGGCAACCAGAACTCGCTTTTTGCGGTGTTGATGCCCTAGTTCCCAGGGCGGTCAGTATCCTGAACGTCATGACCCTGTTCCAGACGACCGTGAATGCGCAAAGCCTCACGCTCCTCAGCAACACAGGCGCCTCGGCCACGCTCCCCAGAAACATTGTGTCCGCCTTGGTATCGGAACTTGTTGTGCCCATGCAAACGGCCCGCTGGGACTTCATGCAGACAACAGACCTGCTGGACTTCCCCGGTGCACGCTCCCGTCTGGAAATAAGCGACGTCGCAAAAGGGGCTGATATTGTCGGCAAGCTTTTCCTGCGCGGGAAAGTGGATTACCTGTTTGAACTCTACCAGACCGATATGGAAGTCACATCGCTCCTGCTCTGTGTGGCGGACTCCGCGCAGGAAGTGACCGGCCTGCCGCGCATGATAGAAAGCTGGATCCATAGCACCCTAGGCAAAACAGCCAGGGACCGCGCCAGCCAGGCGGACAGCTTGTTTGTCATTCTCACAAAATTTGACCGGCAGTTTGAAGGAAAAGCCGGCGCGGATGACAACAGCACCGAGACATGGGACATGCGCCTAAATGCCTCGCTGATCAATTTTTTCAAGGCCCCCTGGGTTGATGAGTGGAAGCCCGGACAACCTTTCAACAATGTCCAGTGGCTCCGGGCTGCCTCTGCGGGTGATCTGTACTGCAAGGACAGTCGTGGCACGCATGAAACCGAAATGCAGCCCGATGTAAAAGCCAGGGTGGAGCGTCGCCGTGCCGCCTATTTGAGGAGTGAGCCGGTTCTCAAGCATATTGCCAATTACGAAAAAGCTTTCGATCAGGCTCTTCTGCCGAATGACGGCGGCATCAGCTATCTGGCAGAGCGTTTGCGGCCGCTCTGCGCCAGCAATACCAAAAATGAACAGTTGGCTGCACGGATGCATGACTGTGCCTCCGCCATTCTGGCGTTGACTGCACGCTATTATCATGACCCTGACAGCATGAATGCCACGGAGGAAGCGCAGCAGGCCCTGGGCGCCATTGCCAACGAGCTGAGCGCCCTGTACCACAACCGGATGTTTGGCCCGTTCCTGCTACATCTTTCGCTTCCGCGGGAAACAATTATCAGGGAATGGCGCAATTTCAGCAGTGATATTGAGACAACACCGCCACAGCCCGCCACAACCAGCCTGCTTTCCGGTATTCTGAACATTGCGCAAGCACAGACCGCGCCAGCAAAAGACCAGCATGACCAGTTTGCAGAACAGGTGATGTCCGTCTGGGTTGAGGAGCGCCTGAACGCCTTTATGACAGACCCCGTGCAAGCCGCCGCATTTGGCATGAAGCCCCATACCATTCGCCCGTTTATTGAGCGCCTTGAAAAGTTGGCTGACACACTGGGAATTGAGAAGACCATTGCCGAGCATTTACGGCTCCAGTGCAGCCATAATAACGCTTTGACGCAATCCGGCGAAAAGCAGGCAGTCATCTGTGCCGAAATCATTGGTCGATTTGTGACGTATCTTGGATATAAAACCATGCCGGAAGATGCCCGGCCTGCGCTGCCCGCAAATGGTAGGGCCATTTTCAGCCGGCCGGAGGCACCAGTTGATTTTCCACAACTTCCGGAAAAACCTGCTGTGTACCTGGATAATTTCTTTCAGGGTTGGGTTCTGGGCCTCCTGCGCCGCCTTGAGGAAGGTGGCCCGAATTTTGATATTGAAGCCAACAAACAGTTGGGAACCATACTGGACACCTTGGAGCCCTTGAAATCATGACGCAGTTCCTTACCGTTATCCCCGGCCCGCATCAGGATGGTGCCTCCATCATCCTGCGTGGCCGTGCGGCAGATGTCAGCCTGAACACGGTTTCTGTCAGAGCGCCCGACGTGTTTGCTGAAACACAGCATGGCTGCCCGCTGAGTGCGGAAAGCGGGGATTTGCACATTACCCTGCCGCCGCATGTTGCAGGCAGGTTTGAACCCGGCACAGCCTACCATCTGGAAATTCCGGAACTTGGTATCAGCGGCGATGTTGATGAATGGCCCTCACTGGCCGGTATTATTCCCCCTCCCCCGCCGCCTCAGCCACCGCGCCCTAAGGTAGAGACCAAAACCGAAACCCCGGTTCCTCCCCCTGTGCAGCCACCGGCACCAGAACGGCCTGCTGCCTCATCTGCCACGCAGATTGTTCCCAAAAAGCCCCGACCAGCGTGGCTGCCGTTTGCGATAGCGAGCGGCATCATCTCGCTGGGCGTGCTGGCATTTCTCCTGTTCCACTTTATCCTGCCACATTTCGGTTCTGGCTCTAACAGCGTCCCCGTATATCCTGCCATGCCGCATCATGCCATGGATCAGGACAACTCTCCGCAGATCAGCACACCTCCGGCAAGCGGCTCTGGCCTGAGCGCACTTTCGGTTCCAGCTGTCATACAGCAGGCTGCCACACCGGCCTTGATTGGCGCGGAAGGGGAACGCCGCCTGTTCTCCGGCAAACCTGACGAAGGCCTGCTTCTGCTTGAAGCCGCGGCAGACCGTGGAGACAATGCCGCCCGCCTGCATCTGGGTCATCTGTACGATCCGACAAAGTTTGACGGTACAGGCCCCATTCCCAGCCCGGACATGCGTGAAGCCGCCAAATATTATGAAGCCGCCCAGAACGCAGGAGCACCCGAAGCTGCACAGGACCGTGCCAACCTGCATGACTGGCTGCTCAAGCAAGCCAGCAATGGCGACCTTAACGCACAACTGGCTCTGAAAGATTACTGGAAATGAAAGCCCTTTCTGCATCGGCTTTAAAAGGAGCCCTTCTGGCAGCCTCCCTGCTGTCGGCCGCCATCCCCACTCTGGCCACGGCGGCCCCCCTTCTGCAGCCGGGCAAGCATAGCCTGTATCAGCGGGTTATTACCCGCCCCGGCGCCACGATGGGCACAACAGCAGCAATGACAGACGCCAAACCTATTGACGGATTTGAAGTTTTTTACGTTTTTGCACATAACAACGGAAAAATTCAGGTTGGCAGCAGCGCAACCGGCACTGCTGAAGGCTGGATTGACGAGAGCAAGACCATTGTGTGGCCTCACACGATGGTGGGTGCCTTCACCAACCCGGCAGGCCGCAACCGCGCACTGTTTCTGGATAACGCAGAACATGAGCAGGACCTGCTGACCAGCGCGGATTCAGGGCAAAAAGCCGCCATGCTGATGGCGAACACCAAGGCTGGCAAGCCTGGTCCTGTTGTCGCCCTTGAGCCAGAAAATTACGTTGATATTACAAAGAACTTCTATCTTCTTCCCATTCTGGACGCCAAACAGATTGAACGGGACAGCGGCCCGTCCGTGCGCATGCTGCATGTGATTTCTGCCCCGGCCCCCCGTTCCAGCGCCGAAGCCATAAGTTCTCCTGATGTCTTAAAAAACTTCAAGGCGGGGCTTGTCTTTGTTATTGACACGACCTCCAGCATGGAGTCGTATATCGAACAGACACGCTCTGCCATAAAAAGCATTATCCAGACCATGCAGGGCACAGCAGCGGCACAGAACTTCCGGTTTGGTCTGGTCGCTTATCGAGATAGCCTGTCTGACACCAGCAAGCTGGAATATGAGACAAAGGTTTATGCAAAACCCGATTTCTCCCAGCCTGTTGATGCCGTGCTGCCTGCCATTGCAGACGTGCATGATGCACCAGTCTCTTCCAGCAGTTTTGATGAAGATGCCATAGCGGGTGTCCGCACGGCCGTAGATTCCATTAACTGGGATGAGTTTGCTGGCCGCTATATGGTCCTGATTACGGACGCAGGGGCACGCAACGGCAACGATCCCCACAGCATCACGCACCTGAACATTGACGAAGCACGGCAGCTTGCGGCAGCCAAGGGTATTGCCCTGTTTGTTGTGCATCTGCTGACCCCGGAGGGCGATACGGCGCATGATCATGGCCATGCTGCAGCACAATACCGGAACCTGTCCCGCTTTGGGACGGCTGGCAGTCTTTACTATCCCGTGCAGGGGGGCAGCCCGGAAGCCTTTCGGCCGGTTGTCCAGGCACTTTCCACCTCCCTCCTCCAGCAGGTGGCGGATACAACTGGCCGCCCGATTGCAGGCCTGACCCCGAAAGGGCAGGCACCCGATCCTAAAATGGCAGTTGTCGGACAAGCCATGCGGCTGGCGTTTCTGGGCAGGAATGAGAACACCAAGGCCCCCGATGTGGTGGAAAGCTATACGACGGACCGCGACCCGGCTGATACGCTCCACCGCAGTCTGGATGTACGTGTGCTGCTAACACGCAACCAGCTTTCTGATCTGGCGGCATCACTGCAGCATATCCTTGATGCAGGGCTAGCTGGACGGATTGAGCCACAGACCTTCTTCACACAACTGCAATCGGCTTTTGCAGCCTCGGCACGCGATCCCTCAACCATCAGCCATATTGACCGGATCGGTCCATTGCTGGGCGAATATCTGGATGATCTTCCCTACAAGTCCGATGTCGCTTCCATTACGCAGGATACCTGGCTAGCAATGGGGGCCATAGGACAGCGCACCATCCTGAACAACATTGCAAGCCGCCTGCGCCTTTATCAGGATTTTGAATCCCATCCTGAACTGTGGGTTCACCTTGGCCACAGCAAGGATGATGGCGAGGCAGTTTATCCCGTACCGCTGGAAGCCCTCCCCTGACCGCCGCCCGGCAGCTCCTGCATGTGCGTGATCTGGCATGGCAGTCACCAGATGGGAGCTTTATCTTGCATGTGCCAGAATTTTCGGTACATGCGGGGGACCGGCTGGCCATAACCGGTCCGTCAGGATGCGGGAAAAGTACGCTTCTCGGTTTGCTGTCTCTGGCACTGCAGCCTGTGGTATGCCAGATCTTTACCTTGCAGGGCATGTCGGTAAACCTGACGGATACAACAGCCAGAGCCCGCATGCAGAAAGCGGCCTTGCGGGCCAGATCTTTTGGGTTTGTGCCGCAAATGAGTGCACTTTTACCGTTTTTATCGATTTATGATAACATTCGGCTGCCTCTGGATATCTTGAATACAAAAGCCCCGGCCCGATTGAAAACGCTCGCTCAACGACTTGACATTGAGGCCTGCCTGACACGGATGCCTGCCAGAATTTCCGTTGGTCAACGTCAGCGGGCAGCAATTGCACGGGCGCTTGTGCATAGCCCCCACCTCCTTCTGGCTGATGAACCCACTGCAGCCCTGCATCCGGATCAGGCAGAGAACGTCATGCATTTGCTCAGCACAGAAACCGCGGCCGATGGCGCCGTTGTTGTCGTCACACATGATCCGGAACTGGCCAGCAAAGCAGGATATGCCCTGATACCTGCCATTCTGGACGGCCAGACTACCCGCATCAGCACAGCCCCAAAGGCCTTGGCATGAAGAGTTTTCTGCTGATTGTTCGCCTCGCATGGCGCGATCTGCTTGCGGAACGCGTGCTTGCCCTGTGCCTGCTGATCGGTCTTACGGCAACAGCCGCCCCTCTGCTAGTGCTGGCTGGATTGAGAACCGGGCTTGTGGAAGGGCTGAGAAGCAGCCTTCTGGAAAATCCTCACGTTCGAGAAATATCAAGCGCCAGCAACAAGGAGTATCAGACAGAATGGCTGGCGAACCTGAAAGAGCTTCCCACTGTCAGCTATCTGGCCCCCAAAACCCGTACTCTTGCCGCCAGTGTGCTACTTGTGCCTGAAGGGCGGCCCGCTGATGGCCGGCATATTGAACTGATCCCTTCGAGCCCAGGCGACCCGCTTCTGTTGCCCCAAAGCATGCCTGTATCCTCTCACGCGCTTATTCTTTCTTCCACCACCACCACAGCCCTGCACCTCAAGGCCGGTGATAAGGTAGAGATCCATATTCCCCGACTGGGCGGCAATTCTGAAACCACGGTTCTGCCACTGGTCATCAGTGACATCGCCAGTCCGCGCACAACCTTGCAGGATGCCGGTTTTGTCTCGCTCAGACTGGCTCAGTCCGTTGAAATTTATCGGGAAAATCCGGTCTCATGGCAGGAAGCGTGGCTACGCGGCGCAGCTCTTGTCCCCACCTACCCCGGCTTCCGCCTGTATGCCCGCCATATTGAAGATGTACCAGCCCTTGATAAAGACCTGCGCAGCCAGGGGATAGAAATTATATCCCACGCTGGCGACGTGGAGGACCTTCTGGCGCTGGATAATCGGCTCACACTCCTGTTCCGTTTGACAGCACTTTTGGGAATACTCGGCTTTTTTGCAAGCCTGAGCGCCGGATTGTGGTCCGGCGTACAGCGTAAACGGCTGACACTGGCCACCATGCAGTTCCTCGGCGTGAAGCGCCTGATGCTGCTGCCGGTGCTGCAGGGCCAGTTTCTGGCCATAACTGGAATCCTTGCTGCATTTCTGGGCGCTTTTGCTGTGGCTTACATTATCAATATAACATTTTCCGCCACGCTGCCGGGCGGACGCCCCTTGTGCATTCTGGATGGCGCCTTGTGTCTGGAAGCCTGCATCGCCACCAGTGCTGGCGCTTTTATCGTGTCTTTGGCTGCGGCAATCCGCACAGCCAGAATTGAACCGTGGGAAGGCATTAGTACACCATGACTTATCGCGCTCTGCTACTCGTCTCAACACTATCCAGCATCTGGTTTTCTCCCGCTCATGCTGCCGAGCAATGGGACAGCAAGCTGATTGACCCCCATCCCGCCGCCGAAGATCTGACATTACCCATGCCATGCGGGGGCGCCATGGTGTTCCGCCCGGTTGATGTGCCTGCTGGCAGCGGGGAACTGGATGACGCAGCCATAACAACAGGTCGTAAAGACAGTCAGGATGGCTATAACCAGTTTTTACGCACCGCCTGGCTGGGCGCACCCTTTACCGTACCCAGCCACAAGGATTTGCAACGCTATTATATTGGCAAATATGATGTCACCCGGAATCAGTATAATGCCGTGATGTCTGGCCAGTGCGCCGCCGCCACAGCAGCAGGCAGGCTCCCGCAAACCCAGATCTCCTTTAAGGATGCACAGGATTTTGCAGCAAACTGGACCATATGGCTCCTGAAAAACGCTAGGGACAAACTTCCCCAGCGGCAGAAGAAAGCTGGCTTTATCAGGCTGCCCACAGATGCCGAATGGTCTTATGCAGCGCGTGGCGGGATGAAGGTCAGTCCGTCTGACTTCCTGGCGCAAACCTGGCCCATGCCTGAAGGTGCAGAGCAATATATCGCGGCCGGACCCGATGTGGGTGGAGTGCAGCCCGTTGGCAGCCTCAAGCCCAATCCGTTGGGACTCTATGATATGCTGGGCAATGTTGATCAAATGCTGCAAGAGAGCTACCGCCTGAACCGGGTGGGCCGTCTGCAGGGCCTTAACGGTGGCATTCTGACCCGTGGCGGGAATTACTTGGCCAACCCCGATGAACTCTCTACTTCGCTGCGGGGCGAAGTCCCACCCTACAACCCCGCCACTGCGGATATGACCAAACTACCAACTCTGGGCTTCCGTGCTGTGATCGGAGCGGAGGCGCTCGGCTCTCTGGAAGCAACACAGCAGGCGCAGGCGGCATTTGACGCTATTCTCACTCATGCAGAACAGCAGTCTTCCGATACCCATAAACTTCTGGAAGCACTCGCGCGTGACGCCACAGATCCCGCGACAAAACTGGGCCTTGAACGCATTAACGCACAAATAGCATCGGACGCACGCGCCAGAACCGATGCCCAAATGACAGCACTGCGTGCGCAGTATCAGGCGCTTATCGCCCTTGGTAATACCATTTGGGAATCGCAAAACATTATTACGCAGATTGATAGTTATATCAGCAGCACAAAATCGGACCCAACGGTTGACCTGTCTGGCGCCTCCAACAATCTGGCACGGCACAAGACACAGCTTTCAGGTCAGGTCTCCGGCTTTATCAGTCTGGTTCAGGCAATGTCTGACAGTGCGAATGACACTCCGCTTCTGACAAAAGCGGCTGACCTAGAGCGTGAAGCCATTGCACAGAGAGGCCAAACCTACCAGCTGTCTTTCCTGTCCGTAGCCCAAGAAAAGGTAATGCAGGCGCACAAAAGTGGGCTACCGACGCCAGATGACGTCCTGACAGCCCTGAAAAAAATCACCCCACAAGGGCGAGACACCAAGTAGAAGCAGACGCCTCTACCTGGTCCCTGATCAGATATGAGACATCAAAGCATTGAGGCGTGCCTGACGTGCCTTGATTTCTGCATCGTTGGACTCGGTTGCAGGGTTAGCCTGCAACTTTTGTAGAGCTGCCAGTTCTGCACGGGCTTTCTGCAACTGGGACTGTGACAAAAAGCGAGAAGCCTGTGCCGAGGCAAGTCGGGACTTCAATGCAGCCGTCTGCTGAGAAAGCGCCTTAAGCTCACCCTGGCGTGTGACAACATTTGCCTGCGCCTGCCGTGCTTCCGCAGCAGCCTGTTGCGCCTGCTGATGCGCCGCGGCTGCCTGCGCGGAAGAATACTGCAACTGCTGCCTGAAATCGGCAGTTCTGGCAGAATATCCTCCCCCCATGGCGCAGCCTGCCCCTGTAAAAAGGTCTGTATGGTCCGGATCACAATTCTGCGCAGCGCATGCTGCGAGAAACCCCACAGACAGCAACGGCAAAACCGACCGCCAATGTGCAAAACCGATCATACTGCAGGAGCCTGTCCGGAAACATCACCCGGTACCTGGCTGAGATTTGCAACCAGTCTTTCCTCGTTGCTTTTAAGAATATCAGCTTTTTGCTTCATTGCGGCAGCATTGGCGGCCATCTGCGCATCGTTCCCGCGATACGTAGCATAGGTCTGCATCTGCTGTGCCTGCTGTGCGTACTTCTGGGCCAGACCGTCCAGTGCTGTCGCATCTTTGCTATATTTTTGAACAGCCTGTGCGTACTGTGCCTTGTCGATCTGGTGCGCCTTGTACTGAGCATCCAGAGACGAGAGTTCTGTATTAGCCTGATCCGCAATGGCCTGAGACCCTGCAGCATCTTCTGTCGCAGTTGCAACGCTCTGCTGGGCTTCAGTGATTGCTTTTTGATAGGTGTCTTCAGTCTGCTGCTGAGCCTGCGTACGGCTCGCAACAGCATAGGCAAGACCCGTACCAGCAGCCAGACCGCTTACACCACCAAGAGCAGCGCTTGTGGCATTATGTCCAGCCAGCATGCCAATGCCTGCTCCAACAAGCCCACCGACCACAGCACCTTCAACCAATGTCGTGTTGAAATGTGCATTCCGCTGACGAAGTTGACGCTCAGCCGGAGAGAGGGACGCATTATTTGCATCAGATGCACAGGCCGTCAGCATTGTAGCCGCAGCCAGAGAAATGCAGGTCAGTTTTTTCATAATTTTATAACATCTTCCAGTAAATTGGCATGACACAAACGGTTTAGAAAGTATCTTTCCACCCCATCCAAATCCCGCTTTCTTTAAATTTAAAACTTAAAAACGCATGGATCACACCAAGTATATCAAAAATTTTCTTGTGTGAATAGAAAAGGGAAAGTCTCAAAAAAACAAAAATCTACCTATCAATGCACTGATCTTCATCTTCGACGCCATTTTGTCATGATAATCCTAACGCTCTAGAAAAATGAAGGGAGACGTTTTTTATCTGAACTAAGCAGCTAATACACGGGATTTCTGTTGCGCATAAAAGCGTGCTTCAGCGGGCGGGATGTTTCCAAATAGAGGACAAGATCCGCCGACTGTTGAGCCAGTCGCCCCATTTAAGCGTTGCCAACTCGACCACTCCCCTGTTTTTCCATGGTACCTGCCGATAGATGAGTGGTTTTGTAGAGCCCATTGATGGTCTCCGCCAAGACATTATCATAGGAATCCCCAACACTCCCTACAGGAGCAACGAGACCCGCTTCAGCCTGTCTTTGCGTATAGCAAATGAACATATACTTACCGCCGCGGTCCGAATGGTGGATTACTTTTCCCTCAGATCACCTCTAGCACAGAAAGTTTGTTGATGGCTTGTGCATAAAACTAACGCTGCACCAGATCCTGTGGACCAACTCGTGCCGGATCAGGCCGGATCATTCTGATACTTTTTAGAACGCACCGGATATACCAGAAACCGGATATTTTCTACCCCCGTGGGTATGGCAATTATCAACAGGCCATTCCGGAAAAGAGAACTGGCTTCACACCCATGAACAGAGTAAATTTTCTCCACTACTTTCCCAGAATGTTTAACCAATTCTGGGAAAGAAAACGCCAACTGGAAGACGGTAAGTCCTATTCTTTTTGCTGTTTCAACGTGTTAGAAAAGTGTCACTGCGGGTTGATGCGGGTTCGAGTCCCGCAG
>NZ_JOPG01000040.1 GCF_002153605.1 Acetobacter malorum | reverse complement strand
AGAGCCCTTTTGGAAATTCACGGATGAGCGTTTCGGCGTAGCATGAGGCATCCCATGGCGATGTGGATCATGGCCTCTGCGACGTCGATCCGCTGTTCGTAGTCCTTCACAAGGCGACGCCAGCGGATCATCCAACCGAAGGTCCGTTCCACAACCCACCGACGCGGCAGGATTTCAAACCCTTTTGCTGTCTCTGACCGCCGGATGATCTCGACTGTGAAGTCGAGAAACGTGGCCTTATCCATCAACTGGAGGCGGTCATAGGCTCCATCGGCAAACAGGTGCTTCACCCAAGGCCAGCGTTTACGAATGGCATCAAGGATCATCTGTCCTCCTGCACTGTCCGAAATATCGGCTGTTGTCAGCTGGACCAGGAGAAGGCGGCCATCCGTATCAACTGCGATGTGACGTTTCCGACCGACGATCTTCTTGCCTGCGTCATAACCACGTGTCTTTGCGTGGGGTGCCTTGATACTCTGGCTATCAATGACACCACCCGATGGACTGGTTTCGCGTCCTGCCGCTTCACGATCGAGCATCAGACAGACATCATGAATGGTCTGGAACAGGAAACGGCGCATCAGCCTGCGGAACCACCAGTAAACCGTTTGCCATGGGCCAAAATGAACCGGAAGCATCTCCCAACCACAGCCTGAGCGCACGAGATAGCGCAGAGCATTGATGATCTCACGGAAATCGGTTGTCCGTTTCCGACCACGCCGGTTCGCAGGGGGCATCAGAGGCGCTATGCGCTCCCATTCCTCATCTGTCAGATCAGACGGATAGCGTTTCGTCTTGCGTGTAATTCCGGCCATGCGGCCTCGTTGTGCTGGCGTCCACATCCTGCCTTTGAATCACACTCAAAACCTCTTGAAAACCTATCATAGCGAATTTCCAAAAGGGCTCT
>NZ_JOPG01000004.1:2500-5664 GCF_002153605.1 Acetobacter malorum | reverse complement strand
TGGTTGCGGGGGCAGGATTTGAACCTGCGGCCTTCAGGTTATGAGCCTGACGAGCTACCGGGCTGCTCCACCCCGCGGTGGTGTTGATTGGGGTAGACTGGAAGACCTGGCGGCGACCGACTTTCCCACGACTTAAGCCGCAGTATCATAGGCGCTGGGGGGTTTCACGGCCGAGTTCGGGATGGGATCGGGTGGATCACTCCCCGCCATGGCCACCAGGTCATCCAGTCCACCCTGAGTGGGGTGGTGTGGATGCGGTTGGTAAAGAGAGAATTGTTTGTGTGTGACGCGTGCATGGATGATTTCTGTGCACGGGCTGTCCTTTTAAGGGGACAGTATGAGAGTGAGCCTATAGAGCGATTAGGACCAGTTAGCTACACGCATTACTGCGCTTCCACACCTGGCCTATCAACGTGATGGTCTATCACGGCTCTCAGGGAGATCTAGTTTTGAGGTGGGTTTCCCGCTTAGATGCTTTCAGCGGTTATCCCGTCCATACTTAGCTACCCGGCGGTGCCGCTGGCGCGACAACCGGTGCACCAGAGGTATGTTCATCCCGGTCCTCTCGTACTAGGGACAAATCCTCTCAAATCTCCAACATCCACGGCAGATAGGGACCGAACTGTCTCACGACGTTCTAAACCCAGCTCACGTACCACTTTAATCGGCGAACAGCCGAACCCTTGGGACCTGCTCCAGCCCCAGGATGTGATGAGCCGACATCGAGGTGCCAAACCTCCCCGTCGATGTGGACTCTTGGGGGAGATCAGCCTGTTATCCCTAGAGTACCTTTTATCCGTTGAGCGATGGCCCTTCCACGCGGGACCACCGGATCACTATGGCCGACTTTCGTCTCTGCTCGAGCTGTCACTCTCGCAGTCAGGCGGGCTTATGCCATTGCACTCAACAGCCGGTTTCCGACCGGCCTGAGCCCACCATCGCGCGCCTCCGTTACACTTTGGGAGGCGACCGCCCCAGTCAAACTGCCCACCATACAGGGTCCCGGATCAGGCTAACTGACCGCGGTTAGACATCAGAAAAATTCAGGGTGGTATTTCAAGGATGGCTCCACAGGAACTGGCGCCCCTGCTTCAAAGCCTCCCACCTATCCTACACAGAATGTCTCTGATGCCACTGTAAAGCTGCAGTAAAGGTTCATAGGGTCTTTCCGTCTGACCGCGGATACCCCGCATCTTCACGGGGAATTCAATTTCGCTGAGCCGATGCTGGAGACAGCGGGGAAGTCGTTACGCCATTCGTGCAGGTCGGAACTTACCCGACAAGGAATTTCGCTACCTTAGGACCGTTATAGTTACGGCCGCCGTTTACCGGGGCTTCAATTCAGTGCTCTCACACCTCCTCTTAACCTTCCGGCACCGGGCAGGCGTCAGGCCCTATACGTCGTCTTTCGACTTCGCAGAGCCCTGTGTTTTTACTAAACAGTCGCTACCCCCTGGTCTGTGCCACCCGCCGATGGTTGCCCACCAACGGGTCTCGCTTATCCCGAAGTTACACGAGTAATTTGCCTAGTTCCTTCAGCATCGTTCTCTCAAGCGCCTTGGTATTCTCTACCAGTCCACCTGTGTCGGTTTCGGGTACGGTCTATACGCCAGAGCTATTTCCTGGAATGCGCCAAAAGCCAGTCCAATCCGATAAGGACTGACAACATATTGCATTCGTCACTTCTGGCAGGTTCAGGAATATTCACCTGATTCCCATCGACTACGGCTTTCGCCCTCGCCTTAGGGGCCGACTAACCCTGCGTGGATTAACCTTGCGCAGGAACCCTTGGACTTTCGGCGACAGTGTTTCTCGCACTGTTTGTCGCTACTCATGTCAGCATTCGCACTTCCGATATCTCCAGAAGGGGTCACCCCGCTTCCTTCACAGACCTACGGAACGCTCCGCTACCGCGCATATCATAGATATGCACCCACAGCTTCGGCACGTGGCTTGAGCCCCGTTACATTTTCGGCGCAGGGTTTCTATTAGACCAGTGAGCTATTACGCTTTCTTTAAAGGATGGCTGCTTCTAAGCCAACCTCCTGGTTGTTTTGGAATCCCCACATCCTTTCCCACTTAGCCACGATTTAGGGGCCTTAGCTGGTGGTCTGGGCTGTTTCCCTCTCGACAATGGACCTTAGCACCCACTGTCTGTCTGCCAGGCTAATACTTCCGGGTATTCGGAGTTTGGTTAGGTTTGGTAAGGCTTTGGGCCCCCCTAGCCCATCCAGTGCTCTACCCCCCGGGGTAAATACCTGACGGTCTACCTCAATAGATTTCGCGGAGAACCAGCTATTTCCGAGTTTGATTGGCCTTTCACCCCTAGCCACAGCTCATCCCCGACTTTTTCAACAGGCGTGGGTTCGGCCCTCCAGTGCGTGTTACCGCACCTTCAGCCTGGCCATGGCTAGATCACTCGGTTTCGGGTCTTCTGCCAGCAACTAGACGCCCTATTCAGACTCGCTTTCGCTACGCCTACACCTACCGGCTTAAGCTTGCTGCAAACAGAAACTCGCTGACCCATTATACAAAAGGTACGCCGTCACCCCATAAGAGGCTCCGACTGCTTGTAGGCATTCGGTTTCAGGTCTATTTCACTCCCCTCATCGGGGTGCTTTTCACCTTTCCCTCACGGTACTTGTTCACTATCGGTCACCAGGGAGTATTTAGGCTTGGAGGGTGGTCCCCCCATGTTCAGACAGGGTTTCACGTGCCCCGCCCTACTCAAGGATCTTTAGAAGCACTACGCATACGGGACTATCACCCACTATGGCCACCCTTTCCAGAGTGTTCTGCTTCTCTTCCAAAGACCACTGGCCTGTTCCGCGTTCGCTCGCCACTACTAGCAGAATCTCAATTGATGTCTTTTCCTCCAGGTACTGAGATGTTTCAGTTCCCCGGGTTCGCCTCATAGTCCTATGTATTCAGACTACGATACCCTTGCGGGTGGGTTGCCCCATTCGGATATCTACGGATCAAAGCCTGCTCGCGGCTCCCCGTAGCTTTTCGCAGCGTGCTACGTCCTTCATCGCCTCCTGGTGCCAAGGCATCCACCGAATGCCCTTATCGCGCTCACTCGCCCCATGCACAGAAACCATCCATGCCACAAAGTGACACGTCTGAGTTCCCGCATGGCGCATCCAAGCACGTCACACGTTCTC
>NZ_JOPG01000039.1 GCF_002153605.1 Acetobacter malorum | reverse complement strand
GATGGCAGGACACCGGATCAGATCGCCAGACAAGGGTCTCGGGGGCATGCCCCCGAGACCCTTGTCATTCCATCAACCCCAAGCCATAAAAAACGGGAACTCTCCTTTTAAGTGGATACAAAAAAGGGGGCACGTCACACGGGACAAACTCCCTCTGGTTGGTTCATGCAGCGCCGCGTCCAGAAAGCATCAGAAATGCTTCGTAAGACCAATCTTTCCATTATCGAGATTACCTTGAGGATCGGATACGACAGTCCAAGTCACTTTGCTCAGGTCTTCCGCAGAGTGACAGGTGTCAGTCCTCGTAATTATAGAAAACTGTAATCACTCTATGAATAAGGTTTCAGAAAACACCTTGGTAAAAAAGTTCACCTAAATACAGTCCCATTCCAAAGACAGCATGAGCGCTGATACTGAGGAATAGTCCTTTTCCAGGATTGGGAGCCCTAAGCCCGAAAAAACCGCCGCCCAGAGCAGGTTTCATAAACAGAAAAGGCGCTAAAAGGGTAACAAGTCCGAAGAGTAGACCATTTAGCAGTGTGGGGACTGTCTTTGCTATGACCGCCACATAACTGAGGTACAGTGCGGCATAAACAGCACCAATTAGGTAATGAAATACCCAGCCGACAGGCGCCTCTCCTTTCAGGGAGGGTCTTTTTCCAATCATTGGGTCATAGATCCTGCCGTCACGCCACCCTATGACCCAGCGGCCGGTGACAGACCAGTTGGCTGCAGGAATTCCAGTCAATGGTTTCTGGGCTTGTTGCCAGATATCGGATGCAGCAGTCGCCACGACGCCGACTGTCAGAATTTCGAGCAAATTCATACAGCATGTCCTCGAAGTCAGAATGTTCGCGCACACTTTCATGTCACTTTTCGAGTTTCATGATATACTGACGAAATCGCACTCTAGCAACACATGAAGTTACATGAGACAAGATAACAGATTATCCTGTGTGCTCCACGTACTCCTGCATATGGCAGAAGCAGGTGGTCCCATGACGTCAGAAGCCCTGGCTCGCGCCCTTAACACCAACCCTGTGGTTGTGCGACGTCTTATGGGCGGTCTGCGTGAGCATGGATATGTGCACTCCGAGAAAGGACACGGCGGGGGGTGGACGCTTTCATGCCAGTTGGATCGGGTAACGCTGCGAGATATTTACGAGGCTCTTGATGCTCCAAGATTATTCGCCATAGGGAACCGGAGTGAGGAGACTGAGTGCCTAGTCGAAGAAGCCGTTAACCACGCCATGAGTAGCGTCCTGGCCGATGTTAAGGCCCAATTTCTGGCGTGTTTTGGTCAGATTACACTTGCAGCACTTCATGCCGACTTCCATCAGAGGCTAGCAGCGCGCCATGGTCCGACCACGCTCTGCAAGTAAACCAAGGGGCTGATGGCTAGGATGGATGTTCGCCTTGTGTCGCCCGGAATGCTGATGCCGCAAACAATGAATGATTTACGCGACATGATGTTTCTGGTGTTTTAGCCAGGTCATGACGTCGGTTACTTCAATGCCCTGTAAAGCGTTGAAAGTCTGTTTCTTGTCCCATGCCACGCCAGTATCGCGTGCGAACGCAAGACGGTATTTCCGTATTCCATCGTCAGGGTGTGCGGCGACTTCTGCGCGTAGCCTATCCATATCCCACAGTTCCCGAATGACAGGGCGGCCAAGGTAGTGCTCCATCTTTTCGGCGAGTTGAGCGTAGGAGAACGTATCCCCGGCAACGTAAACCACCTCGTTCTGGATCGGCGGTTTATGGGCGAGGATGCTCGCTGTAAGTCGTCCTATATCTTCGGAAGTGGTCACCGTCAGACGGTTATCCCAACTGCCGAGTGCGCGAACCTTGGCGCCTTGAAGATCCACCAAACCGAAAGCTGGCTCAAACAGAAAGCTGGTGAAGATTCCTGTCGAAATGATTATCCATTGGGTCGCAGATTGACCGCGCAGCAGGACCCTTACGTCTGATTGCTCATCAAATACTGGCTGCCCGCTACCACGTCCAACAACATCGTAATCGACACCAAACTGCCACGGCACATAACGGTCCACCCCAGCCTTCAGGACAGCACTGGTAATTTTACGCTGTGTACCGGGGCCACCAACAAACCCGGTACAACATATAATTGTACTGAACTTGGCGAAGAGGGCGGAGAGGTCCTCTACCGTTTCCGTCGAAAGATCAGCATAAACGATCTGCAGGCCTTTTTGCTTTAATTGTCGCGCAATATCCGTTCTGGTGCTTGCGCTTGATGGTCTGAGAAGAACGCTGATTGACCGAGTGCATTCCGGGTTCTGTTCAAGCAGGCCGGTGATGACGGTCTGACCAAGCTCTCCGGCGCCGATGACAAGGGTTTCAGTGACAGGGGTCTTCATCTCTGGCATCAGGAATTCCTTATAATTATGAAGTTAAAATAAGACATGATGTAGCAATGAGAAGAAGGTACACGAATGATACCGTTCGATAATCTGGACTTCGATGCCGTGATGGCTCAGTCACAGGCTGCCTGCGACGCTCTCAGTGACGATGATGGCGGGTTGAAGCGAGAAGTGCTTGCGCATGCCGGCAACAGATGGTCACTCGGTATTGTCCATCTTCTCGGTGTCGCTGGCACACTGCGGCATGCTGAGCTGGCGCGGCGGCTTGAAGGGGTTACACAGCGTATGCTGACGCGCTCCCTTCGTCAGTTAGAACGCGACGGTCTCATTATTCGCCATGATTACGGTGAGGTCCCGCCACGGGTGGATTATACTCTCACTCCGTTGGGAAAGGGGCTGCTCGTAGGAATGATGCCTCTTTGGCGGTGGATTATTGACAACGCTGCGGCATTCAGAACGGCACGCGATCGGTTCGACAGTGAGAGGAATAGCACTTTCGTTGAGCCTCGTGACGGTCTGAATTAGCAACAGTGTTTAAGCGGCGGAGCTAATGCGCCATGGCACTCCGCTTTTGAGGATAGCGTTGGTGATTGTGACGAGAGGCCGCTCAAACACAGTTGCTAGCCGCCCCGGACGCCATCGCCCTGGAAAGCCATCTGGTCGAGTGCCCTGGCAACGCCGACATCCAGTTGGACCTGACCTCTTGCTGAACTACGCCTCCAACGTGGTCATGTACCCGCAATTCCAAGCCTACTTGCACCGGTGGCGCGGACCTCCGTCGAATGGCGCAGCAAAGCACCCAGCAAGTGCGGTGCTACGACTGCCCCAGTCCTCCGGCGATACTCGCCAGAATTTCGGCCAGGGAACACGGCGTGCCTCCGGTCAAACGCACGATGTCACCGCTGACGATGTCGTAGGCGCCACGCGCCTGCCGCGCCTTCATCGATACCACGGCATCGGCAACCACGTCAGGCAGACCCGTTTTGAGCAACCCGGCTCGCAACACCTCGGCGGGCATAACGTTCAAGGCAAAGGGCCGCTGGATCTGCTGTGCGACCAGTCTGCAGACCGCTTCACCACGCAGGGCTTCAGAGCCTGTCAGCTGATATATGGCGCCCTCGTGGCCCTCGCTGGTCAATGCGGCGGCGGCAGCTTTGGCCACGTCGCCGCGCGAAACGAAACTGACGCGGCTGTCCTCAAGCATCGCAAGCCCGCCTGCCGTCAAAGACATCCGCACCTCTTCGACCAGCGTCTCGGAAAAATAGCTCATACGCAGTATCGTCCATGCGGGGATCGCGCTCTTGATCAACGCCTGCTCACTGTGCCAATACGCCGCCCCAACGGCGGACTCCCCCTCACGCTGCGTCCCGGTTGCCGACAACAGGAAAACGTGACCGACCTCGGCCTGTGCAGCGGCATCCACGGCCGCCAACATCTGGCGCGAACGAATCCCCGGCCGCAGATCAGCCCCTGGAATCAACAACAGGCGATCCAGGCCCTGATAGGCCGCCACCAATGTCTCGGATTGGTCGTAGTCGCCTAAGCGACCTGCGTAGGTTCGATCGGTCTTGGGGGTGCGCGAAATCGCCACCAAGTTTTCGGCCGCAACCGTTTCCGCCAACGCCTGAACAACTGCGCTACCGAGCTGGCCGCTGGCACCGCTCACACCTATTTTCATCATCAGATTCCATGGTTATTTATGGTTCTTTAGGATAAATTTGTTCCTAGTGGCTAACAAGTACGCATGAATTCATGCGTCAAGAACACCCAGGGTCCTGTCGGCCCAAGGAGTAGCAATGGAAAATGTAGAAGCGGAATGTCGCGGCCTGGCAGAGGTGATTGCACGCATTGGCGACAAGTGGACGGTCATGGTCTGTGGCCATCTCTCAGAAGGCACCCATCGTTTCAATGCGTTGAAGCACCGCATCCCCGGCATCTCGCACCGGATGCTGACCATCACTCTGCGCGGGCTCGAACGCGATGGACTGGTAGCTCGCAAAGCCTATGCTACCGTCCCGCCGAAGGTTGATTACTGTCTGACCCCATTGGGGCAAAGCCTGACAGGACCTCTGGCAGCCCTGGCAAGTTGGGCACGCGAGAACCGGCCCGCCCTTGAACAGGCCCGCGCCGCATTTGATCGTCGTGCCGCGCAGGACTGAAGTGGCGTTGAGGTGTGATGAAGCGCGCCGTCAATCAGCGGCGCATGCGGGGCATCATTCCATCAAGTTGAACCACTTAACCATACGCTCGCTCAGGTGTTTGTCCAGAGATGTCGGTTCATTTTGCTACAGTATAATTACCAATATGCGCAGCATCGTGAGGCACATGAGCGGAAATTACTGGCAGACGGGAACAACGGTGACGGTATACGCGAGTATGTCGGACTTGCCACGCGCACATGTCCGGTTTTGGAAATCTTTATCGCGCCTTGTATGTCGAGGATGAGGCGATTGCCGCCTGTCTGCTCCTCTGTCACTGAGCGGGCAGGCAGATCAGGGGGGCAAACGGAATGTCTGCTTCCGGACAAAAGATGCAGAAAGCCGCCAGTTAATTCCACAGTTTCAAAGACGCCCCTAACAGATTTCGTCTCCACCCGAAGCCAGAAAAGCGCGGATCCAAAAAATCTGACAATCTGTTCATCGTAGTTTACTGACGAAATGTCTGAGATGATCTGCAATGAAACTGGCTACAAAATAATAGCTGTGATCGTAATCAGGACGAAGATTCAGGATGAGTTCTTGCCCTGCATTCTGTGCAGCTTCATGGAAGAGTTCTGGCCTGAGCTGTTCTTTCAGAAACTGGTCCGCCAGACCCTGATCTATCAGAACAGGCAGTCTTTCCTTCGCTGTTAGCACAAGTTCAAGCGGGTCATAGGCTGCCCAACTGGCACGATCCGGACCCAGATAAGCACTGAATGCTTTTTCACCCCATGGTACCTGTGTTGGCGCCACAATGGGTGAAAAGGCTGACACAGAACGATAGCGGCCAGGATTACGAAGCGCGATCATGATGGCGCCAAATCCACCCATTGAATGTCCTGCAATACCGCGCTGCTGCGTAACCGGAAAACTCGCCTCGATCAGCACGGGAAGTTCCGTGACGACGTAATCATACATCCGATAATGCGCAGCCCACGGCTCCTGCGTCGCATTGAGGTAAAATCCGGCTCCCTGACCAAGATCGTAAGCATCGTCATCAGCCACCTCCACACCCCGTGGACTGGTATCTGGCGCGACAATGGCGATGCCCAGTTCTGCGGCGACGCGTTGCGCGCCAGCCTTGCCAATGAAATTCTGCTCCGTACACGTCAGACCGGAGAGCCAGTAAAGAACGGGAACCTTTTCAGTTTTTGCCTGCGGCGGCAGGTAAATCGCGAAGTTTGCTTCCACACCCAACGACACGGACTTGTGTCGCCAGACTTCCTGTACGCCCCCAAAAGAGGCGTGCGTTTCCTTGCGTTCCATGACTCTCACTGCCTTTTGCGCATGTCAGTTACCGTCCGTGAAGGTATAACTGCAGATCTTGTTCCCTGCTGGATCCCGGAGATAGGCAGCATAAGCGCCCGGTAAGTGGCTTCGCGGGCCGGGTTTGCCTTCATCGGTTCCCCCATTGGCAAGACCTGCGGCATGAAAAGCCTCCACTTCGGCGGGTGTCGCTGCTGCAAAACCGATGGTAACACCGTTGCTTGAGGGCGCTTCACCGTTGCCAGGACGCGCAATGATGAAGGCCGGCTTTTCGCGGCCGTACAGAATCCACCCATGCCCGAATGGCCCCAGGTTTTTTATGCCCAGAGCCGCAAGCGCGGCGTCATAGAATTTCGTGGATACCGCAATGTCCACTGCCCCAAGAAAAACATGAGAGAAAACACCGTCACCGGAAATAACTGCCATGATCGTTCTCCTGTAATTTCCCGTTCGTGGGAATGATGTTGCGTCGTGAGAAACTCGCCTCAGAAATGAATGACGGAACGGATGGACTTTCCTTCATGCATCAGATCGAAGGCCGTATTGATGTCTTCGAGCGGCATCGTGTGGGTTACGAAAGGCGCAAGCTCGATATCGCCGCGCATGGCGTCTTCGACCATTCCGGGAAGTTGGCTGCGCCCCTTGACACCACCAAAAGCCGTGCCGCGCCACGAACGACCCGTGACAAGCTGGAAGGGACGGGTTGATATCTCCTGACCAGCCCCAGCCACACCGATGACGATCGACTGCCCCCACCCACGATGGGCGGCTTCCAGCGCCGCGCGCATGACATTGACGTTGCCGATACATTCAAAGGTATGATCGATGCCCCAGCCGGTCATTTCCACCAGAACCTGTTGGATCGGTTTGTCATAGTCCTTAGGATTAAGGAACTCCGTGGCGCCGAACGCCCTAGCAAGTTCAAATTTTTCCGGATTGGTATCAATAGCGAAAATCCGGCCAGCCTTTGCTTGTCGCGCTCCCTGAATCACCGCTAGACCGATCCCGCCCAGTCCGAAGACGGCAACCGTATCTCCCGGCTGTACCTTGGCCGTGTTGTGTACCGCACCGATCCCGGTGGTGACGCCACATCCCAGCAAACAGACATGCTCTGGATTGGATGCGGAGTTGATTTTAGCCAAAGAAACCTCGGCGACAACCGTGTATTCGCTAAACGTCGAACACCCCATGTAATGATGGATCGGCTGACCTTTGTAGGAAAAACGCGTCGTACCATCCGGCATCACACCCTTACCCTGTGTGGCGCGCACTGAAATGCAGAGATTGGTTTTTCCAGACTTACAGAACAGACATTCACCACATTCAGCCGTGTAAAGCGGAATGACGTGGTCGCCGGGGGCAACGCTGGTCACCCCTTCCCCGACCTCGATCACAATTCCCGCGCCTTCGTGACCCAAAACGACCGGGAACAGTCCTTCGGGATCATCCCCTGACAGAGTAAACGCATCGGTGTGGCAGACACCCGTATGTGTGATCTGCACGAGCACCTCACCCGCACGAGGAGGCGCTACGTCGATCTCGACAATCTCAAGGGGCTTACCCGCCTCGAAAGCAACTGCGGCCCGTGATTTCATGATTTTTTCTCCAAATAACCTGTCAGTCAGCGTCGTGAGCATTACCGGAGATAGGATCGAACGAGTGACACCACATTCTCGATCGAACCACTGGCAGCATCACGATCACCGGCGCATTCAACAAATTCTTCCCGCAGGTGGCTTTCAAGAACACCGGCCATTAATCCGTTGATCGCTCCTCGGATAGCCGCAACCTGTTGCAGTACCGGACCGCAATCAGCCCCCTTCTCCAGAGCCTGTTCCAGCGCATCAAGTTGCCCGCGAATACGGCGCACGCGGGTCAGAACGCGCTTTTTCTCAGCTGGTGTGTGCGGCACGAAACGTTTACTCCGAATATACTGCCCTTGAGTATCCTTTCATACTATGGGGCAGTATGACAAGGATATAAGGATGTGCTTGTCATATGATCCGATCAAAAGTCCGTATCGCCGAAATTTTCACCGTAACGTCCATTGGGGGACTGCCTGTGTCTTGGAATCATTCAATAGGTGTAATCAGTGAAATCCAGACAAGCCTCTACAACGAGGCTTTGAAGCGCTGATGTCCGCTATTTGACAAATAATCTTGTGGTCCAAACGACCGAGATGAAGGCGGATGCTGACCTCAAAGTCACTCCACCCGCAGTCGCTCCGGCCTAGAGCATGCTCCCGACTTTCTTACAATCACCCTCAAACGGCTCGTGCTTTCCAGATTTGATAGATCGTCCTGCGCCGTTCAAAGGCTTCTGGACCGCCTTCCATGATGGAGATAACGCTCGCCTGACAAGCCTCTTCGTCAATATTGCCGACCGATATTGTAATTTTATCATCGCTGGCACTGCACGTGGTGATAATCTCCGCATCGCCCAGAACCGGGAAGTTCGCGTTATGGGTTGCAAAAATGAATTGCTGGTCCGGCTTGAGCTTGCGAAGCAGCTTTACCACCTCCTCATAAACAGTCTGGCTATCGAGATCGTCTTCCGGCTGGTCGATTAGCAAAAGATCATTCCCCTTTTGGCTTAGAAGAAAGAGCATCATGGCGGAGGCGCGCTGGCCGAGAGAATGTGATGACAGCGCTTTTCCGTGGTATGTTACCACGTAGCTGTTTGGTACCTGATAACCTGTAAGTGCGTACAAGTTTGCCATGAAGAGCTTCTTGAACTCTTCGGACTTTGCCTTCGCATGGGTTGAAGCCGAGCCGAGGTCTTGGAAAATCTCGCCAAAATCCGTATAGGCAGCGGTGAGGGCATCATAATATTCCTTGCGGAGATTATTGCCACGAAGTTGCCCCTCAATGTGATTTTTGAAGGCGCTGCGGTCCCCTTTGAATACCGCCTCCACCCTCAGCGATTTTTGTGATTCATTGATGGTCTTCAACGCTGCTTCGATAAGCTTGAACTCATCATGCCAAGCATCATTTAGCGAAATCAGGGCTGTCAGGACCGCATCAAGATTGGATTTTTCCTTGCCGGTGCGCTTGGTAAGCTCGTCGATCTGTGACTCTAGTTCCTGCTTGCGCTGTGTGAGTTCGATATAGGCATCCGGCTGGATCGAGGAGATGCCTTGTTCTTCGAACGCCTTAACAAGTTTCCGTTCCGTCTCGGCAAATTCCTCCTTTAGGCTATCGCGAATACTTTCAAGCTCTTGGCGCAACGTACCCAGGTCACCGGACTTGGATTTGATCGTCAGAGCAAGGGTCTTAGCCGTTGCAACGGTTTCTTTTAGTTCCTGTACCTTGGCCGCATAGCGCGTGAAGAAATCGGCGTTGTGATCGGAAACATGAGATTCGATCAGATTGAAATCTTCCTCGGCTTGGGTCGCCGCATTATCAATTGCCTTGTGCCAGCCTTGCGCCGTCTCGTCGACGCCCTCGCAGTAAGTCAGGTCCTCGCTATAGGCCAATTGCTTTTCAAGCTTGCCCTTGATGCCGTGTTTGTCGAAGTGCTCCAGATTGAACTTTACATCTTTGAGTTCATCCTCCAGCGCTTGCTTGTTTTCGGCATCGCTGCGGACCGAATTGAAGCTTTCTATCGCCTTCCTCAGGTCGTCCGAGCGTTCTTCAATTTTTTTACGGACACCTTTTAGGCTATCACCCATGAGCTTTTCGACAAGATCGTGCCCAAAACCTTTTCCGGCAGCCGAGAGATCTTTCTGTCCAAAGTACAGCGGCTTGGCGATTATGGTTTCCTTAATAGAGACACCTGGACGCAGCGTGCCATCGACGTAAACATTTGGCGATTGTCCCCAAATACGACTTACTTCAAATTGCGCTCCATGTCGGTCAGTCGCTTCGACAATCACCTTGCCGCCACTTTTAAGGACGTGGGGCAAAAGCCTGTCCTTATATTCCCTATCCTGCGCTTTTTCGCCAAAGGGGATATCGAGCGCATAGCGCACACTCTCTAGGATTGAGGACTTTCCGCTGCCTTGGATGCCGATAAGGCAATTCAAGTGCGGGGAGAATGTGATACGTTTACCATCCAGCAATCCGCCCTCGAAGCGGATAGCATTGATATGAGAATGGCTGACCACCGGAATCTCTGTCGAAACTCGGAAATTATGATCAGTTAGAGCGAATTTGACGGCATCAAAACCGAGGTCTCCAAGCTTGAGATAGACCTTCCGCCCCTTGCCAATGTCCTCAATTGCTTTTGCGTCAGAGCCCTCGACTTCGGCAGGATAGTGCTCACGCCACCAACCCTTAACCTTAGTGCGGCATACGTCATCAGGTTTGTCGTGCGTCCGAACTTTTTGGAAACCAAGGGCATATTTCTGGATCAAGGGCTCTGTAGCAAGCTCTCCCATTCGTCCCCCGCCAATTTCCTTCCATAGCCCGCTATTTGCCTCGACGTGGGCAAAAATGATGAAGAAATCACGATGATATCCTTCCAGCATCTTGAGCGTATCAACAAGATCATCGTTGCTGCGACCGTTTTCCTGTTCGTACTGCGAAGGCACCCTGCCAGAAAAGGCGACCCCCAAGAACTGATTGATATAATCCTGACCATCGGCCAGCCAGGCATCGGAGAATACGACCAGCGTATGTACGCCGTTCGCGCCATCCTTCACCGATAGCTCTACTCCAGGCAACACGCCAATTCCCGATTTGCGTCCCCGCTTGCGCAGGGCTTTGAATTCGTCGAGATCGAACTTATTGTGGTTAGTGATGACAGCGAGCCGCGTCCCGGCAGCTTCGAGCGCATTAATATAACTCGCGACGAAGCGATCCTCCTCGCCGTCATAGCGAAATTCCTTATCGGCCCGCGTGTGCAGATGAAAGTCCGCCCTCACCCATTGCGCCCCATGCGCGAAAAGTTTCGGTAGTGCCTCGCTCAATTCTCACCGTCCTCTAAAATCACGGTTGCTATCTCTGACTAGACTACTCCCTGTCGGTATATCTACAAGACTGAGGTTAAGGCCCGGCATGCTATCTGTGCGGCTCTTCGGGGAGGGGCCCTGGCTAATCTGCACTGCGCAGGCCCGTTATTTGAACGACTTGCGGCCTCCACTGTATTTCCATGAACGAAAAATGCTGCGGTAGCAGATTACGCTATCGCGTGTCGGCTTTGCGGAAAGTCTCTTTGAATTACGTATGTCCAGCATGTAGGCGACTGCCGCCTGTCTGCTTTGTTTTTTCTGAGTCGACAGACGGTCAATTATGTCGAGTAA
>NZ_JOPG01000038.1 GCF_002153605.1 Acetobacter malorum | reverse complement strand
TCCCGCACGGCCCCATCAGCAATCTGCTGATCGTAGAAATCGGAAATCATCGCAATGGCATCCGGCGCACAGTCCACGCGGTTCACGGCAGCCCGGAACCCGGCGGAATTCGGCAGTCCAGCGGAATACCAGGAGACATGCTTGCGGGCCAGACGCAGGCCGGGACGCTCACCAAAATGCTCCAGCATCATTTTGTAATGTTCCAGCACAATGGCTTTTTCTGCTTCCAGCGTGGGGTCCGGCACTTCCTCACCCGTCCGCAGAGCATGCGCGACCTGCGCCAGAAACCACGGACGCCCGTAACACCCGCGCCCGATCATCACGCCATCCGCGCCGGACTGCGCCAGCGCTGTGCGGGCATCCTCCACCGTCAGAATGTCGCCATTGACAATCACCGGCAGGCCAACGGCCTCTTTCACATTCCGCACAAAGGCCCAGTCTGCCGTGCCGTTATAAAACTGCTGCCGGGTACGGCCATGCACCGTGATCATGCGGATACCGGCCTCTTCCGCAATACGCGCCAGCACAGGCGCATTCAGGTGGGAATGGTCCCAGCCCATCCGCATTTTCAGCGTAACCGGCACGGGCACTGCTTTCACCACGGCATCCAGCAGACGAGCAGCCCCGACCTCATCACGCATCAGCGCGGACCCGGCCATCTGGCCAACAGCAACCTTCTTCACGGGGCAGCCGAAATTGATGTCGATCAGATCCGCGCCACGCCCTACGGCAATCCGGGCCGCCTCTGCCATGGCGTTCGGGTCACACCCCGCCAGCTGCACAGCATTCGGGCCGCCAGCATCTGCCACTTCGGCCATGCGCAATGTTGTGTCATTTTCCCGCACCATAGCCCAGGACGCGATCATTTCGGAGACCACGAGCCCAGCCCCCAGCTTCCGCGCCAGACGACGGAACGGCAGGTCTGTCACCCCGGACATGGGAGCAAGGATAACGGGCGTTTCCAGGCGCACACCGCCCAGATCAATCGGCCGCAATAACGGTTGCGTTTGCACAGTCTTTTCCACTTTGCCTATGATTTAGGCAGATATACGCATTTCCGATTCGGGAATCAATCTTTTATATCCGTAACGTTTTGAGCGCTCAGAGTTCCCCCGAACCTTCCCCCATCCCGCAAAAAAACGCCGCTTTCAGGCCTTTTCCAGCAACTGCCGCGCCAGAGCGTTATGCTTCTCCGCCAACAGTGCGGGGTCATGATTAACAAACTGACCATCGCGGATCAGCCAGCGCCCATTAACCATGGAATACGCGACGCGCTGAGGCGAGCAGAACAGCAACGCTGCAACCGGGTCAGACTGCGCACCGGCATGATCAATTCCGCGCAGATCAAACGCCACAAGATCCGCCGCCATACCGGGAGCAAGATGCCCAATATCATCACGCCCCAGCACCGCAGCGCCACCACGGGTCGCCAGTTCCAGCACTTCGCGGGCCTGCATCATGGGCCGCCCGTCTTCCGTTTCCAGCAAACGGCCAAGCAGCATGGCCTGCCGGGCTTCCCCCAGCATGTGGCTGCCGTCATTGGATGCGGAGCCATCAACGCCCAGACCAACCCGCATGCCGGACACCACCATGCGCCGCACGGGCGCAATGCCGGAGCCAAGCCGCATATTGGAACACGGGCAATGCGCCATTCCGGTATGCGTTGCGCCAAAGCGGCTGATACCGGCGTCATCCAGTTTGACGCAATGCGCGTGCCATACATCCGCACCAACCCAACCGACATCCTCAGCGTATTCCGCAGGCGTCATGTTGAAGCGCTCACGGCTATAGGCAATGTCACTGGTGTTTTCCGCCAGATGCGTATGCAACATGGTGCCGGTAGCGCGCGCCAGCCCTGCGGCCTCACGCATCAGATCCGGGCTGACGGAAAACGGAGAGCACGGTGCCACCACCACACGCTGCATGGCCAGCGGCTCTGGATCATGAAACGCTTCAATCACCCGCTGCGTATCGGCCAGAATAGCGGCCTCATCTTCCACCACGCTATCTGGTGGCAATCCGCCTTTGCTTTCCCCTACACTCATGGAGCCGCGCGCAGCGTGAAACCGCATGCCCATCTGGGTGGCGGCCTCAATCTGATCCTCCAGCCGGCTCCCATTGGGGAACAGATAGAGATGATCACTGGTCGTGGTGCAGCCAGACCATAAAAGCTCGGCCATGGCCGTGCAGGTAGAAACGCGGATCATCTCCGGGGTCAGACCAGCCCAGATTGGATAAAGCGCCTGTAACCACCCGAACAGCGAGCTATCCTGCGCGGCGGGAATAACGCGGGTGAGTGTCTGATACATATGGTGGTGCGTGTTCACCATGCCGGGCATCACGACATGCCCGCTCATATCCTGCACAGCATCTGCCTGCGGCAACGGGTCTGACGCCGCCCCAATGGCAACAACCTGCCGCCCGCGCACAAGCACCCAGCCGCCTTCCAGCTCTTCGCGCTGGTCATTCATTGTCACAACACGCAGAGCATTTTTCAGCAGAATGGTCGCCATTCGTCTCTCGTCCCAATCACCGAGGCAGAACATGAAAAAGGCCGCACATCAGCCCGATGCGCGGCCCTTTGCCAAAACTTTACTCCGGAAGCGCTCAGAGCGCTGCCAGATCAGGGCACCAGGACAGACACAGCCGCCGTGCAGGCAATGCCTTCTTCACGCCCCGTAAAGCCCAAACGTTCAGACGTGGTGGCTTTAACTGAAATCCGGCCAACATCCACTTCCAGCAGATCCGCCATCCGCTGACGCATCGCCTGCGCATGCGGCCCAATTTTCGGGCGTTCGCAAATGAGCGTCACATCAGCATTGATCAGCATGCCGCCCCGTTCCCGGATCCGTTGTCCGGCATGCACGAGGAAACGCGCGCTGTCCGCATCTTTCCACTCGTTCTTGCTGGGCGGGAAATGCGTGCCAATGTCACCTTCTGCCAGCGCACCATAAATGGCGTCACACAGCGCATGGATACCAACATCAGCGTCTGAGTGACCAGCCAGCCCTTTGGTGTGCGGCACGGTAATGCCGCAGAGGATCAGCGGACGGCCTTCCTCAAAAGCATGAACATCATACCCCAGCCCAACACGCGGCAGGAGAGTCGGACCAATCAGTCGTTCAAGGCGCACGAGGTCCTCCTCATAAGTCAGCTTGATATTGTCTTCATCGCCGGGCACCAACGCCACGCTGAAGCCTGCCTCTTCCAGCAGCTTCGCATCATCAGTCGCCGTAGCAGACGCAGCCCCGCGATGCAGATCTAAAAACAGCCCAAAGCGGAACCCTTGCGGCGTCTGCGCGCGGAAGAGATGGTCACGCGGGACAGTTCCCGCAATCACGCCTTTATCTTCACGCTTAAGGGTATCCGCAACCGGCACGGCAGGGATAGCACCGGGATGCTCGGCCAGCGCGGACACAACATTCTGCACCAGTTTAGCCGTCACATACGGGCGCGCGCCATCATGCACCAGAACCAGATCCGGGCGCTCGCCCTCAGGCAGGGCATCCAGTGCCTCCAGCCCGGCCAGCACGCTGGCCTGACGGGTTGCCCCACCGGCTACGGGCGGCAGAACGGAAACACCGTCCAGCGCCTGCGCCAGCATTTCGGGGTCACCCACCGGCTGCACACAGCTTACATGAGGCAAAAGGGCTTCCGCAGCATGGCGGATAACCGGCTGGCCCGCCAGCATCACATATTGCTTCGGCGTTGCAGACCCGGTGGTCGCGGCGTAACGGCTGCCTGTTCCGGCAGCCAGAAGAATGGCAGCTACTCGCATAGTCGGAGCAATGCTGCGGGAAGCCCGAGACGTCAAGGCACAAAATGTGCCGCGCAGAACTCTGCCTGCGCCATCCCTGCGCTTACAGCGGCTGCCCGCTTTTAAAAATCTGCGCGCTCTCTTTTATAAGCGTCGGCTCCTGTCTTTATTCCTGTAAATCCTGACAAGCATTCGCCAGCATAGAAAAATTTGTCCCTCTCTATCAGAATAATGATATAGCTCACGCCAATCAGATACCTTCATCAGCCCCCATTCTTCTGCGGCTTAGACCAGAGAAACCATGAAAACGCTCTTACTCACTTTTGAATGCCCTCCTGATGTTACAGGGGGTGGCCTGTGCACGTATGTACAGGAATACATCAACGCAAAAATCGAACAGAGAGAACCGACGGTTATCCTGACGGCCGACTTCAACGTGCATGATGAAGTCTGCACGTATTATGGCTGCGTGAAGGTGATCCGCTTCAACCCGTCCACCGGTGAGTCCTTTAAACATATGGGCCACTGGGCGGCGATGAGCTACGAATTCTCCAATCAGGTCAAAAAAATCATCACAGATGGTTTTAAACCGGACTGGCTTGAAGTGTGTGATGGTTTCGGACTGGGTTATTTTACACTCCAGAGAAAACTGTGCCTTGAAGCACCATTTACAGACCTGAAAGTTCTGGTAACCGCCCATACGCCCGTCACCATGATTGATGAATGGGACAAAAAAAACATCTATGAACTGCCAACATATTTCACAAAATATATGGAGCAGTTCTGCTTTCAGGCCGCAGACAAAGTCATTTCCCCCAGTGCTTTTCTAAAAAAGAAACTGCTTACGGAATTTCTGGAAAAAGACATTCCGATTGATGTCGTGCCCAACCCTTACGAAAAACCCTCAAACAGTCTGGAGGCAGGTAAAGAGGCATCTGATGACGCTCAGGTTTACGATATTCCTGATTACGCCATTGCCTCCCGCGTTTGCTACTGGAAGGGCATAGAACACGCGCTGGCAGGGTTTGACCTGTACTGGACCAATGGTGGCCAGTCATCCCTGTACGTGTACGGGTCTGACACGCATTATTTTAAAAACAATAAGTCGCTTACGGAAACTCTCAGCGAAAAATACAGCAAATGGATTGAAAAAGGACTGCTCAAATTTGCAGGCCTCAAAGAGCACTCCGAAATTCTCTTCATCAAAAAACATCTTAAAGCCCTTTTTCATCCGTCCCTGTTTGAAAACTATCCTTATTCCGTTATCGAACATATGGCTGATGGCGGCCTTGTTGCGGCTTCTCTGAGCGGCGGACAGGCAGAACTCATCAGGAATGGAGAAAACGGTTTCCTGTTTGACCCGCACTCCCCCAAATCCATTCAGGACGCCATTCTGAAAATTGATGCACTGGATGATACGCAAAGCCGCTCTCTTGCAGGAAAAGCCGTTCAAACCATCAAGGACACCTGTTCTTACGCCACGGTCATGGTGCAAAAAGAGCAGGTTCTGACAGCAATTGGACAGAACACACCTCTTACCACCTTCCCCTTTACATCCGGGAAAGAGCAGACCCATCCTGAGGCCGAGGATAGCTCTGCTCTGACAGTTGTCATTCCGCATTACAATCTTGGAAAACTGCTGCTTGAAGCGATCGAAAGCATCAAATTCAGCAGCCTCCCTGATATCAAAATCCTTGTTGTCGATGATGGCTCAACAGACAAAGAGTCTGTCATTATTCTGAAGACTCTCGAAGCCCGTTACACAAACCTGACAGTCATCTACAAGAAAAACTCCGGTGTGGCAGAAACCCGCAACGTCGGCGTCCAGAACGCAACGACGGACTATATCGCCCTTCTGGATGCAGATGATCTTGTTGGTGCCACCTATTATGAAGCTGCTCTGAAGATCCTGAACCAGTACAGCAATGTGGGTTTTGTGGGCGCATGGAATGAGGATTTCAACCAGAGCGGACGCCTACGGCTCTGGCCGACCTTCAACCCGGAAGTTCCGCTCCAGATGATCATGAACACCACCAACTGTCAGGGGCTGGTTATTCGGCGTGACGCCTACCTTGCGCATGGCCAACATGACCCAAGCCTCGGCATGTTTCTTGATGACTGGGAATCAACCATCTCCATGGTCCTTAACGGCGTTCGCGGCGTGATGATCCCGCACCCCCTGTTTAAATACCGTATCCGCGAGGATTCTATTTTCCGTGATAAATTCAGGATGTTTAATATCAATTATAATTATATCATTGATAAACATCAGGCACAGCTATCAGGCTGCTACGGCGAAATGCTCAAATTCCTGAACGCCAATGGCCCGAATACGCAGTACCATAACCCAACGGTCCCATCATCAAACAATACTCACCACGCCCCGGCTCCCGCTCCGCATCACGAAGAAGGCAGGCTGGTTCAGCTTGTGCATAAATATTACGACAGTGTGAACCAACCCGGCCCCATCCGGAATATTCGCATGGGGCTGCGGAATGTTGGCTTCGGCAAACTTGTTGGCAGACTGCGTCACTAAGTCTATGGCTGCTCCCAAGAGGCCACTATCCAGCGCCTCTTGGGAAACACGCTTTCTATTTTAGCCTGTCATAATTTTTCTTACGCCACGCAGTAACGCCCCCACCCCAGGCAAGCGAAATATGGTGTAATACCTCTCTCCCAAACGATGCAGACGTGAAGAACGAATTGTCTCAAGTTCCTGCCGAAGCCGCTCAAACTCTCCATTTTTCTTTTCATGAAGCTGCGCTAACTCAAGGCAGATCTGGTCAAAATTATCGTCTTTACGCTTCAATTCATTTTGCAGGACGCCCACCTGCTGCATAAGGTCTTCTTTCTGCCTTGTCTCAGCTTGTTTCTGCCTCGTCTCGGCCTGCTTTTCTTCTAATAAAATATCCGCTTTTTTTGAGGCTTCGCCTAATTCTTCCTGCACAGCCTCCAAACGTGACAAAAGAGCATCGTTCTGCCGCAAGGCAATCGTGCGTCTTTCCCACTCCGCTTGCTGCTCACGTTTAAGATGCTTGATTTCCTCACGCAGTTTCCTGACATAGGCATCGTCATTCTGCTCTTCACAAGAATAACCTTGTGCGCTTTCCTCAAAAGAGGCCGTGGGGAACCGGTGCAGAGTATAATCAAAAACAGCTTTAATTTTAAAATAGTTTGAAGGTTTAATCTTAACAGTAAGCCCCAGGAGCGTGAAGAGAATTGCCATGTGCAGGCGATCAGTTTCAACACACTCAAACTGACTGATCAAACTCGCTGCAGCGCGAAGGGGCGGCAGACATTCGTCGAACGTCGCCCATTGAACGTCATTGAATAACAGCGGCAAATCGACAGAGTCACGCCGCGAGGGTCTGGAAATCCCCTCTTCATCCCGCCTGAAAATTTTTAGAACAGGATAATGCCCTGCCACCTCCAGATCGGAAAAATGCTTTTCTTGGGTATAAAAGGCTAGATCCGGACAGAGAAAAACCCGATCTTCAGGCATCCCTTGCTGAATGAGCGCATCATAACTCTGCTGTTCACGGCAAAAAATAGTGACCTGAGCAGCATAGGGGAGAAGACACTCCCCAAACCCGGAAAAACTTGAGGGAAGAATAAGAAGCTGCCCCCCATTCTGCAGAAATTCGACAGTTTGCTCGGTATAGCTTTCCCACAAGCCTTTAACCCAGCCGCCACCACCGCCCATCACAACGTGACTATGGCCGGACAAAACGTGCTTGTGCCGGCCATAAACATGCTTGGGTGCCCAGCCGATATCCTCAAAGAGGTCAAGGGTACCAAGGGCAATCAACGCGTCCCCCAGATTACCGTAACCGGGGTAATAAACCGCATCATGCTCTGCAAAATGCTTCAGAGAGGACGTAAGGACGGGATGCTGTCGAATTTCTTCGCGAACAGCCTTCCTGATATTTTCATTGTTCATGTTCATTAAGCCCCCTCCAACACACGCTGTTTTTCCAGCATGGCGTAAAAAGTGGAAACATTGCGATCACAGAGCGGCTGCGCATGCTGGTGCTCAAAACGTTCCCGCAAACAATTGACCTTTTTCTGGATGTCTACTGGAGACGCATTGAGGAATTCTTTGATTTTCCTCACGTAGCGTCGCACTAACTCCACATCATCAGCACTGTTATGCACCAGAAAACCCGACTCATCGCCAATCAGTTCAGGAATTCCACCGACATCAACGGTAATAACAGGCACACCCATTTGAGCGGCCTCAAGAAGAACGTTTGGCAAACCATCGAAAAGTGAGGTGTAGAGGAAAGCATCTCTATCGGTAAAAGGAATACTTTCTAGGCCACTAAATTGCCCTTCATAAACAATATTTGGACAGCCCTCAAAATATTCAGTATTAAAATTATCAAGAACAGGACTACCATAGACATGAATTTCTGTTTCTGAATATTCAGAAAGTAATGCACGTGCAATTTTACGCAAAATATCAGGTCTTTTTTGTGAATCCAGACGAGACGCCCAGATCAGACGCCGGGAACCATCTTGATGAGGAATGCGATAATCAACAGGCTGACTAGAGGTGTAAAGGGTGTGCGTCCGACCATGATATGCTGGAATCCGACGCTCTAATTGATCCAGATTAGCACAATGATCAGAAACAACGTAATCTATATGATGTTTATAATCATATAAGAAACGATATTCACCACTATCTTCATAAACAATATTATCCATTATGTAGTGCGGCGAACAGAAATAAAAATAAATAAGCTGACGCTTCTCATAAAAATTTGCATAATCCTTTAAAAGAGACACGCAAAACGGGCAAAACTTCATAAAAATATTAGCTTTAGGAGCAAAATTTTCTATAATCCGCACAGCCATTTCTGGCATTTTATCCTCAGCATGGTCACCGAGAAGCTCGGGCAGATCAATAACATCTAATCCTTCAGGAATTTTACATCGCTCTATAGAGCGACACAGTTTTTCTCCAAGGATTAATAAACAGGATCTTTTTTCTTTTTTAAGCGCAGCCTGTATGAAATTCAGAATATATTTCTCCCCGCCTCCTTTGGAAAGAAACGGGAGGAAAAAGACATCCGTATATTGCTTTCTTCCAAGGGTGTGACAGATTTTTTCATAAGCCCATCCAAAAATCTCTGGAATACCTACATTCGTAAAATATTTAGCCTCATAAAGAATGAGAGGTTGTACTTCAGGATCCATCTGGTTTGCCAGACGAATAAATTCACGCAAATAAGATGATTCTATATACGATTTTTTAAAATCAAGATGCTTCTGAGGAATAATAGCACTTCCGTTTTGCTGCGCAGTCAGTCTTAAAAATTCTGGCCCGCAAAAAAACCCAGAATTAAACCCAATACGTTTCTGCTCTCTGCCGAGCGAAGCCATGATGCTTCCAGATCTCTGCCTGTAAAAAACAATTGTTTCTTCAGCTACAACCAGATCAAACCCGGCACAGACTAAACGTAAATTGAGGTCATAATCTTCATACGCATAAACTGCATGCGTCGAACAATCCCGATACGGTATTTCCAGCAGGTCTTTACGCCGAGCCATAAAGCGGGACACATACGGATGCTCTGACGCCATCCTGTAAAGACCAACCTGCTCCAAAGGATAAAAGCGGCATACATAATTTTCATCGCCAAAAGCGTGATAATACTCCGGGAAACAGACTATTTTTTTATCTTTTGCATCCTGATGTTTTTGATACATCTGATAGATAAAATTTCTGGAAACCAGATCATCCGCATCGGCTGTCACAATATAGTCGCCATTTGCAGCCTGAATACCCGCATTACGCGCCAGCCCAAGCGAACACACCTGCACAATTTCTATTTTGACTGCATCAAAACCTGAATAGTCATAGTCTTTTAAAATTGCGAGTGTTGTCTCATCTGCACAATCAGCAATAATAACCAGTTCAGATTTTATATCGTGCAGATGAGCATGCTCAACAGTATCAAGCAGAGAGCGGAGTGTCGGGTAGAGTAAGTCCTGCTCACAATGAACATTCAAAACAATAGAGACATCAATACCCGACATAAAACGTTCCCAAAAGTAATTCAGAACATGCGCAACAGAGTTCCTTTATAAGCGAAACACTTAAATTTCACAAAAACCATTCACAATGGTTACGCAGGGTCCACAAAAAACGACGGTAAAGGCGTATTCTCGTTTTGCAGCAACGCATCAATCTGATCACATGCCGCCAGAGCTTCTGTAATGGTTACATCCATATCCAGATAGCGATAGGTGCCAAGACGCCCCATGAAAGAGACACCGCTTTCTGATCTGGCTAGTGCGATATAGCTATCCAGCATCTTCTTTTCGTTCACCAGACGGATGGGATAGTAGGGAACATCCCCCTCACCCGCCAGGCGACTATATTCCCGGAAACAAACCGTTTTGGAGAATTTTTCCTGCTCCCACGGTGCAAAATGCTTGTGTTCAGAAATCCGGGTGAACGGCACATTTTCATCGCAATAGTTGATAACGGCGGTACCCTGATGGTCCCCCTCATCAACAAACCGCTCAAAATCAAGCGTGCGATACCCAAGGCGTCCCAGACGGAACTGGAAGTAGCGATCAATCGGGCCTGTATAGAAGACGTGATCATATTTCTCTTCGAGGCTCTCAAAGGAACAGCCCAGACGAACATCAATCCCGTCTACAGCCAGAATATTCTGGACAATGCTTGTGTAACCGTCTTCGGGCATACCCTGATACGGATGATTGAAGTAGTTATCGTCGTAATTAAAGCGGAGCGGCAAACGCTTCAGAATGGATGCCGGGAGTTCGGTCGGCTCCAGTCCCCACTGTTTACGCGTATAGCCGTAGAAAAAGGCCTTGTAGAGTTCGGACCCAATCATGCTCAGCGCTTGCTCTTCAAAAGAACGGAGGGCCTGAATTGAGCGGTCAGCTTTGTTTTCAATAAACGCGCGCGCTTCCTTCGGTCCCATGGTTGTCCCAAAGAACTGATTGATCGTCAGAAGGTTGACTGGCAGCGTATAAACACGATCTTTGGAAATTGCTTTTACACGATTGACGTAAGGCTGAAATTTTCCGAAGCGCTGGACGTAATCCCACGCTCTTTTATCTGCGGTGTGGAAAATATGCGGTCCATATTTGTGGACCATGACGCCAGTCTCCGCGTCTCGTTCCGTGTGGCAGTTGCCACCCAGATGAGGGCGTTCATCCACAACCGTCACTTTATGACCACGCTCAGCCAGATGCCGGGCAATGATAGCCCCGCTAAACCCAGCGCCCACAACGCAAAATGATTTCAAAATCTCAACTCCTGATATAATCAAGCCTATATTTAGCTACAGTGCTTCCAGCCAAGTATGCTGGAAATATCTTCTCTTCACAAAGGCCTACCTCTAGGCCGTGCTTTCAGCAAGAAAGCAAAAAAGAACTGCGCTGGCTATTTATAATGAGAATTTAATGCAAAGCATATGGCGCGCCCTGCTGGATTCGAACCAGCGACCCACAGCTTAGAAGGCTGTTGCTCTATCCAACTGAGCTAAGGGCGCGTACTCTGCACCCTCCGATAGTCGGAAATATCCGGAAAATCAATGGGTCCAGTTCTGGATCCGGTCAAACCGGAAGTTATCCGCATAGACTTTAGGCTTACGGATACGCTGAACAGGCGCTTCAACCTCGTAGCCTATTTGCTCACGCTGCGCGTAGGCTACTGCTTCCTCACAGGAAGCAAAATACAGACGAAGCTGGGACTGCGTGTCCTGACTTCCTGTCCAGCCCATCAGTGGGTCCTGATGCCTTGGAGCCGTTTGTCCGTATTCAAAAACCCACTCACGCGTGCCAGCCAGTCCTGACTGCCCCGCCGCTTTAGGCTGCTTATAAATCCGTGCCGGCATGGTGATGCCTCCAGATATATGTGGTCGGGGCGCCCGGACTCGAACCGGGGGCCTCGTGTACCCAAAACACGCGCGCTACCAGGCTGCGCCACGCCCCGAATGCAGCGGAACCTAAGCGGCATTCGGCAGGCTGGCAAGCCCATTGCGGTAAAAAATCAGTCAGCCTTGTCCATTGTCTTGCTGGCAAGCGGCGGAACGAACAGCGGAGCCGTATCCCACGGGAACAAAACCCAGGTATCCTGCGGCACTTCCACCACAAAATGATTCGTCAGGTCCATTCCGGCAGGCTTGGCATACAGGCAGGCAAAATAGGCTTTGGGCAGGCGCTCACGCACCACGCGGGCCGTCACGCCAGAATCCACCAGGTCATCAATAACAAGGAAGCCCTCGCCATCACCCGCTGCGTCAGGAGACTTGATGATGGTGGGCTTGCCACGTTCTTCTTCATCGTAGGTCACAACGGAAATGGTCTCGACCAGACGGCAGTTCAGCTCCCGCGCAATAATGGCTGCCGGAATCAACCCGCCGCGTGTGACGGCCACCACACCTTTAAACGGCATTTTGGGCACAAGGGCCTCTGCCAGAATACGAGCATCTCTATGTAACTGGTCCCACGTGACAGTCGCGTAGTTTACGGCCATCTGGCGCACTTCCTCTTCAAACAAACATCAGGCCAGACAGACCCAGCCAACAGGCCCCCCTTTGGGCCTTGCAGCGCCCTTCTGCCACTAGTGCGGGCCCTGCTGCAAATTTCGATTAAGAAAAATTTCCTGCTTCAGGGAATATGGCGGAATTTTCTTTCAATCGTTATGCTTCCCCCATGACTTCAGAAACCCATCCCCCTCTCCCTCCGGTGGTGCTTGACCATCCTCTCATCCAGCACAAGCTGACGCATCTGCGCCGCAAGGAAACCTCTACGGCCGGTTTCCGCCGTCTGGTGCGCGAGCTCAGCCTGCTGATGTGCTACGAAGCCACGCGCGACCTGCCTCTGGAGCCGGTCGAAATCACGACCCCGCTCGAAACCATGCAGGGCGAACAGCTGGCTGGCCCGGATGTCTGCTTTATTTCCATTCTGCGTGCCGGCAACGGTCTGCTGGATGGCATGCTGGACCTCGTGCCGTTTGCGCCTGTCGGGCATATTGGTCTGTATCGTGACCCGAACAGCCTTGAGGCTGTGGAATACTACCTCAAACTGCCGACCCAGATTGCTTCACGCCGCTGCATTGTGGTGGACCCCATGCTGGCCACCGGCCACAGTGCCGCCGCGGCTCTGACGCGCCTGAAGCAACAGGGCGCAAAACGGCTACTGTTTGTCTGCCTGCTCTCCACGCCGGAAGGCATTGCCTGCCTGCAAAAAGCCCACCCGGATGTGCCCATCATGACCTGCTCGATTGATCGCGGGCTGGACGAGCACGGCTATATCCGCCCAGGTCTTGGAGACGCGGGCGACCGTCTGTTCAGCACCCGTTAATCCGCATGGCGTCTGCTCCGGTTTTGGCATCCGCTCGCCGCATTCTGCTTCTTGGTTTGCTGGCGGGCTATATCAATGCGCTCAGCTTTATTGATCTGGGTGGGATGTTTGCGGGGGCCATGACCGGAAACACCATTCATATGGACGCCACCTTCGCTGCGGGAAACTGGCAGCATGGCCTGCAGGTTGCAGAACTCATTCTGGTCTTTTTCCTGACCGCCATTATGGCAGCCTGTCTCAGGCTTGTTACTCTGCCTGTCTATGGTTTTGTGATAATGGCTGTCCTGCTGATTATCGCGCAAGGTGTTCATGGTGCCCCCCATCAGGTGCGTTATGAATGTCTTGTGCTGCCAGCCCTCATGGCCATTCAGGGGCAAACCCTTGCTCGCTTTTCCGGCAATGCTATCCAGACCGTTGTCATCACCAGTAATCTGCTAAAATGCGCTGCGGCCCTTGCCGCATGGCTCATGTCTTACCTACCGGGTAACACTGTTTCTCGCCCCTCTCGCAGTGCTGTTTTTCTTCCCGGCCTGTCGTGGGTCGCCTTTCTGATGGGTGCCGCCACAGCCTCCGTGGCTCTGAGCCTGAACAGTAGTCTGCCTTTCCTGTGGCCTCTGCCGCTGGTCGCTATACTGTGCTTCGACATCAGCCGGGCAGAACGCGCCCAACGTCTTGACTGACCCATCCAGCGTTCCCGAATAGCTGACATGCCAGAGGGCTCTTGGTGTCAAACGCCGTTCTCAGTAGGACAAGCGGATTAAGCACTCTGAGACACAAGGCGGCCAAGAATGAGTATATCGTGGGGGGATTTTCAGGCTGTTGTGCAGCTTTCTGCGGGCCTAAACGTCGCCATTCTCAGCTTTGTTGATATCAGCCTGCCCGCCATCAAGGAACGACGTCGGGTTTTTGTCAAAGCCCGGCAGGAGTTGGATATTCACCGCAAAAACCCGCATATGCGCACGGACGCACAAAAAGAAAGCCACGCCAACGCCATAGATGACGTGGATCGCAGGCTTTTTGACCTCTGGCGTGAAACCTCCGCTTTTGAAAGCATCGAAGACTCCCTGATAAAATCCACCGGCGTTTTTGGATTTTTTGGCGCTGTTCTCAGCATCGGCCTGCTCTGGTACTCTGCGCTGCACTATAATGATGACATCTCTTTCACCGGTGAAGTGCTGACGGTTCTGTCCTTCTTCTCATTGCTGGCCGCGTTTCTTATCAATTTCGTCACAGCCTCCAAGGCGTCGCAATATACCAAGCGGTGCAACGCCCTGCGCGACCATATGCGGGTCAAGCTCTAGGCCGCTCCGATCCTTACGGCTTCCCGTCATAGGTCAGTTTGTAGAGGGTGCCGGACAGATCATCGCTAATCAGCACGCTTCCGTCCGCCATGGGTTGTACATCCGCCGGCCGCCCCCATGCGGTCTGACCGTGCCGAAATCCGCTTACCAGCACTTCTGGCGCCTGCGGTTTGCCATCTTGCCCGAAGCGCACCGTGACAACCTGATAGCCTGCAAGCGTGCTGCGGTTCCATGAACCATGTTCCGCAATTATTAATGCACCGTGATACGATGCAGGAAATTGCGTCCCCTCGTAAAAACGCAGACCGAGAGCTGCGACATGCGCGCCCAAAAGCATGGCTGGCGGCGTGAATTCGCCGCAGGCGTGCTGCTTTCCGAATTGCGGATCCGGCACATTGCCTTGGTGGCAATACGGATACCCAAACGATTCTCCGAGATGGCTGACTTGGTTCAGTTCATCGGATGGGATATCGTCTCCCAGATTATCGCGCCCGTTATCGGTAAACCATAATGCGCCCGTCCCCGGCTGCCATGTAAAACCAACCGTATTGCGGATGCCAAAAGCAACATCCTGCCGGTCAGTCCCGTCAGGCTTCATGCTAAGCAAACGGCCGAATTTATGCCCGACATCGCAGATATTGCAGGGCGCGCCGATCGGCACATACAGCCGCCCATCCGGCCCAAAAGCGATAAATTTCCATGAATGATCGCCATCCTCATAGGGTAGCGCATCCGCCACCACTTCCGGCGCTGGCGGAGCATCCAGATGGTGCTCAATATCCCGCAAGACCACAATGCGCTGGGTGTCCGAGACGTAGAGGTCACCCCGGTAAAATGCCACACCAACCGGCAGGTTCAGCCCATGGGCAATAGTGCGGACTTTGGTGGCATGACCAGCCTGATCAGTAGAAATGGCATAGACCACGCCCGGCCCCATTGTGCCGACAAACACCGTGCCCTGTGCCCCAATAGCGATTTCCCGCGCACCGGGCACCTGAGCGGAGAAAATCCCGATATGAAAGCCTGCCGGTACGCGCAGTTCGTCGAGCTTTGCTGCCGCCAGACTCTGTCCGGGAGTTCCCACAGAGGCCACGCCGCCCAGTACACATGCGAGGAGAACGCCAGCCTTTCTGGCTCTGAAAAATTTCTGCATAGCTTTCTCCCCCGGCAGCGAAAATCAGTCTTTTTCAGCTGTAAACGCCTCGTGGCACGCCTTCAAAGCAAATACGCCAAGGCTGGTCCTTCTGACGCATTTATGAAGACGCACCGCAGACCATCCTGCCCCGCTGAGCTGTATCCCGCCTCTGAGAGTTGTCTGGCGCAGCCGCGCACCCAATATTGGGAAGCGGAAAAGGGTCTCCCTCATTATAGCCCTTCGATATTGAAGAAACGGATCGTAACAATGCGTCTTAATGCTAAAGCGTCTCTGGCAGCACTGGCTGTTCTGACAGCCACTCCGGTGCTGGCCCACGCAGAGAGCCTCCATACCAAATGGGAAAACTTCAAGGCTGGCCGGGCTTTCCATCATCTGTCCGCTGACGGTCAGCGCGCCATGGCCGACATTGTGCAGGCGCGTGAAACGCTTGCCGCTGGCAACACCGATGCCGCAATCCCGGCCCTCTACGATGCCCAGAAGCGTCTGACGGCTGCCAGCAAAGCGGAAACGAAATTTGATGCCGCGGAAAGCCAGCTTCAGCCTGCGCCGCAGCACCCGGTTTCTCCCTCCCATATGCCGGTAACAACCCCGACCACGTGGATCCCGGTTGGTGGCGAATTCATTGCCACGGAAACCCTCGCTCCGGAAAAGAAAGCCGCCGTTGCAACAGCCAATGGTCAGCTTAAATCAGGTCAGCCGGATCAGGCTGCTCAGACCATGCAGGTTGTGGGAGAGGATGCCAATTTCATTATCGCACTGACCCCGCTGGCCCAGACGCAGGGTGCCCTGAACCGCGCAACAGTCTTTACTGAAGGCAAGCAGGCTCCGGAAGCTGTTGCTGCCCTTGACCAGATCCTGAACGGACTGGTGTTTGTCTCAGAAGATTTTGCGGAAACCGCAATGCCGGATAACGGGAAAGCTCCCGCAAAATCCAGCCACTAACCCGTTAATACTAAAGGCCGGAGGAGCAAACAGCCCCTCCGGCCTTTAGCTTTTTCTTACGCAAGGTAGCGCGTAAGGCAGCCTGTCAGATCAGGCTTTTAGAAGTCGACGCTGGCAGACCCCATGACCATGAACGGTGCTGCGATAGAGTAGGTCGTGCTGCCGCCCTTAATCTTGGCACCATACATCCCGGTCGTCGCCAGCGCATTGGCCGCGGTGCCGTTCACAAAGCCAAGATAGTGACGGTCTGTAATATTCCGCAGGTTCAGACGCAGGGTGGGAGACTTCATGATACCCCAGTCCTTGAAGCGGTAACCAGCATTGATGTTCATCGTCAGATAACCAGGAATATGCTGGTCATTCACAAACGTTGAATACTGTCTGGCCACATATTTCAGGCTGTAGCCCCCGAACAGGTGCCCGTCATCATAATCCAGGTTGAAGCCCAGCTGATATTTCGGCGTCTGCGGTGCAAACTTGCCTTTACTGAACACGAAATCACTGGTGCCACCGGCAGCAATATTGCTGTCCGTACGAGCGTTAATGTATTCCGCGGAGAAATACGGACGCAGGTGATACAGGATCGGCCGTGTGCCGATTTCCATATCCACGCCATCAGCGTGGGAGTTCCCGCCATTGATGCTACGGCTATAGGTATATCCAGTGTCCGTTACCACAGTCTGCTGGTACAGGCGGTTGGTAAAGTTATAGTGGAAATACGATACAGAGCTCATGATCGTCGGGCCCTGATAACGCCAGCCAAATTCTTCGGAAATAGAGATTTCCGGCTTCATATTCGCGTTGGCCTGCGTACTGTACCCGTGCAGTTTTGTGCTGTAGGACCCTGAATCGTACAGAGACGTATTCATCGGAATACGGAAGTTGGTGGTGGAAGAGGCAAAAAGCTGGTTTTCGTCGTTAATTTTATAACGAATGGACACAGCCGGCAGCGGCTGCTGCCAGGACCCTTTGATGTAAGGCCCGGTGGACGTATCCGGCAGGTTGTTATGCCCGTCACGGTTCACCACGGCATATTTCAAGCCTGCTTCAAGCGTCAGGCGATTGTTCAGCAGAGACAGGCTGTCCACAATGAACATGGTGTGAATACGGGTCTGCGTCAGCGTGTCACGATACTGCGCAGTCACCCCGTTGGAATAGACCATGTTCGGCCCACCACCCAGCAGATCATTAGGCTGGCCGGTTTCGTTATCAATCAGGCTGAACGGTGCTGTCTGCCGCTGCTTTGAATATTCAAACCAGTAACCAACGGTCAAACGGTTGATCCCTGTGTGCAGAGACAGTTTTGTCACAGCACCGGGGCGATACGTCTGCGTATTGGACGGGTTATACAGAATCATAGATTTTGTATTAGACGCGTTATACGGGCCAATAGAGCCAGTAACCTTCTGCTCGCCATACTGCTGGCTGGTCAGGTCTTCGCTATATGCGCCGCCGCCATTCCCGTTGCCGTACCAGAAATACGGTGTTTCGGTCAGCGTCAGGTTATCGGTCAGCGTAAAGGTTGAAGGCGCACTGGCATAAATGTTGGTGAACGGGTTCCGGTGCAGCTGGTAGTAGTTGCTGCTGGGGTTCTTCGGGTCCCATTTGCTGGCGTAGCTGTTGTGAATACCCTTCTGCTTCCAGGTATCCATATAAGTCGTCGGGAACAGAACGCCGGTGGACTGGTTGCCTACCAGAGAGAAGGACATAACGTTGCCCTTGCCCCAGGCGCTCACCCACTTAGTTTCACCATGCAGCTTGTTCTGGCCACCCGGCCCGCGCCAGGACTGCTCAGCGGCATCGGAGAAGGATACAAAGCCTTTGACGTTGGTGTGGCCAATATAGCCCGTATCCAGACGCCCAAAAATACGACGGGCGTTATAGTTGCCGTAAGACCCGACAACCTTGCCACCCAGATGATCTTTGGGGTTCATCAGATACATATTCACGGCACCGCCAGTGGCGCTGATATGCGGGCTGTCCAGATCCGCAGAGCCCTGTTCCACGTTAATGGTGCGCAGGTTTTCCGGGTCAACAATTTCCTGCGGATAAACAGCGTAGCTGCCGATATCGTTGATCGGGAAACCTTCGAGCGTGAACCCGATCTGGCTTTCCGTCAGACCACGCATGGTCACATGCCCACCAGAAAGGCCCATCGGATCTGTGGAGGTGGTGTTAACACCCGGCAGCATTTCAATCAGCTGCATCGGGTTCAGGCCAGCGGCCTGCTTTTCAATATATTCTGCGGTGACGGTGGAGCGCGACTTGGGCGCGTCTTCCTTAACCATCAGACCACCGCCAACCTGCCGGTGGCGAGCACCTTTCACTTCGACCTTTTCAGGCCCCTGATCCGTTGGTGCGGTTGAGCCCATCATGGAAGGCTCGCTGGTGGAAACTTTTGACGATGATGCAGCGCGCACATGCCCGCTGCTCTTTTCCGTCGTGTCAGGTTCCGCAGCCGCAAAGGCTGCTGAGAACGGGAGCGTTGTAAAGCCAATCAGCGCGGAAGTGGCCAAAAGTTTCTGCATAGTGGTCAACAGTTCCATTCAAAATATCGTTAAGCGCAGCCCTCCTTTAACATCTGTAAAATAGGTTTTATTTTAAATTTTTATGACAGGCATACGAAAATGAAAATCATGATGCTTTTTTGCAACAATTCGATACCAGAACGATAAACTTTTCATCCAATATTTCCGAAAAATATATAATTCCTCGAAATTTTTTTCGTTTCTTTATCGTCTCATGCTCTCTCACGCATCTTAATTTTGATGAGAAAAAAACAGAGGTTCTTTAATTTTTATACATCTTCACGCCCTCCTGACCCGCTGTGATCAGGTGCTCCCGGCGGTCCGGGAGCACAAAACCTCATACGTGGAGAATGGGCTTCCCTAAAGCCGGGTCCGTAATGCTGGGGCGTCCTGTTTCAACATGCCCTGCAAATCGGCTTGTTATGGTCGGCTCTGCCGCAACAGAGACTGTCAGATCATACCAATGGTCACTTTTTGCCAGCATGACCTGCTCCTGCCTCACGCCACGCGCAGGCAGAACCACCGTCCGCTGTGCCAGCCCATACGCATTGTCATGCATGTGTACGGTTTGCGACTGGCTGGTGCGGTTTGTCAGCTTTACGACGACGCCCCCCGTCTGTGGCTGATCAGCCACAGAAATACCCACGCTTGCACGGCCATTGCGATGGAAATACCGGGCAAAGCCATTGGGACCAATCACCATCAACCGCAGCATCTCGCCAGCGGACACGCGCCACTGATCCTGCAAAGAAGCCCCTGCCCCCACTGTGTAACGTCGCGGTTTTTCCTCTGACCGCTCCTGATACACATAGAAACAGGCACCCGTCGTGCCCTGATTCTCAAACTGAAGCGTGCAGAAACCAGCAGGCCCGTCCACTTCGTTCACAGCCAGAACGTAAGGCAGAGGCCGCGCGGGACGATGGCCTTTTTCCTGCTCACCAATGTCAGACACACTGCTTTGCACCGGAACAGCCGGGTTGGGCAATTTACAGGAGAGGTCAGTCTTGCTCCTGTAATCAGCCGTATCGGGAAGGTTGCCCTTCAACCCCTGCTTGCGCGAGAAATCGAACGCACTGGTCAGATCCCCGCACACGGAACGCCGCCAGGGGGTAATATTGGTTTCACGCACACCAAAACGCGCTTCGATAAACCGTAAGACAGACGTGTGGTCGAACACTTCCGAGCAGACGAACCCACCCGTGCTCCACGGGGACAAAGCCAGCATGGGAACACGCGGTCCAAGCCCATAAGGAAGCATGTCCGCTTTATACCTGTTCGGTTCATAGGGCGTGAGGCGATCATGAATCTCGCCACGTGTATCGACCGTACTCTTCCCCGGCAGAACGGGCGTCGGCGGCTGAGGCGGCGGCATGTGGTCAAAATAACCGTCATTTTCGTCATACATGACCAGCAGAACGGTTTTTGCCCACACCTCCGGGTTAGCGGTCAGGGCATTCAGCACACGAGCAATATAGGTTGCCCCATAGCCGGGGGTCCAGCGAGGATGCTCGGAATAGGCAGCAGGCGGCAACAACCAGGACACCTGCGGCAGACGATCCGCCAGTACATCCTGCTTCAGCGTATCCAGCGTGCGCTTGGTCATAGCCCGCTGGAACAGAGGAGAGCCTTCAGGCGCATCGACATAGTTCCGGAAATTCAGCAGCACGTTCGTGCCAAAATTGCCGTTTTCCACGTCGGACGGAGAAAGACCTTGCTGGTAAACCTGCCAGCTCACCCCGGCTGCTTCCAGCCGCTCCGGGTAAGTTGTCCAGTTAAAGGGACCGGGGACCTGCGGGTAAAAGGCACGATCAACCCAGTCCACGTTATCCAGAACGGGGCCGCCGCCCACACCTTCCCCATCAACGGTTCCGGTCATCAGATAAAAGCGGTTCGGATGGGTCTGTGTCGGTGTGGAGCAGAAATAATGATCGCACACCGTAAACGCATCAGCCAGGGCGTAATGGTATGGGATATCCTCGCGCGTGTAATATCCCATCGTCATGTCGGTCTTGTGCCGGGGCCACTGGTCGTTCCACCCGGCGTTGATGGCCGCATGGGTGGGCGCCCAGTTATGGTCCAGATCCAGCACACATTGCGCACTGGTGACATGCGTGCGGAGCTGGAAAGGCAGAACCCTCCCCTCCTCCGGTTTGGCGCGCCATTGGGACCAGACCGGGGAGCCATCCGGGGAACGGACCGGGTGACGCTCCCCAACCCCACGCACCCCATTCAGATGCCCAAAATAGTGATCAAAGGACCGGTTTTCCTGCATCAGCACAACAATGTGCTCGACATCTTCCAGCGTGCCGCTCCGGCGCTCTGCCGGAATAGCCAACGCGCGGTTAATGGAGGACAGAAGACCCGCCGTAACAAGTCCGCTTCCACCCTTTAGAAGTCCTCTGCGTCCGATAACCGACATCCATGCCCTCTCGATTTCAACTACTCACACCAGTCTTTTACGACTGTCCCACGCGCCTCTTTCAAAAATCGTTCCAGACAGTGCGGGCAAGTGGGAGCTGCCCTAAACAGAAACAGCGCCCACAACAACCGCAACAACACATTTCATAAGAATGTCATATATCGGCACAGAATGCGGACGACGCTGGTTGAAACGAAAATACCGTGGGACAACACAGTAAAAAAATATTACAATTCCGAATAGATACATTTTTCTGAAAAAACGATAATCCTCACAACTAATGAGAACTTTCGAGAGTATTCCGCATGAGATCACGTTTTAATATTTTCGCTGCTGCTAGCTGCATGATGCTCGGCCTCGCCGCCACAAGCTCACAGGCTCTGGCATGGGGGCGTGAAGGACATCAGGTTGTCGCCGCACTGGCGTGGGATTATCTGACCCCGGGCGTGCGCCAGAAGATCGATCTGCTTTTAAAGCAGGACAAAGACACACTGACACAGCCTGACTTCCTCTCCCGCTCCATCTGGGCCGATGCATGGCGCAGCGGCGGGCACAAGGAAACGGGCGAGTGGCACTTTGTCGACATTGAACTGGACCACCCCGATCTGCCGCAGGCCTGCTACAACTTCCCCGCACAGAATGGTCCTGCAAGCGCCGGACCGGCAAAAGACTGTGTTGTTAACAAGATTCCTGAATTCGCAAAGGAACTGGCAGCACCGGACACGCCCCCGGCAGAGCGCGTTCTGGCTCTGAAGTATCTGGTGCATTTTGTCGGTGACCTGCATCAGCCGCTCCACGCGGCAGACAATCATGACAAAGGTGGGAACTGTGTCCGGCTCGCACTGGGCGGCCCACGCACAACCAACCTCCATTCCTATTGGGACACGGGTGTGGTCTCTGAACTGGACCCCAATCCCAAAAGCCTGGCCGATACGTTGTTCATGCACATTACGTACGATGACAAGCAGGCGTGGCAACAAGGCACCCCTTCCGACTGGGCGCAGGAGAGCTTTGGTCTGGCCCGGGACTATGCCTACCATCTGAACGGCGTAAAAGCGGGTTGCGACCCGGACAGCGCCCCGGTTGAACTGCCCGCTGGTTATGATGCCGCAGCACAGACCGTTGTCTCGCTTCAGCTCATGAAGGCAGGTGTTCGGCTGGCCTCACTCCTGAACACGGCTCTGGCTGACGTTCAGATCACCAAATAAACGGAACGCCGTCGCTCTGGCGGCATGAGGTCAGCCCCACACCAGCATAGATCGCTCTGCGAATATGCTGGTGTGCAGCACCCGACAACATACCCGTTAAAAATCCCGACGAGATCATCTGTTTTCGAAAATATGCTCTAACGCACAAAAGCAGGTGGCATTTTAATTTCCGGCCCCAAAGGCCGCGCCAGAAGCTGCTGCATAACATCCTGCAAGTCTGCACGCCCTGTAACAATTGCCGACACCGCATCCATTACCGGCACACTCACCTGAGACCGGAGCGCCAGCTCAGTCAGAGCCTGTGACGTCGCCACACCCTCAGCCACGCCACCTGCTGCGGCCTCCGCTTCCTTAGGCGACAAACCTTCTCCCAATGCCCGACCCACGCGAAAATTGCGTGAAGAAGTTCCGGTGCATGTCAAAAGCAGGTCGCCCATCCCGGACAGACCGGACACAGTTGACGGCTCACCTCCGAGCGCCAGCGCAAGGCGACTAATTTCCGCCAGCCCCCGCGTTACCAACGCAGCGCGTGCATTCTCTCCAAGCCCTGCGCCAATCGTCACACCTGCTGCGATGGCGATCACATTCTTCGCGGCACCACCGAGCTGCACCCCGATAGTATCCGTGCTGTCATAAAGCCGAAAAGCGGGCGTGCCGAGCGTATCGGCCAGAGAACGGGCCAGGCCGTCCTCTCTGGCAGCAATAACAGCCGCCGCAGGCAACCCGGCGGCAACTTCATGCGCAAAATTCGGCCCCGAAAGAACGGCCCCCGCATGGCTTGGCCTGGTGGCCGCCAGAATATCCAGCGGAAAATGCAGACTTTCCGGCTTAACCCCTTTGCAGCACAGAACGAGAGGAGACGTGGTTTCCAGTTGCTCCAGCACGGAAGCCAGATGCTGCATAGGCACGGCCACGAGTGTCATATCCGCCTGCACAGACCACTCATTCGTGACATCCACAACATCCGGGAGCGGATAAGCGCTCAGACGCGGCATTGCGCCAGTGGCTAGTCGGGCGGATGGATCACGCGCCCAGAGTTGAACCGACGCGCCTGCCCTCGCTGCGTGCAAAGCCAGAGCTGTACCCCACGCCCCGGCCCCGATCACTGCAATGCGCTTCATACCGATATCCTTCTGCTCAGGCCGTTTCTCCGCCCTTATTTTTCTGAAGGTCAGTTTGTAACTCTCATACCATGCCAGCCTTGTGCTGTGCAGGCCGCCCCCTTGGAACGTGTGAAGGCATACCAAGTCTTCACATTATCGCTGGGCCGATCAGCCGATCACAATGCTGAAAGCTTTCCCGCATTGGGCAGGAGCAGCAATCCAAATCTCTCGCGCCAGCGACATGGGCGCAAGCATCCAATGGATCCAAACAAGGAAACCACACAGCGCGATCATAATTTATGGATGTTTAAAGGAAAATTTATCATCTAATGGCGGAAGGGGTGGGATTCGAACCCACGGTACGGTTACCCGCACGCCAGTTTTCAAGACTGGAGCCTTCAACCACTCGGCCACCCTTCCTGCATCAGATTGGAAGCCTTATAACTATGCTCGCGTTGCCTGTCCAGCGGGTGAAATTGGCTTTTGTCAGTGTTGTTTCTCGCCACTCGGCTTGCTCTAAGGCGTTTGGAGTTGTAAAAGCCCGGTCCTTAACATCCATCCATTCAGGGACGAGTTATGAAACAGCAGGCGAACCTGATCCGGGCCGGACAGGTCATCGAGCATGATGGCCGTCGCTGGACGGTGCTCAAGCAGCAGATCATTACCCCCGGCAAGGGCGGCGCTTTCATTCAGGTGGAAATGCGCGACCTTAAGACGGGCAACAAAACCAACGAACGCTGGCGTACAGCTGACAGTGTCGAGCGTCTGATGACCGAGGATAAGGAATATCTGTATTCCTATACCGACGGTGAATCCCTCGTGCTGATGGACCCTGAAACGTTCGAGCAGACCATGATTCCGGTCGATCTGCTGGGTGATCAGGCACCGTTCCTGCAGGACAACATGACCATCAACATCCACCTCGTGGAAGGCGACCCGGTCGGGATTGACCTGCCGCCGCAGGTGACGCTGGAAGTTGTTGAGGCTGATCCGGTGGTCAAAGGCCAGACGGCCAGCTCCTCCTACAAGCCCGCAAAACTCTCCAATGGTGTGAAGACCATGGTGCCGCCCTTCATTGAAGCCGGTGAACGTATTGTCGTCCGGACTGAAGACGGCTCTTACGTCGAACGCGCCAAAGACTGATCTTCCGCATTACTCCAGACAGGACAAAACATAGTGGCCATGCGTCTTTCCCCCGTCATGATGGTGATGCAAACTGCCGCCCAGAAGGCAGCCAAGCGTCTCCTGCGCGATTTCAATGAAGTCGAGCAGCTTCAGGTAAGCATCAAGGGGCCGGGTGACTTTGTTTCTCAGGCAGACCTGCGTGCAGAACAGACCCTGCGTGAAGAGCTGGAACGGGCCCGCCCCGGCTATGCCTTCCTGATGGAGGAATCTGGCAAATCCGGTGGTGACAACTGGACATGGCGCTGGATTGTGGACCCGCTGGACGGCACCACCAACTTCCTGCACGGCATTCCGCACTGGGCCATTTCCATTGGCCTCCAGCGTCGGCTGCCGGATGGCAAGATCGAGCTGGCTGCCGCTCTGGTCTACAACCCGGCTGCTAATGAAATGTTCTGGGCAGAAAAAGGCACGGGCGCGTTCCTCAACGAACGCCGCATCCGCGTCTCTGCCCGCCGGGACATGCAGGAAGCCGTTTTTGCAACGGGTATCCCGTTTGCAAAAGTGCCTGCCCGCCAGCGCCTGCCGTTTGCCCGCGTGATGGGGAACCTCATGCCGCGCGTTGCCGGTATCCGTCGCTTTGGCGCCGCTGCACTGGACCTCGCATGGGTCGCAGCTGGCCGATACGAAGGCTACTGGGAATTCGGTATCAAACCGTGGGATTGCGCTGCCGGTATCCTGATTGTGCGGGAAGCGGGCGGTCAGGTGACAGACCCGGCCGGGCTTGATCTGGACGATATGCCGGACGACGTGATGATTGTAGCCGGCAACGGCTACATGCACAGCAAGCTGATGGACGTTGTGGCAGACAGCCTGAAAGACGCCCCCTGAAGATCAAAAAAGGGAGCCTGCTCTGCCTGAACGGGTTCCCTTTTTGAACACCCCCTAGCCACACACCGCAGATTGCGTAAGGTGGAACCTCCATGCAGGCGTCCTTCCCCTCTGCGCACGACGCGCCCGCCGTTACGGCGCATCATCGTGGCTTCTCCCTTCTGACAGAAGACGGCGAGTTTCTTACACTCTCCGCATCAGACTTCCGCGCCCGGCTAAACAGCATGCCCTGCCCGCTGGTAGTTCATGCGCCTTCTGTTGCGCGCAAGCTGGACCTGCCGCCTCCGGGTCAGCCCTCCCCCTGGCTGGACCTGCTGGAACTTTTCACCTTTGTCTATCCGGCGCGCACAGCCGCCCCTACGCCACGCGGATTGGCTTTGGCACTTGGGGTGGAAGAAGACCGGATTGGCCGCGCCGAAGCGGATCTTCTTCCCCTGCTCGTCGAGATCATGCTGGCCGAACTGGCCCGTCAGAAATCCGGGCCTTTTGGTGAGATGCTGGCCGCTCTGACCGTTCGGCTGGCACAGGCTGGCTGGCCGTGGGCTGGCACCGTAGCCGAGACACTGGGCCTGCCGGACAAGCTGGACGGCAAAGGTAATCTCCCAGAAGAAGCTCTGCAACCTGGGGATGCTCTGCGCGTCTGGCGCGTTCTGCCCAAATGGGAAGATGTCGCCCCCCGCCCGCCGCCAGCCTCGCACCCCATTACACCAGCAGAGGCGCGCACCCGCCTGCGCACTTTGCTGGGTGAAGGCTCGGAAAGCCGGGCTGGGCAGGCTGATTTTGCCAGTGTCTCCACCGCTGCGTTTGAACCCCGCACCCATCGCGGCAATCCTGCCGTCGTGCTGGCAGAAGCCGGAACCGGAACAGGCAAAACGCTGGGCTATATCGCCCCCGCCAGTGTCTGGGCGCAACGCAAT
>NZ_JOPG01000037.1 GCF_002153605.1 Acetobacter malorum | reverse complement strand
CATCCTGCCTTTGAATCACACTCAAAACCTCTTGAAAACCTATCATAGCGAATTTCCAAAAGGGCTCTCAGCCCGACCAGCTGGTAACGCTGCCAGAAAATATTCCTGACAAAAGTATTGCAGCAGTGCTGCTTCAAGGGCTGACGGCACAGTATTTAGTAGAAGATAGCGTGGCGGTGCGCTCTGGCGATCGGGTGCTGATTCAAGCCGCAGCTGGAGGTGTCGGCCGTCTCGTGACACAGATGGCGAGCGCAAAAGGTGCCCAGGTTTATGCGCTTGCCTCGACTGCTGCAAAACGTGAACAAGCCCGTTTGAACGGTGCTGTTGCAGCATATGGTTATCAGGAAGACTGGGTAGCGCTCATTCGACAGGAAACCGGAAAAGGCGTCGACGTCGCTTATGATTCCGTGGGAAGCACCCTGATGCAGAGTCTGGCCACGCTACGTGATGGCGGACGGGCAGTCATCTTCGGTAAAGCCGGGGGAACACCCCCTCTCGTCGATCCGCTCCAACTTATGGAAGGGTCAAAAGGCATCATTGGTGGTGATTTATGGACTTACCTCAAGAGCCGTGAGGAGCGACAAGTTCGTGTAGACCGTCTCTTCGCTGCGCTACATGAAGGCCGGATCACACTGCCGCACATCACTGTTTTTCCATTGAGTGCCGGTCAGGATGCACATCGGTTACTGGAAGACCGCAATTTCGCAGGGAAAATTATTTTCTCCACGCATGAAGAGGACCGCTTCCACAGCTGATACTTCAGTCTCTGATGTGTTGGCGGGGTGCTTATTGCTACCCGCCATAATCCGTCCGCTCTGGCCGGGTAATCAGAACATGCCGGCCACAGCAAAACAGGAGTAAAAAAGGGGAGGCATGACCTTGGAATGCATGCTGTGATAAACGCCACAGAGACACGGCAGCAGAAAGCGGAGTGCGCATGAACCCCATCACGCTCAAGGCAGACCCGGCCACTCCGGCAGGCACGCCAACAGACGGGCAGTCCGCGTCTGCACCCGCGCCGGTCACTGCTCCGCAGAACGAGACCCTACTGCTCCCCGCAGGCTTGCCCGGCACAACGCTCATTCTGGGCGGCGCACGGTCTGGCAAGAGCCGCCACGCGGAAGCACTGGTAACAGCACTTCCTGCCCCGTGGATCTATCTGGCCACAGGCCGCGCGTTTGATACGGAAATGCAGGACCGTATCGCCCACCATCGCGCGGGTCGGGCAGAGGGCTGGCAGACGGTAGAAGAACCTTTTGCGGTGGCCGATGTTCTGCGCGCCCATGCGGACCGCCCGCTGTTGCTGGACTGCCTGACCCTGTGGCTGACCAACCTTCTGCTGGAAGAGCGCAATATTCCAGACGCCACACACGCGCTCATTACGGCGCTGGCCGAACGTCGCGCCCCCACCGTTCTGGTGGGGAATGAGGTCGGGCTTGGCATTGTGCCGGAGCATAAACTGGCCCGGCAGTTTCGGGATGAAGCAGGCCTTCTCCACCAGCGTCTGGCTGAAAAAGTTGGAAAAGTCCTGTTTATTGCAGCAGGATTGCCGCTCGTCCTCAAGGACACGCCGCCAGCCTGAGCCAGTGGCGATACACCCTCAGATAGTGTCCACCGCCTGGCGGCCAATGGCAGGATCATCAGTAAAGAACCCGTCCAGCCCCATATCCAGATAGCGTTGGATTTCCTGAATGGACCCACGCATATTGCGGGCTGCGTCCCCGTCCGCATTGCGCAACTGGCGCGGCAGGAAATGGTTTTCTGGGCGGCAGGTATAGGCATGCACCAGCAGCCCCGCCGCATGGGCATCCTCCACCAGAGAAGACGGCTCAAGCCACGCCCCCTGCGCATCCCGCGGAATAAGGTCAGTCAGGGAGGGGCCAATCACATCCGCATAACGCCGCACATCCTTCAGGCCCGCCGGGGTCATCAGGTCTCCAAAGGTGGTTTTCTCCCCTTTGGCGGCCAGATCCGGCGGCACTTCTGTCCGCTCCCCCATCAGCAGCATCAGCCGGGCCTGCGGATTGATGGCGCGCACATCCGCACCAATGCGCTGGAGGTTCCCGGTCTCGAAGGACTGCACTTCCAGCGGCGCCGTGCGCGTATACTCATGGGCGGCAATGGTGCGCAGGAACACGGCTTCCGGGTCAAACCCCAGCGCGTGGAAATGCGTGGAATGTTTAATTTCGGGGATCAGCCCCAAAACCCGACCGCACGTCGCGGCTTCCGCAGCCACAAAATCAATCATTTCCTCAAAAGTCGGAATGTCAAAATGTCCGTCAAAGCGAGTGTTATGCACACGCAGCGTGGCGAGGCGCTCCTTCGCCCGCAGGGTTTTCAGCTCCGCGAGGGTGAAGTCGGTCGTAAACCAGCCAGTCGCCGTCTTACCATCAAGGGTGGCGGTGCGCTTGCGGCTGGCAAATTCCGGTCGCTGCGCCACGTCCGTGGTCTCGGCAATATTGGTTTCATGCCGGCAGATCATCACGCCATCTTTGGTCATCACAAGGTCAGGCTCGATAAAGTCCGCACCATCGGCAATGGCTTTGGCGTAGGCGGCCAGCGTATGTTCCGGCCGCAGGGCAGAGGCCCCCCGATGCGCAAACACCAGAGGACGCGGGGCCAGAGAGGGGGCAGCGCCCGCCCGTCGTATACTTCCGCAAAGGGCAGCGGCGCAGGATGTTACTAGAGCAGAACGACGAGAAAAACCCCGCATCAAAACAGCCTTATACTTAGGGAATGTTGAGAGAGGGTTTACTCTTTTTAGGGGGCTGTGGGGTGATATTTTTATGAAGAGTGAAGAGGTGGTCAGGCAGGAGTTTCATGGACAAACGTTAATTGTCTTTGTAGAACCCTAATTAGTACTTTTAATTACAAAAATTTTGTCTTTTCTAGGTGACTCTCTTTGTCTCAAACCGCAGCACCCGCTTCTCCCGCTCCTGCACCCCAGGCCGACGCTCCGGCGCAAGCCGCACAGGCGGCCCCCCAGCAGCCGACGGAACAGGCCCCTGCCGCTAAGCCTCCGGGGCAGCCGGAGGCCAAACCAGCTTATCTGCCTCCGCCGCCGATGCCAGTTATAGAAGGTCCGCAGGGCATCCGCTTTGATTTCAATCTCGGGGCGCGCGTGCATGTGCCGGAGCGGAAAGAGGGGAAATGGCGCGTTATTCTGCGGGATCTGGATACAGGGAATATCCTTTTCCATCATGAGGCGGCCGGGGCCACCATTTCTTCCAGCAAGCGCTACTATGTGCGCTTCGGCATTGAGGTGATCGATATCGGCGCTGATGGTGTCGAGCGGCCGGTTTTCCAGCATGAGTATGATGCGCGCGGGCAGGAGGTTGTCATCCAGCTGCCGGTCGGCACGCTGGGGGACACGCTGGCGTGGTTCCCGTATGTAAACCGCTTTGCGGAAGAACGCGGGGCGAAAGTCACCTGCCTGCTTTCCGGCCTCATCCTGCCGTTGCTTAAGGAAGCCTATCCCAACATCACCCTCATGACCTCCGAGGACGCCGAGAAGGCAGGCGTGCCCGCCAAGGCCTACGCCACGTACTGCATCGGTCTGTTTTTTGATGACAAGGACTGCAACCAGCAGCCTACGGACTTCCGCTTTGTCGGCCTTCACCGCACCGCAGGCTATATTCTGGGAGTCTCCCCGCATGAGGAAGCCCCGCGTCTGCACCTGCCGGATGACAGCCGCCCCATTCCGGAGCCGTATGTCTGTATCGCCGTGCAGGCCAGCACGCAGTGTAAATACTGGAACAACCCGACTGGCTGGCAGGAAGTCATCGCCTTCCTGAAGGAAAAAGGCTACCGGGTCATCTGTATTGACCAGAAGACCGTGCATGGCACCGGTCTTGTCTGGAACTACATCCCGCATGGCGCGGAAGATGAAACAGGCAACCGCCCGCTTGCTGAACGCGCCCGCTGGCTCAGGCATGCGGATGCCTTTATCGGTCTCAGCTCCGGTCTGGCCTGGCTGGCCTGGGCTGCGGGCACGGAAGTGGTGATGATCTCCGGCTTCACCCACCCGACCAATGAGTTTGAAACGCCTTACCGCGTCATCAACTGGCACACCTGCAACTCCTGCTGGAACGACCCTACGGAGCGGTTTGATCATCACAACTTCTTGTGGTGCCCCCGGCATGAGAACACGCCGCGTCAGTTTGAATGCACACGTCTCATTACCAGCGTGCATGTTATCAATGAGCTGAAAAAACTGTTCGCCTGATCGGGGCGGGGGCAGCGTCTATGCCCCCTTGCATCCCTATCCTGATGATGCTCTCTCCTTAAGGATCATAAGGCAGCGTCATGGTGGCGTGTCTGTCGTTCCAGTGGGAGAGATACGCAATGTCACAGGATTTTATCAGCACACAGCTTCTGGTGGCCGGGCAGTGGCAGGATGCGGCAGATGGCCGCACGCTGCCGGTCTTCAACCCCGCTACCGGCGAGGAAATCGGCAAGATCGCCCACGCCTCCAAAGCCGATCTGGCACGGGTGGCCGATGGGGCCGCACAGGGCTTTGCCGCATGGCGGGCACTCACGGCGTGGGACCGCTTTGTTATCATGCGCAAGGCCGCCAACTTGCTGCGGGAACGCGCCGAGAGCATTGGCCGTATCATGACGCGCGAGCAGGGCAAGCCGCTTGAGCAGGCCATGATCGAAATCAACGGGGCGGCCAACGTCATCGAATATTTTGGTGAGGAAGGCCGTCGTCTGAATGACACGCTCATTCCGCCGCGTGTGCCCAATGTGGAACAGCGTGTGCTGCATCGCCCCGTCGGCGTGGTTGCGGCCTTTACGCCGTGGAACTTCCCCATCAACCAGATCGCCCGCAAGCTGGGCGCAGCTCTTGCTGCCGGGTGCGCCGTCATTGTCAAAGCGCCGGAAGATACTCCGGCATCCCCAGCGGAACTGCTGCGGGCGTTCTGTGATGCCGGTGTTCCGGCAGGTGCGGTCTCTCTGGTCTATGGTAACCCGGCGGAAATTTCGGAATATCTGATCGCCCATCCGGTGGTGCGCAAAATCTCCTTCACCGGCTCCACTCCGGTTGGCAAACATCTGGCCTCTCTTGCCGGTGCGCAGATGAAGCCCGTCACCATGGAACTGGGCGGTCATGCCCCGGTCATCGTGTGTGAGGATGCCGATCTGGATGCCGCTGCGCAGCGCCTGTGTGCGGCCAAGTTTCGTAATGCCGGGCAGGTGTGCATCGCCCCCACGCGTTTCCTGCTGCACAAGAGCATTGCCTCCAGCTTTGTGGACAAGTTCAAGGCACAGATGAACGCTCTTAAAGTTGGTTCAGGCCTTGAAGACGGCGTAACCATGGGGCCGGTGGTGAATGAACGCCGCCTGAAAGCACTGACAGAACTGGTTGCCGATGCGCGGGAAAAGGGCGCTACCATCTGGCAGGCCGATGTGCCGCTGCCCAATGAAGGCTGCTTCTTCGCCCCCACCCTGATCCTCAACCCCAACCTGTCCATGCGCGTGATGCAGGAAGAGCCGTTCGGCCCGATTGCCATCGTGTCCGAATTCTCCGGCCTGAAAGACGCCGTGCAGGAAGCCAACCGTCTGCCCTACGGTCTGGCAGCCTATGCCTATACGCGCAACGAACGCACGGAGCGCCTGCTGGGTGAACAGGTGGAAGCTGGCATGATCGCCATCAACCATCATGGTCTGGGCGTGCCGGAAGTGCCCTTCGGCGGCATCAAGGATTCCGGTTACGGCACGGAAGGTGGTCCGGAAGCTGTAAAGGCCCATACGCTGATCAAGTTCGTCTCGACCGAACATGAAAAATCTGATTTCTGACCTGTTCCAAAACAGGTCCTAAGGAAGGGGGAATGCATCCTGATGTGTTCCCCTTTTTGTTTTCTCTGTTTGCTCGTCACGAACATTGGGAGGAAATGAAATTATCTTCAGAAAATGAATGTTGCGTCAAACAAGTTTGGCATAATTCTGCTTTATTTTCTAAATAGAAGCCCCGCCTGTAAAA
>NZ_JOPG01000036.1 GCF_002153605.1 Acetobacter malorum | reverse complement strand
TCAACAATCACGTGGCCACACAGAATAGCCGTCGGATCAACGAAAGCGCTCTCCGCCACTACGGGATAGTCGCCTCGTGGATTTGGTCTCAGCATGAGTTAGGTCCTCGATTTCCAAAGTTAGAAGCGAAAGGCGCCAAAAAGCGATGATCAGGCATCCATCAGAATTTCGCCGGGCAGGTCGTTCGACATGGTCTCACCAGGCTGGTAGTGCATGACAGACCGGATTGCCTCACCACGATGCAGCAGATCGAAGGCCTTGTTGATCTGGTTATGCGTCATGTTGTGCGTGATGTAGGGATCAACACTGAATTTTCCGGCCAGCCATTCATCCACCATTCCAGGAAGCTGCGAGCGCCCTTTCACGCCTCCAAAGGCCGTTCCGCGCCAGACACGCCCTGTAATCAACTGGAATGGCCGAGTGGAAATTTCCTCTCCGGCACCCGCGACACCGATAACGGTGCATTCTCCCCAGCCCTTGTGACAAGATTCCAGCGCAGCCCGCATGACATCGACGCGTCCGATCGCCTCGAAGGAATAATCCACTCCGCCGCCCGTCATCTCGACGATCACCTTCTGGATCGGATCGGTATGATCCGTCGGATTGACCAGATCTGTCGCCCCCAGATTTTTCGCCAGCAGGAATTTCGCGGGGTTGGTATCGACACCAATGATTCGCGAGGCACCAGCCATGACGGCCCCCTGAATAACGGCCATCCCTATCGCGCCGAGGCCAAAAACCGCTACAGTAGAGCCGGGCTCGACCTTTGCCGCATTCCGCACGGCCCCCATGCCGGTCGGCACGGCACAGCCCATGACACTTGCCTTGGAAAGAGGCGCGTCCCTGGTAATTTTCGCAACCGCGATCTCGGGCAGGACGGTGTATTCGCTGAACGTGCTTGTGCCCATATAGTGAAAAATCTGCCGCCCCTTATAGGAAAAGCGACTTGTTCCATCGGGCATTAGTCCGAGAGCCTGTGTCTCACGGATCGTCGAGCAGAGATTGGTCTTGCCCGAACGGATCATCGGACAGTTCGGATCTTCGGGAATGTAGAGCGGAATGACATGATCGCCCGGAACAACAGAAGTGACGCTTTTGCCTACATCCTCGACGATACCCACCCCCTCGTGACCGAGAATGCACGGAAAGCGTCCTTCAGGGTCATGCCCTGAAAGGGTAAACATATCGGTGTGACACAGGCTCGTGGTGACAATCCTGACCAGAACCTCACCCTCCTTCGGGCCTTCGAGATCGACCAGATCAATCTCGAGCGGCATGTTCGGTTCCCATGCAATAGCAGCACGCGTCTTCATTTTTGATGATCCCTCAAGAAAACATTAGTGGTTGACAATCGTATCTGTCAGGCGGGTTCCAGGCTTTCTGACTGACGGCGCCATATGGGGAATGGATCCGGCAGATGGGCATAACGGGCCGGATCAAAACTGTTGGTTTCGGGCACAAGGCAGGCATCGAGATCACGACGCAGTGCGGCCTCGTTCATCTCCGCAGTGCCGATGAAGACGATTTCCTGCCGACGGTCGCCATAAACAGAATCCCAGTTTCCCAACACGAAATCACGCCATTGATCGGTGTTAGGCCACTGGTTTTTCGGAATGGAAGCCCACCACAGTCCCATGGCTTCGCTGCGAACAAGTGCGCCCGCCTGGCTCATCTCCCCGACCCATTCGGGGCGTGTCGCAAGCCAGAAATGCCCTTTCGCGCGCACAACGCCAGGCCAGTTACGATCCAGAAACGCCTGAAATTTTGCTGGTTCAAACGGGCGCCGCGCGCGATAGACGAAATTGCGAATGCCATACTCATCGGTTTCGGGCACATGGTTGGCAAAACCATAAAGTTCCTTGAACCACAAAGGATGCTGATGCGCTTTGTCATAGTCAAAGCGACCTGTATTCAGAATCCGTTCAATGGGAACCTGGCCCATGTCAGTTTCAATGATATCTGCATCCGAATTCAGGGCACGAATGATTTTCCGGGCGGCGTCTACCTGATCGACTGTCGCGGTAGAGATCTTGTTTATGATCACGACATCCGCGAACTCAATCTGCTGGACCAGAAGATCGACCAAAGCACGGTCGTCGTCGTCACCTGCCGTTTCTCCACGATCTTTCAGGAAATCACTTGAAGAATAATCCCGCAGCAGGTTTACGGCATCCACGACCGTCACCATCGTATCCAGCCGGGCAATATCGCTCAGACTGACACCATTCTCGTCGCGAAACTCGAACGTGGCCGCAACCGGCAAAGGTTCGGCGATCCCGGTCGATTCAATAAGAAGGTAATCAAATTTCTGCTCTTCCGCGAGACGCCGCACCTCCTGCAGCAGATCGTCGCGCAGCGTGCAGCAGATGCAGCCATTGGTCATCTCGACCAGTTTTTCATCGGTCCGCGAGAGATTACTGCCGCCCTCGCGCACGAGATCGGCATCAATATTGACCTCGCTCATGTCGTTGACGATGACCGCAACCTTATAGCCCTGACGGTTGTTCAGGACATGATTGAGCAACGTCGTTTTGCCCGCCCCAAGAAAGCCGGACAGCACGGTAACGGGAAGTTTGTTTTCCATTTCCATTGTTCCTTCAGAGCTGTGTCGGGTTCGGAGCATCGCCATAAACGGCGATCGGATCGAAAGTCTTCTCTGCTTCACAGAAGACGAGCCGGGCTTCCGGGGTTGAAACGCCTTCATCAACCGGGAGATCAACACGCCGGTAAAAACAGCTTCGATAACCCACATGACAATTCGCTCCGACACCGGCCGTTTTGACACGGAGCCACACGGCGTCCTGATCATCATCGATGCGTAATTCGACAACATGCTGGATCAGACCGCTCGTCGCACCCTTGTGCCAGAGACACTGACGGCTTCGGCTCCAGTAATGCGCTTCACGGGTTTCGATGGTGCGAGCGAGAGCCTCCGCGTTCATGACCCCGACCATCACAACATCGCCGCTCTCCGCGTCGGTCGTGACGACTGTGAGAAGCCCGGCGGCATCGAAGCGGGGCGCCAGATCAGTGCTTTCTTCCACCTGCACGATGGAGAGGCGTGGCCGAAACGCTGCGGATTCATGGGCCTGGGTCGCACCCATCATGCGCCTCCCATGCCGGCCATGGCGAAAAACTGCCGGCGCAGCGTCTCCGAGGACTCAAACTCGCCAATCATGCGACTGGTCACCATGCTAACGCCGGGTTTGTGCACGCCGCGCGTGGTCATGCATTGATGGGCCGCATCAACCACCACTGCGACACCACGCGGTTTGAGAACGCTGTGGATCGTATCGGCGATTTGCGCCGTCAGCTTTTCCTGAATCTGCAATCTGTGCGCAAACACATCGACCAGACGTGCCAGTTTGCTGATACCGACGACCCGCCTGTCCGGCAGGTAGGCGACATGCGCCTTGCCGATCAGTGGAATGATGTGATGTTCGCAATGCGATTCCAGTCGGATATCCCGCAACACCACCAATTCATTGTAATTCTCTGTCTCTTCAAATGTCCTCTCAAGAAGGGCCACGGGGTCCTCCTCGTAGCCTTCGAAAAACTCCTCATAGGCACGGACCACCCGATCGGGTGTGCCTCTCAGTCCCTCGCGGTCCGGGTCATCCCCCGTCCACGCGAGCAGCGTCCTCACCGCCTCCTCCGCCTGAGCTCGCGTGGGCCGGGGCCGTAAAACCCGGGTGGGCGCATGCGCTGGCGGGCGCGTCTCCACGGTTGTGTCCATTCAGCCCTCACATTC
>NZ_JOPG01000035.1 GCF_002153605.1 Acetobacter malorum | reverse complement strand
TGCTTTAATCGGAGGATGTGGATGTCGACACTGAAAGGACTTTATTCCCGCTATCGCCGCTCCTTGCGTACAGCCGCCCGGAGATGGCGCAACCGACTGGAGGGAGGCGTATCATGGTAACGCGCCCCCTTTTCGGAGACGATCCGCTCGCTCCGCGTGTCCTCTCCGTGCTCCGCCGCCTCGGTCATGACGGACGTGGCGTGACGCTGACGTCTCTGGTGGCCCATACCGGTATACCGGGGATCAGACTTCGCTCCACGCTGGAACGCCTGGTCCAGGCGGGCGCGGTCGCCCCTGCCGGGTGTGATCCCCTGGCTTCTGATCTCGCGTTCCGTCTCCCCATGCGGGCAAGAGCCGTACCGCCAGTTCCGGTCGCGGCGTAAGGCACTGACCGCGCCGGGTAGATCAGAAACGCCTTCTCCGAGCGGAAGCACCATCTTTTCTGGAACGACCGCACGAATGAGAGGGTGGAGCGGGGCCTTGCATCGGAGGCCCCGCGTCTCTGAAGATGAAATCAAAAGCAGCAAGAACAGGGAGATGTCGAGTTTTATCCATTTTCTCAACCTGAAGGCGCTTCAGCACTATTGGAATAACCATCCCCCCGTGCCCCGTTCACTGGGGACAATGAGGCCAGTTTGGTCGCATTCCGCCGGAGAGACGGAGCGAGCGGAACAGACGGCCAAACAACCTCGGCGCCTTCGGCAGAGGGAGAGACCACACGTCGCTGTGGGTCTCGTCCTCATGCTGCTGGTCGGAATGGCCTCGCAGGCATCGGCTCATGCGCCGCATGATGTGCTGTCGTGCGAGACAGAAAAGCAGCCGGTGAACATTCCATCCATGCCACTGGCCCGCGCCATCGAGATATTGGGCCGGCAGACCGGGTGCCCGGTCCTTGTCGACCCAATCCTTATGGACGGCCGGACCTCGGCAGCCGTCAAGGGCGCCTATACGCCTCAGGCCGCCCTCCTGCATCTGTTCGGGTCCGTGCATGTCGACGTCACCGCCACTGTTTCGGGCTT
>NZ_JOPG01000034.1 GCF_002153605.1 Acetobacter malorum | reverse complement strand
AATGCCAGATGGCGGGTTGCGTGCCAAAGCGGCGGGTAAAGCGCTCCATCCACTGGGCGGAAAGGGCAATTTCCGGCAACAGAACCAGTGCCTGCTTGCCCTGTTCCAGACAGGCGGCAATCGCTTCCAGATAGATCTCGGTTTTCCCGGAGCCAGTCACGCCTTCCAGAAGCGTGACGGAAAAGCACCCTTCCGCCACGGTCTGGCGCAAGGCATCTGTGGCTTCAGCCTGTGCGCCTTCCAGAACGGGTAAATTATGGAGTGGGTCCGGGGCAGCAAAAGCACGTTCCGGCCCAAGAGGAACGGGGGTTAAAGCCCCTGCATCGGCAAGCCCTTTCACCACGCCGGGGCCGACGCCTGCGGCGGTCGCAAGGTCCGTAGTGGTGCGGGCCGTGCCATCGGCCAGCAAGGTCAGCACTTTCTGGCGGGCGGGGGTCAGGCGCAGTCCGTCCGGCTGGGGGGAGGCTGCCAGCCAGCCGGTGGAGGGCGTGGGCACGCCGCGCATATGGAGCCGCAGCGTCATGGCCAGCACCATACCGGGCGCGGAAAGCGTATAAGCCGCGACCCAGTCCACAAAGCGGCGCAGTTCGACAGTGAGTGGCGGTAATTCCAGCCGCTCCGCCACAGGGCGCAGCTTGGCCGCATCCACCGTGCGCTGCGGTGGGGGCGCAAATTCCGGGGGCAGGGAACTGGTGGCATCCCACACCACCCCGGTTTGTCTGCGGTGGCCGAGAGGCACCGTCACAATGTCGCCGGGTTGCAGCGCCATCTCTGCCGGGGCTGCATAATCAAACGGGCCGGGGAACGGCATAGGCAGCAGCACGGAAACTCTCTGGCGCGCAGACCCGGCAGCAGAAGCCGGGGGCCGGGCAGGCTGAGGAGAGGAGGAAGGTGCAGACGCCATGAGGTTCTATGTAAGCGGAGGCCCGGTTAAAGAACAGTGCTTGCGAAACCATAAAAACTCTGAACAAGTCTGCGGGGTCTTCAGGCTATGCTGAAGAGTGCAGATCTGTTTGAGAGGGTGCGATGACAGCGGAAGAAGCCGTCCAGAAATTTCTGGAGTGGATGGCGACGGAAAAGCGGGCATCTCCCCTGACGATTGATGCCTACCGGGCTGATCTGGCGCGGTTTCTGGGTTTCATGACCGAGCATCTGGATGGTCTGCCGGACATGGCCGGACTGGGGCGTATCAGCCTGAGAGATTTTCGTGCCTGGCTGGCGCAGGAGCAGGCGCGCTCTGCGGCCTCCCGAAATCGCCAAAGCACACCAGACCGCGCTGCCCGCACACGGGCGCGGCGGGTGTCTGCCGTGCGCTCCTTTTTCCGGTATCTGGCCCGCAGGCAGGGGGTGGAAAACCCGGCAGTGGCCCTGCTGGCAACACCCCGCAGCAAAAAACCTCTGCCGCGCCCTCTGAGTGTGACAGACGCCAAAGCCGTGCCGGAGGATATTGCAGCACTGGCACAAACGCCCATGGCCCAGCAGCGGGACGGGGCCTTGTTCCTGCTTCTCTATGGCTGCGGGCTCCGTATTTCCGAGGCGTTGAATCTCAATATTTCAGACCTTGGCACGCTGAGCAGCAGCGGTGTTTTGCGTATTAAAGGGAAGGGCAACAAGGAGCGTCTGGTGCCTGTTCTACCTGCCGTGCAGCAGGCACTGGAGACGTGGCGCAAGCGGCACCCGTCTCCGTTGCCAGAGTCGCCTTTGTTCCCCGGTGTGCGGGGCGGCCGGTTGCAGGCCGGTGTGGCGCAGAAGGCCATGCGGGAATGGCGGGCGCTGGCTGGCTTGCCGGAGCATGTGACACCGCACGCTCTGCGGCACTCTTTTGCCACGCATCTGATGGAAGGCGGCGCGGACTTGCGCGTCATTCAGGAACTGCTGGGGCACGCCAGCCTGTCCACCACACAGCGATATACTCTTGCGGATGAAGCCCGCCTGCTTGATGTGTGGAGCCGCGCGCACCCGCGTGCGCAAAAAACTGCTCAGCCGAGAGAAGGAACACGAGACTGATGACCGAGGCCCTGCGCGCTCCCTGGCCCGCTATTGAACCTTACGCCCACGGCTATCTGGATACTGGAGAAGGGCACGAGATCTATTGGGAAGAATGCGGCAATCCGCACGGTATCCCGGTGGTGTTTCTGCATGGTGGCCCCGGTGGCGGGTGTTCCCCCGCCCAGCGGCGTCTGTTTGATCCGTCCCGTTATCGGATTGTGCTGTTTGACCAGCGCGGGTGTGGTCGTTCCAAACCGCATGCTTCGCTTGAGAACAACACCACATGGCATCTGGTGGCGGATATTGAACGCCTGCGCGTTTTCTTTGGCATTGATAAATGGGCGGTCTTTGGCGGCTCGTGGGGGTCCACACTGGCGCTGGCCTATGCTCAGACGCACCCGACCCGAGTGACGGCACTCATGCTGCGCGGCATCTTTACGCTGCGGAAGGCTGAACTGCTCTGGTATTATCAGGACGGAGCCTCCTGGTTGTTCCCGGATAAGTGGGAAGATTTTCAGGCGCCCATTCCGCAGGCAGAGCGTGGGGACATGATGGCGGCGTATCGCAAGCGTCTGGTCTCCGATGATGTGGCTGTCCGGCAGGAAGCCGCTCTGGCATGGAGCCTGTGGGAAGGGCGGACGCTCACCCTGCTGCCAGCACCGGATATTGAAAACCAGCATGAAGAAGCTGATTACGCGCTGGCCTTCTCCCGGATTGAAAACCACTACTTCGTGCATGGGGGCTGGCTGGAAGAAGGCCAGCTAATCCGTGATGTGGATCGTATCCGGCACATTCCAACCGTTATCGTGCAGGGCCGTTACGATATGGCGACCCCTGTACGCACCGCGTGGGATCTGCATAAAGCCTGGCCGGAAGCAGACTTCAAACTGATTAACGCCGCAGGGCATGCGTTGTTTGAACCCGGTATTCTCAGCGCATTGCTGGATGCCACAGACCGCTTTGCGCGGGAATTAGGCTGACGCCATGCAGACACGGGCACTCCGTAAAGCACTTCTGACCGCATTCTGTGCAGCGGCGACACCTGTGTTTATGACGCAGGCGGCCAGTGCTGCGGAAGGGCTGTGTCATCATGAACGGATTGCCCGTGTCCCTTTGCATGATGATCAGGGGTTTTTGAATATTCCGGTTGAAATCAACAAACATGCGGCAAGCATGATTGTGGATACCGGGGCGGAGGGAAGTCTGCTCTCTCCTGAGGCTGCCGAACGTTTTCAGGTGCAACTGGACCCGTCTGTTCATACCCTGATGCAGGGCACGGGCGGGATGGGGCGGATGGTGCCGAATGTTGTGGTCCGGTCGCTCACGCTTGGCGGGCTGGAAACCGGTCCCGTTTCCATGCCGGTGGGCGATCTGCCGGGGAAGCCAGTTACGCAACCTCCAGTTGAAGGGTTGGTCGGAGGGGATCTGCTTTCACACTATGATGTGGAATTCAATGTCGCTGAGGGCTGGCTGACGTTCTGGTCTGTCAAAAGCGGTTCTTCCGCCTGTGCCGGGCCAGCGGACTGGCATGTAATTTACCGCGCTGTGCCGCTGGAGTCCGCTGGCAGGCGGGTCATTGTTCAGGTTCTGCTGGACGGCATACCGTTGCGTGCTCTGGTGGATAGCGGGGCACGGTCCCGCATTTTGTCAGATAAAGCTGCTGAAAGGCTAGGGGTGAGCGCCCGCACTTTGGCTGCGGATCCCGGGGGGCTGACCAGTGGTGTCGATGGTCATCAGCAAGTCTATCACTGGCATCGGTTCCAGACGTTCCAGATCGGGCAGGAACAGGAAAAAAGCCCGGTTCTGACCGTGGCACCCATTCATGATTCTGTAGATATGCTGCTGGGATCAGACTGGTTTGCGGCGCATCGTGTCTGGATTTCGTACCAGACGGGCATGCTGTATGTCATGCCAGCGCTCAAGCGGCGGAATTAAACGCCGAACCGTGAGGAAAACCGGGGCACCTCAAGGATGCCCCGGACTTTAAATCAGCCTGCTTTCAGGTGGGTGTTGCACTGGCTGTAATAGCCGCCACCCTTCTGAATCCATTTCAGGCTGCCATTGCCGGTGCTGGCTTTATTAGCATTGTACTGATCAAGGCAGGTCTTCATGCGGGCTTTTCCGGCGCTCAGCTTGGCATACTGAGGAGCAACGGCGCTCGGGAAGACAACGCCAGCCGTTGTGGCGGCCGCTGCCGGAGCGGCGGTGCTGGCTGTGGTCGGTGCTGTTGCAGGAGCTGCGGGAGCGGCCTCTTTCGGCGCTTCTGCCGGGGTGGCGGCAGCTGGAGCCGTTGTTGTGGCAGGCGCTGCGGCTGCATCACATTTAGCAGCTTTGAACTGCTTGTAGCTCTGGCCATCCAGCGTACCGGCGGTGCGGGCTGCAGCAAAGCTGGCATGACATTCCTTTGCGCTCAGCGCATGGGCAGCCGGAGCGGAAAGGGCGGTGGCGCAGCTCAGAGCCAGTGCAGCAAGCGCAAAGCGAGCGGAAGATGTCATAAGGAAAAACCTCATCCAAATACCAGGGCTGGAAGATGCAGCACCATGCCGCAGCGCCCTGACTATTGTTGCATCTTATGATGAATAAATGTGTTTGGAAAAGGGTTATCCCCAACGGGATGATGTTGGTCCGTGGTGTAGTCCTGCTTCCAGCATGGTCTCATCCTTTCCGAGACAGGTTTTCCCCATATGTCTGTCTGAACGCCGCATTGAGAGGGATGAAGAGGCGTGGTGTAGCCAGAGAAGCTTGCCAGAACGCGAAAAAAAAGCCCCTTCCGGCATAGAAGCTGGAAGGGGCTCAAATAGCAGAACGATATAAAGCCGGGAGGGGCTTAGTTGATCCGCTCTCCGTGCAGAGACATGTCCAGCCCTTCCAGTTCTTCATCCGGTGTCACGCGCAGACCCATGGTCAGATCAATGGCTTTCAGAAGAACAAAGGAAATAATGCCACACCACAGAATGGTGACGATCACAGCCTCCCCCTGAACCATGAACTGATGCAGAGAGCCGGTAATGCCGGAGGGATTGGCATCGGTAGCGGAGAGCGGGCCATAAGCAAACAGCCCCGTCAGCATGGCCCCGACAATGCCACCCACGCCATGCACGCCAAAGGCATCCAGGCTGTCATCATAGCCCATCATGTGCTTCAGCGATGTGGCGCTCCAGTAGCAGATAACACCGGTAATCAGGCCGATAATCAGCGCACTGCCCGGCAGCACAAACCCCGCCGCAGGCGTAATGGCAACCAGACCACCCACGGCCCCGGAAATTACCCCTAGCACGGTCGGTTTTCCGCTGCGCAGCCATTCGACGAGCATCCAGGCGACACCAGCGCCTGCTGCTGCAATCTGCGTGGTCGCCATAGCCATGGCAGCACGACCATTCGCCCCGACAGCTGAACCAGCGTTAAAGCCAAACCAGCCGACCCAGAGCAAAGACGCGCCAATAATGGCGTAGGTCAGATTGAAGGGGGAGAGATCATCCTGCCCGAAGCCTTTGCGTTTGCCCAGCACAAGAGCGCAGACAAGTCCGGCAATACCGGCATTGATGTGCACGACAGTGCCGCCAGCAAAATCCGCGGTGCCCAGGCCGGCCAGCCAGCCTATAGGACTCCAGACCCAGTGCGCAATCGGCGCATAGACCAGCAGCGACCAGAGAATAGAAAAAATACACATGGCGCTAAATTTCATACGCTCTGCGTAAGCGCCGGAAATCAGGGCCGGGGTGATGATGGCGAACGTCATCTGGAACATCATGAAGAGGCTCTCAGGGATCGTCATCGTGGTGGCATTGGGAGAATCAGCCCCAAGCGTGAAGGCAATATCCGCCCCGTTCTGGATATGCGCGCCAATCCCGTTCAGGAACATGCGAGACACGCCACCAATCCACGGTGTGCCTGTGGTAAACGCCAGAGAATACCCGGCGACCATCCAGACAATCGACATGATGCAGCACAACGCAAAAGACTGCATCAGCGTCGCCAGCACGTTCTTCTTACGCACCATGCCCGCATAAAACAGTGCCAGACCCGGAATGGTCATCATTAGCACAAAAGCCGTGCTGACCAGCATCCAGGCTGTGTCACCAGTATCAATAGCCGGGGCTGTGTCGGCAGCTTGTGCTACACCGCTGACTAAAAAAAGCATAAAGCCAGCAGGTAATATAATCAGCCAGTTTAAACGTCTCTCAAAAAGCAAGGTAATACAGGGCTGAGAGGTCATGGATGGGTGTACTCCTCAAAGGTAGATAAGTGGCTAAAAGAATCGTGCATCACCAGTAGAATATTTAGACGTAACTTGTCTTGTAGCCTTTGCGGAATGAATTACTCAAGGGAACGACTGAGGCAGTCACCGAGCGGTATAATGGGAAAAATTCTACCCTTTGTTATATGGATAAAAAGGGGTAAAAAACCGGATGATAATTTCCAGTTTAGACAGCACCAGAGGATGACGGTTTAGTATGAGTAAAATTTCAATTTATGTTGCAACGCATAAGAATTTCATGGCCCCAAAAAATGATGGTTACATACCCATTTTTTTAGGGAAAACGCTACATCCAGAAAAAGAAATTAACTTTCTTTGTGATAATGAGGGAGACAATATTTCTTACCTGAATAAATCTTTTTGTGAACTCACTGCAATGTACTGGATGTGGAAAAATGACAATTCAGATATTGTTGGACTTTCGCATTACAGACGTTACTTTAAAGCAAATAGTAATAAAGAAGAAAATTTTTTTGATACTGAAACAGGGAAAAATTACCGTTATGAGGGGGGGGCAGCAATAGCCGCTCCTAGTGATTTTTTTGAGTTTAATAATAATGTGGATATTATAGCTGCTAGCTATGTATCAGCGCAAGGAACAATATTTGAAAATTTTGAAAACTATCATGATATCAATGATATGTATCTTGTAAGAGAAGCAATACGTCGGCTTTTTCCTGATTATGTTGATGCATTTGATTTTTTCATGAAATACCACAAACTTTCAAATTGTAATATGTTTGTGGCTAAAAAAGAAGTGATAGATAAATATTTTGAGTGGATATTTACGATAATGTTTCATCTTTTAGAAATGAAATTCTATAGGAATTATACAGATTACCAAGGAAGAATTTTTGGTTTTCTTTCGGAAAGGCTTTTTAACGTATGGCTTTGTAAGAATAGAGAGCATTTTTGTGTTTCGCAGAGAGATTTGGAGTTTTTTGAGGATCAGCAGTTTGTGGAAATGACATGACATATCCTGAGAAGGAAGTTCCTTTGTCTGTTGCATACCCTAGAGACTAATTAAATAAGGTGAGAGAATAAAATGTTGTTTATATCTTCAGATGGAAACCTACTGAATCGTTCTTTGCTGATAAATTCAGTATGGGAATGGGCACCAGTAAATGGTCAACCGATTAGTAGCCAATTTATTTTTTCTGAAGATGGAAAAATTTCTGGTTACATATGTGAGAATGAACATTCGTGGTCTTTAGATAATGCTGGGGTAAACATTTATACCTCGTCTGGGGAATTGTTGTGGCGGTTTGAGATCGCTGACTACATTGATGGTAAAATGCGCCTTTTAGGGATTGCACAGCCCCCACAGCATAGGAGAATTATTTTCAGTTTAACACGCTTAAAAAATCTCATCGAAAAAGTAGATTTAGCTACCTCTAAGACAAAAGAAGAGGGTGTTCGATTAGTTATCTGGGATTTAGATGAAACTTTTTGGCGGGGAACACTTTCTGAAGGTGAGATTCAGCCTCTTCTTCACACAATGCATATTGTGCGCGAACTTAATAATCGAGGCATCGTTAATGCAATATGTTCAAAAAATGATTTTGATCATGCAAAAGGGAAATTAAAAGAATTAGGACTCTGGGATGATTTTGTCTTCCCAAGAATTAGTTGGCAGGCGAAGGGACCTCAAATCAAAGATATTATAGAAAAAATACAACTAAGACCGGAAAGTGTTTTGTTTGTTGATGATAACAAAACCAACCTCAATGAAGTCAAGCACTTCGTGCCTGGTATTCAGGTCTGTGAACCTGATTTCTTGGACAAGTTGCTTGAAGATCCCCGGTTTCGCGGGAAGGCAGATTTCAGTCGTAAACGTTTGAAGAATTATAAAATATTAGAAGCAAAGCATGCCGATCGAGAAGTGTTGGGCGGAAGTAATGAAGCCTTTCTTAGAGAAAGCAATGTACGTATAAGTTTTCATACAGATGTTCCGAAAGAGTTTTCTCGTGTTCATGAACTGGTAAATCGTACAAACCAGTTGAATTTTACAAAAAATAGATGGCCAGAAGACATAGAAGAGGCCAGAAAAGAATTTGAAAAATTTGTAAGTTCTGAGTTTTTTACAGATTTTGGATACGTGAAAGTATCTGATAACTATGGAAGCTATGGTATCTGTGGCTTCTATTATGTTAGAATGAACGAGCTGCATCATTTCCTTTTTTCGTGTAGAGTTCTAAACATGGGGGTAGAGCAGTTTGTGTGGAATCACCTCAAAAAGCCCACCGTGAACATTAAAGGAAATGTCGCTTCATCATTGGAAAATCCTGAAACTGTTGATTGGATTAAAATTGTAGATGATGCAGATGCAATAACAGGCGAAGAAAAAAAATCTTCTAATAGCACTCTTCGTGTGTGTTTGCGGGGAGCTTGTGACCTTACAATGACCTCGTATTTTTTACGAACAAAATTACAAACAATTGAAGAATTTAGTTTTCCATACCAAGGATGGGAAAATCTAACAACTCCTCGTAATATCGCGCTTCATGAAGATTTGAAAAATACGGAAAATAAGGTAATAATCGATAAATTACCTAATATTGCTCCAAGTCGTTTTGCTTCCAGCATCATTGATGAAGATGCTGATGTTTATGTCTTGTCTTTTTCCCAAGAATCCTTTCATGGATTGTATAAATCTAAAAAAACATCTATGATTTTGACTATGGGCACTCATGCTCTCCCTTATTATATGGAAAAACCGACAGATAAATTTGATTATACAAAAGTAGATTATGAGGAAATAAAAGATAGGCTACCAGAAACAACTAAGGAAAGCTGGGAATTTTTTACAAACAACTTTGACTTTATTGGTGGGTTTAATGAAGAAATATTTAAAAATGATATTATTTATGTTCTAAATCGTTTAACGGCGGCACGGAAAAAGATTATTATTCTTGGAATGAATTCGCAATATGGAAATGATAAGCCTATTTTGGAATTTTTTGGCCGGATTAATGTAATAGTATCTAAAGTAATACAAAATTATAATGTTGATTACATTGATGTGAATTCAATTCTTAAAGGAGAAGAAGATTTGGCATCAGACAAAGGGGGGCCCCATTATGAGCGGATTATTTATAAAGAAATTTCAGATATAATTTTGAAAATCATAGAAAAAAGCAATATATAATAAAATATAATTATTGTTATGCTTAAAATAAGCCAAATGCTTTGGTATAAACCTCTAGAGTATTTGGCTTTTTTATAATTAATCATTAGTATATAATTCTGAACTATAATCTGGAGGGGCTAAAATATTCTGGTTTTGCAGAACACTTTGTGATTTTATTTCTTCGGTTCTGGTTGGAGAAATGATGATGTGAAGCAGTCTGGTTTCTTTGATGTCGAAAAGAGGCTTGCTTGATTGAGCAAGCTTGGTGACCCGCTCGAAGCGTTTTCTGGGGCTATGGATTTTGAAGTCTTCCGCCCAGATCTAGGCAAAGCCCTCGCTTATATGGAGGAAGGCAAGAACGGTCTGTCTTCCGTTTGATCCAGTGTCAATGTTCAAAATTCTCGTCATCCAGACACTTAACAATTTGTCTGATCAACGCCCCCTTTCCTTTATGCGTTTCCTTGGTCTGCCGCTATGGGACCGCCGTGCGTGATACCAAAACGGTCTGGCTGTTTCGCAAACGCCTGACACAAGCTGCTGGTGCTTTTAAAAGACTTTTGAGCGGTTTGACGTGACCCTGTGGAACGCCGGTATCTACTGATGTCAGGCCAGATGGAGGGATCGAAGAACCGTTGGTTGATGCGCCTTTCTCCTGATTTCTGAGTTTTGGCGTGCTGATTGATAGTTGCAGTGGTGGCTCCTGATCTACGTTTTGAGCCGATCGGGGATAGATCATCCGCTGGATTGCTATGTTGTTGCGCTGATCCGCTCCAAAACAGGACGAGGCTCATATTGTAGACGATATTGGCTAGTCTAATCCTCATGGTCGCTCTAGCTATGCCGACTGTTCGGATGAATAGTCCGGTCTGTAACTTCTAATCAGCAAAACATGCTCAATGAGGATCGGATTACGGACTTTCCCGCATTCGGTTTCGAGCGACCGGCTGTGTCGGCCCATACCGTTGAGGCCGTATTGGTTTTGTCCAGCAAGCCCTCTCTCAGTCGCGCGCCATTACAGGCGGCCGCATCCGTTGTCTTCCATTTTCGGATAAACAGGAACTTCCGGTCGATGGAAATATGGGATTTGTAGCCAAAGAACGGTATGGCGAGATCCGTTGTGGAGATTGTTCCGTCATCCTAACGCTTCGCCTTCGTGAACTTCAACTTCCATCGCGCATGACGATCCTTGTGGGGGCAGTTTGGACGGCTTGTCCTGCCAGTCCTGCGGGATCCGTTCTGCCCGCATATTGGCAGATAACCGCCCTTGAGCGGGGTCACGTCAAATCGGTCAAACAGTCTTTCAATGGCCCCCGCCTGCGTCAGACGCTCCTGCAATAGCCAGACCGTTTTGGTATCAGGCAAACGGTCCGATAGCCCCAATCCCAGAAAGCGCATGAAGGACAGGCGATCACTGATCAGGTATTCCGTCCGTTCATCAGACAAGGTCGTTCAACGTCAAGATCACCAGGATCTTGAACATCAGCACCGGATCAAACGGAGGACGCCCGCCTTTGTTCCCATCTGAATAGGCCAGAGCCTTTTTCAGATCTGGGTGAAACACCTCAAAATCTACAGTCCGGAAAAAGACTTTGAACTGATCACCAAGCCCAATCAGTCGAGCAAGCCGCTCTTCAATATCAAAAAAACTGGACTGCTTCATCTTCCAACATCTCAATCAACACACGAGTGATGGAATCACACAGAAAGTTTCAAAACTAGTGGTTTTTTCGATCCCTCCACATGCGCTACTTCCTATTCCTCGAGAGGATCAGTGCTCCCGTATAGATAAAGCAGAGCGCAAACTCCCCTCAGCTCAAAACACAGCTTCAAGATCTGTCAATCAGCATGTCGGAAGTTTGAAAAAGATGCCTAGAGGAACAATAACAGTTTTTTGATCCTTTCAGTCAACCCGGAATATAAAAAATATTTATTTTTTATATTGTGTTCTGTGTTATTTAATATTATTTCAAGCTGAAATTTTAAATTAATTATGAGGTAAGATTATGAAGAGATATAAATTTCTTTTGTTTTTCTTATTATTTTCAATTTCTTATTCTGCTTGGGGTGAAAATACGGAGATAATTGAGCATACATCTCCGTCTTATGTGGATTTACAAAATTATGATTTGAAATTTGATGGAAGTAAAAATGATGAAAAAATTTTAAATTCAATATTTTCATCTATAGAATCTGGAAGTATTATAAGTATTCCTTATATAAAAAATTCTGAGTTACCAAGTTATTATTCTCCACTGGGGACTGATAAAAAATCTTCACTTTTGATAAACTATAACAATAAGTTGAGAAATATATCCGCATTAGACAGTATAGATGGATTTCCAAAAATTCAATTTGATGCTAATGGTGTTTTGTCATACAAGAAATCTGTATCTAAAAATGATAAATCTATAGTTCCTAATATATGGATTGAATATTATAATAACCATACTTCCCCCAAAGGCGAAAGACCTGATCATATTAATTTTGTTCTTATGGGGCACACAGGTGAATCGTCAGGCTATCAAGCCAATAATAGCCACTCCTCTGGTGACATGATTAACCTTCAAAATGTTTTACGCTCAATGGGAAGGTCGGGTTGGAGCGCATTTGATATTAACAACTATAATTTCATGTATAGATATGGCACTAATTGGGTTTGGAACTCCGTCCAACAGTTGGATGAATTAGGAAATACTCCTATTCATACTACAGACAAAGCGTTCAATGACAGTTCAGATACTGAGGAATGGGTACAAGAATGGGATCTTTCTGGATTTGGCCCTGAAGCAGCATGCTCTTTCTATAATCCTTCTTGCGGGTATCGAACGGGGTTTCTATTCAATGCATGGTTAAGTGGTGGTGGATACAATGAAAAATGGAAGCCTAAGCACCAATATAAATTAGGAGATGCAATCAACGTAAAATTGAACGAGAAATATTATTCATTTATTGTAATAAAGCCTGGTATTTCTAACGATTTAGAACCTATTTGGAATAAAAGCTACGATGTGGTTGGGTGTGATCCACTTTACCCCAACTCAAATACAGCGCATGCCACACTAATCGACGCCGGCAACCATTTATTAGAAACATGTCAAGGTTATAAAAATAAGCATGACAATCCTCTCCATGATGGATCTGTAGAGTGGTCTTTTAATTCGCCAATGGGCTTGGAAATAAGTAATTTTATTCGCCTTAGCCAATCTAAGTCACAAGATATAAAATATGGTACGTTTTTATCAAGTGATGCTACATTCTATAATGCCATTATTGATTTTTCAGAAGCTCATTTTTATTCTGCTTTAGCATATAATGTTTTCATAAGAAGTAAGCCTGATACTTATATAGATTTTTCTGCCCAAGCAACCAAGGAAACACAAAATATACATCTACTCGGTTACGATAGTGAAAATAAATCTTTGTCCTATAAATTTAATAATATTTCTATATTTAAAATTAAAGATGAAGGGGGGGTTGTATTGAAACATATGACACGAAAAAATATAAAAAATCTTAAAGGCTCTGAAGAAGGTGAAATAATATTTGACATTACAGATCATGTGCCTGTGATTTTTTTAAATGGTCGATGGAAAAAAATGTCCTTCAGTGATGATATGTAGAAAAAAATAATTATAAATCCTTATTTTTTATTTGTAAAAAGCGTGGAGTATCAAATCTAAGTTGAAAGAGGGCACCCCATTGCCTTCCCCAATTTTCTGAGCAAGAACGCGGCCGGTGTATAGCTCACGACGATTGGTATTATTCTTGATAGCATCATTGTCTGAATTGTAGGAGCGGCACGTGGAGGGATCGAACAACCGCTGATTGATTTTGCTTTTGCCTGATTTTTGTTTTTTGGTGTGCTGATTGACGGTTCTTGGGGTGGCGTTTGCTCTGCGATTTGAGCAGAATCAGGATTTCATGTTCTGGCTTGCTAGGCGACGGCGCTGATCCGTTCCAAGAAGATGAAGGGGCGCATGTTGTAGACGATATTGGCCAACCCGATCCTCATGGTGGCCCGGGTGATGCCGACTGTTCGGACGAACAGCCCCGTCTGTGATTTCTGATCCGCAAAAACATGCTCAACGCGGGATCGGATCACCGACTTAGCGGCATTGGAGCGCTGGATATGGCGGGGCATAAGCTGGAGACCCGCAAAAAACGGGGAATTTTT
>NZ_JOPG01000033.1 GCF_002153605.1 Acetobacter malorum | reverse complement strand
AATATAAATATAAATATAAATATTTATTATTTTGGGTGTTAATCGGATTTTGAAGATGCCTTAGCCTGCTAACCCGGATAGGTTTGGATCATTTCACAATTTTTTCACGCGCTATGGATTTTGAATTATTCAGGCCAGATTTTGAGAAGACATTCCCCTATTCAGGCTGCTGCAAAGTTGGCTGATCATTGTTCGATCCGGTTTTGATGTTTGAAATCCTGACCACCAAATTACTCCAGATCAAATACTTTATCGCGGACGGTCACTCTTTCCGTCAATTCCAGCCTACTCCCCCACCTCACTCCGCACCAGCCGCCGGGAAACACTCAGCACAGCGCCAAGCAGGGCAAAGGCGGTGGCCAGTTCAAGGCAATGCACAGCGCCGCCGCTGCCCTGGGAGAGGCCAAAGACGAGGGCGACAAGTGCGGAGCCCAGCGCCCAGCCCAGTGTGCGCGCTACGGCCATCATGCCACTGGCTGCCCCGCTGCGGGTGGCGGGGCCAGAGGTCATGACGGTCAGGTTGTTTGGCGTCTGATAAAATCCGAACCCAATGCCGCACAGCGCCATCCGCCAGCCCACATCCCAAAAGGCAGGCTGTGCAGGCATCAGGCTGAGTGCTGCCAGTCCTGTCGCTAAAATTGCCAGACCAACACTACTTAAAACCGATGCCGGGTGCCGTGTCGCCATTCGGCCCGCAAAAGGGGCGGCCACGGCAACAAGCACAGGCCACGGCGTTACCAGCAGGCCGGTTGTTACGGCAGAAAGATGCATAATCGTCTGGAACAAAAACGGCAGCGCGACATAGGCCAGAATTTGCGCGGTATACGCGCAGATGGAGGTCAGGATGGAGAGTGAGAACAGCGGAATAGCCAGCAGATCCAGCGGCAGCATGGGTGTCTTCAGCTTTTTCTGCTGCCTGTAAAGCAAAAGGGTGCAGAGGATACCGGCCCCGATTTCAAGCATCGCCAGCCCGGTTTCCTTCTGCCCCAGCGCATCAACGCCCAAAATCCCCAGCCCCAGAGCGCCCACATTCAGCAGCGCACCCGTCCCGTCGAACGAGAGCGGGGTGCGGGGGCTGGCGGGCGCGACGCGCAGGAAAAGCACAACTGCCATCAGGCCAATCGGCACGTTAATCAGGAACAGCCAGGGCCACGGGGCTATGGCCAGAACCGCCGCTGCCAGTGTCGGCCCAACGGCGGCGGAAATGGCAACTGCCAGTGCAATAATGGCAAAAGCCTGATGCAGCATGGCGCGGGGGTAAACACTGCGCACCAGCGCACCACTGAGCGCTGCCATACAGGCGGCCCCCAGCCCCTGCACAACACGCGCACCAATCAGTGCGCCGAGTGAGCCGGAAAGCGCGCAGGCGAGGGACGCTGCCGTAAAAAGCGCCATCCCGAACCCGTAAATCCGTTTAAGCCCCAGAGAGTCCGCCAGAGCCGCCGCCGGCAGCAGACTGACCGCAACAGCCAGATGATAGACATTGACGACCCAGACCGTCAGCGTCTCGCTACACTGGAGGTCATGGGCAATGGTGGGGAGCGCAATGTTGGCAATCGCCCCGTCCAGTCCGCCCAGAACAATGCCAAGCACGGCACACAGCATGACCAGACGGCGCTGCGTGTCGGAAACAGGCGGAGTGGTCATAAAGGGCTCCAGTGTTCTGCGTGTAAAAAAGCTGCCTTAATGTCTTACGGAGAAAATATCAAAACTCCGCGACCGTTTAGCTCAGTGTCTCAAAGTGCCTCAGAATCCATGAGACCTCATACACCAGCCCCAGACTGACAAATGCCATATGGAAACGGCGATTGGCGGTCATAATGGCAACGCCACACAACACAAGGTAGACCGGAACCCGGAACCAGTATTCCGCCGAAAACAAGGCGTAATGCGCCGAACCTTTGAGCAACGTGTCAATCAGGTCAAAGACCACGCTCAGGGCAAAAAAGGAGAAAAACCACTTTCTTCTGGAAATAAAGAAGTCCTCATACCCCGTATACTCACTGATTGAATCCGGGAACAGAAACGCGCTGAGGAAAAACAGAATAATCGTGTAAATAATGAGGAACAGATAGATCTCAAAGGTCCATTTGTGCAGCGTGACCAGCCAAAACTCCCACCACCAGAAATGCATGAGCATGAGCAGCAGCGTCAGCACCCAGCCGATATGAACCGGATAGACCCGCGTTTGTCCGGGGTGCTGAATAATGCGCACTAGGCCATTGAGCAGCCGGGCCACACTCAGACCCACCACCATCCCCATGATGATGCGGACATGCTGAAAAATTTCCGGGGAGGGCAAAGGTGGCTGGGGCAAGGGGCTGTCCTTCTGGTGGGACGCTGAGGAGACCCGGAATGGTCATCAGCCGCCGCAGCCTTGTCAATCAACATCGTCCGGCACGCCACAAAAAAAGCGCGAACCCCGCAAGGTCCGCGCTCCTTTTAAAACCCGACTGGCAAAAGGGTTATTTCTGCACAGCCCAGCCCGTCTCACGCAGGCGGAAGGCCAGCAGGATGGCCACCACAATGCCAATCACCAGCGGCAGGAACGCCCGGTGGAAGACATCCATAGAGGTGCCACCGCCACCCATCAGGGCGGAAACCATGGGGGAGAGAATGCCCGTCGTGCCAAACACGAGGAAGTTCATCACGCCCGCAGCCGTGCCTTTCACTTCCGGCGGGTTCACTTCCTTCATGGAGGAGAAGGGGATCATCGCGGCACCGGAGGCAATGCCCATAATCAGCGCCACAGAGTAACGCGGCATCACACCAACCGGCACATACAGTGCACACAGCGCGGCAGCCAGCAGCACCAGTGCGCCACCAATCAGAACCGGTTTACGGCGGCCAATCTTGTCAGAAATCCAGCCCAGCAGCGGGCAGCCAATCACCCAGCCAATCGGCACCATGGAGATGTCGGAGGCCGCAAAAGCCATGGAAACATGCTCACCCTTGTTGAGCATGGAGGCACCCCAGCCCAGCGCGCCAATGGTGGTCGGCACAAACAGCAGGCCGCCAATAATCCCGGCATACCAGCTCTGCGGGTTTCCAAAGATGGTCTTGAACGGCTTGAGCAGGTTTTCAGCAGACAGATGGCCGTGGTGGTCCGTGCTGTCCCCGGAATCCCGCGGCATGACAAGCCATGTTGCAATGGCCAGACAGACGCCAATCACGCCAAAGCCCAGCCACACTTTCTGCCAGGGCAGGTGGAAGGAGCCGGCAGGGTCAATCAGAATACGGGTGGGTTTGGACCCAAACGCGGCCCCGGCCATGCCAAGGCACTGCGTCAGCCCCACAAACAGGGCCAGTGTGCGCGCCGGCAGATACCGGGCTGCAACGTAGGAGGAGCCAACAAAGGCACAAATGGCGCCCAGCGCCTGAATCACATACCCGCCAATCCCGGCAGGCATGCTGCCCTGTGCAAAAATCAGGCAGCCAACACTGGTTATGGCAATTCCTACCGGCATGGTGGCATGCGCGCCATAACGGTCCAGCAGCACGCCCACGGCCAGCGCGGCCAGTGCGTAAACAATGTAATAGGAGGCAATCATCAGGCCGAGGTGGCTGTTGCCCCACGCCTGCGTCAGCTCATCCTGCATAATGCCGGGGGCAGAGCGGATGGCATACTGATAGAAATAGAACAGGGCACAAAGAAACCACGCCAGCACATAAAGCGGTTGTATTTTTTGCGGCTGCGGGGCGGCGCTGGGTGTGTTGGAAGCCGACATTAACACTTGCTTTTCAAAAAGGTGCAGGCCGCGCCCGTGCCTCGCAGGGGCACGGCCATGCAGGTTGACTTATTTTGCAGGCGGACGGCCGTTTGCTGTGGCCACATGGCGGCCCCAGGAAATCAGCTCGGACGTGCAGTCATCACGCGGAATCACGCATTCGATCAGGGTCGGGCCTTCCTTGTTTTCCAGCGCGACCTTCACGGCATCGGCCAGTTCACCCGCCGTTTTGGCGCGCAGACCTTTGCCTTTGCCATCTTCAGCGTTGAAGGCGCTGATGATGCCTGCGTAATCCCAGTTCTTGATGTTGTTGTAAGGACCATCATGAATTTCAACTTCGATGGTGTACCCAGCGTTGTTGATCAGGAAGATGATCACCGGCAGCTTGCGGCGGATCATCTGAGCCACTTCCTGCGCCGTCAGCTGGAAGGAGCCATCACCCACCATCAGAATGGTGCGGCGTTCCGGTGCACCCACAGCGTAGCCAAAGGCTGCGGGGACAGACCAGCCAATGTGGCCCCACTGCATTTCCAGTTCCACACGGGCACCGCGCGGCAGCTTGGTGCGCATGACGTTAAACCAGCTGTCACCCGTCTCACCAACAATGGTGGTTTCTGGTGTTACCAGGCTTTGCAGCGTCTGCTGGATATCCGCACGGGTCAGAACGTCATCACCCTTACCGGTGGTTTCGACCGTGCGCTCGGTGTGAACACGCTTGTACTGGACCAGCGTGGAATCCTTCTTCGGCTTGTTCTTGAAGTATTCTGCCAGAGCTTCCAGCAGTTCCTTCAGGTGAATGTTGTCGAAGGAATAGCCGTGCAGCTTGGTGATGTTCTTGTCCAGAACAGCCACGTTCGGGCCCTGCGGCCATGCCGTCCAGCCTTCGGTGGAGTAATCGTTAAAGATGGGGGCCAGCGCGAGAATGCTGTCCGTCCAGTTGAAGATTTCATTCACACCCGGGGTGGAGGCGCTGCCCCAGAAGGTGCCAACGTAGCCGGGGTGATCTTCGGGGAAGAAGCTCTTGGCCGCAGCCATGGTGGCCACAACACAGCCCAGAGCGTCAGCCAGCTTCACAGCGGCGTCTTCCGCACCGGCGGCGCGCAGACGGCTGCCGACCAGGATGGCGGGCTTTTCGTGTTTTTCAATGAAGTCTGCAACAGCTTTTACGGCTGCATCCAGCGTGGCCTTGTTGGACGCAGGTGCATCCACAACAGCGCTGATGGGGCCGGGCGCGGCACAGGGCTGCGCGGACACGTTACAGGCAATTTCAATGTAGGCCGGTTTCTTCTCACGCAGCGCGGTGCGGATCGCGTGGTCAATTTTTTCCGGTGCGTCTTCAGCAGAGGTAATGGACACAGCCGCACAGGTCAGCTTTTCCGCAATCTGCAACTGGTAGGAATAGTCCGTCGTGCCAATGGTGTGGTGCAGGATGTGCCCGCTGCCGTGGTCATTGGAGTTCGGAGCGCCGGAAATCAGGATCACCGGCAGGTTTTCTGCATACGCGCCACCAATGGCGTTCAGGGCAGAAAGCGCGCCAACGCTGAACGTCACAACCGCAGCACCAGCGCCATTTGCACGGGCATAGCCTTCGGCAGAGAAACCGCAGTTCAGTTCGTTACAGCAGTAAACCTGCTCGCAGTCCTTGTTCATCAGAAGCTGGTCGAGCAGCACAAGGTTGTAATCCCCTGCCACTGCAAAGTGATGCTTCAGGCCAATCTGGGCAAGACGTTCAGCAAGATAAGTGCCAACTGTATAAGACATCGAGTTCTCTCTCCTTTGGCGAGTATTTTGCAATTCCAAATTATTGGAACGGCAAATATCGGAAGGTGACGTAAACCGTGTTGCCCGAAGTTGTCGGGTACACACTGTTGTTGCTGCCGTCATTGCCTCTGAAGGCAAACTTCCGGATATAGGTGTATTGCAGGCCCCCCATCACACTGCCGTAGCGGCCTTCAACGAAGTGCCACCAGCCGCCAGTGGTGAAGGATGCCAGCGTGCGGGTCTGGGCGTTACAGGTGCCGAATTCCACGTCGCACCCGCCCAGATTGAGGTCATTCACACCGTAGCCATACTGTGCGCCATCCGCGCCCATGTACCGCTTGCGTCCGGCTGTCTCGATACCCCCGTAGGTGTAGAGCAGCACGGACGGTGTGGGATGCCCGATAAGACCAAGGGAGCCCATCAGCTCCGGCACGGGGGACAAAGCGCCCCGCGCATTAGGCGTGGTATCCGGGATCAGGCTGGGCCCGTAGCGGCCAATGCCTTCACCGGCTGTCACATTCCCGGCCATCTGGAGCTTTTTTGTACCCAGCGGCACTGTCATACCCGCGCCGACGCCACCCCCAAACGTGGTGTGTTTGCGGGTGGTGGTCATGTCCGGTTCTACCGCAAGGGAGCGGAACCAGCGGGCCAGACCAAACACTTCATAATGCCCGAGCGACGTATCCACAGCCCCTTTGAGAATAATGTCCGGCGCCGGGTTGTAGGTATATTGCGTGTTCGGGTTCAGCAGCACGCCACCAGCGTTGGAATAATAGACGCGTGCCCCGGCCGTCTGCCCATAAGCCGCGGGCAGGGTGCCACCGGAAGACAGGGCGGAAGAGAAGGCAACCGTCGCCTGCGGGTCTTCCACAGAGAGGCCCAGCCAGTATTTCTCGTGCCAGTCCTTGCCAATGCGGATCTGCGGGACGCGGGTAAAGGTAATACCGGGGATCTGGTTGTTATCCGTCACCGCAGGCAGCTGTTCCTGGCGCGGCAGAATGCCCTTGGCGTAGTTGGTGGCAAGGCTCCAGGCCTGACCCATCAGGATATGCAGGCCCCAGTCCTTTTGAGTGAACGTAAAGTAGCCCTGCCGCAGGCGCGGCGTGTACCCGCTGATCTGCACGCTGTTTGTCGTGCCGGCAGAGCCGCCGAAGTCACTTTCCACATAGGCCTGCAACCGGACGGACTTGGAGGGGTTGGCCTCCATCAGCACGGACATACGGCTGAGCTGCGCGGACATCCGTTCTTCACTCAGGCCGTGGTTGGGGCTGTTGGCGTAGGGGAAATTGTTCCAGGCCGTGGCGGGGCCACTGGTCATGTTGGAATCACGCCAGATGTTGGAAAATTCAACAAACCCGCCCAGCCGGACAGAAATGCCGCCAATGCTGAAAATGGGCGGCAGGCGGTCCACGTCCGTCTGGGTAATGGAGGATGGGCTGGAAGAGCTCAGGTCGATAGCGGATTTGGACGTCTGGTTTTCCGGCGCCGGGGGCATCCATTTAAAGCCCGCAAACCCGGAACCGCTGTTGAGGGTCGGGGGCTGATTTGCGCCAACCTCAATCGGCTGGGCACCACCGGAAAAGCGAATGCCCGGATCAGCCGGTCCATCCGTCCGCAGGCCGGAAAGCCCGTTGGAGAAGCCGCCATGCGTGCTGGCAGCGGTGCGGATCCCCCCGGAGGAAGCACTCTTTGCACCCGCCGTCCGCACCCCGGCCGTATTGCGGGCCGAGGCGACCTGACGCCCGCTCTGTCCGTGCTTAAGCGCCTGCCGGTGCTCAATGGCTTCCACCTGCGCTGCCAGCTTGCGCATCTGTTCTTTAATGGCGGCGAGTTCCTGTGCATCATCCGCATGCGCCAGAGAGGGCTCACTCAGAACACAGACAAGAGCCGTTCCGAGGAGAAGTCTGGTATCCAGTTTTCTGGTGTCGGTAGAACCCCGGAGCGCAGGCGATTTCACACTAAATCCTCAGAAAATTATAAAACTTTGTTATAGATAAACTGTTTTTCTGTTGAATAAGTAGAAGTCTCAATGATTCATATCAATATTACAGAGTGTTAATTATATCAAAAAATATCTGAAATTATTCCGTAAGATAAGATTTATAAAAATCGAGTATATACCACAACTCCTTAAAATAAACTTTATGATCTTCTGACACTTTGAAAACGCAGGAAAGAGAAAATTACTGGCCCTGTCAGAGCCTTTTTCTGGGCGATTTCTGGTTTGAAAGACTACCTTCATTTATAAGAAAGTCTCATAAACCATCAAAAATCTGTCACGGTTTTTCGGGTGATGTGCAGCCCAGCCATACGGCCAGAGGCATGCAAAAGCGCAGCCCGGGCTCTATGATCTTAATTTTGAGATAAATGCGCGGGATTCGCAGATCAGCGGTTAATCCACTGCCTGCGGGCCGGGTTGCGCTGCTCCCATCCCCGCCGTTCCAGCTCCGGCGTGTCCGCCTGTTCCGCCGGATAGCCCACGCACAGATAAGCCAGAAACTGCCAGTCCGGCGTGATGCAGAGCGTGCGGCTGGCCTCATCCGGGTTCAGAATGGAGACCCACCCCAGCCCGACACCCTCCGCCGTGGCCGCCAGCCAGAAGGTATGAATAGCCATGACGGCAGACCACACCGTGGTTTCCGGCATGGTGCCGCGCCCCAGCCCGCGCCCCTGAGCCGGGTTGGTGTCACAAAAGACGGCAATATGGTGCGGGGCATCATCCAGCCCGGCCAGCTTGAGTGTTGCGTAACGCTGGGCGTCATCGCCGCTGTGGCCGGTCAGGGCTTCCGCATTGCAGCGGGCAAAATTCTCCCGGATTTCAGCCCGGCGCGCCGGGGCATCCACCCGCACAAAGCGCCAGGGCTCACTCAGCCCGACGGAGGGGGCAAGGCAGGCGGTTTCCAGAAGGCGAGACAGCACGGCCTCGGGCACCGGGTCTGTGCGGAAATGGCGCACATCACGCCGCCACGTAAAAAGCTGGTCCAGAGAGGCACGAAAAGCGGGGGAGAAGAGGGGGGCTGTCATGCCGGGATCATGAAGAGAAGTGCCCCCACCAGCAAGACCCCCATCAGAATAAGACAGGCGCGCCGATACAGCACCAGCCCCCTGTCCAGATCCGTCACCGTGGCATCGGGCGTGCCGGCCCCCATCCACGCATCTTCCACCAGCACCCCTTTATAAAGCCGCGGCCCGGCCAGCCGCAGCCCCAAAGCGCCGGCCATGGCGGCTTCCGGCCAGCCTGCGTTGGGGGAACGATGGCGCGGCGCATCCCGCCGTACCGCCGCGCGGGCGCAGGCCCGGTGCTCCGCCGGGGCAGCCAGAATCAGGCACAACGCCGCAACGCGAGAGGCGGGCAGATTAACCGCATCATCCAGTTTTGCCGCTGCCCAGCCAAAAGCAGCATGGCGCGGGGTAAGGTGGCCAATCATGCTGTCCGCCGTATTCACCGCCTTGTAGAACACCGCTCCCGGTAGGCCGAACACTGCGGCCCAGAGCAGGGGGGCGACAATGCCATCGGAAAAATTCTCAGCCAGACTTTCCAGTGCAGCCCGGACAATTCCGGCTTCATCCAGCGCGGCAGTATCCCGCCCGACAATCTGCGCCACGGCCTGCCGCCCTCCGGCCAGACCGCCTTGCCGCAAGCCAGTCCCCACAGCCCGTACATGCGTCCATAAGGATTTTTGCGCAACCAGCGTGCAGGTTGCGAGCGCCTGCACCCCCAGCATGACCGGGGCGGGCAGAAACCGATAGCCCAGATCCAGCACCGCGCCCGTGATCCAGAGCGGCACGCCCACAATCAGGATTAACGCCAGAACACCCATCCAGCGTCGCTTCCGCTCAGAAAATTCTGGCTGGTTGAGGGCGGTGTCGAGCTTGTCTATCAAGGCCCCAATCCACATGACCGGATGCCCGATGGCGGCCAGCAGGGCAGGCGGATAACCGCAGGCGGCTTCCAGAACGGCGGCAAGGGCTGCTACGGGGAGCGTGACGGAAAGAGGGAACACCATGCGGGCAGCAAACTCACTCATCGGGCAGGCCGGAATAAAGCCGACCGCAAGCATGCAGGAAAGCCGGCAGACTACCACGCACGCCCCATCCGCTGCCATCCCTGTGTCAGATGCTCTCCCATTCCCAACCCACGGCGGACAGGTGCGGGCCGTGATGGCGCATTTCCCCGAGGCCCCCCGGCCTGCGTATGACCTTTCCACCGGCATCAGCCCCTACGCCTATCCCCTCCGGATGCCAGACCCCGCGGTGCTGGCCCGCCTGCCGGAAGAAGACGAGGAAGCCGACCTTCAGGCCGCCGCCGCCTTCGCTTACGGGGTGAGTCATTCCAACATGGTGGTGGCCGGGGCAGGGAGCCAGAGCCTGATTGCCCTGCTGCCGCGCCTGCTGCCCGCGCAGCGTGTGTGTCTGCTGGGACCAACCTATTCCGGGCATGCGCAGGCCTGGCGTTTGCAGGACGTGCCCGTGCACCTGGTGACGGACCCCGCAGCACTGGAACAGGCCGCCACTCAACCCGGCACGGTCTGCGTTGTCTGTAACCCCAACAACCCGGATGGCCGCCTGCTTTCTGCGGACTGGCTTCACGGATTGGCAAACACCTGCGCGGCACATGGCAGTCTTCTGATTGTGGATGAGGCCTTCGCGGATTTTGAGCAGGAAAGCGTCGCCCCCCTCCTGCCGCATCCAGCACTGGTCGTGTTGCGCTCCTTTGGCAAAACCTACGGCCTGCCCGGTGTGCGTTTGGGCTTTTTGCTGGCCAGCCCGGAGGTTGCCGCACAGGCCCGTGCCCTGCTTGGGTCATGGCCGGTGGGGGGCCTCGGTCTGGCTGCCGGACGACAGGCTCTGCGAGACACCGCATGGCGTGCCACCGCCCGCGCACAAGCCCGCGCTGCTCATACCCGCCTGAGTGATCTTCTGGATGCGGCTGGTCTGCGCCACATCGGGCAGGCCAGCCTGTTCACGCTGGTGCTGCACCCTGACGCCCCGGCTCTCTGGCGACATTTCTGCACCTGCGGCCTCGTGACCCGCATTTTTGCAGATCAGCCTGGCCGCCTTCGCCTCGGTCTGCCAGCGTCAGACGCGGCATGGTCCCGGCTGGAAACCGCCTTGCAGGCATGGGCCGCGCACTCCAAAGGCACGGCCCTATGACTACGCCTCCCGAAACCCAAACCATCCGGCTTGTCTGCCTGACATCCACCCTGCCAGATGCCGTCAAACAGGGGCGTATCCCACCGCGCGAGGCTCAGACTGTAACCCGCACTCCCGCCGGACCGGAGGGCTTCACCCTTCCGCAACTCCGCAAGCCGCCGCGTTTCACACAGATCATTCTGGCCGGGGATTGCACCTGTGAGGGCCTGAGCAGCCCGCTTCCAGTCCCAGAACAGATTACCACCCCGGCAAACCTGTCCTCGCAATCCGCAGCACTGTCACCCGCTCCGCAGGTAGACGACGCCTCACAGAAGCCCCATTTTCCTGCGGAACTGCCCGTAATACGCACCGCCAGCCTGCAAGACCGCAATTACGGCACATGGCACGGACAGGCCTTGCGCGGCCTGCCACCAGACGCCCTGAACGGCTTGCTGCACGACCCGGATTTTGCCCCACCGGAGGGCGAGAGCCTCCGCCAGTTTCACGCCCGGATTAGCTCGTGGCTTAACACTGTTTCACAGGGTGGAGAGACAGACGCAGCCCCGGATGCAGGTCCCCTTTCAAACGGCTCCCACAGCGGCCGTCAGCCCGGCCCCGCTTCAGGCACACAGTCTGGCACAAGCGCCCGCACGGTGCTGCTGATTGCCCGCCCCGCTGTCGTGCGCGCACTGGCCACACGTATCCTGCAAGGCGGCCCGGATATGGCGACCCGTCTGGATATTGCCCCGCAGACCACAAGCCTCTTCACCCACCACGCCGGGAACTGGCGCGTGCGGATGCTGGGGGCACCGTAAAATCGGATCATCGGGCGTGGAAGTTAGTAATATCCATAATACAAAAATGTTGTTATGAGTAAAAATTTCAAATAAAATAAAATAAAATAAAATAAAATAAAAAATAAAAAGTTATAAATTTTATATATAATAAAAAATTAGATATATTTATATAATTACTTAGGTAATGACATGTAGAATTTGCAATAATGAAATTAGATGAGAAAATAAATTCGTGTGGGCAATGCTGTATTGTTAATTGTATTTTCAAGGACTAATATAGGATTATGTTGAACTAATTATTTGAAAATTAAGGAAAAAATTATGAAATCTCGGAGTTTATCAGCTTGTGCATTATCGCTAGATGCAACGCCTCATCCAGACGGTGTTTATGTAGAGGCACTTCGTAAATGCGCGAACCATGAAGTTCGTGCCCGAGGGGAGACTCTTGCTAAAATTACAGCACCCCGAAAAATTAAAAATCATGATTCTTATGCAGGGCGACTTTTAATATGGACACATATAAATGTTCAAGGGAAGTGGCTTGATAAAGAAAAAAATGAACAGCTCTCAGATGATGAAAAATTAAAAATAAATATACCAGAAAATGCTGCTCCAAACTACAAAACTTTTCATTACGTTTTTACAGAAAGAGATCATAAGATATACATAGAAACTAAAAATGAATTAGGAGAAAGTTTAGGGCCAAAAACTATAAAAAATATTTTCACTCGTCTTATGGATTCGAATATTCAGGGTGATGATTACATTATTTCTGTTACACTAGTGCCGGATGAGCATGTAGTAGATGAATTATTAAGCTTGCCTCATTTAAGAAAGCTTGAATTGCAGATACGGACACCTAATGCGGATTACGCGAGTCCAGAAATTCGTAGGCGTGTCCTTGATGAGATGATGGCTAATAATGCTCATGTTTTGTCACAAACTTGGACGAAGCCATCTAATGCTGAAAAACTTACACCTACTAAAGACGTTAAAGATCTGACTTTGGTGGCTGCCGATACTGGATATGTGAGGGCAACCGATAAACCGCGTAATGGGCCAGAGAAAGTAATATCGACAGACGATCGTCCGCGTTTTTATTCGTTTACAACTGATGATGGGGATACTTTTTTTGAAAGGTTAAAAGCAAAAGTGCAGCGGTTTATGATCGACAAAAGGAAGCAATAAAAGTGTTAATAACTTAGATTGTATTCGGAATGAGAGGGTTGATGAAAATTATTGAGCGCATACCTGTGTTGCCAGACCTCATCGACTACTGGTCAGTATATGGAGGATGGTTTGGATTAATAAAATCTCCGTGGGTTTGGTTGTCGGTAGTATTGACTTTAATTATGCATGATACTTCTGTTCATCCAGATAAGTGGTTGTCAGATGTATATTCAATAATACCTAGCACTCTTGGTTTTTCTATTAGTTCTCTAGCTATATCTCTTGCTTTTCCGTCAACATCGGTATTCAAATATTTCAGGGAGGGTGGTATAAAGAAATCATTATACATGGATTTTACGGCTTCTCTAACTCATTTTTCCATAATTCAAATTATCTGCCTATTGTGCTCATTTATTTTAAAGTATACAAATTTTTCAATATTTAATTTGGGAATTTTTTGTTTCTTTTCATTTTTTATGTTTCTTTATTCAGTTATTAGTGCTTTTGGCGTTGTTATGTATTTATTTTTGATGGCTAGACTATACAATACGGCACCGCTTCCAAAAGAAGAGGATAAATAAAATTTTTTATGACAGTGTTTTTTTTGTATTTGATTTAATATTTAGTGAAAATCAAAATCATTTTGGTCTCAAAGAATTAAAATATTTATGACTTTCTACCCCGCCACGCCCAACACAGACGCAGCGGGAGTAGAAACCCGCTTTACGGGATCAGCCGTTCAGCGCGCATCCGTGCAAACAGGTCAAAAAACGCGTTGGGCGTGGCATAGTAATCGGTAAAGCCTGCCAGGCGACTTTTGGTCATGTCCGTCACACATTCCACCGGGCGGCCCAGATCAGCATCCGTATGCCAGGCCGAGGCCAGTCGGGTGATGTCCGGCTCCCGCAAGCCGTACTTCTGGCTCAGGCTGGCCCAGAGGTCACCCTCTTGCGCCAGCTTGGGGGCCAGCGGTGAGGCCTCTTCCGGGTAAGGCGCTGCCTCCAGCCCGAACCATGCGGCCAGTTGCGGCCACAACCACTTCCAGCGGATCACATCGCCATTGACGATATTAAACGCTTCATTCCGTCCCGCCGCACTGGTGGAGGCCCATACAAGGTGCCGCGCAAGCTGGCGCGCATCGGTCAGGTCCGTCAGTCCGTACCACTGCGTGGGGGAGCCGGGAAACACAAACGGACGCCCCGTTTCCTTGCAGAGGGACGCATAGACCGCCAGCGTCGAGCCCATATTCATGGCATTGCCAATCGCATAGCCAATCACGGTATGCGGGCGATGCACACTCCAGGAAAACCCGTGCTGGCCCGCCGCCTCATACAGCGCATCTTCCTGCGCGTAATAGAAATTTTCCAGCGGCAGGCGCGGCATGTCCTCGCGGAACGGGGTCTGCGGTGGGGTACCGCTGGCGTAGGATTCAAACGGGCCGAGATAATGCTTCAGCCCCGTGGTCAGCGCGGCGTGTTCCACAGCCTCCGGGGCGGGCAGGGCGTCAAACAGGTTGCGCACCATTGCACTGTTCACGCGGCAGTTTTCCGCTTCCGTCGCCTGCGGCAACCATGAGCAGAAAAACACGTGGGAGGGTCGCACACCGGCCAGTGCCGCAGGCAGCGTCTCCCGGTTGAGCAGGTCCGCCGCTACTGGCAGAACACCCGCGTGGTCCCTGTGCGGCCTGCGCGCCAGCCCGTAAACCACCCAGCCATCCGCCACCAGTCGCGCGGACAGATTCTGCCCGACAATACCTGTTGCACCCACCACAAGAGCTGTTCTGGACATGAGATTTTCCTTTCCGGTTTTTTCTCTGTCCTGCACTCTGCGCTTCTGGTTTTTCGTGCGCCAGACGGCACTATTTTGTGCCCTGGTTACCAAAAGGTTCCCACACCATGCCTTCTTCACTGCCGTCTGTTTATCGTCAGGCTCCTTTTGTGGAAGATTGCGCGCCGCGCCGTGTGCTGCGCCTGTTCAGCGGGAAATGGACCACCATGCTCCTGCACACGCTGCATCTGCTGGGTGGGGCCTCACGACCGGGCAAATTGCAGCGCAGTGTGCCGGGCCTTTCCAAAAAAATGATGACCCAGACGTTGCGGGAGCTGGAACAGTCCGGCCTCGTCAGCCGCCATGTTCAGCAGATCATGCCGCCCAGCGTGGAATATCGCCTCACACCCGCAGGCCAGATTTTTATCGAACCGATAGAAATGCTCTACACATGGGCCATTGACCACGCAGCCGATCTGGAAGCCCTGCAAGCCCGTCAGGCGGAGGGTGAGCGCACGGACACACCCGGCACCTGATCGGGAAAGAGCGTTATTTTTTAGAGGTTTTGGACTGGTAAAGGGCCAGAACCATCAACATCTGCATACCCGCCACGGCCCCATCCAGCAGCCCTTTATCAAGGTCGCTTATGGGCAGGTTTGCCACATACAGTATCGCCAGAGGCATGAACATGATGGGAAACAGCATCATCTTCTGGAAAGACGGTTTTTTCACAGCTTTTGCTTTGCACCGTGCAGACATTGTCCAACCCCTTCTTTGCAAACGACTCACTGACAAATCGCAATGAAAACGCTGGCACACCCTGTGCCCCGGCGCAAGAGCTTCCTTCAGGCGCATACCTGTCAGGGCAAAGGTGCGCGCTGATACACCACAACAGACGTTTGCGGCCCCTGATGACGGTAAACCGCCCTGTAATCCCGTGTGAGCGTCTGGAACAGGTGAGCGCGGATGGTCAGGTTTTCCCCCGCCCATGCCGGATCCTGCGTCACCACATAGCGGGGCTTTTGCGCCAGAATATGGTCCAGCTCAGCAGATGGATTCATCCCCGTGGAGCGGATTTCCGCCTGCTCATTGAAATGGCCGGGGAAGGGATGGTTCGTCAGGCCGCACCAGTGTGAGGTGTCATACAAAATGGGCGGTCCCTCATAGACAAACAGACAGCCTTCAGGGTCCGGCATCGCGGCCAGATAGGCCTGATAGGTGCGGGCGTCCCCGTTCTCAATGCGGTGTTTGTGCAGGCGTTTCTGCGCGGTCACCGTCTGCACTGCCAGCACCAGAACCAGCCAGAACCGGCCTGCTTTCCGGTCCCATAAGGGGCTGCTGACCACGGCCAGCGGTGCAAAAAGCGGCAACGCATAATGGTAATACCAGCCGCCAAACACGGCCACACCACAGCAGGCCGCCAGCGCCCACAAGGTGAGAAACTGCCGCTGGGCCTGCCCCGGCGCATTTCGGAACAGCCAGACCGCAACAGCGCCTCCCGCCAGCAATGGGGCAATGGCTTTGAAAAGTCTTATCTTCAGAGCGGTCGTTTGGGCTGCCGGCAGCGCACCCCGCAGAAAAATGGAGTCCACATTGGCAAAAAACCAGTCATGCGCGTGGCCAATCAGCGCATAAAACAGAAAGACCGCTGCCGTTGGCAGAACAGCCGGAATGACCCAGAGGGCCGCATTCGCGCACAGGGCGCGCCGTGTCTGCCCTTTGCGTGCGGCATACCACAGCAGATAGAGGCCCAGAAAAACCCCTTCAAACACCGTGGTGTATTTGATCTGCATGGACAGGCCAAACAGCCCCATGGCCACCATGCCCACCCGGCGGACCTGCTGAGGGCCATCCGCCGCCAGCACGACTTTGAACAGAACCAGCGCCATGGCGGCGGCCACCAGCAGTGTATAGAAAACCGGCGTCTGCCCGCCTTCACCCCCGCAAACGGTCAGCCCGGTGCAATACAGCATCCCCGCTATCAGCGCCCCGCCGCGTGATGTCAGGGTACGGGCCATTTTATAAAGCAAAAGGCTGGTGCCCCACACCGCCAGGGCTGCCCCTATCTGGTAGGCCAGAACACGATACGCCCCAAAAAGGTGAAAAACCGCGTAAAGCACAAATAAAAGCGCCGGCTTTCTGTCCCAGAAGGCGAGGTAAGGCAGGTCCCCGTGTAAAATCCGTCCACCTGCAAAGAGGTAGAATTCTTCATCAATATTGAGGAGGGGGTTCCCAAATGTCTGAAAACGAGAGGCCACCGTAAACACCAGAAGCAGAACGGCAGGCGCAAAGCGATTGTAATAAAGCGTTTTTAAAAAGGGAGCGCGTAAAGACATAGAAATCCGAAGGGGGCCTTGACCAGAATGGTTTCCCAGCCCATCGGGCCAGCAAAGAGAAACATACAAGGTTTCTTTGCTGGTCTTTGTAAAATGAAATTTAAAATTTTTGGGCGCGGCCTGTCAGAACCGGGGTGGCCAGTGCACCAAAAATCAGCCCCATGCTGCCCCAGAGCACACCCTGCATGCCAAGGGCTGATTCCCGAAAGCGCCAGAGCACTACAGCAGGAAATCCGTCCGGAACCTCATTCACATCCGGCAGGCCAAGCTGCACAAGGGCTATCAGCAGCACAAATACCGCCCCGCCACACAGCCACCCACTCCACGCATCCCGCACCTGCGCAACCTTCTGGCCAATCAGACAGGCAATGGCGGCTACGCAAATGGACAGCGCAATCATCACAAAATAGGTTTCCGTGCGCAGTGCCAGCGTAGCCGGGTTGCCCACAGCGGGTGGGTTGGGCGGATATTTCAAGTCCGGCACCAGCACCACGGTCACAAACCCCGCTGCGGCCAGCAACAGCGCCAGCACGCGAGGGGACTGGAAAGACAGCCGCCCATACGCAAAGGAAAATACCAGCGCAAACAAGCCGCCAAAGCCCGCACCATACAGCACCGTGGCCGTGGCCAGACCGTAACTGGCCTGCACGGACCGGCTAATCATCTCGTGTTCGGGTGCAGCCCCTTCCGCAGCACTGCGGGCGGCTTCAAACGCAATGGCCAGCGCCACCTGCGGTTCACCAAAAAAGCGGGCAAACACAAAGGCGAGCGCCGCCGCAAGGCACCCGGCAATCATGCCGCGTGCCAGCAAACGTCCAGCAATCATCAGGAAAAAATCCCTGCGGGTTAGTGGCAGGGAAAGCCCAGCAGATGGCGGCCATCATGCACAAACTCATGCACTTCATGGCCAGAAATCAGGGAGACAGCCCCCTGTTCCGCACCCACAAAATACAGCATCAGCACAGACAGCAGCAGGCCAAACACCGCCCACGGCAGCAGAGCGCCAACCGGAATGGCAACAGGGGCAGGAGCCGCAATGGCCCGGGCGCGGGAGGAAGAGGGGTGCATCATCAAACAGGCTCCGCTGGTAAAAACGCGTTCCGCGGTGGAAAAAACGACGCTGAGGGTCTGACTTCCCGCTTTTAAAAGCGGATTACAGTGGCGCGACCGTGCCGGACTCTCACCGACTTCCTCAGATCAGCGCGCAGTCTGAACGGCCCCTCCGCCCCTGTCAATTCATACAAAAGCGGGTGGGGCCTCTGCGTCACGCATGTTTAGCGCCAGCAGCGCCGCGCGCGCAGAGCCTCTCCCGGTAGCCTGATTTTTTCAGAACAGCGCTGTAAAACTCGCCAGCACCAGACATTCGGTCACCACCGCAGCCGCCCCCAGCACATCGCCCGTATAACCGCCAAGCAACCGCCGCGCGGCCATCCCCACAAACGCACAGGACGCAAGAGCTATCGCGACAGCGGACAGACTTATCACCACCGTCAGGGCTTCTCCCCCATAAAGCCAGCCACCGCCAGCAGACAGCAGCAGGTGCCCCGCAGGATCAGGTGGCACGCACGCCCCCACAGGGCCGCCAGACAGTGCCGCAGCACAGGGCTGGCCCCAGATCATTCCCGCACGGTCAAAGCCTGCCCAGGTCAGGGCGTGAGCCATTTGCCCGGCCAGCACTGCAACACTCCCTCCCGCCAGAACCAGCCCCTTCCAGAAGGGTCCACGCGGCAGCGGGTTGAGTGAACGGGCCAAACCATCCGGCCGGGCAGGGGGCAGGCAGGCGGGCAACACCAGCAGCACCGCCCGCGCCAGACACGCGGAGACGGTCAGCAAAAGCACAGCCACGCCAGCCGGAAGCGCCGCCACAGCCGAGGCCCGTACCAGCAGGCTCAGGCCCAGCGCCATGACGCCGTAACTGCCAATCCGGCTGTCGCGCATAATCTCCAGCCGACGCTCCCGCGAGGCCCCGCCGCAGCCGTCGGCCATGTCGGCCAGCCCGTCTTCATGCAGGCCGCCAGTCAGCACACACTGGAACGCCAGAGCCAGCCCCGCCGCCGGCAACGCCGCCACATGGCCCAGCCGCAGCAGCCAGAACACAGCTCCCACAAGCAGGCCAATCACTGCCCCAATCAGCGGCCAGCACCAGATAGAGCGGCCCATTGGCCAGGGTGTCGTGCTGGCGCGCTGCGTGGGGGAGAGCAGCCAGCCCACGGGCAGGCGTGTGAGCAAGCTCAGCCCGCAAGCCACATCCAGCCGCAACCGCGCCACAAAGGAGTCAGCCGGGGCCGGGGCGTTCATGTGCGGCCTGAAACCGCAGCCTGCGCGAAGGTCGCCATGCCAGTATGGCAGGCCACCGCCGCCCGTAGCAGCGGCACTGCCAGCGCTGCGCCAGAGGCTTCCCCCAGCCGCAAACCAAGGTCCAGCAACGGCACCAGCCCAAGCTTTTCCGCCAGCCGCGCATGGCCTGCTTCCGCAGAGCAATGAGACAGGCGCGTATGGGCCAGGCCCCCGGTTGCAGCTCCGCTCCGAGCCTGATCTTCCAGCCCGGGGCCAGCCTCAGTGCCAGCTCCAACTGTCCCCTTGGCTTCATTTCCTGTCAGCCGCGCCAACGGAGCCACCGCCGCGGTGCAGACAAATCCATCCAGCAGCACCGGAATGCCGTAATGCCGCGCCGCCAGTGTCGCCCCCATCAAGGCCGCGAGTTCATACCCGCCCAGCCTGCGAGCTATTTCCAGCGGGTCATATGCAGGCAAGCCTGCTGCGCCCGACGCACCATTAGAAGACGCACCATGACTGCCAGCCTCTTGCGCTGCGGATGCGGGCGTTCCAGCGCCGAATAGCTTTGCGCGTTCGCCCTCCATTGCAGAGGTACCCTGTGCCGCCGCCATCTCCGCCTTGTGGTAAGCCAGAGCGGCGTCGATCACCCGCGCCTTGTGCGCCACACCGGTTGCATCCAGCCCCGTGCCACGCCCGGCCCAGTCTGCCCCGGTACCTCCAAACAGCCCCGCCGCCAGCGCCGAGGCCGCTGTGGTGTTGCCAATGCCCATTTCCCCCAGACACAGCAGGTCACAGTCTCGCGGCACGGCGTCATACCCCGTCCGCACAGCCTCCAGAAACGCGGCTTCCGTCATGGCCGGAGCGGTAGTGAAATCCGCCGTGGAAGCCAGCCCCAGCACCGGCACCACCCGCAACCGGGCCTCCGCCACGCGGGCAAGCTGGTTGATGGCCGCTCCGCCACTTTCAAAATTCTGCACCATCTGTGCGGTGACATCCTGCGGCCAGGGCGAAACACCTTGCCGCACCACGCCATGATTGCCCGCAAAAATCAGGATCTGCACCTGCTCAAGCTGAGGCCGCGCCCGCTTCTGCCAGCCGCCCAGCCAGTGCGTCAGCTCCTCCAGCCGCCCCAGACTGCCCGCCGGTTTGGTCAGCTCGGCCTCACGGTTGGCAATTTGCTGCTGAGCCACAGCATCCACCCCCGGCAACGCCATGCAGGCAGCCCGCAGGGAGGCGAGGGAGGCAATCGAGGGTTTCGGATCGTGAAGAATGCTCGTTTTCATGGGCCGCATGGATACAGACTAAAGACCCTACATCATAACCCTGTTTTTCACAGGCTCCACCCGGCATGGCGTATGAGGACGACTGGCAGGGATATTTTTGCTCTCTGATGTCTGGTTCAATTTTCCTGCTTCTCAATACTGTTGGCATTATTCACGCAAGTAATGAAAGCGCGCAGGCTTGCCGACATGCGGCGATCAGGGAGATGAAGCAGGTGAACCGGACGCGGCATCGGAGCGTAATCTGGCATGATCCGGACGAGGCGTCCGGTTGCAAGATCAGCTTCCAGCGCCAATGAAGATTGAAGAATGATGCCGAAACCTGCAACTGAAGCTTCGCGCAACCCCGCCGCGTGATTAATGCGTATCCGAGGCGGAGGTAACGGAACCTGATATTCTCCTCCCGGTCCATGAAGCCGCCATACATCATCTGACTGCCATTGCGGGAAGCCAATCAGACGATGAGAATGCAGGTCCTCTATCCGTTGAGGGCAGCCATATTTTGCGAGATATGCGGGTGCTGCGGCAAGGATCGTCTCGTAGAAGCCGAGCGGCTGCGCCACAAGCCATTCGTCCTCCACACTGCCAATGCGAAAGGCTACATCAAAGTTGTCTTCAATGAGATCCACCTTGCGATTATCGAGAACAAGTTCAGCCTGAACATCAGGATAAGTTTCAAGATAGTTTGCTAGTAACGGAGCAACTTTAAGACTTCCATAAGTTACCGGCGCACTGATGCGCAGACGCCCCGTGGGGCTTACTGCTGACGCGTGCGCTACGGCCTGGGCTTCCGCCATGTCAGCCAGGATCCTGCGGTACCGTTCCGCAAGCAGCGCCCCTACCTCCGTAAGCGCCAGCCGACGCGTTGTGCGGTGCAGGAGGCGTGTCTGAAATTGTGCTTCAAGCGCGTTGACGTGCTTAGCGACCATCGTTCCAGAAATCGAATGGCGCTCAGCGGCGGCAGTAAAGCTGCCCAGGTCAATGACTGACAGGAAAACAGCCATACTCGTCAAACGATCCATAACAGACCTTCATTTCAAACCACTGGTTCGAAAACATCTCACGTAATGGCGATTAATTCTATGCTTCGATCATGTCAGTAGTTTGATTCTGAACCAAGCAGAACCAATCGGGCTAACCCCAGCCATGGAGAGAGAATGATGAAAGCACTATTTTTTGACAAATTCGGAGACGTGGATGTCTTACGATATGGCGATCTGGCACCCCCATCTCTCGATAGTCAGTCGGTGTTGGTGGCTCCCACTTTTGTGGGCCTGAATTTCGCGGATATTTATCGGCGACAAGGTCGTTATGTCCTTCAGGGCGAAGCACCCTGGGTCGGAGGCTATGAAGGCGTTGGGTACGTTGTGGCAACTGGCGCAGATGTTTCTGACTGGAAAACCGGCCAGCGCGTTGGGTTTGTTGACGCCCCGCGTGCCCATGCAGGCCTCGTCTCAGCTCAGAGCCCTTTTGGAAATTCACGGATGAGCGTTTCGGCGTAGCATGAGGCATCCCATGGCGATGTGGAT
>NZ_JOPG01000032.1 GCF_002153605.1 Acetobacter malorum | reverse complement strand
CCCTCCACTGCAACAGCATCTACCGGACACCCAAGGTGGAAAAAGGCATTGGGGTGTTTTGAAACCCGCAGGGTGCTGGGTCGTGGCGGTGGTGTCTGTGCGGCAAGAGTGTAATCCAGAAAGCGCCACTTCCATTCATCCGGGAGTGCCTGGAAACCGTGCACAACCCCCTGACTGCCAATACCTGTAAATTTGTTGATCCGCGGAATATCCTTCCGGCGTATCAGTATATCCACTCGCGCAGCTCCAGCCTCAAGTGCGGCGGCCGCATTATCCATCGCAGAGGCGCCGGCACCAATAACAGTGACCCTGCGCCCGCAGAGAGCAGAAAAATCAATCGCATCTTCCGAATGCGCACGAAACGTCTGCGGCAAGCTTTTGAAAATTTCCGGCATATAGCCGCCACCCAGCCCGTCGCGGCCTGTGGCAAGCACAAGGTGGCGCGCCAGAACACTTTCCTCCCGCCCCTGCTGGCGTAGCAGAAGGTCCAGAAGCCCATCGCCCCGATAGCGGATGTCCAGAAGTTCTGTCTCATTTTCAACTGGAATATCCAGAACTTTTCTAAACCAGCGCAGATACTCCATCCAGGTTTCACGCGGGATAAAACCCAGTTCCGCCCAGGCATCCACACCAAAACGGGCCTCGTACCATGCGCGGAAGGTCAATGCGGGCAGACCAAGGCAGGGTCCAGTCAGCGTTTTTGGGGAACGCAGGGTTTCCATGCGGGCATATGTCACCCATGGCCCCTCACGCCCCGCCGGGGCGCGATCATACACAACATGATTCCGCACCCCATAGCGTGCAAGCATGCCGGACGCTGTCAGCCCAGCCATACCTCCACCAATAATCACCACATCGCGCACACTGCGATTGTCTACGCACCGTTCCGGCACCCAGCTTTTTGCAGGCAGTTCCAGCCAGGAAAGATCCTGCTTCAGCCGTTCTTCAAGTTTTTCAAGGCCACCGGGTAATTCAGGGGGGGAGGAAAGCGTCATACTTGCCAGTCTCCGGGCAAAGGGGATGAGGAAGGGCCACCCAGACCATGCAGAGCCTCTTCCGTAATTTCGGCGCTGACACGTTCATGCAGCATAAAGTCTGGCAACTGTGCTGCTGATGCTGTGCGCAAAGCCTCCACAACAGCCTCCAGCCCCGGCGTCAGCGGACGACCGGCGGCCTTCACAATGCCAAAAAAGAAAGGAATGGCGGTATCCAGCGGCCTGACCACGGTATCCTGCAAGAGCAGGCCACAGGCTGTGGCGGGTTCCACAATGGCAACCCCCAACTGGGCCCGCACCATGGCCAGAGCTGTGACACTGGTGTTCGTATCAATAATGGACGCAGGGAAAGCGCCTATTTTCAAAAATGCTTTTTCCACGCGGTTGCGCAGGCGATAGGGGTTGGCAATCGTCACCAACCTGCGGGAAACCAGATCTGCCAGCCTTACAACCGGGCAAGACACCAGCGGGTCAGCCCGATCCAGCACAGCCACGCAACGGGACTGCCCCACCCACAACACATCCAGTTCCGGATGACTGACGGGAAAGCTTGCAGCCCCCAGATCTGCCCGCCGTTCCATAACAGACTGAACAACCTGTTCGGCACTGACTGACTGAACATGGATCACACCCGGCAGAAGGTCGGGAGGCAGCTGCGCAAGAGCGTAAGGTATTAGTCCGGTCGCCAGAGCAGGAATTGCCGCGATCTCAAAAGACGCTGCCTGATTTTGCGCAATGGCTCCCACACGCTCATGCAGACGGCGGACGTTTGCCAGAAGCCGCTCCGCGTCCACATGGAACTGCATCCCCTGCTCTGTGGGGACAATGCGCGGTCCATTGCGATGAAACAGGGCAAACCCGAGTGACGCTTCCAGATCCTGAATAAGCCGCGTCATGGCCGGCTGCGAGCGCTCCAGAAGACGCGCTGCCCCCGTCAGACTGCCTACGGCGACCACTGCACAGAAGGCTTCAAGCTGTTTGAGATCCGGAAGATCAGTTTTCATGACTCAGGACTGTATGCGCGCAGGAAACGGGCATCAAGAAAGAATTTGAAAAATGAATGATAATCTTCTTGCTATGCGTAAACCGGATCAATATCGTGCGGAATAGAAACGATTATGGACCCGCTTCTACATGGATATCTCGTCATTCCTGTCTGCCATTGCGGCATCTGCGCGCACCGGGGCTCAAAAAACTGAGCTGACCGACGTCGTGACGATGCGTTCTGATATTCTGAGCATGAGCGCGCAGGCTAACGTTGCAGTCGTTTCCCCACAGAAGCCGGGTCGGCTTACACACAGCATTCGCACCGCTCTGGCTGCCCGCATGGCGCGCCAGTCCCGCGCACCTTCACTGGCCTCTGTTTATTGGGAAGCGCTGGAAACACTCACGCCGTCCCCCTCCCTTCTCGCGCTGGCCCACGGAGAACCGGCACCAGAACAGGATACTTTTCTGGCAGCCCTCACGCAGTATGCGGATCTGGTCACGCTGCGCCCGAAAGACGCAACCCGTGCCGATATTCTGAACCTCCGGAATGCCGGACTCACGGATGCGGAAATTGTGCATCTGGCTGAACTGATTGCCTGCGTGTGCTATCTGGCCCGCGTCACCCTTGGCATGCAGGCCATGGCTGGCACTTTGCACCCCACACAGGCCGCCGCGGCTGAACCCGCTACAGGTTTCGAAAAAGCGGAGTTCACAGCTGAACCACTGGAATGGATCCCCTACCTCCAGCCAGTGAGACTGGAAGACGCGACCGAAGAACAGCGGGACGCGATGAAAATCACGCCCTCTAATACAAAAATTTCGGATTATGTGCTGACTTTGGCGCACGATCCGGAAAGCCTTGCTGTGCGCTCCCCCCTATTCAACGCCATTATGTACGGCCGTGATGGTCTTTCTCGCGCAGGTCGGGAAATGGGCGCGCTGGGCTGCTCCATTATCAATCACTGCCTGTATTGCGCCTCAGTCCATGCCCGGCGCTTTATCCAGCTAACAAAAAGACCGGAACTGATAGAAATAATTTTTACAGAAGGCCCAGATGCCTGCCTGAATGATGAATACTGGCAGCCGATTTTTGATTTTTCTGTCAAGCCAACCCAATCCCCGGGAGCATTTGCGTCATCTGATGTCGATTTTCTCAGAGACCATGGTCTGTCTGATCTGGAAATTTTCGACTTGATTTGCGCCACTGGCATTTTTGGCTGGGCTAATCGCCTGATGCATACGCTGGGCCACTCTATTTTACCCCCCTGAGAATGGCATTTGCCTCAACGGCGTTTTTGAAAGACACCGACATGACGGACAGACCGTATACAGCCCGAACACGCTGGGGCGCCATTATTGGATCAATCGGCGGCAATGCGCTGGAATGGTATGATTTTACCATTTTTTCGTATATGATTCCCATTATCAGCACTCTGTTTTTCCCAAAATCTTCCGGAAGTGTGTCGGCCATTCTCATGTCTACCGCCCTGTTTGGGGTTGGCTTTTTTACCCGTCCTCTTGGCGGTATCTGCCTTGGTTTATATGCAGACCGCCGCAGCAGACAGGAAGCCATGACGCTCGGTATGGGCTTAATGGCTATTGCCGTGGCCCTTATTACCTGTGCCCCTACTTACGAGCAGGCCGGGATAACAGGCGCGATTATGATTGCCGTCGCCAGACTGTTGCAGGGCTTTTCCGTAGGCGGAGAGTTTGCCACCTCCACAACCTTTCTTGTAGAAATTGCGCCTCCTGGTCGTAGAGGTTTTTTCGGGTCCTGGCAGATTACGGGCCAGATCATTGCGCAGGTTCTTGGCGGAAGCGTTGGTTATCTGATGACAACATGGTGCACGCCAGAACAGGTGCACACCTGGGCATGGCGGCTTCCATTTGCTTTCGGCCTTTTTATTATCCCTCTTATCCTGACCATTCGCCTCAAAATGTCCGGTGCGGCTGCAAGCAAACGTCAGCCGGCACAAACTTCCGGCATGATAAAAAGCCTGACAACTCAATGGCGTGAAATTCTGACAGGAATGGGACTGGTCACTGCCAGTACAGTTTCCTTCTATATCATTTACGGATATGTCGTGACATACGCGACAAAAATCCTACATCTCTCGCTCACAGGCTCTTATCTTGTGCAAATGTCTGCTGCGGCATCCATGCTGATTGTGGTTCCCTTCAGTGGCTATCTTTCTGACTTTCTCAACAAGAAACTAATCATTTTTGTAAGTCTCGCGACTTATCTTGTTATTCTCTGGCCCCTGTATGCATGGCTTGTTGCGGCTCCTTCCATTACTCGCCTGATTATCATGCAAGTCAGTCTTTCTTTTGTCAGCGGGATGTTTCTCGGATCTTACTGCACACTCATCACGCAGATTCTGTCTCCTGCGTCGCGGACAACCATGCTGGCTATTGTGAATAATATGGTGGTGCTGGTGGTCGGCGGTTTTTCTCAACTGATTGTAACATGGCTTATTAGCATAAGCGGAAAAGCCATGGCCCCCGCTATTTTTGTCATGAGCGGCGTTGCAATCGGTCTGATTGCCGCAACCTACCTTTTGTTGAGCACAATTTCCGAGAAACTCCCTGAAAAGATAAGCTGAGAACAGTAAATTTCTTCCTTTCAGTTAATCACTATATTATTTAGTTATATAATTATTTTACTAAATTTAATGAGTTTTTGTTTGTCGTTTTGAAATCATTCCATATAATCATAAATTATTCGATTCACACCTTTTTCTGGTATGGCACATGATGAAGAAAAACCTTGCTTTTGGTGTTATTGCCAGTCTGGATCTGGCGGGATCCGCTTACGCTGCGACTGGTTCCACAACACAAACACTGGTCGCGGAGCCGGAATCTGTTCTGGTCTCAGGCGCTGTAACCACCGGTATTGGCGCACTTTCCAACAACACGCGTCGACACAGCACGACGCATGTTGAAGTTGTGACCGCAAAGGAGCTTATGGCCACCGGGCAGACCAATGTTATCGCGGCGCTGGCACAAATGACTCCCGCCATTAACTCTCCACCCGCAGGCGGCATTGGTTCAAACAACGTGGCCCGATTGATGATCCTCCGAAATCTGGGACCGGATGAGACTCTTGTTCTGGTCAACGGGAAGCGGCGGCATCTGGGGGCAAACTTCAACTTCAACACCGGACCTGCCACAGGGTCTCAGCCCACAGATATCAGCTTGATTCCCATCAGCGCGATTGACCATGTCGAAGTCATCATGGATGGCGCCACAGCCCTTTACGGGCAGGAAGCCATTGGCGGCGCGGTCAATATCGTTTTGAAATCCACGCCAGGCAAAGGGTCCATTAACCTGCAGGATAGTGGATATTATGCTGGTGATGGCGTTGGGATTGACGGCTATGGTGATTATAATTTCGCACTCGGTCACCACGGGGGCTTTCTGGACCTTGCGACACAAATAACTCATCAGCAACCCACAAATCGTTCCGGGTTAAATACGAGTCAGAAGTATTTTAGCCTGCCAGATGGCTCTCTGGACCCGCGTGAGCAGAAAATCGGGAACGACGTCAACCGTATTCAGGGTATCAGTCGCTCTTTATCTGAACTCTTCAGTGCAAACGGCTCTCTGCCGCTGACAGATAAAATTTCTCTCTACACCACTACCACCTATAGCCACCGGGATGTGGATGCCCCCGGCTTTTTCCGCACAGCGAATAATGATGCGAACGTCCGCGCAATCTTCCCCAACGGATTTTCTCCCCACCTGACAACGGAAGAAAACGATTTTCAGGTCAATGGCGGTATTCGCGGGAGGGATTTTCATGGCTGGAACTGGGATACCTATGTGCTGTATGGTCGCGACCAGCTCCGCTACGGCGCATATGATACAATCAGCCCAACCTATGGCCTCGACAGTCAGACAAAGTTTTATAACGGCACCAATATTGCGTCTGACCTGACAGCAGGTTTCAAAATATCACGGGACATCCCCTCCTCCATTCTGGCGAAGCCTCTGGGCGTGGAACTGGGGGGAGAATACCGGCACGATACCTTCCAGATGACTCAGGGTGACACGCAATCCTGGGGGGACGGCGGTGTTGCTATTCTGGATGGCCCTAACGCAGGCAAAGCAGCAGCTCCCGGGGCCTCTGCCTATTCCGGCACGCCTCCTTCCGCTGCAGGAAATCATTACCGGGATATTTTTGATGGTCACATCAATCTGGACCTGTGGGCCACAAAAAAATGGGAATGGACGCTAGGCGGCCATGCCACAAACTATTCTGATACGATTACGGCTTTCACCGGATCTATCGGAACACGCTACAATTTCAACAAACGGTGGGCACTCCGCGCCAATATCAATACCGGATATCGCCCGCCAACTCTGGCTGGCCTTTATTACAGCACCATTTTTTCCACTCCGGGGTACCAGTCTGCCTACGCCTCATCCACCAGCCAGATTGCTCGTCTTTTGGGGGCGGAAGGCCGTAAGGGCGAATATTCGCGCAGTTATAGCGTAGGCATAGATGCAACCCCGGTTGATAATTTCCATATTACAGCCAATCTCTATCGTATTGGCATTAATGACCGTCTGGAAAGCACGTCCAATTTTGGCGGAGCCTCTATTGAAGGGTTGCTGGAAAGCGCTGGTATTTCGGGGGTTCGTTATGTGCAGTATTATACCAATCCCGTTGATACCGTAACCAATGGCGGTGATGTTAATGCAACCTATTTGTTGAATTTGCCACAGGGCCATAGCCTGCAGTTTGGTGTGAACGTTAATATCGCTGATACGCAGATTTCCCGTTACCGTAAGACACCAGAAATTCTGGCCGCTTACGGGCAGGATTATTACAATAAATTTTCCCAGAATGATCTTCTGCATACATCTCCCAAAAACCGGGAAACACTTTCGCTGGTCTGGCACAAGGGCCGTTATACGCTAAGTATTCAGGAACAGCGTTATGGCAGTGTGACGTTTATTGTCAGCCCGTCACAACCGTCTTCAACATGGACCAAAGTTCGCCCGCAATGGAATACAGATATCAATCTTGATGTCGGCATCACAGAGCGTGCTCATGTTTCTGTTGGCGCTAACAACCTGTTTGACAAATACCCTACGCAGGTAAGCCGCGCTGCAGCTGCACCAACAGGGTCTTACCGATACGCCACATATTCTCCGTCCGGTTTCATGGGCGGCTACTACTACGTGCGAGGGTCTTTTAATTTCTAACGTGCCCAGCAACACCAAAGCGATAACGAATGCCGGCTGACCGCCACCGTAAGCGAGCTCAGCCGATATCCCGTCCTTACAGCGCCTTTGTTAACAGCCGCTAATTCCCCATAGCGGCTTTGAGGTCCACACTGTTGGTCAGCAGCTCTGCATGTGTCCGGGCAAGATTTTCTGCGCTCTCATTTTCAGGCAGAGAGGCCCTCAGTAACTCTGCTTGCGACATATCCCCCTGCTGATAGCGTTTCTGAAGAACAGCAATGCGCGTTTTTTCGCTATCAAGCAGAGACCGCTGCCTCTGATACTGAGATCTAAACACGTTTTCTCGGGATAAGAGATTTTCGATTTCAACCCACGCATTCAAAACAACGCTTTTATAGAACATCCCTGCACTTCGTTGCTCCGAACGACGGAGTTCAAGCTGGCGAGACAGACGTCCCCCATTGAAAATCGGAAGAGAAAGCGTGGGACCAAAGGACGTATTCCGTGCATTCCACCCCAATTCAGCAACGGTCAGAGCATCAAGGCTGATTTGCCCCGTCAAGGTAATCTGCGGGTAGAAATCAGCCTGAGCCATGCCAATCGTGGCCGTGGCAGCATGGAGACGAGCCTCTGCCGCCCGAATATCAGGACGTTTTCTGGCCATGTCGGATGGAATACCGACTGCCACATCGGGAATTTTCACATCCAGAAGATTTTCGGGCTTTGCGAGCTCGGGTATTTCCGCATCCGGTCGTCCTGCAGCAAGCACCGCCAAAGCCCGATGCAGAGAGGCCTGTTGCGCGACAAGCTCCTCTTTTTCATCAAGAGCTGCCTGATAGAAGCTCTGTGGCTTCTCCAGATCAATATTCGCCAGAAGACCGCGTCCGTGAACCTGTTGCGCTATGGTGAGCAGCTTTTCCGCACGCTCCAGCTTTTTTTCTGCTCTGTTCAGACGGTCAGAAACCCACAACCACTGGAAATAGGTTCTTGCAAGTTCTGCCTGCGTTGAGAGATGCATGGCGTCCATATCGGCCTGCACAGCAGAGAACTCCGCCTTGGCGGCTTCCTGCAGGCGGCGTTGCCGGCCCCACAGATCAAGCTCCCATGATGCAACCGCGCCAATACTGTAATTTGTATAGGAGACGCCCTCCGGCGCATGTAACCCTGCTTCCGGAGAAAGCCCCAGAAGAGGTTGCAGGACCTGTCCTACGCCCGCTGTTCCAATACGTTCATGCGTGTAGGAAGCCTGTCCATTCAGGGACGGAAGGCTCTCAGCCGATGCGGCGCGACGTTGTATTCTGGCGGCTCTGATCCGTTCGCGTGCCAGAGACATATCAAGATTTTGGGTTTCCGCGCGACGCATAAGGCTGTCCAGCACGGGATCGTTGAAGATCCCCCACCACGGCGCAGTGGACGTCTGATGAGCAGCCGTTGCTACAGCATTTTGCCAGTGATCCGGCAGCACCGGTTTGGGGCGCGCAAAGTCCGGCCCCATGGCGCACCCTCCCACTGCAAACAACGCGGGCAGCAGGAGCATGCCCATTCTGCGAGAAGAAATACGCTTTTCAGACATGAGCGGGAGCGCCCTGAACAGGCACGTTACGATCAAACAAGACGGCGTAAAATGCGGGAACAGCAATCAGTGTCAGCACAGTTCCGCCAACAAGACCGCCAATCATGACAATAGCCATTGGCCCCCAGAACACATTGAAGCTAAGAGGAATAAACGCCAGAACAGCCGCCACAGCCGTCAGGCAAACCGGGCGGGCACGCGTTAAAGTCGCATCAATAATGGCGTCATGGAGCGATACACTGGTGCTGTGATTGAACTGGATCTGGTCAACCAGCAGGATTGTATTGCGCATAATCATGCCCGCGAGCGCAATAAGTCCCAGTAGAGCAACAAAACCAAATGGTGCGCCTGTCAGCAGCAAACCAGAAACCATCCCGATCAGACCCAGCGGCGCTGAAAACAGTACGAGCAGAGAGCGGCTGAAGCTTTGCAGCTGGATCATGAGAACCAGAAGCATCAGCCCTCCGGTCAGTGGAAGGAAAGCGAAAATCGCGCCATCCGCCGTTGAGGAAAGCTCCACGTCTCCCCCTGTTTCAATCCTGTAACCTGCCGGGAGCCTCTTCTGCAGAGCTTCTATTGCTGGCGTTGCACGCTGCACCACTGTTGCAGGCTGAATACCCGTTGCAACACCTGACTGAACCGTCATGCAAAGTTCGCCATTCCTCTGCCAGAGGATCGGAAAATCCGTTGTGACCCGTATGGTACCAAGCTGACTGAGTGGCACCGTGGCTGCACCCGTGACGATGGGAAGGTTGACCCATAACCCAGGATCAGAACGCACGACGCGAGAAGCGCGCACAAGAACCGGAATGTGATGGTGACCGTCAGGAATATCCCCGGCAACCTCGCCGGAAATGGCAGCCTGAAGCTGTGCAGCGACGTTGACGCGATCTGTCTGAAAATAGGCCAGTTTATCTGCATCCGCATCCAGAGTGAGGCTGGGTGTCCGGTTTCCCCAATCAGCCTGCACGGAAACAGCCCCGTCAGTGCTCCGCAAAACACCATCAACCTCCTGCGCAAGTGAGCGCAACGTTTCAGGGTCCGGACCTATGATGCGATACTGCACCGGAAAGTCCGCAGTCGGCCCCAGTGACAAACGCTGGACGTGCAGATGCACGCCTACGGGAAGAGACATCGCTTCAATCTGCCGAATAAGGTTTTCTCGCGCGGTAAGGTCCTGCGCCACCAGCAGAAGTGTGGCGTGTGCAGCGCTCGGTGTGGCAGGAGCATAGGGAAGATAAAAGCGCGGCACTCCGTCCCCTATATGGGCTTCCATGTGACGTAGCGCAGCACTCCCCGCAAGACGCTTTTCCAGAATGCCCACCGCCTTATTGGTTTCCCCCAGAGCTGTGCCGGGCGGCATGGCAACGTCCACAATCACTTCCGGACGGTCGGACTGAGGAAAAAACTGCTGGTCAACAAACAGAAAACCACCACAGGCGACTATCAGGAGCACGACAGTCCCACCCGCAAAAGCGGTCTTGTAACGCAGGCTCGTCCCCAGAATGAGGCGCAGCAGTGTCGTTACGCCATGCTCATAAGAGACTGACCTGTGCTTTTTTGGCTCAGGCAGCAGATGCACCCCCAGAAAAGGGATGAACACCACCGCGACAATCCAACTAAAGAGCAGTGCCGCGCCACTGACCCAGAAAATCTCGCCGGCATATTCACCCGTTGTCGACTGAGCCAGACCAACGGGCAGAAAGCTGATGACCGTCAGCACCGTACCTGTCAGCATCGGGAACGCGGTATGGCTCCACGCGAAGGATGCCGCCTCTTCCCGGCTACGTCCCAGCTCAAGCTGTACAACCATTGCTTCAATGCTGATGATGGCATCATCCACCAGAAGCCCGAGCGAGAGGATAAGCGCGCCCAGAGAAATACGGTCGAGCCCGATATGCTCCATGCCCATATAAAGGCTCACCCCGGCCAGCGTCAGCGGCACAGAACAGGCCACAATAATCCCCGCTTTCCAGCCCAGACTGACAAACGCCACCAGAAGAACAACACTCAGAGCCACCACAAACTTGATGAGAAACGTATTCACTGCCTCCCGGATCACGCTGCTCTGGTCTTCCACCTGCTTCAGGGCCATACCTGCGGGAAGCTCTGCTGAAGCTGCCGCTTTCTGAAGCGCCTTGCCGAGCGTCAGCCCGTCTGCGCCGTCCGCCATTGCAACCGCAATCACAACAGCAGGCTTCCCTCCATAGCGGATCAGAGACGGTGCAGGATCAGCATAATCACGACTGACCTGCGCAATATCTCTGACACGCACTGTGCCGGAATGGCCTGCTATGGGCGTATTTTCAACGGACCGGACACCATCCAAAGCTCCGGAAACACTCAGAGGAATAACGGTCGTAAAATCTACCGAACCACCAGAAGCCAGCGCCGATTTACTCTGAAGTGATCTGGCGACCTGATCGAGGCTTATGCCTCTTGCGGCACTCTGTTGCGGGTCAAGATCGACAGTGATCTGCTGAGAAATTTCGCCGCTAATCTGGACTTTCCCGACACCATGAACGGTCTGGAAAATTTTCTTCAAATATTCAGATGTTTTTATAAGCTCTGCGTTTTCCCCTCCCGTCAGAGCAAACACATATCCATAAACATCCGCATAATCATCATTAGCAGCAAGAGCTACCCCAGACGGAAAACCGGGAGCCAGGTCGGACAACTTGTTACGGATTTGCTGCCAGATGACAGGAACGCGTTCCTTTCTTTCATCGTCTTTAAGAAAAACCTGCGTCACACACGCAGCCGGAACGCAATATGTGCTGAGAATATCGATGGCCTCAACATCACGCAGGCCCTGCTCCAGTGGCTCAGCAACCTGTTTTTGCATCTGTTGAGCACTGGCACCCGGCCACTGCGCAGATACAATCATGTTTTTAAGTGTAAACGCCGGATCTTCCGCGCGGCCCAGGTGGAAAAAACCGTACCCACCGGCAAGAAACAAACACGCCATCATGAAGCTGACAAGCGCTGGATGACCGACAGCCCACCGGGAGACGTTGAAACGCTCCATCATTAGCGTTCACTCACCTGACTGATACACTGAACGGCCTGATCCTGATGGAGGGACGCATCGCCATTGGTGACAATCCGCTCACCGGCTGTCAGGCCTTCAACCAGCGCATCCGCCCCCCTAACCCCGGCAACCTGAACGCGCCGCAGAACAAGATGAGGCTCCTGCCCTTCCGTCACGCCCCAGAGATGCCCATGTGTCTGATCGTCTGAAACCAGAGCCGTCAGCGGTACACGCACCACATGGGACACATCATGCGGTACCAGACTAACCGTAACGAGGCTGCTGACTGCTACGGGAAGTGGTTGATCCAGGATCAGTTTGACGTCCTGCGTCTGGCTTGCGTCATCAACCGCGCCAATTTCTTTGATAACGGCATGAACTGACTGGCTCTTCTGGCCAACAGGCACGCTAACTTCTGCGGCGTCACCAACCGTCCAGAATGAGGATGATGGAACCTTGAAACGGACTTCAGGTAATCCTGCGGACATCCGCACGATTTCACTCCCGGCCCCCACGAGGCTGCCCGGAACGCCAGTAACACTGATGATCCGGCCATCTTCGGGGGCGCGAATTCTGGTTTCAGCCACCTGAATCTGAGCCTGCGTCAAGGCAGCCTGAGCCGATTTATATTTCCCCTGTGCCAGCCGCCATGAAGACGCACGTTCTTCGACTGTTCCTGAGGAAACCCCCCCTATCGCGTCCAGCCCTCTGCTTCTTTTATAGGTTGCTGCGGCCTGATTGAGTTCGGCGCGAGCAGCATCAACCTCTCCCTGAGCCTGAGCGGCCACCTCCAGCAGAAGTCTGTCTTCAAATATGGCCAGAACGTCACCCTGATGAACATATTGGCCGCTGACAACAGAAAGTGTTGTCAAACGTCCAGCCTGCGTTGGAGCGAGAGGAATAGTCCTGCCTGTTCCATAATGTCCGACAAAGACAACCTTCTCAGGTGATGCTTCCTGCACCTTGAGAACCTGCACGGCAGGAAGAGACGTATGCTTTGCCGGGGATGATGTCGGCTTGCAGCCCACAAGGCATGACGCAGCAAGCAGAGACATTACCCTTTTCAGGGTGCCTGAACAGGTTCGACAAGACATGGTAATTTCCGAAAGAAAAGCTGATTTCGTCTTACTGCGGAGACGCAATAACCGAAATGCCTAGCAAAATAAGAAGTATTCCGGCTGCCTGATGCCCATTAAGCTGGTCCCGAAAGTAAATCCAGCCAGCAAGATTAGCCAGAACAATGGAAAGACCAGCTGAGCCTGCATACACAATGCCCATAGGGACAAGGCGAAGAGACAGAGCAAGAAATACAAAGGATGAGATGTAACCGATCACCATGACAATGGTCGGAAGAATTCTGGTGAAATCCAGAGTTTCTTTTTGAGCCGCTGTCGCCACAACCTCTGAGACAACCGTCATGAAGATAAAGAAATATCCTCGCATTTTAGCGCGCTTTCTCCGGAGCCTGCGTTAACTGCGCCATCAAGGTATGGAGACCGTCACGGGTCTTCTGATCCAGAATGTCAGCCTCCAGAATGTCCCAGAGAGAAAGACCATCAGCAGCCATACAGGCGAGCAGGAGCGCTGGCGTCATGCCATCAAACAGACCAACGGACCGGATAACGCTCCAGTAATGCTGTATCCATTCCTGACTGAGCTGAGGGTCAATCAACATCGCTGCTAACAGATGACGAATGATGACCGGCGTCTCATGTGTGCCAACCTGATTGAGCCCAATATACGCCCGCGCAGCCCGACCAAACTCGACAAGGTCTTGCTGCATAGACGTCAGAATTTCATGCTTGAACAGGTCCATTTCACGCATAAACAGACCGTCAAGCAGGGCTTTCTTGTTGGGAAAATGGTGCAGCAAACCGCCTTTGCTGACATTTGCCTCTTTTGCCACCAGGTCCAGCGTAAAAGCCTGAATACCGTTCGTGACCAATATCCGCCCTGCTGCATTGAGCAGATCGTTTTTGACCACCTCGGGTTTGTTGACGCGTTTGGGTTTTCTGTTCATGCAAAATTACATACCGTCTGGACGGTATGTTTTCAAGAGAAAGAATACTAAAATATCTCAGGGGATCCCCACCAAGCGGTGTTTCCGGCAATTCTTTCTTTTGCACTATTATAGCCGAACAAAACGCTGTGTTCCCGACGGCTTGCGCGGCGTCCCGCCTTGATGATCGTCCTTTCGGCTCAGTCTTCTCTCTCACCGCCGAGGCTGCACCGGCTGAAGATTATGGATGGGAGCATCGAAACACCCCGCTACCATCCATCACCCCAATAGCGACAGACCGCAGGCCAGATCACATAGTCTAAATTTTCACTTTCTATAGAACTATGGTTTATGGACAAACTGACTTTTCCGCCCATCAGTACTTACAGGCACATCTCCCTTAACAGTTATACGCCGCAATTCACGTGCCTGTTGGTCAAAGTCTGCTGGAGCATAATGTTGTGTCGCCCGGTTGTCCCAGATGGCAACGTCTCCTTCCTCCCAACGCCATGTTACCGTATTTTCAACCTGAGTAATGTAACCTTGCAAAATATCCACCAGCGCGTTTGCTTCCCGCGTTGGAAAACCGTCTAACCCAATAATAAAATGGCCCAGAACAAGCGTTTTTTCTCCGCTTTCCGGGTGCACCCGCACCACCGGATGCTCTGTTACATATAGCTTAGAAAGGAACTCTGCCCGAAAGGCTGCGATTTCTCCCTTTTTTCCATCAAATTTATAATAATTTGTATCATAGTCGTTCGAATGAATACCCCATGCCGCCTCTGCCAAGGCCTTTAAAGGCGGCGGCAAATCATCATAGGCGGTGGCCGTATTGGCCCAGATTGTCCCCCCACCATAAGGTGGAATATGAAGCGCCCGGAGAATGGATGCTTTGGGGTAATCCGGCACAAAGGTCACATCCGTATGCCAGGAATCTGTTGAGCGCCCGTGGCGGGACTTAAGCTCAAACGTGTATTTTGTACCCTTAGGAGCCGCGATAGTGGGATGTAAAATTGGCTCACCAAAAACACGGCTAAGTGCTTCGTGCTGGGTATCATCCAAAAACTGTTTTTTAAGGAAAATTACTTTATTTCGCACAAGCTCTGTGCGCAAAAAAGTTTTCTGCTCTTCTAAAAGAGGCTGCTTTGCATCAATACCATGCACAACCGCCCCCAGACGGCTTCCAACTTTTTCGACAGACAGACGTGTTTTTTCAAAAGATGAAGACATCAGAGGAAACCTTTTCTCAGTGTCGTGCAAAAGAAAATGAAGACGGAAGGTGAGACTGCCCAGTAGAAACCGCATCAAGGTCTTGTGGGAGTTTGATAAAGTAGACCAGTAAACCGCTTAAAACGAACAACGCCGCATAAACAGCCATGACGCCGCCAACACCTACAAACGGCTGGAAAACGTAAACAATAAGCGGACCCAACCAGACACTGCACCCTGCACCAAAATTTAGGAAAGACATGGCGAGCCCTTTCCTGTCAGGCAGCAGAGAGGGCGCCAGCGCGGAAAGAGGAACATAGCCGGCAAGCGTGAGACCGAAAAATGCCGCAGATCCATACAATGCTATGGGAGAGGTATGGCCGAAATGCGCGGGGACCCAATAAAGCAACACACAGGCCAGACCACTGCCTACGCCTCCAACCCACATAATCGTGCCACGCCAGGACACGCGGTCACTCAAAGCACCAAAAAAGAGATTACAGACAATATTGCTTGCAAAAATGGTTTCTAAAAACCGCATCCACTGGGCGCTTGAAAGACCTAGCGTATTAATGAAATAAAACGGCATAAAAACAATAATGCCATGCGTTGCGCTCGAATTTATGGCCCGAACCACGCAGGTTAAGATCAATGACGGATTAGCGCGTATAATGCCTACCAGTTCGCCTGGCGCCGGAAGAGCAACTTGAGAACGGGGTAGTGCCCCTTTTCCTGCCCCATCGCCCCGCAGAATAAGAGACAGCCCACCCCCTAGAATAACAGCCACAAAGGCGACCCAGAATGTGCCATATTCTCCAAAAACAGGCAGAGACAAACTAGCAACAACAGTACCCAGGGTCGGCAACCCGCATGTAAAGCAGAACCAGAACAGACCAGAAGCTAGCCCGCGTTGAGTTATCCGCACCTCTCTTACCAGTAAGGTCAGTATACCATAAGCGAGCAGAGGGTAGCCAAACCCTCTTACGCCGTAGGTTAAAAGTATCTGCCACCCAGAGTGAGAGGGCACTGCCAGGGCAAGAAAAAGCACCTGAGGCACAACCCACAACACAATACCGGCAAAAATAACTTTGCGGCATCCAAAACGATCACACAGAACGCCAGATCCCCAGGCAGATACCGCCGCGGCCAGCCCGTAAACTGTGAAGACAAGAGCGACAAAATGTTCTGTCAGACCATGCCTGACAAGAAAGGGAGAAAGATAGCCAACCTCCACCCCATCTCCGATCATAAAAAGTAAAAGCCCAAGATATTGAAAGATAAAGTCAAAAGGACTTTTGTCCGGAGCCTGCGCCGGTTTTGTCATGCCTCTCTCCCCTTTTATCCTGCCTGTCTGGCGTCAGGTAGCTCTTGCCGTGCCGCTGGATGATCGGCTGAGGGACGTGCATTTTGATTTTCAGGGAAAAGGGTCTCCCTCAGCGTTGCGCCGGCAGAATCCCTAATGCGCCCACGCCTGCGCAATTCCGGTACAACCAATCTGCCAAAGTCTTCAAAAGTTTCCGGGTTAATCAGCTGGATCAGATTTATGCCGTCTGTTTCTGTCTCATCAAGCCATTGCTCCAGCTGGTCTGCTACCGTGCCGGGTGAGCCTATAAAGGTTCGGGCTCTCCCAAAACTCCCAACGGGGTTGGCAGCATTATCCAGCGTCCACTCCCGCCCACTGACGGCAGGATCAAACTGACGCAGCACAGACTGGCTTGCCTCTGTTTTCTGATAACGAATAACGCTGTCACGTGGCGTTTTTGAGAAATCAACGCCGGTCATGGAAGAATAATGAATGATTGACCCTACAGGATCATAGTACTGATAGTATTCCTTAAATTTTTCCTGTGCCACATCATCCGTTTCTGCCACCACAACCGCTACAGCTGTAATAAACTTTACGTTCTCCGGCTTACGACCATGCTTGACCGCTTGCTGGCGAATGCGGCGCACATTGCTGCGAACACCCTCGGCCCCGGCTCCAACCACGAACACCACTTCTCCATGCCGGGCGGCAAAATCTGACCCACGCGCGGACGTGCCTGCCTGCAAAATAACAGGCACGCGCTGCGGGCTAGGTTCTGTAACGTGCCCGTCAGGAACAGTAAAATAGGTTCCTCTATGCGCAACAGGGTGCACTTTATCTGGGTCAGTATAAATACTGTCGTTTAAATCTTTTTTCCGAACGACAGCGCCATCCTCCCATGAATCTTGCCAGAGTTTATAAGTGACTGCCAAAAATTCATCGGCAACATCGTAGCGTTTATCATGCGCAACCTGCTGCGTTAACCCTAAATTGCGGGCCGCACTTTCTTGTTGAGAGGTAACAACATTCCAGCCAATCCGCCCGTTTGTCAGGTGGTCTAATGTACTAAATTTTCTGGCCGCCAGATAAGGGTGTTCGTATGTTGTAGAAAGCGTAATCCCAAAGCCAAGAGTTTCGGTTGCTGCAGCCATGGCAGAAACCAGCAGCAAAGGGTCTATTAACGGTGACTGAATGCCATGTCGCAATGATGCCTCGGGGCTCCCCCCGTAAACATCTATCTGTCCAAGCGCATCGGCAATAAACAGACAGTCAAACCCGCCTTGCTCTACTGAACGCGCAAGGTCAGTCCAGTATTTTACACTCGTATAACGATGCGTCTGATCACGCGGATGCCGCCACAAACCATAGTTGAGGTGTGAAACGGTCGCCATTGTAAACGCATTCAAAATAATTGGTGCTTGTGTTTTAGCCTGATGAGACATTGCTTTTACTCTTGAATTCTGGCGAAGAACACCGTCTGGTAATGCTGTTTGCAAACGGTCCCTTAAACCGCTCCGACGCGCCATTGCTCAGGTGGGAGTTCTCCATTCACCAGAAAATCTCCTACAACCCGTGTGCGATAAACCCGTGGATTGTGGCAACCAATTGTACGGATATTGCGCCAGTAACGATCAAGCGCTGCCGCACGCAGGGTGGCCGTCCCGCCTAATGTGTCGAACAGTTGAGATGTCGCATTAAGCGTGAGTGGAAAAATAATCTCCTGCGCCTGCCAGACTTCCAGCTCCGCTTTGATCACAGAAGGCCCACGTTCATCTTCCTTGCTATCTGCGGCAGTTTGCAGGGCATCTGCTGCATGCCTTACAATGGCGTGGGCGGCATGTGCAGCAGAGGCCACATGACCGACGATTTCAAGAATTTGAGGGTCATGTGCGGGCAAAGCATGGTTTGCATGACTAAAACCACGCTTACGGGTTTTAACAGCCCCTGCCACCTCTAGTGCAGCAGCCTGAGCAATACCGGCAACAGTTGCCAAATGGTACAATTGGAAAAATGCCTGCGAATACGCAAAACCCGTATTGCCCACACGTAATTCATCAAGCTCAACACGCACATCTCGAAAATGCGCCGTGCCACTGGCTGTCAGCCTCTGCCCGATACCGTCCCAGTCATCCAGAATTTCAAGCCCCGGATCATGCCGAGAGGCAAGGCACTTAACGGTCTCACCGTTCTCGTTTGAGCCTGTAACCGTTAACCAATCAGCATAGAGCGAGCCGGTCGTAAAAAACTTGCTCCCATTAATAACCCAGTGCCCGTCTTTGCGTGTAAAACGGGTCGCAAATGCATCGCGCGCGGTGCCCTTTTCCGCAGCGGCGGCGCCGGCAGTTTCTCCTTTACCCAACCGTTCAAACCACCGGTCGGTATAGTCCGATGGCGCTTCAGAGCGCAGATGTTCAATAAATCCAAAATGCGCTCGTAAGGCCTGTGTAATATTAGAATCTGCCGTTGCAAGGTCAGTAATAAATGAAAACAGCTCACTCAAAGGACGACCAAGGCCACCAAATTCTTTGGGCACAGTAAATGCGGTTAATCCACTTTCCTTTAAGTGCGCTATTTGTTCAAATGGCAGAATTCTTTCCACTTCCGCTTGTATGGAATGAACTCTGATCTCTTCAAGCAGAGACGAGTATTGCGGACCAACGGCATTGTAGCCGCCCGAGCCAGCCTCACCCCACAGTGTTGCAGCACGATCCTGCTCAACTGATCTATTGCGTTTTAACACCCTCATCTCCCACCCTTATGGAGGCAGCCTTTAAAGCCTACATGCATACGCAGTGCTTTTTATAAGCGACTCACGACAAGTGATTTTAAAAAATCAATCAAACCGAATCGCATTTAACCATATTAAACGATCACAACAAGTTATAAAAATTCCATTCAGAAATTTAATCCGAATTGACTCGTAAAATAAGAAAAAATAATACAATTAAGTGAGTGGTAATCGAATCGGAATAATTTAACACTATAAATTATAGTGTAATTGAGCGTGTAGCTCAGACGGGAGCGTATGGTGGACAGGACATTTTTCGTGTATCTCGTCAGCTCAACAGCGCTGGCCTTCTCTTTCCCTCTTTTGTCGCCTGTCGCAAAAGCAGGGGAAACCCCTCTTACAAATCAGCAGGATCCAGCCAAAACAGCCGCAACACACCAAAAGGCACACGTGCCCGTACATGCAGCTCGCCCGCACCCGACCAGTAAGGCCCGGACCATTGCTCAGGTCGAGGATGTAAATGTGCAGGGGCGCCGGCAGGCCAACTGGGTTGTCACACCCGTGACCGCCGCAACAATCGCCAATTATGTGCCAGGTACAAACGCGCTCAAGGCGCTTACAACCTTGCCTGGTGTCATGTACAATTCAGGAGACCCACAGGGGCTAAACCTTTGGGGGCAATCTTTCCTGATGCATGGGTTTGACCAAAGTCAGATAGGCATGACCCTGGACGGGATGCCTTTGGGCGACCAGCAATGGAGTAATTCCAATGGCCTGAACCCATCTGCCGCCATTTCGTCCGAAAATATCACGCGTATGGATGTTTCAGCCTCTGCCGGGTCTGAAGGTGCTGCCAGTATCAGTAATCTGGGCGGCACTGTTCAGTTTGTCTCACGTGACCCGTCCCACAAAACAGGGGCCACCGTTAACCAGACCTTTGGTAGCAATGCCATGTTTCATACTTTTGTGCGTGCAGACAGTGGGGATTTAAATAAGCAGGGTACGCGCTTTTGGGTTTCTTATATGCGTAACGATACAGACAAATGGCGTGGCGGCCAAAACCAGTTTATGCAACAGGTTAACGCCAAACTCTTGCATCCTGTGGGTCAAAAAAGCCGCATTACAGCATTTTTCAACTACGCAGATGAGCAAATGCAAAACTATCAGGACTACAATATGGATATGTTCCGCAATGGCGGCTACCATATTGATAACCTGCTTGGCACCCCTAACGGGTATGAAACAGCTTATCGCCTTGCTCTGGCGCAAAACGGCCGGCCCGGTGGCGCTGTCCCTGCGGCTTACCAGAAACTCCAAAGCCCCTACACAGCCTCCTTCTATGATGGTGCGGGGAGTCAGCGCCAATATTTTGGCGGCGTTTCAGCCGATCTGGCCCTAACAGACCGCCTGCGCTGGAACAGCACCTTTTACGGCCATCGCTCCTGGGAGGTGGGGACGGTTACAAGCCCGCTCATTGAATCCACGAACGGCGCGCCCTTTGTGGAACAGGCTACCATCCCCACCACCCGGCGCTTTGGACTGACATCCTCCCTGACCTACACCATTGCCCGAAACGAGATTAATGGCGGGGTTTGGTATGAAAACACCCATTTTAATGCCGATAAGCGAGCTTATGATGAACCGTTGCTTGAGGACGTACTAAGTGGTGCTGCAAGGCCGGTCGATGGCTTGCATCTGACATCAGACTACCGCCGTGAATATGAGCAGGTTTTTAATACCAATACTTTTGTCGCTTATCTGCAAGACACTTACCGTCCGATAGACAACGTGGCACTCCATTTTGGCTTTCGTTCTGTCTTAAATACGACCCGCGTCGGCCAGCTTGCTAACTGGGAGCCCTATACACGCACCACTGCCATTGCTGGCGGTGCAGGCCTGACAACCAGCAAGCCTTTCCTGCCTCATATCAGCGGGCAATGGAGCTTTCTGCCCGGACACCAGGTCTATTTTGATATTGCCAATAACGTAAAAGTTCTGCCTGTCTCTGGCTATAATAGTGGTGCCTCCCCTTTTGCGACCACGCAAGCCGCCTTTGATGCATCACGCAATAGCATTACCTCGGAGACAGACTGGAACTACGCTATAGGATACCGTTACCATTCTCGCATTCTTGATGGGAATGTTTATGCCTATCACACAGACTTTTCAAACAGGCTTCAGAAAATATCCAGCGGCAGCCCTAATAATCCCTATACTGTCATCAGCAACGTTGGCGCTGTCGCCATGAACGGGGTCGATGCTGGTCTTGTCCTGCGCCCCGTCCAAGGCCTGCAAATAGGCAGCAGTATTAGTTACGATCACGCCACCTACTCTGACAACGTAACGCAAACAACAACCAACGGGATTGTTACGTATGGGATTAAGGGAAAACAGGTCGTTGCCTACCCACGCTTTATGTATAAAGGCCAGATTTCCTACAGGTGGAAAAAGGCAGAGGTACATGCTGATACACAGTTTATCGGACAGCGTAATCTAAGCTACACAGGCGATGAAAAGGTACCTTCATACTGGCTGACCAATGCCGGTGTGCGCTACGACCTTACCAGTCTGATTGGCAATATTTCCGGCACTTCTGCTTTCAAACGCATCAGCCTGGACTTCAATGTCTATAATATTACCAATCAGCACTATATTTCCACAATGGGCCAGAATGGCTTTCCTATGGCGGGTGATTATCAGTCTGTTGTTCTTGGTGCACCCCGTCAGTATTTTGGTTCTGTTCAGGTTGATTTCTAATGACACTTATAAAAGAAGCTCCAGCAACCACTCATCCGACACACAGTGATGCTCTCACCTTTCGTGAAGGTATGTCACGGCTACCCAGCGGTATAACCCTGATTACTACAGGTGGCGCGGCTGGCCAGCATGGCTTTACTGCCACAGCCGTGTGTAGCGTATCAGACGCACCTCCAACACTGTTGGTATGCGTAAACAGAAACACTTCCGCGCATGACCATATTCTTTCCCACCAATGCCTGGCCGTTAACGTGCTGGCAGAAGGACAGGAACATTTATGCAGTGCCTTTAGCAGCCGCAAATACTCCATGGCAGAACGTTTTGCTCTGGCACGCTGGGAAAACGGTATAACCGGGGCCCCCTTACTACAAGGTGCTCTGGTCTCTTTTGAATGTCGGGTTTCCAGGGTGATTGATACACCCACGCATAGCATTGTTATTGCTACGGTAGAACATATCCAGTGGGACAATGCCGCAGACAGCGGGTTAGTCTGGTTCCAGAAAGGTTTTGCTTTGACTAAAAAATAAGGTGCTTTTGCCTCTCACATTTCTTCTAAGAAAATGAGAATACTCCGCCAAAGGATGGTCGATAACTTTAACGAGGGCGAGACCGCCTGCGGCTGAGCGGCAGCAAGCAGCCTCAAGGCCTAAAGGAGTTCAGGCCTCTTCCTGCTATCCTTTGAAGAAATGCTCGCTTTTCCCTTTACGATTCAGCACCACTCTTCAGCGCAGCAAAGCCCAGCACCTCCGCCAGATGGGCACGATAGTGTGCAATCGTCTGGTCAACGTGTGGTTCTTTCATGACGTTCGTAGCCAGATACGTCGGGAGCGGTGTCATTCCCAGGAACTGATTGGCCTTGTGGAAAGGAAAATAAACCGCGTCGATCCCCTTCCCCTCAAAAAACTGTGCCGGATCAACAAAGGCTTCTTCCGGGGCATTCCATGTCAGAGAAAGCATGTAATGTTTACCGTGCAACAGGCCGCCCGAGCCATATTTGCGTTCAGGATGCGACCGGCTCCGCCCATCATTGGTGTAGAGCGCGCCATGACCAGCGGTAAAAACTTCATCAACATACTTCTTGACGGTCCACGGCAGATCCATCCACCATCCCGGCATCTGATAGATGACCAGATCAGCCCAGAGAATATTTTCAACTTCGGCCGGAATATCGTAGCCGGTATCAATTTTTGTCTGCCGCACACTAAACCCTGCGTTTGACAAAGTCTCCTGAGCAACATCCTGCAACGTGTCGTTCAAACGACCATGAGAATGGGCGAACGCTTTTCCGCCGTTCAGAAGAAGAATATTTTTCATCAGAATAGTGTCCCTGCAAAATGTATCCCGGATAGGCCTGAGCAGATTTCAGAGCGACTATCCGAAAAAATGTTCAATATGATAATGAGGCCTCGACGCATAAGACCGCCAGATTTTCTGGGCAGACAAAACGCCTGTCTCGCTTGTTGCCCCAGAACATGCTGCGCTTGACAGGCTTTGACAATCCATTGCTTCTCCACAGCACTTGTGAACCTGTTTCATCAAAGAGGCGCAGATGGATAATCGAATTGGCGAAATGCAGATGTTTCTGCGTGTCGTGGAAAGCGGCAGCTTTTCCGAGGCGGCCCGCCTGTCGATGACAACCCCCTCGACCATAAGCAAACTGATTGCCCGCGTTGAAACACGCCTTGGCGTGCGCCTGCTCGAACGTTCTACGCGGCGCCTGTCCGTTACGCCTGAAGGCCAGCTTTATTACGACCGCGCTCAGATCCTCATCGCCGAGCTTGATGACATGGAACAGGCTCTCACAACAGGATCTGTTCAGCCGGGCGGAACTGTGCGCATCAACGCCTCAGTGGCCTTTGGAGCACTCGCGCTGGAACCCCTCCTTCCCGAATTCTGGGAGGCTTACCCGGATATCATAATTGATCTGTCTCTCTCTGACGAACTGACGGATCTTTATCTTGACCGCACAGATATCGCCTTCCGGGTCGGGCAGTTGCAGGATTCAAGTCTGACAGCCCGATATATTGGAACCGCGCGACGTAAGATTGTTGGATCACCAGATTATCTGAACAGGTTTGGAGCACCACAGAGCATTGATGATCTGGACCACCATAAATGCCTTGGCTTCAATTTCCGACGAGCTGCCCCTGTCTGGCCTCTGCAAGAAAAAGGCCGCATCGCAGATCGTATTGTCCACGGCCCCCTGCTCGCCAACAATGGGGAAACGGTGCGGCATCTGGCCTTGCGGGGCGCAGGGCTGGCACGGCTCGGTGACTTTCATGTGCGCGAGGACATCAGGGCCGGACGCCTCGTTGAGGTTCTCGCCCATGCGGACGCACAGGACGAAGAAGAAATCCATGCGCTGTATCTGGCCAGCAAACAGATCCCTCAGCGTGTGAGACTTTTTCTCGACTTCGTCATTCCCCGCCTTCAGGCATATTTACAGGCCTGAACAAAATACAGGATTACGCCGCAGTCGTTGCGGTTGTAATCGGACCATTCTCCCCCTTAACGGTCTTTATCGACTGTGTGCTGTAGTCCTGAACCAATACTCTCCATCAGCCACTCCACAAATACCCGCACACGCGGAGAAAGCTGCCGGTTACTCGGGTAAAGGATCGAGAGCGGTGTTGGCGTGGGTGGAAAATCAGGGAGCACTTCAATCAAGGTACCTCTGGCAAGATCCTCTGCAAAACTATAACGCGGAACCTGCACGAGACCGAAACCAAGACGGGCCGCCTCCGCGTAGGTATCAACACCCCCAACCAACAGACGCGCAGGAAGCGAAACCTCAAGCACATCTTCTCCACACGTAAACTCCAACGGCAAAGGCTGGCCGGTGCGTGAAGACACGAAGCCGATCATCTGATGCCCATCAAGGTCATCAGGAGAGGCAGGTGTGCCGTGCTGCGCCAGATACGCCGAGCTGGCGACCGTCATCTCCTCCATCACGCCCAGAGATCGGACAATCATATCGCTGTCCGGGAGTTTTCCAGCCCGGACCACGCAATCCACCCCTTCACGCACCAGATCAACAAACCGCTCGCCCTCGCCGAGATGAACGGTCAGCGCCGGATGCCGGGCCAGAAAATCCGGGAGTGCCGGCAGCAGGATCATACGCGCCAGACGCCCGATAACATCAGCGCGCAACAAACCTGCGACATCGCCGCTTGCGCCACGATCCGCATCTTCAAGGTCCGCCAGGATCGCCACACACCGACGATAGTAGGTAGCGCCTTCCTCGGTTGGGCGGACATGCCGGGTTGAGCGGTGCAAAAGCCGCGTCCCGAGCCTTTGTTCCAGTGCCTTGATGGCAGCGGTCGCAACCGGACGGGAGACGCCGCAATCGGCAGCCGCTGCGCTAAAGCTGCCTCGGTCAACAATGCGGATGAAGAGGGCAAGTGTCGCAAGTTTATCCATAGGATTATTCCATTGCGCAAAACAATGCTGACGGAAAGAGCGCTCTTATCGAACGAACGAGGATATGAGCAGAATTGCACCTTCACCTGATGGAGAGTCCCATGTCTGCAACGACCACGAACCCTATTGCCATTGTCACCGGCGGAAGCCGCGGACTGGGCCGCGCAACTGTTGAGGCCCTCGCCCGGCGCGGCGTTTCATCAATACTCACCTATCACACCAACAAATCCGCGGCTGATGAGGTCGTTGACAGCGTCCGGAGCAGCGGAGTTCAGGCCGTTGCTCTGCAACTCGACACGGGCGATACGCATGCCTTCCCGGCCTTCGCTGAGGAAATCCGGCAGGTGCTGAGCGCATGGGGTGCCGAGCGTTTCAATTATCTGGTCAACATGGCTGGCACTTCCCATGAGGGGCTGTTTGGCGAAGTGACCGAAGAGGATTTCGATGCCGCCTATCGCGTGCATGCCAAAGGTCCGTTTTTCCTGACGCAAACCCTGTTACCCCTGATCGCAGATGGAGGCCGGATTGTGAACATCTCCTCCGGCCTGACACGCTTCGCCTACCCCGGCAGAATTGCTTATGCCGCCATGAAAGGCGCGGTCGAAGTCATGACGCATTACATGGCCAAGGAGCTCGGGCCACGCCGCATCGCCGTCAACACGGTAGCGCCGGGAGCCATCCAGACAGATTTCTCCGGTGGCATCGTGCGGGATAACCCGGACATCGCCCATCACATCGCGGAAAACACCGCACTGGGACGCCCCGGTCTCCCGGACGACATTGGCCCGATGATCGCCTCCCTGCTCTCTGAGGATAATCGCTGGGTCAACGCGCAGCGGATTGAGGTCTCCGGCGGTCAGGCGATCTGAATGACTGGCCGGTTTTCTGCAAGATTTCCGGCCAGAAATACAGCGCTTTATCCCTCTCTCCTCCGGGGCTTGCCGGAAAGGGCCTGGTTAAAATCTGTTATCCTGAAGGGGATAAAGCGCCTCAAAACTCAATCCGAGCAGTCACCTTAAAAGAGCGACCGGGCTGCGTGTAGTACCGCTCAGAAAGGGAGCTGGATGACTGTCCATAAGGCAAGGACGCTGCGTTATAATACGCTTTATCAAAGATATTATACATCCCCGCCTGAATACGGAGAGGCTTGTAAAATGAGGGACTATACCAGCCAGTCAGGTCAAAAATAACATAGCCCGGCGTTTTCCACTGGTTGGTCAATGTGCCGGTCGAAGTCAGATATTTGGCATTATCACGCCCGGACGCAAACGTGCCCGACAGGTCAGCCCCCCAGCGCTGGGTCTTATACCCAAAACCGATAATACCACGAAAAGGAGAAACCGAGCTCAGGTGGAAGTTCCTGTCCTGATCACGCCCATCCGCATACGCCAGTGATCCCCAGACATGCCAGTGGTCATCAAACGTCCAGTTTCCACTGGCTTCGACCCCATAAATACGGACATGGGCCAGATTGGTGGAGCCATAGCACAGCATATAACCCGTGCAACCGCTGATCCCCATCATGTCGATGAAATTGTGATAATGGTTATCATAGAAGGAAATTTTGGCACCGCGTTCTGAATTTCCATATTTCATGCCGACTTCCCACCCTCGGCTACTTTCAGGCTTAAGATCTGGATTGCCAACAACCTGATATACGGGGGGCGTGCTGTAATTCAGATATTCCTCGGTTGCAGAGGGAGCACGATATGCCTCAGCATACTGCCCATAGAGAATAACATCTTTGGCAATACGGGCTTCCACCAGAACCTTCGGCGAAAAGTGAGACCCATGAGCCCCATGCGGCAGCCCGGCGTAACCGGCGTTAGCCATATAAGAGGCCGTATTATGCGGGTCACGCTGGAAATAATCGAACCGGAAACCCGGTGTAATGTGCAGCCACTCGCCCCGCCCGATGCCGATACGGTCCTGTACAATAGCGCCCATATCCGTCCCGTGAACTTTGGGCATATCGGAAAAATTGTCGTGGGTATAAGCATTTGAGACGGCACGCTGGCCTGTTTGAGTCTGATAGGTATCGGTCAGGAAAACTTCCCCTCCGTAAGTCAGAACGTGATGCAGCGGACCGGTGAAGATGTTGTTTGTAGCGGAACCCGTCACGCCATAGGACTGCACAGGCAGTGTCAGGTGCTGATGCACATAGGCCGTAGGTCTTGCCGGGTCATTGTTTGTAATATCCGTATCAGTCTGAATGCTTTGCCAATACGCCAGAAAATGGGCCTCACTAAACAGAGCCGTAGGACTGCTGGCCTGATAATCGTAATTGGCAGACACGCGTGAACGCTGGTTCTCGCTACGTGTGCGATACACGTTTGTTGCCGTTGTTTCTGACGTTCTGGTCCGTTCATCATAGTTTCGGTCGAACCATTCACCAGTCAGGCCAACCCTGTGCCCACCTGCAAAATAATGCCGGATTTTACCAAGAAAACTTCCCTGATCGTATGAGGCAGGGTCTTTTGCAGTCCGGGTACGCCCATATCCGTATCTATCGCCACGGTTGCCGGTTTCACTCCCGTTCTGATAGCCGCCCTGAAGCAAAACTACCGTGTTTTTGTAACGTGCGGCAAAGGCCTGATTCAGTAAGGCTGCCTCACTCGCCCCATTGTAAGTCAGCTTGGTCAGCCCCCCAAAAGTTTTACCAGGTTTGAGCAAATCCTCCGGATCCAGCGTGCGCAGGGCTATAACACCCCCCAGCGCACCTGTACCAAAAAAGCTCGAATCTGCACTTTTAACCACATCAATGCCGCCAAGCGCGTTGAAGTCAAAATTATTGACGCCCCCCTGCGCAGAATTGAAAGACCCTGCATAAGCCCCATCATTTGCCCAGGGCATACGCACACCATCTATAGTGGTCAAAATTCGGTTCTGGTCGAGGCCTCGAATGTTAATGCTGGAATTTCCATTACTGTAATTAACCGACGCATCTACGCGCCGAGCAAAATCTTCCAGACTGTCTATCTGCCGGTCACGTAATGTTTTGAGTGTTGTTGTGGTCGTCAGGACACCCGCCTTGCCCACCGCACTATGATCGATATCTGGATTGAACTTCATGGAATCCAGAATGTCTGCTTTGCCATGCACTCTTACGGGACCTAAAACGACCGTACCGGACGCAGCCGAAGGAGGTTTTGAAGTCTTTTTCCCTGTCACGGTCTGCTTTCTGGATATTTCTGTTTTGGATGGAACGGGTTCCGTCGTGGCAGCCAAAACCGGTGTTATGCAAGCATACGCCAGAGCTGTCGTTGCCAGCATCCGGTAACGCATGGCCCGGCAGAAAAGAGGCAGCATCATCATTGTGTATCCGTCATTGCGCTAATTAAGAATCATTCTTATTTCATGATGCACGGCAGGCATGTGCGCAGCAAGCTCTTATTGCACATGATTCTCATTTGCGTTAAATAGGAGACACACTCGCATCTGTCCGAATGCGTTTATGTCGTAAAGGCCAAAAACATGACCAGAACGTCTGACCCCCTCTCCCTGTCTCTGCGCCTCAAAGACGCCACTTACACACTTCATGAGAATTTGGATAAAGGCATCATGGCGCACGGCCTGTTCTCTAGTGCGGACAAATACAAGAGCTTCGTGACACTCCAGTATCTGTTTCACAGGGATGCGAATGCCCTGTACAACCATTCTCAGCTGCTGGAGATCATCCCCGATCTGGCCGCCAGAAACCGCTTTGCGCACGTTTGTCAGGATATGCAGGATCTTGGCCTGACCTTCCCCGATGACGAAAAGCCTATAGAAAATCTGGATGCGTCCACGGCCGTTGGCTGGCTTTACGTGGCGGAAGGCTCCAAGCTTGGTGCCAATTTTTTAACAAAGCTGGTTGAAAAACTCGGCTTTACCGACACGTTTGGCGCGCGCCATCTTGCAGCGGACCCAGCGGGACGAGGCGCATCCTGGAACGCCTTCAAGAGCGCCATTGACCATGCCGGATTTGACCCGGTTCTGGCGACAACCGGTGCGCGAGCCGGTTTTATGCGTGTCAAAAACTATCTGACAACACCCAGCGTATTGCTCAGCCTCTCTGCCTAAGACCCCGAACAATAAAATGGCCTGAAATACCAGTGCATTTCAGGCCACCAAGCTATTCGCATACAACAAGACGCTGGATATCAGACCGTTACATCCTGCAATACGGTAAATCCTTCAAACACGGGAGGGCCGGCAGTCAGTGCACGTCCCTGCCCCGCCTTTGCATGAGCCTGGCGGAACTGTTCAGACTGCGTCCACCCTACAAAGGCATCATAGGAATCCCACACCGTGTGAGAGGCATAGAGCCTGTTCCCTTCTTTTTCCGGTCCCTTGAGAAACTGAAAACTGACAAACCCTGGAACAGTTTTCAGTAAAACCTCACGGTCCAGCCACCGTTTCTGAAAAGCCTCCTCATTTTCCGGAGCCACCAGAAAACGGTTCATAGCGATATAGTGTGACATAGGTTTTTTCTTTCCTTCAACGTTTATCGGCAAATCATATCATGCGGTAAAATGTAGGGTTTTCCTGTGGCGGCATGCACATGCACCCGCCCCTCCTCCAATCCAAATACGCGGCTCGCCAGCGCATTGGTGAGAACCTCTTCCGGCGGCCCCTGTGCATGGACCGCTCCCTCATGCACCACCACAATATGGTCCGCGCAGGCTGCCGCCCAGTTGAGGTCATGGATAACCAGCACCACTCCACCACCGCCAGCGGCATGGGTCCGCGCCAGATTAAGCACCAGATGCTGCCGGGACAGATCCTGAGCCGAAATCGGCTCATCCAGCAGTAAAAAACCCGGTGGCCTGCCCGTATCGTGCACCGCTGCCTCCAGCTGCATCAGAACCCGCGCCAGATGGACGCGCTGGCGCTCGCCTCCTGACAGATCCATGATGTCACGCTCTGCGAAAGCCGCCAGCCCAACCCGTTCCAGTAACGCTTCGGCAAGCTCCAAACGGTCTGAGTGACGCATGAGCGGCGCAGAAACCCGGCCCCCCATTGCCACCAGATCGCGCAGTGTAAACCGGGCGCGCAGCGGTGAGTCCTGCATCAGCATGGCCCGACTAGCCGCCAGTTGAGCAGGAGGAAGGGTGGTGATCGGAACATTGCCAAGCCATACAGCGCCACTGGTTGTTGGCAGTAACCCGCTGGCAAGGCGAAGCAATGTGCTTTTACCTGCGCCGTTTGGTCCGATAATGGCGGTTAGCTGAGCGGGG
>NZ_JOPG01000031.1 GCF_002153605.1 Acetobacter malorum | reverse complement strand
ATAGAACAGGAGCTGGGCTACGGGCCTGGGTCCATGCCGCTCCGCAACGAGGGCGGAGACGACCGCAACCATATTACCGCCGACGCTGTCTCCGGCGATGGCAATGCGGGATGGATCGATCCCGAATTCGACCGGATGACGAGCGACATACTCCAGAACCGCATAATCCTGCTCGATCGCAGTTGGATAACGCGCCTCGGGCGAGCGTTCGTAATCGACGAAGATCACCACCGCACCGCTGCCCGCCGCTAGATCGCGCACGAGGCGGTCATGGCTGGCCGGGCCGCCCATCACCCAACCGGCACCATGATAATAGACGATGGCCGGCGCATGGTTCGGGGCGTCGAACGGGCGATAGATCCGGATGCGTGTGCTGCCGGTCGGGCCAACGGGGAGCACGCGGTCGGTGATCCGGGCAGCGGGAGCGGTGACCTTCACCGATGCCTGCGCGCCGTCCAGCAGCGCACGGGCATCGTGCGGGGACAGCGAGGGGATGGCCGGGACATGGGCGGTGGCGAGGTCGTTGAGGAAATGCTGGGTCGTGGGCTCCAGCACGGGAGCGGCGAGCGCGGGCGCGGCGGCAATAGCGGTAGCCAAGGCGATGACTGTGGAGAGGCGCTTCATGATGGAAAACTCCGTATCGATCAGGCTGCGATCGGCCTGTGAGGCATTACATATCGCGCACGATATTATCGCTCAACATGGTAAATTGCATGGCTCCCATGCATTAACATCGCCCAAGATTTGATATTACGCGATATAATGGCCCTACTTATGGAGGACGATATGAACGAAGACCCATCCACACCTGATCTGTCGAATTTCGTGTGCTTCTCGCTGTATGCCGCGAGCCACGCCTTCAATCGGCTGTACCAACCGCTGCTCGAGCCGCTCGGTCTCACCTATCCGCAATATCTAGTAATGACCGTCCTGTGGAGCAGTGACGGCAGACTTGTCGGCGAAATCGGATCACAACTCGATCTGGTTAGCTCCACCCTGACCCCGTTGCTCAAGCGGCTGGAGGGCGCTGGCCTTGTGGAGCGCACCCGCGACCAGAAGGACGAACGACAGGTGCGCGTTCATCTGACCGAGGCCGGTCGGGCCCTGCGCGTTCAGGCCGAGACGATTCCGGCTTGTGTGTTAACGGCGACCGGGCTGTCGATCACCGAACTGCGGGACTTGCGTAATCGGGTCGACCGGCTGCGCCAAGCCGTCAGCTCTCCGCGTGCTCCGGGCTGCAATTCCGACGATCATTGAGCCTGTCACCCATTGATAACCTTTTCCAGGGAGACTGGTCTTGAGTTCCCCCTATGCCCTACAGAGACAAACGGGGTGATCGCACTTGGCTGCTGGCACATACCGCGCATTTTAGGCTGGATGCTCGTGTGTTGGTCGTGATCGGCGACAGCCTATTCTCGCAGGCCATGAACACGTCGGCTTCAGAGAAGCAAAGGCCGACGCTCTGGCGTCCGACATGAAGGCGACAGCAATCTGTCCGTTTAGCGCGTGAAAAGCAGACAGGCTGCTTCAGACCTTTTACGTCGTGATAGCAATGTGAGTCCAAATCTCGATGGAGGTTTGGACTCACATTGCCGACGCCGAGCAGCGAGAAGATGAAGGGTCTGCAATCTTTGTTACCGTAGTCCAGCGGTTTGCATCGTGTAAGTCCTCATGAATACCGGCCGATCACAAGGCTCTTGATGGTGTCCTGCCGTGGGCCATCGATCCTGCAGCGGCCACCCGTCTGTGGGGGCTCAGCGAGGCACTGATCGGCATACAGGCTTGATGCGTCGGGCCTTCGCCCACTTGAAATGAAGCGTGTACCGACGTGCCTGAGATCATGATCCCCATTGGGTGGAAGTCTCAGGCACGTCGGAACACTGATTCTATGACTATTACCTGTGTCGCGGATCATCCTTTGGATCGACATAGGTCATGCCGAAAGGACCAACACCGGAAACCTGCAAGATAGCCCCGCTGTCCCCAGCCTTCAGGGCGTGACCCATATTCACCGGAAGGTGCACGAAACCGCCCGCTTCCATATGAAGTCCTTCTGACGGATTCATTTTCGGGCCGGTGTAATGATCGAGATTACCGGATATAATCGTGAGCATTTCGTCAAGATTATGCGTGTGCGGTGCAATAACGCTGTGGGGCGGCATCATGACCCGGATGGTGAACGGTTCGTGTTTTGCCAGATCGCCATAAAGATAGGCAATTTTCATTCCCTGCGGAAAAATGGCCGGTGCGGGCTGCCACTGAACATCCTCGGGGGTGGAAATGACCTTTGCCCCGCCATGACTATGGCTCTGTGCAAAGCTTGCCGATCCTGTCGAGATCAGTGAAATGGCGGTCGCGATAATGAGCGTGCGTCTGTTCATTGTTTCCTCTTTTCTTCAGAATTTATAGGCAACATTGCGCCTGTTTCCCGCATAGGGATACTTTTGTGAAGCTGCCTTCAAAAGCAATCCCTTGCGGACTCCTCTCTCTGAAACGTGCAGGGCAATGCAGATACTTCCTTTGCTTTTCGACAGGGTTGCGGGTCTCCGATGAGCATCAGCCTGACACTGGCGAGATTGTTTCCTTCTCGCATTTCCCTCTCTGAAGAAACCGGAAAGCAGGCAGCGGGCCGCCTGCCGCCGCTGCCAGGACGGCTCCGAAGAAGACAAGCGTCAAACCGGTCAGGAACAGTCCCGTGAGGTGGTTTCCAAGGAAAAGAAAGGACGTCACGATACCGATCAGAGGGACGCCCAATGTAAAATTGGACATCGCGAACACTGATATTCTTCGTCCATATTCAGCCGAAATGACAAAGCACACTGATGTTGCCACCGGGCCGATAAAGAAGAGCATGCCCAGCAGGTGCCAGTCTGTAGCACCCCATCGAGGCGCACCTTCCACGGTCCAGGCGAGAGCCGTCAGAAAAATGGTCGCCAGAAGCATCTGCCACGGTGCGAGAGCCAAGGGAGACGTGTGCCAGCGATGATGGCGGATATGAAAGATCGTAACGGCCCAGGCAACCGCGCCGATTAGCAGAAAGATGCTGCCCATGAGCGTTCCCGGTGCGTGCCAGTCCATTTCCAGGGGGGAGCAGATCAGCGCTGTCCCCGACAAACCCACAAATAATGCCAGAAGCTGCACACGGGTCGGCGTCTGTCGAAGCGCAAGCCACGATACCAGAACGCCCCATAATGGGGTCGTGTAGGCCAGCAAGACCGCGTGACTGGTGTCGGTTCTGGTCATTGCAATCATGCCCAGCCCCGTAAAGGCCATCATCTGCAACATGCCCATCGAGGCCACGATCGACCAGTCGCCCACAGGTGGACGGCAAAGCTGGCCTTTCCACCAGACGAAGCCGAACAGACAGATGGCGGCGCTTCCAAAGCGGATTGCGGCCAGCCACAGGGGCGACACCGTTGCAAGCGCCAGTTTTGTCACGGGCCAGCTCGCGCCCCAGAGCAGAACCATAACGCCCAGCCAGACAAATGTTGCCACGCCGACAGCGGCAGGCTGATGAGTTCTTGATGGCCGGTCCGATTTTGAATTCATGGCGCTATCTCATGATAGAAATGGTAAAGCGCATTGTATTGATTTCGGTGGGAAAATCCGTTCCAAGTTACCTGATATTTGCTCTCATTAGGTATAGAATACCCTATTTCACCGCTTTAGAGAAAAATTATTCCTATGCAGTCCGTGAGTTTCGATGCCGCGAGCCTCAAGATTCTTGAGGCCCTTCAGGACAATGCAGAGATCAGTAATGCCGACCTCGCTGAAAGTGTTGGCCTGTCTCCGTCGCCATGCTGGCGTCGGGTTGCGGAGATGAAAGCGCAGGGCGTGTTCAAGCGAACCGTGCTGCTGGTCGATCCGCTCAAACTCGGTCTCGCCATGAATGTTTTTGTCCATGTCTCTCTGCAACAACAGGACAAACAGTCACTGGAAGTCTTTATTTCGGCGGTTCAGGCGCGGCCGGAAGTGATGGAATGTTATCTCATGACGGGAGAAGCCGATTTTCTTCTTCGCGTCGTCATTGAAGATCTTCCTCGCTATCAGGAATTCATGCTGGAGGTTCTTACGCAGATCCCCGGTATATCAAGCATCAGATCAAGTTTCGCGTTGAATCAGGTTAAATATACGACTGCGCTGCCTGTGAAGCATCTGGAACGATAAAAAGAAAAGGCCAGATAAAACCCCCTGATAATGGCTTATCAGGGGAAGATCGCGGTTCGTTTGACGTATTGTGATCGGGATAGGTCTTCAGGTGACCTTCGTGTCTCCGACGCAATTCGTACAAGACGCGCCGTGCGACTCTGCACGGTGCGTCTTGTCTTGTTTGTGTTCAGCCGTTGCGGAAGGTGTAGCTGTACCCGTTGATCGCTGGCGCACCGCCAAGATGGGCGTAAAGAACATTCGAGCCCTTGGGAAAGAAGCCTTTCTTCACGAGGTCGATCAGACCCTGAATGGATTTGCCCTCGTACACGGGATCCGTAATCATCGCTTCGGTCCGCGCGGCAATGCGCATGGCCTCGACGGTTTCTTTTGAAGGCACGCCGTATGCGGGGTAGGCATAATCTTCCATCAAGATGATGTCGTCGCCGGCAATGGCAGGGCCATCGACCAGAGCCGAGGTCTTTTGCGCAATATCGAGCACCTGCGCCTTGACCGGTTTGGGGGTGAATGAACCGTCGATGCCGATGACTTGGCGCGCCCGGCCATCGTCGGCAAACCCGACGACCATGCCAGCATGTGTCGAACCGGTAACCGTGCAGACGACGATGAAGTCGAACTTCATGCCCATTTCCGCTTCCTGGGCGCGCACTTCTTCGGCAAACCCGACATATCCAAGACCGCCGTATTTATGGACGGATGCTCCAGCCGGGATCGCGTAAGGCTTTGGTACGCTGGCTCTCGTCGGCGTCGTTCTTGATCGCTCGACACCGGACAGCTTCGGCCTGTTCGAACAGGCCGTACACAACATCAGGACGATCCTGGACTGTTATCTTGTGGCCGGGGATTTCGATTATTTTCTCAAAATCAGGGTAAAGGACATGGCGGATTTCAACCGGTTTCACGCCAGCCGCCTTATCGCCCTGCCTGGCGTACGTCAGACACGAACATTCTTCGTCATGAAGGAGGTCGTGGATGGGCGACCTCTACCGCTCTGAGCGGGGCGCGCCGGTCAGGAACCGCTGCCTTATACCTATGCTCAGTCTGCAGCGCCTCCGTCGGCATGGGACGATATGGTGGCAGACCTGCCTCCGACTGGTAACTTGTCTCTCCTCCATTCTTTCAAAAATCATCTTTCGATTGGCGTTCAGAGCATCAGACGTCTGGGCGACCTATGTCCGCAAAGCGGATTATTTCCGAATGCATGAAATGTCGGGGATGTAGGCGACTGCCGCCTGTCTGCTTTGTTTTTTCTGAGTCGACAGACGGTCAATTATGTCGAGTAA